>JBBDQY010000017.1:0-177499 GCA_040905745.1 Balneolales bacterium
GGTACCGCAGCCCGCGGCAAATCCACCATGGGTTACTTCTTTGGCTTCAAGCTGCTTTTGGGATGAAAAAGAATTCTTGCAGGGAATGCTCCATGAATCAAGAATGTGCGGGGTAGAAATGACCGGTTGGTATAGCGATCTATTTTTTACAGGGGAAGATGGAGCTTTGAAAGAAGATTTTATTGTAGCCGATGTCCATACCACTCCATATGATGAAGCAGGACTCAGAGTAGGATGGGTCATGCATGCAGGAACCGGTCCGCTGAACCTGGCGGTGGTGGCCACAAAAATGGCAGATGGCAATACCTATGCTTTTGTAGGGCCGGTGATGAGTTATTATGAGCATGTAAGCATCGATTTTAAAAGGCTTACTGATGAGGAATGGGCTAAAACATTCGATGATGAACCTTCTATGAGGCCGGGTTTTGAAAGCAGTTATTTGTTTTCATCCGGTGACCATTATTATGATAACAGAAACTATGTTGTTACTGCCGATCCCGATGAACCAAATACCATAGCCACCCGACTTGAACTGGACCAGAATTATCCTAATCCTTTCAATTCAGGAACGTTGATTGGATTCAAGATTCCCGCAGCCCTGGCTCATCATCAAGTTGAATTGTCCATTTACAATGTTCAGGGCCAGCTCGTCGAAACGTTGATTGATCAACCCATGCCATCGGGCAACTACACGGTTCGTTGGGATGCTAATGTTTCAAGCGGAGTATATTTTTATCGTTTGACAACAGGAGGACAGGAAACATCGGGTAAAATGACCTTGATAAAATAGGTAATCCCGTTCTCATCTCACGGTTTTCGTTCCTGATAGTGAGCAAGTGGGAATAGAAAATAATTTATAAAAAAAGCACTTGAATACGGCATTCTCCCCCAAAATGTTATACGATGACATGCCCGGCAACATAAATATTTTCTAATATTATCACAATGAAAACAATTTTTTAGAGTTATTTGGCAGTAATTTATAACTCAAATCATTTTATGAAACCCCATTTTCAAAATCTTGCAGTTACCCCAAATAGTTTACTGCTGACGTTTTTAGGTATCCTTCTGTTTATAATGGCCGGACTATCGGGATGCTCCACACCATACGATGAAAATCGTGGTAGTCTTTCTGAAAAACCTGACATTCCAGATCATCTCAGTGGACGTGACCTATACAGACTGCAACCTTATTTCCAGAATCCCTGGTATTGGCAGTATAAAGGAAAACCAGTACTCTTGTTAGGTGCCAGTGACGAGGATAATCTATTTAACCATCCCAATATAGAGCCTGATGGATTGGAAGCTCATTTAGATGAATTGGTTTCAGTATATTCAGATGAATTAACTTCAGTACTACCCTATGTACGAAATACATTATCTTCCCGGGATGGAGGCAATATGTGGTGGTTCCAAAAAGACGACGATACAGGTCTATTTGATTTAAATAACTTGAATGAAGAGTATTGGGAAAGGTTTGATAATTTGCTGAAGTTAACCGCCCAACGAAAAATAATGGTGCAAATAGAGCTTTGGGACCGTTTTGATTTTGCCCGGGATGCCTGGGATGCCAATCCTTTCAATCCCTCGAATAACAGGAATTATAATTCTGATGAATCTGGATTGCCTACCAGCATCAGTTCTCACCCTGGTGACGGAAAAAATCCATTTTTTCGAACGGTACCCGAACTGGAAGATCGTGAGCTTTTGCTTCCTTACCAGGAAAAAATAGTTGAAAAGATGATGGAGATCAGCCTTAAATATGATCATGTATTGTACACCATCAGCAATGAAACCAGTGAATCTCCTCTTTGGAGTGAGTATTGGGCCCGTTTCCTTCGAAAGAATGCCGATCTCGCAGGCAAGCAAATTGAAATGACCGAAATGTGGGATGCCTGGGACCTTACCGATAAAGAACACGGCTATACCTTCAGCCAGCCAGAATTATATTCTTTTGTTGACATCTCCCAAAATGGTCATCAGGACGGCCAAACTCATTGGGATAATATGCAAAAAGCCCGCGATTTGCTGAGTGTGAAGCCAAGACCCATGAACACGGTTAAAATTTATGGTGCCGATAACGGAAAATATCATGGTACTAGTGAAGAAGAGGCCACTAACAGATTATGGCGCAATATATTCGGAGGGCTTGCATCCTCCCGTTTTCACAGGCCACCTCATGGAATTGGGTTGAATGAAACAGCAATAACCCATCTTCGCAGTGCATCCATGCTGGTTGGCGAGTTTAACATTTTCTCCTCCGAGCCATCAAATGAACTTCTTAATGACTGTCAGGAAAATGAAGCTTATGCCATGGCAGGAACTGACAATCAATACGCCGTTTATTTCCCAAGTGGTGGATCTGTTGTTCTGGAAGTTCCTGAAAACACAGGCTCACTTACCATTCGTTGGTTAAATATTCACGAAAGTAAGTGGGAAAAGGAAATAACCAGAGAACCGGGTTCCTCAGGAATTAAGCTTACAGCTCCTGATAGCGGACAATGGGCTGTTACGGTTCAGGTGGTGGATTAAAATGAGGGTATCAATATTAACTCAGGGCAATTTAAATTTTGAGTTATAATTTTTTCATTAAAAAATAAATAAGTAACCCAGAGCTCTCATGGATCATCAATAAACCATTGTTTTTTTAGAAAATAGTGGCTTACCATTATAGTGGCAGAACTTGATAAACCGCACCGTTAGAATAGTTATATTGATATTATTTCATATTTATTCTGATTAAATATCCCTACTTTATGATTGAACAAAGACGTAAAAAGGAATCGATCAAGTTCAAACAAACAGAGGGGAAACAAGATGGAAACATCCGTCAAAAATAACTATAATTCATACAGACTGACAATCAGCTTCACGGAAAGTGTTTCGAATAATGAGTTATTGGATACCTGGATCTTCATGACAAAGTACTTAGAAACATTTGATCTGATCCGGCCGAAAAATGGACATGTTATCTATACTGAGGAATCTCCCAATCTTATGTATAAGGGTTTTATCAAAAAGGAAGACGTGAGCAGTTTTGAGAAAATCAGGAAAATAAAAAAAGACTTTTCTTATATAGATAAATTATATGTATCTATTTCAGATCTTAACCCGGATACTATCGAAGATGAAATTAATGAAATTGTGAAGGAGCTGGACAGAGCCTTATCCTGATTGAATTACTCCGGACCCCAGTGTGCTTGCCGGAATTCATTATGACAATCATTGTAGAAACTATAGTATTTTTGCTCAGATTAAACGATCTTAATTTAAAATCGTTGTAATCTATTATTAAATATTTTGATGATGAAAAAGAAGGTGCAGAAGTTTATAGTTTCATTGGACATGGTTTTGGCAGCTCCTGAAATAGTACTTAGCTGGTTTGACTCTGAGGCATCCAATATAAAAATAAAGGCACTTCTACGGCACCAGTTAATCTATGAGGTGAGGGATTTTAGTGGCTACCTAGACGGGGAACATAAATGTGACTTTGATGAGTATTTTAAAACTCTGGTTACAATGATGGAAGGCCGGGTTTGTCAATCAGATGACAAAGTTTTTAGTCAGGTGCCACTTTTTATTTCTGAACTGGATATCCTAATATGTTCCCACAAATATATGGGAAGTGTTGAATCTGAGATTGCTTTTATTCGCAAAGTCATAGAAATTACAAAAGATGGTTTATTCGATCAAATCGATATTCTGGATATTGCTCAATATTACAGACATACTTTAAAATTTTCAAAAAAGTGTGCTCAAGCTGAAGAACAATTTAACTTGCCGGTTCAGTTTAAATCCGCCTTCAGGTTTTTAAATTAGTATAATTTCGGTTATGAAGGTTTAAATGCGAATACAAAATTCATAATTCGCATTTCCCGCCTTATATTACAGGTGGTAAGTTTAATAAACCCCCAATTTCTGTGATTGTATCTATTCTTTTTATCATTGGCATTTACCTTTTGTTCCGTTTTGTGGATGAAGGGGTCGGAATGTTTGACAGCCTAAGGCTCACCATTCGACGAATTATATACAAAAAAAGACAGGGCCAACAACAACCTGATAGGGATAACCAATGGAAAGGATTTGTAATAGGATTGATTACGGGAATTGCTTTGATTTTGCTCATCTTGTATTATGATTTTTAGGGTATATTAAAGCGCTCTAAAATACAATTAGTTCCCATCTTTTTCTGCCACATAATGTTGGTATTACTTTCTAATATTAGATATTCCTAATATTTATTAATATATTAATTTTAGACGCTGACATAAGATTGCTGAATACCCTGGTGCTTTTATGACTGTTTCATCTTCCCAAATAGTTAAATGCTAAGGTCTTTATGATCTTAAGAATTCTTATAACCTCCGTTATAACCCTACTGGGGTTCAGCATAGCTATGGCCATGAGCATTACTTTCCCGGAGGGTCAAAAAATCATTGAATCAGAACAAATCAATTATGATGAGGACGGATTGGCCAATATAGCAGAAACTAGGGATGGTGTTGACAGTCTTTTATCCCTCGGAAATCATTGGAGAAACAGAGATTCCCGACTTTCTTTTCAGGCAGCCAGAGATGCCTTGGAACTAGCCCAAAGGTTGAAGTATAACGAAGGGGAGGCCAGAGCACATACGCTTGCGGGTCATAAATATATGGATTTTGGAGAATATGAAAAAGCATTGGAGCATTATCTTCTGGCTTATGAACTGTACCGGCAGTTAGGTAATGAAGAAGATATGTCTCAACTGATCATTAGCCAGGCTGTTGTTTACGCGGATCAACTCGATTATTTAAAAGCGGCTGAATATCTGAATGCCAGTATTACTATCATTGAAAAGCTAGGCCAAAATGATAAAAAATCGCATGCCTATAATAATCTAGGTGTGGTTTATCGAAGTGAAGGTCAGTATGAAAGATCATTGGAATATTTTCGTAAAGCGGCTAGTCTTTCACTTGATGGTAACAGTGACAGCACCACGCATATGATTGCCATGTTAAATATCGGCAATACCTATAGGAATATGGGTGAACTAGACCTGGCCCCCGATTATCTGTATAAGGCGAATGAATTCTTCGAGAATAATAATTATACCATCCTTCGTATAGTTTCCAATCTTTTTTTGGGGCAGTTGTTTCTAGACAGAGGCGAATATGATACCGCCTTGAACTTTGCTAAAAAAAGCCTTGGATTGGCCAGTATGGAGAATTTCCGGGAACGTATGAAAGATGCTCATGAATTGATTGCGGGGGTTTATAAAAATCAAAAAGATTATCAATCTGCTTTTGAGCACATCCAGATTTATCAGCAAATAAAAGATTCTCTACTTAGTGCTGAACAAAATTCCCGTTTCAATGAAAGGCGCATCCGATTTGAAGTAGAAGAGAAAGACAGGGAAATCCGTTTACAGGAAGCAAAAATTATACAACAGAACCTAAGCCTAAAATTTTTGTTTACTGGTTTGGGGCTAATGGCAGTTATCATTGGCCTTCTGGTCTATAATAACCATCAAAAGAATAAGAGTAATGCTCTCTTGAAACAGCGTCGTTTGGAAATTGAAGAACAAAACAAGCAACTAGCCAGATTGAACAAAGAAAAAGATGAGTTTTTGAGCATGGCTGCCCATGATCTTCGTAACCCTTTATCCACAATCATGGGGGCTGTTAATCTACTACGTACAGAAGAAGAACTAGAGGAAAATGATATAGATGAATATTCTCAACTGATAGAAACGTCTTCTAATCGAATGTTCTCATTGATCAATAGTTTTTTGGAAATTAAGTCTAATGAAAATGGTGATCATAATCTCCCAGTATCGAGGGTAGATGTAAATAAGGCTATAAAGCAATCGATCAGGCATTTCCAGAAGTCAGCAGATGCAAAATCCATTGAACTATTGAAACAACTGGTTAAAGTACCCGGACCCGTTTTAGGGAATACCAATAGTTTGATACGGATTTTTGATAATTTAATATCCAATGCTGTAAAATTTTCTCCGGAAGGTAAGCAAGTAATTATTACTTCCACTGTTGAGGATGATTGTGTACGAGTATCCATAAGAGATGAAGGACCTGGCTTGAGTAAAGATGACCACGCAAAATTGTTTGGTCAGTATGCCCGTTTGTCAACCCAGCCCACGGGTAATGAAACTTCAACTGGTCTGGGATTATACATAGTAAAAAAAATCACCACATCCCTGAACGGGCGGGTGTGGTGCACCAGTGAACCCGGTCAGGGAGCAGTGTTTTATGTAGAGTTCCCTAAAGCTGATTCACCCACCTAGGGTTGGGCAACACCAATTACGGCACAACCTAATCGTCCACCGGCATCACCGGTAGGCTGCGTAGTTAAATCATCTTCTCCGGCATGTACAATGATACCGCGGCCTAGGATGCTGTTGTTTCCGCTCATTTCTATGACCGGGTCTACATAATCAATATTGGCTACACCATTTTGATCACTATCCAGATTACCCATGTCGCCCATATGACGTTCCTGGTCGGTAGGAGCGCCGTGAGGCATATCAATGGGAGTGAAGTGCCCGCCTGCGGAAGTTCCATCAGAAGCTGAACAGTCACCGTACTGATGAATATGAAAACCGTGGCGACCATTTGCTTCAAGTCCTTCGATTGTCGCCTGTACCCTTACATCGTCTCCTTCTCTTGTAAAGGTGATGGTTCCATAAGTATCATTGCCTTCTGTTGGATGCATGACTGCTATCATTTGGTCATGACCTGGAGCTGTTGCTGTTTGAGCATTATCATTACCCTGACCATTCTGATTACAGGCTATAAAAATGAAGGTGAGAAGCATAAGTGATAAAAATCGGATATTCATTGTCATTGTTTTCGGTTTAAAGGTGTAAATTATTAGCGTTCAATGCTAGGCTGTAATATCGGAAATGTATTTGGAATTATAAATTATGAAATAAGAATAGTTTATGGTCTTCAATCTGATAATTGCCTAAGTCTGTATCATTGAAATTTTCTTTTTAAAGTACATTATCATTATCAGGCATCTTAATCTGCTCTGCGTTCTGGCATAAGATCATAATAAGCAGCCTGGGTGATGGAATCATTGATAGCGTAATTGAAATAGACACGCCGTCCGTCTCTGGAAAAAGAAGGATTTACATGTCCCTGTGCCTTCCATACCTGATCAGGATGATTATGCTCAAATATTATCGTAGGGGAGTTTTCTCCCTTGCGATATAAAAATAATGTAACAGGATCAGTGCCCTACCAGCTTTCCGATGCAAACCACCAGCGGCCGGGAGCCGCTCCGAGATGATTGCCAGGTCCGGCAAGAGTCTCCACAAACTTCCCATCCTGATCCCATCGGCGCAGCGATCGGTTATTGGGCTGACCATCATCCACCTGATGGTCATGACCCAGAAAAGTATGGTTATCGAACCAGAGGAAATGCATGGGTTTGGGACCGAAGATTCGAATAACGGATCCGTCCGTATTCAGTGAAACCAATATCCTCTCTTTTTCTGTGCCGTCTTTTTTGACATCAAGGCGAAGGGCTATTTTCTTGCCATTGGGCGACCATTGTGCATGCAGGGTCTTCCATTCCTCTACCGGATCAGTTTCCATACCCATTCGTTCGGCATAGTTTACAAAGTCCTTTGGCCTGATGATCAGTCTACGTTCACCGGTAAAAACGTCTATCTGGTACACACCCTGTTCCCAGGGTCCGTCATCTTCATCAAGATTTAGCAGAATCTTTTTTTGGTGGGAGGTATGACCTATATGACCCTTAACCGGACCCATAATTATATTACCATCATCAATTTCAACTACCTTGACATGATGACCCTCCATAAAAGCGATGTGCCTGTCGTCTACCCATTGAGCCATAGCAGCGTTATGGGGGGTGGGGAGCCAGTTTACACGACAAATTTCATGATGACGTTGTGTGTTTTTGTCAAACACCCATAGGGAACCAGGATTTTTCTGTTTCGAAGTTTCCGTGTTCGTGTCAAATTTCATATACACGATCCGCTGCCCATCCGGACTTTCCGGTGTCGTATTAAAGTAGCTCAGGGCGGTCGCGCTACCATCCGAGGATAAAAGTTGAATTTTATTGGTTGTATTTATAGAAGCAGGGCTGCCTGAAATTCCCGTTAAGGTTTGGAAAGCAATAAACAGAATTAAATGCAACATGAGATGTAATTGAATTCAGGTTTTTGGAGGTCAGGAAAAATAAAGAATTGATTCCTCTTTTATAATCTATTTTGTTTTCTTCCAAAAGAGGTATTACAAATTTGGCAATCGGGCGAAACCGTCATGAAGAGCATGGACCATTACCGTCCCGTTACCTAATAATTTGGCTTTCTCCGTTAACCTTTTATTGAGATTTTCACTTGGCTGACCATAGATTTCAATAGTACCCAATTTTATAAATTCGGCAATCCTGGGGAACATACTGCCTGAAACATCCATATGAAATTCTAATGAAGCTGAATCCGAATGAATATGAAATACGGTCATTTGTGATTTATCCTCATTAAAATATACGTTATAAGCAATAAGTTGAGGCTCGTTAGTTTGCACAAATTTTACCAGCTCTTTCATAGCTGCCTTGAGTTCCGTGAACTTTCCCTCACGTATACTTGAATGGTCTACATATATAATAGGTTTAGACATATTCAATCTTTTTCATTAATATAATCAGTGCTTAACCACCTGTTTATAATAAAAGCTACATTTGATGCATATTTAACTTGTAGACTATTTAAACGAATAATAAACTAGAATAGTTAGTTTCAATTCCCGTAATCGGCCACTGGTAACAATTAAAACCAGCAGCCAAAAACGCATACTTGCACCCTTACACTCACAACATGATTCGCTCCTTTATATTCATTGTTCTAATTTCCGGCAGTATTTACTCATGTTCATCAATAAAAGAACCTGTAAAGTATGTTGATCAGGTTTATCCCTTAATTGACAGCTCCAATTCAAGATGGTTTTATTTTAGTTCGGCATCACGGCCATTTGGAATGGTTAATCTGAGTCCGGATATGGTACTGGATGGTGCCTGGGAGTCAGGATACCGGTATCACAGCGATTCAATCAAAGCCTTTAGCCATATCCATGCCTGGCAGCTATCGGGTATCCCTGTTCTTCCGACCACAGGAACTTTCAGAGGTCACATGGGGCCAGATATATATGGCTCAACCTACACCCATGAATCGGAGGTAGTACAGGCCGGATATCACAAAATAGTATTAGATGATTATGACATCACAGCAGAACTGACCTCAACCACCCGTGTTGGCTTTCACCGTTATACTTTCCCAAAATCTGAAAATACCAGTATCCTATTTGACTTTTCTACGATACTCGGTCCATCCGATACACGATGGGGATATGTGAATAAGGTTAGTGATACTGAAATTGAAGGTTATGCGATCATGGATTCTACTATTAGAAGGCCTAAGCCGATACAAGTATTTTTTGTGGCTGCCTTTGATCAGCCCTTTGATACATTTGGTGGATGGAAAGAAGGCAAACTGGTAGATATTGACCAAATTATTGAAGGGGAAAGAACAGGAGCCTTTGTTCATTTTCCAACCGAATCCGGAGAACAAAGACTGATGAAAGTCGGCATTTCTTATGTAAGCACAGAACAAGCCCGATTGAATATAAAAGCTGAGCTGAACCACTGGGATTTTGATAGGATTGCAAAAGAATCGCGAGATGATTGGAACAACTGGTTAGGTCGTATTGAAGTGGAGGGGGGAAGCGAAACAGACCGGAGGCGTTTTTACACTGATCTTTGGAAGGCACTCCAGGGTAGAAGAATTGTCAGTGATGTAAACGGCAAATATCTTGACATGACCGGTGATGAAAGAAGAATAGGTCAAATACCGTTGGATGAAAATGGCAAGCCTCTGTTTAATCACCATAATTCCGATTCCTTCTGGGGTGCCCAATGGTCGATTAATACTCTCTGGCATCTGGTTTATCCTGAGGTCACCGAATCATTTGTCAACTCAATGCTGTTGATGTATGATGATGGCGGGCTGATACCCAGGGGGCCGTCGGGCGGGAATTATACTTATGTGATGACTGGTGCTTCTTCGACACCCTTTATTGTCAGTGCCTATATGAAAGGTATCAGGGGTTTTGATATAGAAAAAGCTTATGAAGGATTGCGCAAAAATCATATGCCAGGCGGACTCATGAGTAAGGCAGGCTATGAACATGATACCAACAAAGGTGGTGGAATAGAAGAATACATTGACAAAGGATATATACCCTATCCATTAAATGAAGAACCATACGGATTCCATGAAGACGGATCAGGTCAAACACTTGAATATGCCTATCAGGATTGGGCTCTGTCAGAGATGGCATCAAGTATGGGTTTATCCGATGATCATGAAATGTTTTCAGCAAGGGCATATAACTACAAGAATATATGGCATGCTGATTCGAGTTGGATGTGGATACGTGACCATCATGGGAGATGGAAAGAACCGTTTGACATACTCACATATGGTGACGGTTTTGTGGAGAGTAATGCAGCCCAATGCACCTGGTGGGTGCCCCATGATATACAGGGATTGTGTAACTTAATGGGAGGGAGGGAATTTTTTACCGAAAAGTTAAACCGGTCGTTTGAACTTGCCCAAATTCATAATTTTACCTCAGGAACGGCACATGCACAGGAAAGGGAAAGAGAACTTCGACGGGTGTATATTAACTATGGCAATCAGCAAAACATGCATCCAGCATGGCTGTTCAACTATTCAGGCTCACCCTGGCTCAGTCAGTTTTGGGCACGGAAAGTAACGGAGAAAATCTATAGCGGATTATCTCCTGACCATGGCTATAATGGCGATGAAGACCAGGGACTGATGTCAGCTTTAGCCGTGCTTTTAAAGACCGGAATTTCGTCTGTGAATGGAGGGGCCTCTGAAGAGCCGTTCTATGAAATCGGGAGCCCCATATTTGACCGGATTACCATTAACTTAAACCCTGATTATTACCCTGGCGAAAAATTTGTAATCGAAGCAGAAAATAATGGACCGGCAAAGTTTTATATACAATCGGCTTACCTTAATGGTAACCTCCATGACCGCCCGTGGGTTCTACATGAGACTGTAATTAATGGTGGACTTCTGAAGCTAGAGATGGGAGAGGAGCCTAATAAGGAATGGGGCAACTTGCTCCATCAGACACCTCCATCAATGACTAAATAATTTCTGATCAGTAAACCCTAATCTTACTATAGTTCATAAGCAATTACAATCAGCCCCACATTGAGGGTCAGATGACCGATACCATCTTTTCCTTATCGGTTTCAAAATCAATAAAGTAACTGCCAGCAGTAGCAAAAAAACCGATAAAAGAGTTTGAATATCCATAGTTATAAGATCTATTTAGATTTAAAGCAGGCTTCCTGCTTGATAGGCGATAAATGAGCAGAGATAAGCCAGGAATGTCATGTAAACGAACATGATGCCCGGCCATTTCCAGGAGTTGGTCTCCCTTTTAACAATTGCGATTGTGCTCATACATTGCATGGCCAGGGCAAAGAAAACCATTAAGGAGATTGCTGTTGGGATGGAGTAAACAGGCTCACCGGTTTCTGCATCAACATCATTGATTAGTTTTGCTTTAAGGGTGACTATATTTGACTCATCTGATTCAATACTATATATAGTATTCAGAGTCCCCACCATAACCTCACGCGCTGCAAATGAGGTAATCAACCCTATGCCAATCTTCCAGTCAAATCCCAGTGGCTTGATTACCGGCTCAATAAACAGCCCAATTTTCCCGATATAGCTATGCCTAATTTGTTCTGAAGTTGATAAATTTGGTGTTTCCGCAGTAATCAGTTGAATTCCTGCAGGAGACTGATCAACTGAATATTGTTTTGGATTTTCATGAACAGGGTAGGATGCTAAAAACCAAAGGATAATAGAGATACCCATAATGATTTTACCTGCCTGAACAACAAAGATTCGTCCTCGGTCGAACATATGATGAAATACGGAAGACCATTGGGGCATTTTATATATGGGCAGTTCCATCATGAAGGGAGTTTGAGCCTGTCCAGTCGCACACCTATTTACCATGAAAGCTACCAGCCCCGCCATGAAGATTCCGAAAAAATAAAGTCCGAAAAAGGTAATGCCCTGAAGAGTAAAAATACCAAGCACACGATCCCTAGGTATGAAAGCAGCGATCATCAGAGCATAGACGGGCAGGCGAGCTGAACAGGCCATAAAGGGCAATACCATAATGGTAAGCAGACGGTCTTTGTGGTTCTCAATGGTGCGGGTAGCCATTATGCCTGGAATGGCGCATGCAAAACCTGAGATGAGTGGCATCACCGACCGGCCATGCAAACCAATGCGGTTCATAAAGCCATCCATCACAAAAGCAGCACGCGCCATATAACCGGTACCCTCCAGGATGGCAATGAAAAAGAACAGGAACATAATTTGAGGAAGAAATATAATGACACCTCCTAATCCTGCGATGACTCCTTCCACCAAAAGATCGTTCAACATACCCGCTGGAAATTGGGTGGTTACGAAATTGCCTGCCTCAATAAAGAACCAGTCAATGAGGTTCATGAAGGGTTCTGCCCAACTAAAGATGGATTGGAACATCACCAGTAGTATACCCATAAATATAAGGGGGCCAAATATTTTATGGGTAACGATGGTATCGATGCGATCTGTGAGGGTCTCACCGACCTCTTCATGGATGGTGGCATCACGGGTGCATGCACCAATATGATCATATCGGTTCAGTACTTCAGCAGCAAAGGCATTTCCTCCGCCGGCTTCGATCACGGAGCGTGCGCGTTCAATAATCTCCTGACCCTTTACCTTATCCGGATGTTTTATGAAATCGTCAGTAAGCTGATTATCGCTGATCAGCCTCAGAGTTTCAATATAGTGAGAACGGACCGGCAATTTAGTATAGGGTTTGATCCATTCATTAATTACCAAATCAATGGCAGTTTTTAATGGAGCATCAGGATTCCATTGCAGAGGTTTAGGAGGAACAAGATCATGCACTGCGATAGCATTTTTAATCTTCATGACATCGGCTGACCTTTTTGCTACCATTGGTATAACAGGTACACCTAATTTTGTTGCAATTTTTCCGGAGTCAATATTAATTCCATTTTCTTCAGCTACATCTATCATGTTAAGAACGATGATTACGGGCAGGTCCAGGTCCATTACCTGAGTGGCCATATACAGATTCCTTTCAATATTGCTTGAATCCAGTATAACGAGCACCAGGTCAGGTGTTTGTTCGTGTTCGTAGTCACCGATAAGGGCTTGATAAGCAATACGCTCGTCAAGTTTATTATGATTAAGACTGTACGTTCCAGGCAGATCAACGATCGTGAGCCTGATGTTATTAATTTGACAGGTGCCTACCTTGCGTTCTACCGTTACTCCGGGATAATTGCCTATTTTTTGCTTGAGGCCGGTTAACGCATTGAATAAAGTTGATTTTCCGGTGTTGGGATTGCCTACTAAAGCTATGGATATAGAATCCGTGTCCATAGTTTAAACTATTTCAATACACTGGGCTTCAGATTTCCGTAGGGAAAGAAGATAGCCGCGGATCTTGATTTCAATGGGAAAGCCAAGGGGTGCGGAACGAATGATTTCAATGGCAGTACCCGGCGTGAGCCCCATTTCTAACAGCCTCATTGATTCCTGTCCTCTTATGGTTTTAATACTTGTTTTACCTGGTATTTTAATTTCTGATAAAAGCGGCATATTGTTTACTATTTAGATCGGACCAGAATGGTATGGGCAAGTTGAGTACTAATGGCCAGTCGGGTTTCGCCAACCTGAAAAATAATTTTTGAGCCATTGGAAATAAGTTTGCCCTTCAGTCCTTCTACGCAGCCCATCTCTCGTAACTTGCAGGCATTTTGGCTGCTACATGCCAAACATTGTATGTCGATTTCCTCACCTAGTATTGCAGCTGTTAAAGGGTGCATATTATGTATTATTTAAACTCGGTCTAAACAAAGTTACGAAGATTTTATCTAAAAGAGTATATTAGAGTCAAATATCTTTTATAGAAAAGCCATATTCAGTAATAAGTTACCAATAAGCCCTAAAACCGCCTATCACGCTAGCACCTGGTCAGTACATCCCGATAACCGTGACTTTGAAAGCCAACGCTCAGGATAAACCCGAAGGCCAGCTTCTCATAAAGGCCATGGGAAATTCAGAACCCCTGAACGTGAGGCTGGATACAAGTCCATGATTCCTAATCAATTATATTGTTATTTTGCAAGTGGATCAGGACGAAGTTGAAAATGGACCACTTTGCTCGAGGTTCCTTTCCCGTCTTCCATATGGAAGGGTGCCCGTCGTGTGCTTACAGTCGTCCATAACCCACGACCTTTCCAGCCTGCATCAGGATCATCAATCCGTCCATCCATCCATTTTGTATAGAAACCTAGGGGATATGGTACGCGCATTTTAATCCATTCCCCATCTTTTAGGGCCAATAAACCTTCAGAAACATTTCCGGTATTGATAGGTATATTGTCTCCCAAGCCAAAGGTATTGAATTGGTCTACCCACGTGTAATAACTGGATTCCGCGCTTCCTGATTCATCCAGATTCTTTAATTGGGGAAGAGGCTCGGTGTAGAATGTCCACCCTTCAGGGCAATGTTGCCCTGTGGCTTTAGGACCGTTTAACGGCCCTTCACATTTTCTGCGGTCAAAACTGCCCATATGTCCGCTCGCCAGGGCCACCCAGGCCACTCCGTTTCTGTCTATATCCATTCCACGGGGAGAATATCCTTCAACCGGCTCTCCCTGATCATCCATCGGAAGCTCATAAATCTCGGTCAGCGCCGTCTTTTCAGGATCGCTGCCAGGTGTTAGCCGAATTACAGCTCCCGGATATCCCAGACTTGAACCCCAAACTGAACCATCGGCGGCAGGGGAGACGGCATATAGTCCAGATGTTATACGCTTATCCAGATCCGGGTTAATCTCTTCCTGGGGCTCCACATAATCGTCACGCTTTCCATTCCCATTGGTATCAATAATGAGTGCCGTCCAACCCTGAGATGCTTCCTCATCACCGGTTTCATCAAACATTTTAGTATCCAGCCATCCAACCACTTGTCCACCACCGCTTGTCCACAGTGTATTTTGTTCATCTTCAGCAAACATAAGGTGATGGGTGCTAAAGCAAGTGCTAATCGGTGTATAGGTATCGGATTCGGGATCGTAAACACCTAAATGCCGACTTGCCCGGTTTACAGGAAATTCCCGGGCAGAGGGATGATCTGAGTCTTCTTTGCAGAAATCAGGATTGTCTGAAGGTCGAACGGTAGCGGTGATCCAAACCCGTGATTGTTCATCAAGCATTGGGTTGTGAACATTCGTCTTGCTGTGCCAGATTGGCTCATCATCCCAATAGGGAGAAGCCTGAAGGACGGGCCCGGCAGCCTGGTCAGTCTCCGGATCGCGCGGATATACCGGTATCCGGCTGGATTCATGGCTTATAGGATTGAGAACAGGCAGATAATCCGCACTTGCTTCCAGGGCACCATATAACGGTCCGTTAGCATTCACGGTAGGGTCTCTTCGATCTGTTGATACTACATCATGGAGGTAGGCTTTTGGATCCGCCCAATCCCACTGGGTAATGACAATATTCCTTTCGATGCCTTCCGGACGGGGAGGTTCAGGCGGCAGTTCTCCGCCGGCGATCCGGTCAGTCCAATCGGCAAACATTTCAATAGCATTCTCTCCGCCAATTCGTTCCATAGAGGAGAGCATGCTCCTCCCCGCCTGACCGGATTGGATACGGCGCCACCATGCTTCTTCAGTATTATTGGTTTCCCTGAACATTTGGGGTATCTCTCTTGTAGCTTTATTTCCTAATTGATGGCAAGCCATGCAATTTCCTGACTTAATATTTCTAAGAAGTTCAGCCCGAACTCCAAGATTGGGTGAAAAGCCTTCATCGTCAGCACCTGTGTTTTGAAATTCGTTTTTATCCGGTACTTCAAGCAGAGATAACCAATAACCGGCAGGGTAATATTCTGCGGCATCTTTTGGGTTGGGTGCGACTGCCGCCGTCAGGTTAATCCTACTGCCGGGCGCAGCCTCCACTTTGGGTGAGTCAACCAGTCCATAGCCTCTCACCCAAATGGAATAAGTAGCATCTGGCAGCTGCGGAAGAACATACCGCCCCTCATTATCTGTCACCACTATTTTCACATATTTTGAAGGCAGATCATAAGTCTCTGCTATCACCCAAACCCCAGCTTCAGGACCATTTTGCCCGGTAACGACACCCTCTATATAGCCATCAGTATTAGATTGGCCGGAATCTGTTGGTGTGCATGATACCAACCCGGCCATCAAGACCAGGGTTAAAGCCACAATGTAAATTATAAAAGTAATTGATTTCATAATATTGAAAAAGCTTAGAGGAGTTGATCAGTTGCTATATATTTATATCATTTATTTAACTGCAATTTATTAAACATTGGCTAAAAACAAAATCTTCTGTAAAATGTGGGGTGGTACAGTTCGACTATTAAACTTTATATAACACATAGCCATGCAGAGTAATAGGTTAGGAATCAACTAAAATTCAACTATTTAAAATTCCCAAAACGATGCAAATATAGTATACACTTAATATGGCTCACCCAATATATTTAAATTATCGGGGTTGAAAAACCAATCCAAACCAAAAAGTCGACTCGGGTTCAGAACTTGCAGGAGGTATCAGACTTATATTTCAGCAAAGTTCTTATGTCCTATCAATTAATAATTATTGAGTATATTCCGTATTAACTATCAGAAGGAGGGTATTATGAAAAGCCAGTTAAATGAGTTTAAAACATTCATTGCCCGGGGTAACGTGGTGGAATTGGCCGTGGGCCTGATCATGGCACTATATTTTGGAGCAATTGTTCAATCGTTCGTGGATGATATTGTAATGCCGCCCATTGGTAATTTTATTGCGGGAATTGACTTTGCCGATCTTAAATGGGTGATTGGAGAACGGGTAACCGAAGAAGGCACTATCGAATTAATCTCAATTAATTACGGTATTTTTCTCAACACCATTATTACCTTTCTCATCGTATCCCTGGCTATTTTCACCCTCGTGAGGGTTTACAATAATTTCCTGAAAAAGGAAAAGAAAGCTGCATCGGCAGCACCGAATAACCAGGAGAAGCTCCTTATAGAGATACGCGATATACTGAAGGAAAATAAACGGCTTTAGAACACTGAATTAAAGTATTATTGGCACGCCATTGTTATGACGGGTTAATCTTCTGTTCTGCTGCTAACACATATCTATAGTACTTTTTTATTGAGATTATTCTTTCGGGTTTATTAATAGATAAGCTCATAAAAAAAGGTGATATTATAAACTATTAGTACGTTTCATTATGAATTTCCAGGTCAGGTAGGGTTTAGCATGATTGATTATTCAAAGGTTACTTTTAATATCAATTATCTGAAGGAAAGTGCCATTCATCTTGCTGAACTGCACGCAACAACCCAACCGACAAAAAAAATCTACCCTGTAAAACCTATACTTGATCAATCAAGGAAGGTCCTTAATGATGCCTATAGGATCCTTTCTGGATTGGCCAGGGATAACCAGGACCTTTCCCCCGCAGCCGAATGGCTAATTGATAATTTTTATATTATCCAGGAACAGATTGTAGAGGTAGGGGTAGATTTTCCTAAAGAGTTCCAAAGGAACTTACCTTCATTAAATAGCGGAGAACATGAGGGTTTGCCTAGGGTCTACGAACTGGTAATGCATTTCCTGACTCACACCGATAATCTGGTGGATGAAGAGGTTTTGGGGCATTATATCAAAAGCTATCAGGAAGCCGAGATCCTGTTGCAGGGAGAAATCTGGGCCATTCCCATTATGCTCCGTTTGATCCTGGTTCAGAAACTGGCTGAAAAAGCGTCCCGTATCCTCTATCGAAAATGCATTTGGAAGGATGTTCACGAATTGATGGGAAATATGGCTGGGAGGGACCTTGAGGAACCCGGGCTGCTAATCTCTATTATGTCAGATTGGCTGAGCAAGGAAGAAAGGACTGAAAGCCTGATTACTCTCATAGAGTTATACAATCAGCTACAGCAGAGGGGGTTACTGCTGGAAGAGCAGAAACGATGGTTTATTTATCGTTTTAAACAGCATGATATCACCATTGAAGAAGCAATGCACCTTGAAGCGCAAAGACAGTCGCGCCTGCAAGTCAGCATTCAGAATGCGGTAGTCACGCTTCGAGAATCATCTGAAACGGATTGGAATGATTTTGTCGAAAATTGTTCGCGTGTTGATCATGTTTTGCGGCAGGATCCATTTGGCCTCTATACAAAAATGGATTTTAATACAAGAGACCGGTATCGCAAATCGGTTGAAAAATTAAGCCGTGGATCCGGAAAGTCCGAAATGGAGGTGGCCGGGCAAGCTTTGAGTCTGTCTGTAAATGCATCATACGATTCAGAGGATGGTGTCAACAATTTGCTGTTCAATCAAAATGCAGTTAAAAAGCATATTGGTTATTACCTGACCGGTGATGGATATTTTGATTTCGCCGAAAGTATCAGATACAGAATGCCGCTACGTGAGCGGGTGCAAAGAAGGCTGGAAAAAAATCCCGTTTGGTATGTATGGTCTATCTTTTTGCTCACAGTTCTTTTAATGCTAGCTCTTTTTGTTGTTACGGCGGCTTACAACGAAACTTTATTAATTTCAGTCACCGTATTCATTATTGCCCTTTTTCCGGCACTCGATCTGTCTGTATCGGCTGTTAATCGTTTTTTTGCTTTTTTACTTCCGCCACGGACCCTTCCAAAAATGGATTATAAAGATAATATTCCTGGTGAGTCCCGCACCTTGGTGGTGGTTCCTACTCTATTATCATCACCTGATGATGTCAGGCAGCAGGTTGAGAAGCTTGAGGTTCGCTCTCTGGCCAATCCGCATCCGGGGTTGCAGTTTGCTTTACTCACCGATTTCTTTGACGCGGATACACAAAAAACTGAGGGTGATGAAGATATACTGAATACTGTCAAAGATGCAATCTATGAATTGAACCAGAAGTACAGTTCACGTTATGGGGATAAATTTTATGTTCTTCACAGAGAGAGGTTATGGAACGAATCAGAACACGTCTGGATGGGCTGGGAGCGTAAGCGAGGCAAGTTGGAAGAGTTTAACAGGTTGTTGCGTGATCCCCTGATCCCTACATCCTATACACTGATAACTGGTGATTTTGTAAAGTCGGTTGAAATGATGCCGGTAAAATATGTAATCACATTAGATGCCGATACACAACTTCCCCCAGATAGTGCTGTTCACCTGATCAGGACCATTTCCCACCCTTTGAACCGTGCCTGGTATGATCCTGATAAACGGCGTATTACCAAAGGTTACGCTATCATTCAGCCTCGCATATCCATACCTCCATCATCTGCAAGGAAGACGTGGTTTTCAAGGATATTTTCAGGGAATGTGGGGCTTGATCCGTATTCTACGGCGGTGTCTGATATTTACCAGGATCTTGCAGGAGAGGCTGTATTTACCGGTAAGGGTATTTATGATGTTCAGGCTTACCATGAAGTGCTCAATATGAGATTTCCAGAAAATAGAATATTATCTCATGATCTGATTGAAAGTGCCTATCTACGGACAGGATTAGCCACAGACTTAGAGCTTTTTGATGATTTTCCATCAACTTATCTTGGTTTCAGTAAACGTAATCACCGCTGGACAAGGGGTGACTGGCAAATTGCCGCCTGGCTTTTCCCACAAGTACCCTCGACCAAGGGTAAAGAGAAGAACAGAATCAACCTTCTTTCCAGATGGAAGATATTTGATAATCTTCGCCGCTCACTGAACTCATTTTTTCTCACCCTATTCTTCATTGGAGGCTGGTTCTGGCTGCCGGGGGCGGCTTGGATATGGACATTAGCAGCCTTCAGTATTCTGGCTTTTCCTATTTATGTGAGTCTGTCTGCTGATATTATAAACCGGCCTGCACGGGTCCGCTGGAAAGTTTATCTGGATAAAGTAAGATCCAATTTAAAAATGAATACCATTCAAGCCCTCCTCACGGTCATAATTCTGCCTCATCAGGCTGTCGTACATCTGGATGCCGTATTTCGAACCTTATACAGGCTGTTGGTTTCAAAAAAATGGCTGCTGGAATGGACCACAGCATCGCAGACGGAATCCGGGAGTCCGGATTCTTTGATGACCTATTTTCGATTTATGATATTTACGGTGGTGCTCGGGATTGCCATATTTGTAGTTAGCATTGCACTGAATGTACAGTATCTTTGGATTACAGGTCCTTTTTTCCTGATCTGGGCATGTTCACCATGGTATTTGTATATAATCAGTCAGCCATTCAAACCACCCCGTCCTTCTTATACGGATGAAGACCTTTTGAGGCTGCGGCTATATGCCCGGCGTACATGGTCTTATTTTGAACGTTTTGTCAATGAAGATCACGCCTGGCTTCCACCGGATAATTATCAGGTAGATCCGCCATTACCTGCCGCTGACAGAACGTCTCCGACTAATATTGGCTTGTCACTGATTTCAACACAGGTTGCTTATAATATGGGATATATCACCTATAGTGAATTTCTCGACCGACAGGTTAAGACACTTCAATCTCTTGAGAAACTTGAACGATATAAAGGACATTTTTATAACTGGTATCAGACCAGGCTTGGAGAGGTTTTAAATCCTCGTTATATCTCTACTGTCGATTCCGGTAATCTAGCCGCAGGACTTATCCTGATCAAGGAAGGAGTGAAGAAATCCACTGCTGGCTCTGCATGGAACAGTAAGTATTGGGACGGATTGAGCGATACTATAATCACAGTGAAGAAAATATTTAAAAAAGTAGAGGAAGATCAGCAATTGCCCGATCCATCTTACGCTCGTATACAAGCTATTACCCACACCATGCTCAAGCGACTTGAAAATAGGGAACATGAAGGCCTGGAACTGCTCCGGGCATTGAAAGATGACGCTGTCAGCTTAAGCTCTACAAACCTCTTACCCCTGCGCAGCCAGCTTGAAGATTACTATATGTTTGATTTGCTGTACTGGATTGAGAGGCCTCTGAATCAGATAGAAAATGCCATTGGAGAATGTAAATGTCTAAATTTTGCTAAAAATCTGAATTTTAGCAAAATGTCACCCGAAGAAATGAACATGGTATCGGGCCAGGATGAACAGAATCCTTCATGCCTTAAGCTTTTGAACAAGTGGAAGAAACAGGTTGAATATATTGTATCCACCAGTGAAAAATTGGTAGATGAAATGGATTTCTCTTTTCTCTACTTACCTAGGCGCCGTTTGTTCAGCATCGGCTATAATGTAGATAAAGCCATACTAGATATCAGTACCTATGATCTTCTGGCTAGTGAAGCCCGTATTGCATCTTATATAGCTATAGCTAAAGGAGACATTCCTGTAGAGCACTGGTTCCGTCTGAGCCGGCGATTAACAAGTTTGAACCGAGAAGAGATATTGCTTTCATGGGGCGGCACCATGTTCGAATATCTCATGCCTTTGCTTTTCATGCGCAACTATACCGATACCCTGATAGACCTCACCTATAAAAATGTGGTTAACTGGCAAAGAGGGTATGGAAAGAACCAAAATAAACCCTGGGGGTTTTCAGAAAGTGCCTATTATTTTCTAAACATCGATATGCATTACCAATATCGTGCTTTTGGAGCGCCGGGTCTGGGATTGAAACGTGGACTTGCTGAAGATCACGTGGTGGCTCCCTATGCTTCTCTGCTTGCCCTCATGGTTGATCCTAAGTCACCTCTGGAAAACCTGGAAGAGTTAGAAAAGGCTGGAGGATATGGTCTGTACGGTTTTTTTGACGCCATTGATTATACTCCATCCCGGCTCGAAGGTTCCGAAACACATAAAGTGGTGAAAACCTATCTGGGCCATCATCATGGCATGGGATTGATTGCCCTGGAAAACATACTGAATAATAACTCCATACAAGAAAATTTTCACTCTGACCTGAGAATTAAGGGTTGTGAACTACTTCTGCAGGAACGTATTCCAAGAGGTGTTCCAATAAAAGAGCCCCATCCAATCGAAGTAGAACTGGAACCGGGAGAACAGGAAACTGTCCAGAATGTTGTTGAACATGCCGGTATTGAAGACCTGGATGTAAGTCCACCACGGCTTCACATGCTCTCAAATGGCAAGTACTCAACGTACCTTACCCATGCGGGTACGGGTGGATCTGTCTATAACGGTCTGGCGATAAACGGTTGGGATCCTGACCCTACCATCGATCCATTGGGCCTGTTCTTCTATATTAAGGATACGGAATCGGGTGAATATTGGTCAGCAATGCATCAGCCTGTCAAACGGAAACCCGACCGTTATGATACCTGGTTTCATAATGGCAAAATAATAACGTCACGAGTCGATGATTGGATTGAGACAACAACAGAAGCATCCGTTTCACCCGATTATAATATGGAATTTCGAAAGCTGACGCTCACTAACTATTCAGACCGGGTGCGTTCATTAGAGATTACAAGTTACGCAGAGGTGGTGCTTAACCGTCCACAAGACCATAGTTCTCATCCAGCTTTCTCAAAATTATTTGTGCAGACGGAGTACCTGGCCCGGCATCATGCGCTTATCGCGAAACGAAGGCCGAGGAGTGATCAGGATCAACCCATGTGGCTGGTACATAGCTTTGCACGCGAATCGTCTGACGGGCTATCCGTACCATTGCAATTCGAAACGGAACGATCACAGTTCATTGGTCGTGGCCGTTCACTCAGCAAGCCTCAAGCGATGGACACGGACAATCAATTTGTAGGCTCCATTGGTAATATATCTGACCCAATCGTCAGTCTGCGAAAGCAGATCACTATTGAACCGGGCAAGAAAGTTGTGTGTTCGTTTGGAATGGGATATGCCAGTACACGAGAAGAAGCTGTACAGCTGGCGGATATGTTTGATAATCACCATACAGTTCAAAGAGCTTTTGATCTGGCTGCAGTATATAGCTCAGTGGAGTTGAACCATATTGGTATCAATTCCAGACAGGCTCACCATTTTCAGCAGCTCGCGTCTTACCTGATCTATTCGAATAAAAAATACCGAACGGATGATGTTACACTACGTGGAAACAGGAACAAGCAGAATGACCTCTGGGCTTACGGCATATCAGGAGATTTGCCCATAGTGGTTTTTAGAATAAATCATATGGATCAGATAAAACAGATTCATACAATACTGAATGCCCACGCTTTTTGGCGTATTAAAGGTCTGAAAACCGAACTTATGATACTGAATGACCACGGGCCTACTTATGCGGATGGTTTGCAGGAAGCCATTCAACAAGTACTGGAAACATCAACAGAAAGAGGCATGCTCAATACCTATGGAGGCATATTTATCCAACGCACCGATAAATTGCCTTATGAAGATCTAATCCTGCTGCTAAGTATAGCCCATGTCATTTTTGATGAAAAAATACCCTCCACCAAAGAACTTAACCATCCAAAACCGGGATCGGCTTCATGGTATTCAAATAGTGAGGGTGACCAATACCATCCCGTAGGTGCTGCCAATGAAAAACCGGGTGAGTTAAAACAGAATACAGACGAGTTAATATATTTCAATGGGTTTGGTGGTTTTTCGCTTGATGGGAAGGAATATCATATTCTCATAAAACCGGACGAGAAAACCGGCAGGCACCAGTTCCCACCAGCCCCCTGGGTGAATGTGATAGCCAATCAGGATTTTGGTTTTATTGCCACGGAAAGGGGTGCGGGTTATATCTGGAGTGAAAACAGCCGGGAAAATAAACTTACCGCCTGGTTGAATGACCCGGTTAAAGATCCCCATACCGAGGCCTTTTATATTCGTGATAATGATTCAAAAATGTACTGGTCACCCACACCGGGGCCTGTACCGGGAAATGGAGATTATGCTGTAATTCACGGTTTTGGATATACCAGTTACATGCACTTTTGTGAAGACCTGGAGCAGGAATTGGTACAGTTTGTCCCTGTGAAGGGCTCCGTTAAAATATCCAGGCTTAGAATCACTAATACCAGTCAAAAAATACGGAACCTAACTCTGTTTAAATATACTGACAGGGTATTGGGGGTTAACAGAAACTCCTCATCCAGACATATCATCTCACGATCAATGGATCATGGTAAAACGCTTTATGCTCAGAATTTTTATAATAATGAATTTGCCGGCCGACCGGTGTATTCCAGCGTTCACCATTCAGGGCCTGAATCAGCGATCCGGTATACTACCAGCAGGGAAGCTTTCATTGGCAGAAATCGTTCTCTGAACAGGCCTTTTGTAGTGAGTACAGACCAATGGTTAGATAATCAAATCATTTCGGGATCAGATCCCTGCGCGGCTTTTCAGATTAATGACAAGCTTCAAGCTAATAAGACAATGACACTCTGGTTTCTTGACGGCGAAGCCTTATCATTTGAAGAGGCTGATCAGGCCATAGCGTATTATGCTGACTTGCAAACTGTTGACTCTGCTCTTGATGATGTTAAAGCTTTTTGGGAAAACAAACTATCGCCCATACAGGTTTCTACACCTGACAAATCAATGGATTTGATGGTGAATGGGTGGCTCATGTATCAAAATCTGTCATGCAGAATATGGGGTCGAACGGCTTACTATCAGGCCGGCGGAGCCTTTGGTTTTCGGGATCAGCTTCAGGATTCGATGTCACTGCTTTATGCTGACCCTGATCTGACCCGACAGCAAATACTCCTCCATGCATCAAAACAGTTTAAAGAGGGTGATGTACTGCACTGGTGGCATCCACCCACTGGCCGCGGAATCCGATCCAAGATTACCGATGACCGCCTATGGTTGCCATTTGTAACAGAGAAATATATCCGTACAACAGGTGATGAGTCGATCCTTTATGAAGAAGTCTCCTATATCTCAGCGCCCGGACTCGAAAGGCATGAACATGAAGTTTATCTGGTTCCTCATACGCTGGATGTGAAGGATTCCCTTTATGACCACTGCTGTAAAGCTATTGATATATCACTTCAGTTCGGAACACATGGACTTCCATTGATGGGCGCTGGCGACTGGAATGATGGCATGAACCGGGTTGGGGAGGCAGGTCATGGTGAGAGCGTCTGGCTAGGGTTTTTTATTTACATCACACTGAATAAATTCCAGAAGATATGTACAAAACTGGGAGATGTTAAAAGAGCCGAAAGGTACCGGTCAGTCGCTTCTGAATTGAAGAACAGCCTGAACAAAGAGGGATGGGATGGTGAATGGTTTTTACGGGCATACTATGATGATGGTACTCCATTAGGTTCTTCAAGTAATAGTGAATGTAAAATTGACGCTATTTCACAGGCATGGGCGGTGATCTCAGGGTTGGCAGACCATGAAAGGGCTATGAAGGCAATCAATGCCGCTGAGAAACATCTCATATCAGAAAAGGATAAGATCATACGGTTATTAGCCCCTCCATTTGATAAGACTAATAAGAACCCCGGGTATATTAAGGGGTATATTCCTGGTGTACGCGAAAATGGCGGACAATATACACATGGGGCGCTTTGGTTAATAAAAGCAATGGCTGAGCTTGGGATGGGAGATAAAGCAGTGCGATATATGAATATGATCAATCCCATTCATCATGGATCCACTAAAGAATCAAGTTTGAAGTATAAAGTGGAACCCTATGTGGTTGCCGCTGATATCTATGGCGTACCCCCACTTACCGGGATGGGAGGATGGACCTGGTATACAGGATCAGGCGGGTGGATGTACAGAGTGATGCTGGAATCCATTTTAGGTTTTCGTATAGAAAGAGGAAATATTAAACTGAAGCCTGCAATATCTGCACAATGGAAAAGTTACCGTATCAAGTACCGCGCAGATGAGAAAGGTACCATATATGATATTAGAATTCACAACCCCAATAACCTGGAAACAGGCATGGTGAACGGTAAGATAAATGGGAAGGCCGTTCAATTCAAAAATCAGCACGCCTTAATAAAAGTTTTGCATGACGGGAAGGTTCACCATGTAGAACTAAGTATTGTAGAATCAGTTAAAGTTAATAAAACCCTCTAAAAAAGGCACATTCAACGTTCTCTATTTATACCTTACCATTAAACAAAAAGGATTGGAAGTCGACCAGGTGATGATTTGCTTGGGAGTAATGAAGATTATACCAATGTTAATGAGTGAACTCTTTATTGTGAACATATTACATGTCCGTTAGCTAACTGTAAAATGTAGGGAAAAGATTACAATAGATTCAGGTATTTCCCTTTCTTTCTATTTTCAATAAATATTTAACTTAATATAAATATTTCTTAAATAAAGACTAGGTTGACTATATTTGCTTAAGGGAAGTTTATTTCCTATGATTTAAAAAAACAAAGCATTTAAGCTGATAGAAGTTTGTTATTGATATAATCATGAAATAAAAGATAAAATATACTATATTAAATAGTAGAAATTTAGTAGATACAATACAGGCTTTTTCCCCTTTTGCTATGGGCCTGAGAAGTCAGGTGGATTAGACTTCGTTATGACATGCTTTACCTGAATTCGGCATCACTACCTGGGCATGAAAATCTAAAATGATACATATCCGGTCATTCTGACTAGAATAACCTAAGATTAACTGAACATGCTTTTGAGAAGAACAGCTTTGTAAGCAACCTTTTGCCAAACGTAATATTCTGGGAATATACTAGATTACTGTACAATTTGACACAGAATAATATGATCAATCGCAGAATAGTGATTATTGAGGATGATCTTGCTGATGCTGAGCTCATCAAGCTTGAACTTAATGAGCTTCAGGAGAAGTTTACAATCCAGGTTATCGATACCAGAGCGGAACTTTTGTACATTCTCAATAATGAATTACCTGACCTTGTAATCTCTGATTACAATGTCCCGGGTATAAATGCACTTGAAGCATTAAAGATCATTCATGAGTATAAACCGGATTTACCCGTTATCCTCTGTTCTGGTTTTATTGGTGAAGAAGAAGCCGTTTATGCCGTAAAACAGGGCGTGGCAGATTATGTTTTGAAAGACCGGTTGAAAAGACTTGGGCCGTCAGTCTATAGAGAACTTGAAAATTATAATATCAAACAAAGGCAAAAAGCTGATCAGCTACGCTATCGTCAATTGATACAGGACCTTCCCGGCGCCATTTATACATGTGACTCTGAGGGACGGATTATGCTATATAATGATGCAGCAGCCAGACTATGGGGTAGAGAACCTGAAATTGGTAAAGATTTATGGGGTGGATTTGCTAAAATGTATAAGTCAGACGGAACACCGCTTCCATTAGATTTATGCCCGATGGCAATTACATTGAAAGAAGGTACATCTTTTTCAGGTTTGGAGATGATGTTTGAACGCCCGGACGGGCAAATCAGACATGTTTTGGTACATCCCTCTGCAGAGTTTGATGCAGGGGGTCGGGTTTCCGGCGCGGTTAATATGCTCATCGATATTACCGATCAAAAGATCATTGAAAAAGAAAAGGATGAGGCTCTTAAGAATCTACGCGAACGGATAAAAGAACAATCCTGCCTTCATAAAATCACAATACTGAATGAACAGAATCTATCCATTGATAATCTGCTATCACAATCGGCTCAACTTATTCCAGAGGGTTTCCAGTATCCTGAAAAAATCGCCGCAGAAATTGAGTTGAATGGGAAAATTTACCAATCATCAAATTACAGGGTTTCGGAAAATTCCCTGTCGATTCAACGTAGATGTGATAAAGAATCACAATTAAAAATCAGTGTTTGTTATTTGGCTGAATCTAATTTCAAGGAGAATGTATTTCTCAAAGAAGAAAATTTTTTAATGGAATCTATTGGGAGAAATCTGTGCCTGGGAATCGATAAAAAGAAAAAAGAGGCGGAGAAAGAAAAACTGAACAGACATAACGAACTGCTACTTGACTCGACTGCAGAAGGATTATGCGGAATTGATCAAAATGGAAACTGTACTTTTATCAATAAAGCAGCAACCAATATGCTGGGGTATAGCCGGGATGACTGTTTGGGAAAAAATATGCACCAGCTTGTCCACAACAAAAAAAGAAATGGTGATATCTATCAGCAGTCTGAATGTCCTATATTTAAATCAAAAGATAATTTAAATGGTTGCCATGTCACATCAGAGGTATTTTGGAAAGCGGATGATACCGGATTTGATGTTGAGTATTCCTCTTTTCCAATTATTGATCAGGGTGTGAATACCGGGGCTGTGGTCACCTTCAAAGATATCACCGAACGAAAGCTAATCGAAGAGAAATTATCTTTTCAAGCCAATCTGCTGGATGAGGTCGGAGACGCGGTGATCGCTTCGGATCTTAATGGCAGGATTATCTATTGGAACCAGGCGGCTGAACATCTCTATGGCTGGAGTTTTAAAGAAGTTGAAGGGTTAAACATTCTTGACGTAATTCCAAACGACCAATTCAGAAGTGAAGGGGCTGAGGTTATAGCCTCAATAATGAAAGGTGAACATTGGACAGGGGAATTTGAGGTACAGCGAAAAAACGGGAGCATATTTCCGGCAAAGGTAACTGATACACCCATCATTGATGACCAAGGCAAGATCATTGGAATCATCGGTATTTCCACTGACATTACCGACAGGAAACTGAAAGAAGAGGCTATTCAGAAATCCCTTGATGAAAAAAATATCCTGCTTGCAGAAATACATCACCGGGTCAAAAACAATCTGGCCATCGTCTCTGCTATGCTGCAGTTGCAGGCAGATGATGAAACGATCGAGAGAGTTACAAATAAACTGCTTGACAGTGTAACTCGTATAAAGGCAATAGCGAATATTCATGAGTATTTGTATAAATCAAAAACCTTCTCAGAATTGGATTTTTCAGAAAGTTTAGAGCAGTTAATCACTGATATTTTAAATACCTACCAGGATATCTCAGTTAAACTTAATGTTTCTGGTAAGGCTGTATACTTGAACATTAATCAGGCTATACCTTGTTCCCTGATTGTAAATGAGGTTACTACAAATATTTTGAAGCATGCTTTTATTGGAGTGAAAAAATGGGGAATTATTACCTCGATTGTTCAAGAGGGTAATAAGATGAGATTATTGATCAAAGACAATGGAAACGCGTTTGAAGGAGATTTAAAAACCATCAGGAGTGAATCCATGGGCCTTGAGATCATCGCCGTCCTTGCTGAGCAATTAAAAGCTGATTACTCCTATAGCAGAGCAGGAAATTACAACCAATTTACACTCGAATTCGAAATAGAAGGCTATAGTGGTTTTGAACGTGCAAGGTATATGTTTGATCAAAATTCACCAGAAAATAGTGTACCATCAACTAATACCATTTAACTTTATAAGTAAAAGGTTTATACATGAAGACGGTATTGATCGTTGAAGATGATATGCTTTTATCGCTTTTACTTGCAAAACAAGTTAAGCGTTTAGGCTATGAGGTCATTAGCAGGGCTACTTCCGGAGCAAGTGCCATTAATAAAGTAAAAGATTTTAATCCTGATATCATCATTATGGATATCAAGCTGGAGGGAGATTTGGATGGAATAGATGCCATGAATAGCATCCGTACTTTTTCTGATGCTGCATTTTTCTATATCACCGGCAACTCTGATCCTGAAACGATAACCAGAGCAATGAAGACCAATCCAGTAGTTTATCTCATCAAGCCCATTGAACTGAATAAATTGGGAGAAGCTTTAACAAAGGCATCTGAGCATAATTAATCTAGGCAGTGTATTATTGACGGAATTATTAACGGACCGGTTTAAATTCCCAACCTGGTATCACCTTCTGCCAATTATCATCATACTCATGTTATCATCTATTACCTTTTGAATGGTATAGATAGCCCCAGCCAGGGGATGCCGATATAACCTTCACCTTCAGAAAAGGTGCGGGCCAGGGCAAAATCGATAGCTATATTTTCGGGTGCCCAGCGAACTCCCAGAGAGCCGAAACCCAGAAAATCTTCAACTCCGGGGAATAAGTAATTCTCCGTGATGATATAAATGGTCCTTCCGGTCCGTATCATGCCGCTGATATTTAACATGGGCGTCTGTGACCAGTTGCTGCCTGCATATCCATAACCAAGACCGGTTGTTAAATTTCTGTCTTGTGAACCAAAAGTCACAGTACCATACAGGATCCCAAAAGTACCATCAGCGCCAGTGCCGGTAACTATACCCGTCAAAGCGCCGACCGATAAATGAATATTTTCCTGGGCCATAGGAATAGAGAACTTAGGCAACAACCAAATCGGAGTCTCGCTAATCCCGAATAAGAACATTGGAATGAAACCCGCACCCATTGAAAAATTATCAGTTAATCCATAATTCGCATTATTAAATAAAATCCAGGTATTCTGATAATATCCCTGGTCATCTCTAAGTCCCATAGCCGTTGGCGCAAAAAAATAGCGAGTAGAATGGGGGTTTTCAAACCAGTAAACACCGGTTTTAATGCGGTCAGCATCAACCTCTTCCATGGTTTTGATATTCGACCGTTGAATAGTGATCTCGCCAAGGCCGGTCGTGTTGATTACCAGAGCTTCCGTATTTTCAGAAATTATAGTTCCTATAAATACATTACCATCCACCGTTTCAATCCGGTGTACTATTTCATTTTCCTGTCCCAAAACGTTTACAGGTAAAAGGAGCTGGAAAAGACATAAGCATATCAAGACCATAAAGGGAAGGTTTCTCATAAGATAAAATTAAAGGGTGAGGTAATAAGTTGATGCCATACTTATATATACTACATAGTGTACATGATAAATACAATGGTTAACAAAAAATAATGGGGGCATTCTGAGGTGCTGATGAATTCATCATTTGCTAAAGGGGGTATTAGAAATAAGCAGTATAAGCGTATTATTTTATCAGCATCATCTTATCAAACCTTGATACACCATCGGTCTTTAGTATAGCCATGTAGGCCCCGGTTGCCATGCCGGAAGTATCAAATTCTAAAATATGTGGCCCCTTTCCCCTGTATTCATCTACCAGAGTGGCCACACGTCTTCCAATCAGATCATATATGACCAGTTCAACATGATTTGATTCCATTAGGTCAAAACGAATAGTGGTGCGATCATTGAAAGGATTAGGGAAATTCGGATGAAGTGTCAGCTGGTCTGCCACTTTACCGACCCGGGTATATCCCCCCGGAGAATCATGATCCACGAATTCCTGATTATGAGCGGACCTGATCTCGTTTTTTAATCGTTCTTCGGAAATTTCCCAGGCGTAAATGAACCCAATACTTATTTCAGATTGGGGATAAAGGGTATAGGGGCCGGTACCAATGACCATAGATATATCTTCGGCGCTTATGGCTGTATGTCCCGACTTACTGGTCAAGGCTAATCGTTTTTCGTCATCGGTGAAGCCATTGTCATTCACATTACCTTCCTGATAAGTAATGCCGAAACTAAGGCTGTCTTCTCTGGTTTCGGCTCTGTCGAGAGTCATGGAAGATTCATTATCAATTGCAAGAATACCTGATAGATCTCCTGTTGTTGCGATTCCTGCAAAAACCGTAACATCTTCATGGCTTACATATATCAGATTTTCATCTTCTGAAAAATAAGTTTGATGAACCCCCGAATCCAGGAACTTCCAATAATTAAACAGGCCAAAATGCATATCCTCATAAACCAGTTCACTATTATTCTTGATTCGATAAGTCAGAAACAGTGTCCGGTAATTTGTTACGGTATTCAGGGCAGTTGCCTGGACTTCTATTTCAAGCTCTTTAGCAAACGGATGATTTGTCGAATGAAATTCTGCAGAACCGATAGTTACTCTGCGGATTCCAGATTCCTGTAATTGAAAATTTCTTACAGGTTGAAAGTGACGTGCTATACCTGTGCTGTCTCTAATCTGGTTGATGACCACTTGTTCACCAGCTCTTTTCCCGGCAATCATAAAACCTGCTTCCTTCAATAGATTTTCATACCCCCGGGGGATAAAACCAAGGCCTATGGATTGATCTTCCGGATGCATAAAACCTAAGGTACCATCGGAGGATATCGTCATGGTTAGCCAATCGGTCCCCATAATACCATAAAGCAACTCTTCATATTCGATGATTTGAGTTCCATGGTAGGATTGATCTTCTTCATTTTCTATTGACCATGTAAGTCTGAATGCCGGAACGACGTCAAGCGGATAATCATCCTCAATAAAAAGCGAAAAATCAATATTAAAGGATTGCCCAGGTCCGAAACCACTCCTGTATTCTTGTTTATTATGAATGGTTATTCCAGGGTGAATAGATTCCAGTTCAAATAAAATTTCGGGTGATGTATTTCCGAAATGCACCCCTTCGATGGTAAGCATACCAGACTCACCAATATTGAACTTCACACTTTGATCATTGGAGAAAGTGAAATTTGATAGGCTGATTAAAGGTGTGGTTTCCGTCATTGCGGCGTAGGCATCGATAACACCCTGGCCAAGCAGATTTTCGTATTGAGGGTCAGTATTGGCGTAGTTAATAGATCTGGCGGTGGCGCGGATCTGACTGGCGATACGCTGGGGAGGCCAATCCGGATACTCCGCTTTCAACAGAGCGGCCAAACCGCTGACCATGGGGGTTGACAGGGAGGTTCCATTGGTTGTACGATACCCAGGTGACCACACATCTTCAGTTTCGTCATAAATAAATGTAGTTGTTAATGTGTTTTGCCCAACGGCAAATACATCTACATAAGGTCCATAACTGGAGAAAAAAGTAATTTTATCATCCAAATCATGGGTCACGGCACCGACCGCCAATACATCCGGATAAGATGCCGGGTATGATCCCCGGGTTAATACGCCGGTATTTCCCATACCGGCGATTACAAGGGCGCCCATTTCCTGAGCAAACTTGATCACATCAGTTCCAAAATTCGATCTGCCGGCCCCAATAAAACTACAATTAATCACATCGGCACCGTTAATAGCTGCGTAAAGAATGCTATGATAGGCGAAAGGAAGCTTTTCCGGATATTTCTTAGTTCCGCCTGCTTTGACGGCCATAAACTTTGATTGAAAGCCCACCCCGGCTATGCCGGCAGAATTGTCGGTAACCGCTGCTGCAATGCCCGCTACCTGAGTTCCGTGATCACTGTACCTCCCGACGGGATCAGCATTTTGAACCAGAGGCTCTTTTGTATAAAGATCACCTGATTCCCAGAAATTCCAACCTATCGTATCGTCTTTGATTTCAAATTCAGGGAACAGTTCATCGGCCCTGCCCGGTTCGGGATTGCGCCAAAGGTTAGCCTTAAGATCCGGATGGTCATAATATACTCCCGTATCAATAATGGCTATAATCACATCGGAAGAGCCTTTTGTGATACCCCAGGCTTTGAAAACATTCAGATATCCAAAATAATTATGGTTAGGCTGTCCAATGAATGGATCGTTTGGGATATATACACTTCCCGAATCCTGATTAGAAGATGGCATAAATTGAGGCAAATCAGTACCTTGATATAAGAAACTTGTTTGACTACCCTGATCAATGCTGCCTGTTGTTTGAGGTATATAATGGGGTTCGGCGTAAATTACGCCTTCAAGTTGTTCTAACTCTGCCGCAATATGTAAGGGATCATCACTGGATTGATAAGTGACGGTAAAAGTTCGTTGAAGGGCGCCGGCAAGTTCTATTGCCTGAGCTGAGATTATGGGCTTTGATTTCTTCATTTCCTGAACTTCCATGAGACTTTGTGAACTGAACACAGGAGTTATCTCATGTAAATCGTAAGGTTGCATAAACGTTTTTATGCGTTGTACAGCATTAGCAATACCCGTCCCTAATGTGGTTATTTCTACGGATTGGGCGAATGATTTCACGCCAGAATCAGGTTCAAACTTGACAATTACCCGGCCGGGAAGATAATCCTTGTCCGTATTTTGACCAGACAGATGTCCAGGATATCCCATTAATACCCACGCAAATATGACTAAAGCCGCAAATAGTTTCATAAATACCAATGACCTGGATACATGTTAATAATGCTTCAGATGATATCTTAGTCGCTTTTTAAGATGCAAGCATTCCAACCTATTTTACAGATAATATCATATATATTCTTCATCTCTAATGAACGTTCATGTTAGATTATCGCTGCTTTGTTCATTATTATATGAATTAAGGTCAAGTCTTAATACTATTTTCATAATCAGATGAGAATCAGACGATCGATTACCATTTATGTTGCCATTCCCTGTATTGTAATGGGGCTGTTCTTTATCTCATCAGACAACGCCTCTGCAAAAATATTTAATCCCAGTAACGGAAAAATTTTATGCTGTGAGGAGAGTCATTATACTATAAATCAGGGTTTTCAATATAAAATAAAACTTGACCATCCTGAGCTTAAAAGCAAAACCCATGCTCGCTTTCATTCTTTGGGATATACAACCTTACCAATTCTTCTGGCAAGAGCAATGTCAATAGGATTTAAACCATCTGATCAGACAGGTTCATCTTTATTATTGATCTCCACTGGAATCATAATTGGTCCTTCGGGCGGAAGTCTATACGCTGATGATTGGAATTTGGCAAAAAAAAGCATATTGATTCGTTCGGTCTCTGCTGGTGTCACGGTTTCAGGTTATCTATTAAAAGATGCGGAAACCACTAAATATCTAGGTCAGGTGATGCAAATTGCCGGCGGTATCCTACTGGCAGGACATGCTCTTTACGATATCCTTATTTTATCAGCCCACTCTGTTGATTATTATAACCTGAGAGTTAGGATGGAAGCGGGTCTATCCATGCAAAATTCCATTCCGGATGAATGGAGTAAGCTATCGGGAAGATCAATCCACAACTCACTTCCGGAAATTACAGTTCGTCTGCTTTTTTAATATTCCATCAAGTTCATTATCCAGGCAGGTTATTATCACCAAATCGTTTGAAAATAACGTAATCTTCGCCTATCTGAACAGGACGTGAAATTTCTCCCACTTCCAGTTCAATCAGAATTTTGCTTACATAGGAAGGATATTGGCTTGTATTTATTTCATTAAGGTACCGGCTGGTCATTCCCGTACTTGAATTTTCCTGAACTTGTTTTGCCAGTTGCTGAAAGCTTACTCCTGCCCTTAAACGAGAATAAAGGATATTGGCATCCTGTTCATTTTTAATACTCAGTTCGCCGAGATTTAATATATATGAAGGCAGGAGTTGAACTCTTATATTTTTTTGCACCCACACACTACTGTCAGATTCATGGGATGAAAACTTCCAGTTTTTCATAGAGTCAGCAACAGCATGATCCCAATTACTATCCTCACTTTTAGAAAGCAAACGCACATCTACCACGCTTCCGTCCTTCAAAACTTCAAATTGTACTCTGAGGGTGATCGGCTCTTCTACGGGTTCTCCTTCATACAAAGGTAATTCTGTTTTTTCTATGATTTCAAATGTATCCCGTTGCGTGGCACATCCAATGAACAGCAGCAATAAACAAAACAGAAGAAATACCGGACTTTTTTTAATGTAATTAGTAAACCTCATTCTGTGCAACGATATGAAAATTGAATATACAATTAAACCCATTTTAGACACTAATATCAACAAAGAAAGAACGATCAAAAAAGATACAATAGATATACCATTTCTTTTAATATCGGGAAAATTTATTTGATCGGTAATGTAAGAAATGCCAATGCCCTATAGGTAGGAAATCGTGCTGTACGGAAGCACTCTAAGTGATTGAAGAGTTTGCCATGAGAACTCGTTGTTAACATGTAAATAGCCTAATAAAATAAAGTTTGCCGATAAAAGTTAGCGATGAATATGAGGTTACATCCAGAGTTTTAAGGGGGAAGGAATTCACCCTTAATTAAATCAGAATACTAAAACCAATAAACTTATGAAAAGAGTGAGCATTAATGATACTGCTGCCGAAAAAATCGGAAACATAGCCGGTGCAATTGGAAGAGGTTTATTTGCAGGGTTTGCCGGCACTGTTGCAATGACTATCGTTCAAGTGATCGAAATGAAAATCACGAAAAGGTCAGGTTCAACAGTACCTGCTGATGGTCTTGAAAAAATAATGCCGTTAAAAGCCCCTGAAAATGAGGCGGAAAAAATGAAGCTGGCTCAGATAACGCACTTTGCTTATGGAACGGCATGGGGCATTCCCTTAGGTATAGTTAACCATGCAGGAATTTCCGCCACACTGGCCAGTATAAGTCATTTCGGTGCGGTTTGGGGTACAGCCATGATCTTACTCCCTAAACAGAATTTAGCTCCTCCCATTACAGAATGGGATACACAAACTATTTTAACAGATGCGATGCACCATATGGTATATGCATCAGTAGCTGGTTTAACATATCATGCCATCACCCGAAAAACACTGCTTAGTATTCGTCAGCCTCTTTCGATCGGAACGCTTAGCAAATCCTTTATAAATTTATTAGGAATCATTTCCTTAAGTAAGTTTCAGAAATCCGCAAATAGATTTGATAAGAAGACCATTACCAAGTGGTATAAGAAAGACCACCGGAAACCTCTTGAAAAAGGAAAAAAAAGACTGGCAGATATAATAACCTGATTAGTCCATAAGCCACCCATGCTTTAAAAATAAGATGATTAAGCAGTTCGAACTTTATTCAGAAGAAGATATGTCTGAAAATGACAAATACAATAAGCACAAGTAATTTAAAGGCAAGCGTTATTCAGGAATGAAATTAAATCACTCACAAGTGGCAAAGACGAGGGGGTGAGGAGTCAAGTAATTAATTTCACACTGTTATGCTTTTCTTAAAAATATTTTAAAGTTATTGGAAAATTTTATAAGAAATAGAGCATTTCTGATATTTATATTCATGGGGTTAATATACAATGAATATAAATTATTAGATGAGAATTGCGAGAATATTATTGGCCTTACTGATAGTGACGGTCCCCTTTAATAAGACAGAAGTTCAGGCAAGTGACGGTTTAATAAATTCAAAAACGATAACAGAAACAGAGGCCCTTGAGGAAGTATTGGAAGATTATGCCCTGGCTTTTGAGGGTGGGGGAGTGTATGCCGGGGACGACGCTGATTATGCAGAAGCTCCGAATAGCAACGTCCACAGCGGATTCGATCAATTCACTGTTGAGGCTTGGTTTAAGGGTTACGGAACTATAGTCGGCAATGAATCTGCTTTCCCGGGTATCGGACCGTATAGCAATTCACGAGGATGGACTCTGCGTACAGAAAATGAGGTATTTGCGGAAGAAGCTATTGAGTTTATATGGTATTTTCCGACGCGGAATGACTCTGACATTTTAAGGGTTGAGAATGTGATAACCGACCCGGACCTGTGGTATCATGTCGCTGTAACATTTGATGAGGGGGATGTCACGATCTTTCTTGATGGACAGAAGATCGCCCATAAACCTGACGGTATAGCCAGTGTCATGGAAACTGATCATCCAATCACCTTCGGGGCCCGGCCTAACTGGGATGAAGACCCATATCCCCGTGAATTTAATTATGCGTTAACGGGGCAACTTACAGAAATACGCACCTGGTCTGTACCCAAAAGTGAACAGCAAATCCAGGAGTATAAGGATGTTCGCATAACAGGAACAGAAATCAACCTCACTTCCTATTATCCCATGAATGAGGGCAGTGGGAATGTGCTCAGCGAAAAAATCAGGGGAAATGAAGCATTAATAACGGGAGCTGCCTGGGTTGATCTGACGGGACTAACCCTGCCTCAAAAAGTTCTGGTCCCACCGGCCATGGTTATGCTCAGTGAACCTTCTGACAATGCATTTAATATTGAATCAGGACCAGTATTTTCCTGGCATCCAACCGACCGTGCTGAGTTTTATGAACTTCAAGTAGCCATAGATTCTTCATTTTCAAATCTTTATGAAATTGGAAATATACAGCAGTCTGATTACCACCTAGAGAAAGGCATGTTGGATCCTGAAACGGTTTATTATTGGAGGGTCAGAGCAGGTAATAATAGCGGTAAATCGGATTGGTCAGAGGTTTGGTCTTTCAGGACCGGAAGTTCTTCCGGAGAGATCGCAGAAATACCTGAACTGGTATATCCCGAGAACCAAACGGAAGGCCTGGCTTTATCCCAATATCTCATGTGGAACCCTGTTGAAAATGCCGATAATTATGAATTGCAGGTTGCTGAAGATGAAGACTTCAACCAGATAGTCTTTCCTGCCGGATTGGCTAGTTTAGAAAAAAAAGCTGATGGGTCCACAACCGGTATTATTCAGTCAGGTGAAAAGCCTGTTCAGGCAATGTATGTAGAGGGTCTGGATTATCATAAAACCTACTATTGGAGGGTCAGGGGAATTAATCCCGACAGTGAAGGGGATTGGTCACAGGTCTACGGATTTCTCACGGTTAGAGACCCTGCTCAAAGCACGGCACTGAGCGCTCCACAAAATAACAGTAAGGATATTGCTATCCCTGTGGAGCTTCTATGGGAAAAATTTGATGAAGCTGATGATTATGAACTGGAAATTTCTCAATTTCCGGATTTCGACTCGGCCTTTCGCATATCTGCATTTAAAAAAGAGAGTTATCAGATCACAGAACTAAAAGATACCACCACCTATTATTGGAGAGTTCGTGCGACCGTTGATCAGCAAAAAACGGCATGGTCTCAGGTCGGTATGTTTACCACGGAACTACGGGTTCCGGAAATACCCCAATGGACACCGAATAATCATCAGGAAAATGTCGAGACAACACCACGGCTGGCCTGGTCAACCTCGGAAAGAGCGGAAAAATATGACCTTCAAATAGCTGATGATTCTGACTTCTCAAATATCAGGCTTGAATTGGAAGATCATATGAATACAGAATTTCAAATAAGCGATGCCCTTGCGGAAGGGGTGACTTACTACTGGCGGGTAAGAGCTGAAAATGATAGTGGACAAAGTGGCTGGTCGGAGGCATTAAGTTTCACGACTCACACGACAACATCAGCTTCAGATGATTTACCCATAGCGTTTGAGCTGAAGCAGAATTATCCAAACCCATTCAATCCAACAACTCAAATTCGATTCTCGATACCGGAACAGGTTCATGTAAATCTGGAGGTATATGACCTGCTTGGACGGCGTGTGGCTACCTTAGTCAATGAATTAAAAACGCCTGGATGGTATGATATAACCTTCGATGCAACCAGCCTTACCAGTGGCATGTACATTTATCGTCTACAGACAGAAAATCATATAGAGGCTAAGCAGATGATGTTAGTTAAATAAATATTAGACATGAACAAATAAGCAGCACTTTACCCTTGATCAATAACCGATTCGGTTTGGAAAGTGTAAGGATAGCCTCAAGCCTACACGCTGTGGAAGGGAAGACCCACTTTTTTGACCGTTAAAAGAGCGGGTTATCTATAACTCTCTGGGCCCGATTCGCCGGATGTTTTTCTTATAATTAATTTAATGTATTTTGTCACATTCGGCCACCTTGATGGTCGTTATTACACCTTGCCGGTGATAATCAGGCCGAATAATTTAAATAACAATCATGAAAAGAAAGGATCATCATGGAAACGCAACAATATAATATTTCAATTGATGCTTCACCTGAAGAGGTTTGGGACGTATTATGGGATGATGCCTCGTATCGCGAATGGACGTCGGTATTCAGTGAAGGTTCCTGGGCAAAAACCGACTGGAAAAAAGGCAGTAAAGTACTTTTCCTCGATGGTAAAGGTGAAGGCATGGTATCAATGATTGCTGATAACATACCGAATGAATTTATGTCCATCAAGCATTTAGGTATCCTATCAAATGGAGTTGAAGATTTGGATAGCGAGGAAACCAGAGGATGGTCGGGTGCCATGGAAAACTACACGCTCAGAACCAAAAATGGTAAAACGTTGTTACATGTGGAAACAGATGTTACAGATGAGTTTAAGGACTACTTTCAGGAAACATGGCCTAAAGCGCTTGAGAAAGTAAAACAATTAGCAGAGAAAAAGAAGGTAATAGGTTAACCTGAGAACAAAGGAAGTTTTTATCATGCAAAAAATCAAACCTTTTCTATGGTTCGACAACCAGGCTGAAGAAGCCGTAAGTTTTTACACATCCATATTTAAAAACTCAAAAGTGATGGCCACTACACGGTATGAAGAAAACGGAGCAGAAGTTTCCGGCCAGCCCAACGGATCGGTCATGACTCAATCATTTCAGCTAGAGGGTCAGTCGTTTATTGCGCTGAACGGCGGACCCTTTTTCAAGTTCAATCCGTCTATCTCATTTTTTGTAGTCTGTGAAACAGAAAATGAAGTGGACAAGCTTTGGGAGCATCTCAGCCAGAATGGCCAGGTTCTCATGGAATTGGGCGAATATGACTGGAGCAAGAAATATGGCTGGGTGAGCGATCGCTATGGAATCTCCTGGCAGTTAGCTCATGGAAAATTGGCTGAAGTCGGGCAAGTAATCACTCCCACCCTTATGTTTGTAAATGCTCAACACGGAAGGGCTGAAGAGGCGATTAACTTCTATACATCGGTTTTCAAGAATTCAGCAGTTGGAGGCATTATGCGCTATGAAGCCGGCGGGAAAGATCCCGAGGGCACAATAGCACACGCTCAGTTTACCCTGGATGGCGATGTCTTTATGGCTATGGACAGTGCGTTGGATCATGATTTCACTTTCAATGAAGCGATATCTTTTGTGATAGATTGTGACACGCAGTCAGAGGTTGATACTTACTGGGACAAATTGACTGAAGGCGGTGATGAGAAGGCACAGCAATGTGGATGGTTGAAAGACCAGTTTGGTGTTTCCTGGCAGGTAATTCCCAGGGTGTTGGGTGAGCTTTTAAATGATCCGGATGCTGCAAAAGTTCAAAAAGTGACCAAGGTTATGCTTCAGATGAAGAAACTGGATGTGGCCGGTTTACAACAAGCCTATGGTATGGAGAGTTAGAATATTGCTGTAGGGGAAAATCACTTACCCCAGTGTAAACTTCATGAATTTATATTAGCTTGGGTATTCTCAGGCTCAACACGACCGCTAACTTATTTATTATTTATAGATGCTTAAACCACACGAAAGACAAAAGCTTAAAGAGATTATTCTGGAACAAATAGAATTGGCTAAATCGGATATTGTTGAACTTAAAGAGGTCACTAAACCCATTGCTCCTGATGTTTCCTTAGGAAGAATATCACGCATGGATGCCATTAACAACAAAAGCGTGAACGAGGCGGGACTGCGACAAACTCAGGCAAAATTAAGGCGATTAGAAAAAGCATTTGAAGACATTGATCAGCCAACATTCGGTATGTGCATCCGGTGTGGCAACCCCATTCCTTATGGCAGACTGGAATTTATGCCGGCAAGTAAGAAATGTGTTTCGTGTGCCTGAATTAGCAATAAGGATACCTCTGCTATTCTGACCTGTTAGGTTATGTTAAAATTTCGTAATATTGTTTATTTTACATGCACTATCAGTCTGAATGATATCTATGCTTAGTAATCTGATAATGCCTGTACATAAATTATTTTTATATACCGTTCAGCCCGGGCTGGTTTGCATACAGGATTTTTCTTTTGTTTACGTCATATCCAAAGGTAAATGGCATGAAAGTCATCATAATTTCTCTTGTTTTTTCCCATGTTAAGTCACTCTCAGTTAACATCTGTTCTTAAGGCTACTCCCAATCCGGCTCTCATTCTGTATCCCGGCCCTGAATTTATTATCGCATTTGCAAATCAAGCTTACCTGGACGCTGTCAATATGGATGAGAGTAGTCTCATTGGTAAACATTTTCTGGATGTAGCCTCAGGTCCTGATGATCAAAATTCTGCAGAATCGTCTAATATGAGTCGATCTCTTAACCAGGTCATGGCTAAAAAAGCAGCTCATCAGATGGATGTCCAAAAATACAATATAATCAGTCATCCATCAGGGGACCTTCAAACAAGGTACCGGTTACCGGTAAATACCCCAATTATGCAAGATGATGGAAAGATTGATTTAATCCTTCATACATTTACGGATATCACCGAAATGGAAGAGAAGCAGGATCTGCTCGATAAAGCCTATAAACTTGCAAATATTGGTACCTGGGAATATGACCTAAAGACGCAACACTTATCCTGGTCAACGATCACAAAAGAAGTACACGGATTTGGCCCGGAATATGTACCCGATGTCGAAAGCACCGTTCAGTTATTCAAAGAAGGCTATAACAGGGATGTGTTTGCTCAAGCGGTTGCTAACGCGCTTGAGCATTTCAAACCTTTTGATGTTGAATTAAAGATAATCAGCGGACAGGGCGATGAACGATGGATCAGAGCAACCGGAGAACCTGAGTTTAAAGAGGGTGTATGCATACGTTTTTATGGAATCAGCCAGAATGTAAGCAACCGCAAACAAGCCGAAGAAGATATTAAATATAATGAACAACGATTTAAAGCTTTGGTACAAGACGGCTCTGATTTGATTGCAATTCTGGACGAATCGGCCAATTATCTATATGTAAGCCCTACTTCTCTTAAAGTTTTGGGTATACCAGCGGAATATTTTATTGGTAAAAATGCCTTCACCTTTATACATACTGATGACATACAAAGGGTGAGTGATAATCTCAACGAACTACCAATGCATAATCAAACTCATATTGAACCTTTCCGGTTTGCTGATAAAGACGGTAATTGGCGGTGGATTGAGTCTACGGTCACTAATATGATGGAGGATCCAGCAGTAAGAGGTTTAGTAGTAAACTCCAGAGATGTTACCGATCAAATAAGTAATCAACAGCGACTAATCATATCCCTTAAGGAAAAAGAAACTCTTCTGGCCGAAATACATCATCGTGTAAAAAATAATCTGGCAGTGGTTTCTGGCTTGATGCAGCTTCAAGCTTTCGATGAAGAGAACAACGAAGTGAAAGGCCGGCTATATGATTGTGTGGTCCGTATTAAAACCATGGCTAACATTCACGAACAATTATATCAGTCGGAAAGTTTTTCACAACTTAAGTTAGCAGATAATATCAGGGTACTGGTATCGGATATTATCGAAACCTTTCAGCTTGAAATACCCCTAGATATTACCTATCAATGTGAATCTGTTGAATTAAATATTGTTCAGGCCATACCATTTTCATTAATTATCAATGAAATAATAACCAATATCCTCAAACATGCATTTCTCGGAAGAAATGCGGGAGCTATAGAGATTACACTGTTGGAGCATAAGAAAAAAAATCAAATTAAACTGATTATAAAGGATAATGGAGTAGGTTTACCTGATGATTTTAGCATAGCTGATAGCAGTTCTTTGGGGTTGAACCTTATATATGACCTTTCAGATCAGTTAAAAGCTGTTAATGATTTTAATTCATCTGAAGGTGGAACGATCTTTACCCTTCAGTTTGAAAAGTCAGATGTTAATAGAGATGAATCTTATCTTTCTAAACCCAAATAAGAAAATGACACAAAACATATACCAAAGTCCAGGCTGCATCATTGTGATATAACATTCTGACCCTTGAAACATGAATAAAATGATTAGGGTATCAAACATCATACCATTCTTCCTTTTGTTACTGGTATGGGCATCACCATTAATTTCTCATGGTCAACTTATAGGAAGTAAGCTAGAAATCATTGATATAGAAAGGGGTGATCGCACGGTTGTTCATCAAAATTCTGTAAGATTTGAAGCACCCAATTGGACACCTGATGGGAAAGAACTGATTTTCAATCAAAAAGGATTACTTTACCGTATTACTGTGGAAGGTGGGGAACCTGAAGTTATACCGACAGGGTTTGCAACTTCCAATAATAATGATCATGGTATATCAGCAGATGGCAAGACTTTAGCTATCAGTCATCTCACCCCATCGAAGCCTTCCGGCACAACTTCGATTATTTATACTCTACCGATAGAAGGAGGAACTCCCAAACAGATTACCAAAAAAGGCCCCTCATATCGAGACAGGAGCAATCATCGAGCTTGCAAACTTCATAGGAGGGCAGGGTACCATCAACGTACCAAGCTGGGCGCCCGACAGCAAGCGATTCGCCTTTGTCTCTTATGAAATTGTTGAAGATTAGTTGATTCCTTAAGAACTTAGACACTACTCTGATCAGAAATAAAGGATAGGAAATAAGCCTAGAATATATTTAGGCGGATTTCCATAAGGTATTTAAAGTTTCAATGTCTTTTTCCATAGCCTTGAATACTTTATTGTGTGGTATTGTCAGCTCCGATCGCCCACGTTCTGCACCCCCCAGAGAATGCTCATAATGAACGGTTATAGGGACCTGCAGGTTGAACTCTTTCAGCATCTTGAAATAACTTACAAAATCTACCATGCCTTCCCCAATGGGCGTATCCTGAACTTTCCATTCTCCATTGGATTCCACCCATTTAAAATCTTTCAACACAATCGTTTCAATTCGAGGCTGTATCAATCGTAAACCATTTACCCAGGATAACCCACCTTCAACCGTGGCATGCCGGATATCATACTGTGCACCCATTGATTCTGGATTAGCCGTAGCAAGCATCTGGTGTAATTCCCACAAAGAGGCCCCAGCGCGGGTACCCGCATGATTCTGATAACATCCCACAATGCCTAGTTCAGCATTCAACTCTCCAAGTTCACGAATAGTGGACTGAAAAGATTTTATGGATTCAGGTATCGTTTTTTGACTGTCATAACTTAACCAGTTCATCCGGTAGAACTCTATGCCTAAATTTGCTGCTATTTGAAGCACTTTACGATCGACTGGATCCTGTGCATTATCAACAGCTGTAGTCATCGTTCGATGTTGCAACCCCGCCTTCTTAATAGCTTCTATAGCCAAAGGAAGATCCCCCTCCACGTTTTCGGGCTCCACATGTCCGCCAGGCCGTACCGTTAGTTCCACGCCTTTGAACCCTATATCAGCAGCAGCTTTTGCCATATCGCTGTAATTAAGGAATTGGAGATGTTTAGAAAAGATATTGAAATCCAATTCTGCCGGAGGAGTCTTTTGAGAAAAGATAGAAACGGGTCTAATCAGAGGGGCTAACCCACCCATGACGGTAGCTTTTTTGATAAAATCTCGTCGTATCATTTTAAATAAGCTTAATTAAGTAACAAAAGTATTATAGTTAAATACCGGGAAAGAATCAGCAGGACAGCCTGCTGAAAAGAAAAGTATAAATTTGTTAATCGATGTGTTCTGTTTCTCTATTCTTCTGTAAGTGAATCAAAACGGCAATAATGAGAGAAATAATCACATAGCGAGTTAAAATTCTTAGGCCAAATACGTATTCAGTTCCCTCATATAAACTGTATGGATAGGCTATTATAAAATGAATCAGACAGAAGGCTCCTAATAACAGGAAAAACGATTTTGCTATTAATTCCATGACTTCAGTGTTTGTTATATCAGATAATACCCTATAGGCAAAAAGATCATGCTTGCCATGAACAAGGCCAGTCGAAAACGGGTGAGAAAAAAGATGGGATGAAAGAAGAAGCCGTGGGTTAAAGGCCGTTTACTGATCCATTCGTAATAAAGATGGCGATGCAAAGCACCAAGTGACATCGTCACATGTCCATGGAGTACCGTGATGGTGAAAGGTGTGGCGAATAACAAAGCGCCTAAAAAGGTAGCCAGCTGATGGAAATCCAGTAATTGGCAAAGTATATAGTAAGGCCAGGAAAATACGATAAGCAGGGCGGGAGCAAGGACCCAATTGATTAATGAGATTCGCTTGTAATTTCTTTTAGAAAGCTCGTTATATGACATGTCTGTTAACTTGAGGCTTGCCAAAAGGGTTCGAATTCATGCTTGGAATACTGTGACGCATTTCTTCATTGTAGGTTATATTATCTGCAAAATCGTCAGGGATTTAAACACTACTGGCAATCAGCATGTCAATATCCCTATAAGATAAATCGTATTGGTTAGAAAGAGTTTTTTTAGTGAGGTGACGTTTGTATACATAAGTACCATTTCTCAGCCCTATATTTGACCATAGAGCTTCATTGATACCACCGGAATCACCAATATTAATCAGAAATGGTACGATGACGTTGTTTAGGGCACCGGTAGCTGTTCTGGCAACAGCAGAGGGAATATTAGGCACACAGTAATGGATTACATCATGTTTAGTAAAAACAGGATCAGTATGCTTTGTTGGACGACTGGTATCGACACATCCACCTTGATCAATTACCGTATCAACGATGACACTGCCGCTTTTCATAGTTCTAACCATGTTCTCGGTGATCCAGCAGGGCGCTCTGTTTCCCTCATCCATTGCCGCCCCAATAACCACATCTGCTACTTTTAAGGCAGAGGCTAAATACTGGGGATTGGCCATAGCCGTAATAACACGCCGGTCAAGAGCATTTTCGAGGTGGCGAAGTTGGGCCAAGTCGTTATCCATGATAAAAACCTGAGCACCATAACCTAAAGCAGTGCGCGCAGCATATTCGGCAATAATACCATTTCCCAATATGACCACGATAGCCGGTGGTACACCGGAGATACCTCCCAGCATAATTCCTTGTCCATTTTGATTGCTTTCCAGGTAGTGCGCTGCAATTTGCACAGACATGGATCCGGTTATTTCATGCATCATTCTGACAATGGGAAAGCCTCTATCAGCGCCTTGAATAAATTCATACCCAATGCCCGTTATATTCTTTTTGATTAATATTTTCAGGTATTCCTCCGCGGTATTGCCGAGATGAAGAGCAGAAAATAGAATTTGGTTTTCCTGTAGCAAATCACACTCTACCCTGTTAGGAGGAGATACTTTAACAATGAGCTCAGATTTCTTATACAGCTCATCAGAAGAATATGCTATTGTGGCTCCCGCTTCCGTATAATCGTGATCCGTATGATTGGCCGATTTACCGGCATCTTTTTCAATACAGACTTCATGTCCGTTTTCTGTAAGAACAGAAACTCCACCGGGTGTTAATGAGATGCGGTTTTCATCATTAGAGCGCTCTCTTGGAAGCCCTATCTTTAAAGAGCTTTCCGAAGAAGATTTTTCAGAACGTTTTTCAAGTGTTTTTACGCCGAATTGATGTCCATATGCAGCAGGGTCGATTATCTCCATGTACTATAATTTTGTTGCTATTGCAAATAAAGCAAATTAAATGAATTGCATCCGTTAAACAAGTTGGTATTTTGAGGTTTCTTATATTAATAGTTTCAACGTATTTATCCAGCTTTTGTTAAGTATTACACTGTCTATTATTAATTGCTGATCTCATTACTACCATTAATTCATGTTGAAGCCTAAAAAAAGCCTCGGTCAGCATTTTCTGCGAGACCACAACATCATCAGGAAAATAGTTGGTTCCCTGCATGCCGGGGAGCTGGACGAAGTAGTAGAAGTTGGACCCGGAGAGGGAGCTCTTACCGATTACTTATATCCTTCCTTTCCTAAACTCCATCTCCTGGAGGTAGACCATCGTTCGGTAACTCTCCTGAAACATAGGTTTTCAGATGCTACCATTCACCATGCCAGTGTTTTGGACACCGACTGGAAAAGCATGTTACCCTCAGATGAAAAGAAGTATATTATAGGTAACCTTCCCTATTATATAACCAGTCCGATATTATTTAAGGTACTGGATTCTGGAGGTTTATTTGAACAGGCTGTATTCATGATCCAAAAAGAAGTAGCAGAGAGGCTGGTTGCAAAACCCCGCACAAAAGCCTACGGAATCCTGAGCGTTCAGACCCAGCTCTTAAGCGATACAGAGTTGCTTTTCAATGTATCACGAGAGGTATTTTACCCGAAGCCGAATGTGGACAGTGCGGTGATCAGTATCATCCCCAAAAAAGAACAGCCTGATGTAGATATAGCTTACTTGAAAAAGGTTATCAGAACGGCTTTCAACCAGAGAAGAAAGAAACTGAGCAATGCCATATCTACACTTGTTACCGATCTATCAGGGATAAGTATCGATCTAAATAAGCGAGCCGAGGAATTAGAACCGGAAGAGTTTGTTTTGTTGACAAAAGAGTTGTTACAGAAGTAATGATGATCACCTATTCTATCCGGAATGATATCGAAGAGTCATTATTTTTGTCGTATTTGAACTTGTGTTGCTCCCCAGCTACCTGATCCGGGTCCGGCTAAATGATATTCTTCAACATATTCAAGACGGTCGAGAACGGTATGAACCATGCGTCTTAGCGCTCCGGTTCCTTTGCCGTGAATAATTCGGATGTTGTAGATTCCTTTTTCCCTGCAGGCTTCCAGATATTCGGGTACCAGGCTCTTAACTTCATTGGGTTTAAAAATATGAAGGTCAAGGGTTCCGTCTATTGGGAATTGTTCAGGTTCATCGTAGTCATTCATACAGGTATCAATAAAAGAGGTTTTTATCAATTGTAACATACCACAATCTTATTCATAAAGAGTAACGATTAAGATGAATATTAGAGGTTAATCTTCAAATTTTAAGACGGTTTCCAATATGTGCCCACGCAAATCTGAGATATTGGGATAATTGCCCTCCGGAAACCCGTGCTGGCGATTGGTGAGCAGGATCACCACTATATCATGCTCAGGGATAATAACCGAAGATGTACCTGTAAATCCGGTATGGCCCATAGTTCCTGGAGGGGCTTTATCGGTATTAAGGGTAGATTTGTCTTTGATCCAGCCCATGGCGTTACCAAATAGGTCTTCCTGCATGAAAGACTGTAGAGTATTTGAACTAATTATTCTCTCTCTATTATGTCTACCATCATTCAATATTAGCCGACTTAGTACATATAAATCATTGGCTGAGGAAAAAAGTCCTGCATGACCGGCAATTCCCTGATGGGCATACCAGGAGTTACCATCATTAGTTTCACCCTTCAGCACATACTCTCGCCAATCGTCCATTTCATCTGAGGTAGCATCGACCTTATATCCAAAGTCATCATCATCAATCATCCTGCGTTCGAAAGGATTGCCATGTGAGGTTGAGACTATATTATCTGAAATAGGTGGATTGAACATCGTATTTTCCAAGCCAATTGGTTTATATAGGTGGCCTGAGAGAAATTGATCCACAGGCTGACCGCTGATTTCCTCAATTAGATATCCGAGTGTTATAAAGCCCAGATCACTATAAACCCTTTTCTTCCCTGGTGGGCTATGTAACTTTGAACCGGCCACCCATTTCCGTGCCGTATTTGGATTATTCGTAAATAGGTAAATAGGCTGCCATGGCAATAATCCGGATGTATGAGTAAGTAAATGCCTCACCAATATATCCTTTTTGTCTTCGGGGAAGTCAGGCAAATGATCAGTGATTCGGTCATCAAGAGATAATTCACCTCTATCCACAAGCAACATGATAGCGAAAGTTGTTGCATATGCTTTGGTAAGGGATGCCAGATCAAATATATGCTCTCTTTTCATCGGTTGTTTGTGTTTCAAAAGTGAGCCATCAAAACCGTACTGTTTAGCATAACCGTAAGCATTATGATGGACGATCTTTTCACCTTTTGAAACCAGCAATACACTACCCGATAGGTTCTGTTCATCCATCGCTGATTCAACGATCCTGTCTAATTCAGGGATATGAGCCACGTCTTGTTGAATGCCTTGGTCAGAGACTATTAATAAAATGAAGAGCGGAAAATAGGAGAATAAAATAGTTTGGTTTCCTTTACGCTAACACGATTTGAACTTCATCCATTTTGAGTTTAAGGATGTTGTTTATATGTTTACCTTGTTTTTATAAAGTAAATAAATTATGATCTAAAGGAATAAGGTTTTATTTAAAACTGTATAATATGAGGAAGCCTCATATTATTAGATAGTAAATGGTACTTTGGTTCGAAGATTGAGTTAATTAGGGGAAATATGATTAGGCATATCACTGCAGGGTTATTAGGTTGGGTGGCTTTAAAAGCATTTCAAACATCTAACCGTGCGAAAAAGAAAAACTTATTATTGAAGGGTAATATCAATCAATCCGTATGCCGATGGACATATGGATTTCTAACTCTTGATCAATTGTGCATGACTGTAAAAGCGTTGGGCTTTTCAGCAATTGATCTGGTTGGCCCGGAAGAATGGGGCATACTTAAAAGTCATGGCGTCAATTCCTCTATGTGCAATGGGGCAGAAATCAGCCTTGAACAAGGTTGGAATGATCAACAGTATCATCAAACCCTTATAAATAATTATAAAGAACATATAGACCTGGTTTCCAGAGCCGGATACAAGAATCTCATCTGTTTCAGTGGTAACAGGAATGGCATGGATGATGAAACCGGCATGACGAATTGTATAACCGGTTTGAAGCAAATCCTGGCATATGCAGAAGAAAAGGGTGTAGTGATACAAATGGAGTTATTCAACAGTAAGATTGATCATCCGGATTACATGTGCGATAATTCTCCGTGGGGCATAGAATTGTGCAGGCGCATTGACTCTCCTAACTTTAAACTGCTATACGATATTTATCACATGCAAATCAATGAAGGTGATATTATTCGAACTATTAAGGATCACCATCAGTATTTTGGCCATTATCATACCGCCGGAGTCCCCGGACGCAATGAAATTGACAACACTCAGGAACTGAATTACCCAGCCATAATGCGAGCAATATATGAGACTGGTTATAAAGGATATGTAGCTCAGGAGTTCATACCCACACAAAATACAGACAATCAAAAAATAGAGTCATTAAAAAAAGCTGTATTGATGTGTGATATTTAGTAGATTAAGCCCTTAGTTTAAAAAAACAGGTAAGAATTAGCGTGGAAAAAAATTTATCTATATACCGTAAAAAGCGCTTTGAATGATAAATGGGCTGATTTATGATGTATAGCATATTTGACAATGCCTTATTTGCTTAACAAAACACTTTGCTTGAACCTATTGCACTAATCTATATGAAATTGTTAGTTTCTCCATGAGCATTCTATAAATGAACAGATATATACTTGCAACCTCAGGGCTTCTGCCTTTGCTTAAAGGACAGAACTCTTTTATACCATAAATAATCCAGGGAGCGGTTCCCGGGAGAAGGCTTTTTAGGCCAATTCAAAAAAATCAAAATTACTAATGGATTCGAATAAAACACTGAAATTTCGCCTCAGCTTCATGATGTTCCTCCAATTCTTCATATGGGGAGGTTTCTTCGTAACTATGGCCATGTACCTATTGGAGATATTTAAAGGTGAAACAGGCCTTAATTCAATTATTGGCCAGGCATATGCCACACATAACTGGGCAGCACTTCTAGCACCTGTTGTTGTGGGACTTATAGCCGACCGTTACTTTAATGCAGAGCGAGTAATGGGAATTTGCCATGTTTTAGGGGCAGGCTTGCTTTGGTATGCATCTAGCATCACCGACCCTGGTGTTTTTATTTGGGTGATGCTGGCTTATTTTATGCTTTACATGCCTACACTTGCTTTGGTAAATGCAATTTCCTTCGCGAATATTGGAGACCCGGATAAAGAATTTCCTGCAATCAGGGTATGGGGTACCATAGGTTGGATTGTTGCCGGATTCGTTGTTGCGCAAACGGCTTTAGGCTGGATCAGCATACCTTTTATTTCAATGTTTGCTGGAGTTGATAATGCACAGATCACTAACATCCCACTTCTGATGAGCGCTGTGATTTCGCTGTTTTATGGTTTATATAGTTTCACCCTGCCCGCAACCCCACCTTCTGAAAAAGGCAAAAAATTCAATTTGAAAGAGGCTTTTGGTTTAGATGCTTTGGAACTATTAACAAACCGGAACTTCGCTGTTTTTTCTTTTTGCAGCTTTGCCATTAGTATTCCCTTAGCATTTTACTATGCCCGTACCAATGATTTTATCTCTGCTGTCGCATTTGGTGAAACCTCAGCTTCTTTTATGACCATAGGGCAGATGAGCGAGGTTCTGTTTATGGTCTTGATTCCGTTTTTCCTTATCAGGTTTGGTGTTAAATGGATGCTTTTAATAGGAATGGTTGCATGGACTGCCAGATATCTGTTATTTGGGATGTTCCCGGAGTCAACTTTATTAGTAATTATTGGCATAGCACTGCATGGAATCTGTTATGATTTCTTCTTTGTGACCGGTCAACTTTATGTAGATAAAAAAGCTCCCAGGAATATACGGGCTAGTGCTCAGGGATTCTTTAACCTGCTGACCTACGGAGCAGGGATGCTCATTGGTAATTATATGCTGGGGTGGTGGGGTGATGCTATAAACCTGGATGGTTCTACTCAGGCTGGATGGCTTGCAGGTGCCGCCTCGTTCTGGATTATGCCAGGAATCTTAGCCTTGGCAGTTGCTGTTATGTTCCTCATCCTATTCAAGGATGACGAAGTTGTTATTGAGGACGAATCTGTTCCAACATCTGATGGTGGTGAAATAAGTCCTTCTGCACTATCTTAACACTAGTAAGGCTCTTAGGTGCCATTGCTGACGTAGGCAATGGCACCTAACTAATTCATAATTCTACGTATTTCTTAATAGCCTGAAGTCTTATCATCGAAACATTCATAAAAGGGGATTAAATTGGCGAAAATCAAGTTAGGCATGATTGGTGGAGGTCCGGATGCTTTTATTGGGGCAGTTCACCGTAAAGCAGCAGCATTAGACGGAGAATTCGAACTTATAGGTGGCGCTTTCAGCCGCAATCCGCGGAAATCAAAATCCATGGCTGCCTCTTTGGGGCTTAACCCTGACAGGGTTTATGAAAGCTACGGAGAGATGATTTACCGTGAAAAGGCACTTCCTGCAGAAGAACGAATAGACGCAGTGTCCATTGTTACTCCCAACTACGTTCATTATGATCCAGCCATTAAAGCACTCGAAAATGGTTTCCACGTGATCATTGATAAGCCTCTGGCTTTTTCTTTGGAAGAGGCTAAATCTTTAAAGGAAGTTGTCGATGAAAGTGGCTTAGTTTTGGCTGTTACCCATACTTATGCAGGGTATCCAATGGTGAAAGAAGCCAGGGTTCAGATCAAATCCAATAATTTTGGAAAGGTGCGTAAGGTATATGTAGAATACCCTCAAGGCTGGCTTGCTACCTTTCTGGAAAGTGATGGAAACAAACAAGCATCCTGGCGGACTGATCCAGCCAAATCAGGAGCTGGTGGAGCTGTAGGTGATATTGGAACCCATGCTGCTCATTTGGCAGAGTATGTTACCGGACTAAGCATCACCCATATATGCGCTGAGCTCAATACAGTAGTAGAACGTCGTTTATTGGATGATGACTCAACAGCTCTGTTGAAATTTGATAATGGTGCATCGGGTGTGCTTGTGGCTACTCAGGTTGCCGCCGGAGAAGAAAATGATTTGAAGCTTAGAGTTTATGGCGAAAAGGGGGGATTGGAGTGGACTCACACTGATCCGAATACACTTTTGGTCAAAATGCTCGATAAGCCTGCCCAAATTTACCGCACAGGATCTGGCTATGTGACTGAAGTTGCAGCTAAGAATACCAGACTGCCGGCCGGCCACCCTGAAGGCTATCTGGAAGCTTTTGCCAATATCTACACGGCATTTCATGCGGCTGTACAGGATCACAAGAACGGTCAGCTTAAAGCTATAGAAACCTATGATTTTCCCACTGTGAATGAAGGCGTTAAAGGAATGGCATTTATAGAAACCATGATTGCCTCTTCCAGGTCAACTGAAAAATGGACAAAAATCCTGAAATGATGAAAACAATTAAAGGACCAGCTTTATTCCTAGCACAATTTGCAGGTGACGAGTCACCATTCAACAACTTCAAATCTATCTGCGAATGGGCAGCTTCTGTAGGTTATAAAGGAGTTCAGATACCTACCTGGGATCCGCGTATGATTGATCTGGAGAAAGTTGCAAGCAGTAAAGATTATGCTGATGAATACAAAGGCGTTGCTGAAGCTGCAGGAGTTACTATTACAGAGCTATCCACTCATTTGCAAGGGCAATTGGTTGTTGTACATAAGGCATATGATGAAATGTTCGATGGTTTTGCACCTGAAAATAAAAGAGGCAATCCTAAAGCAAGGACCGAGTGGGCTATCAACCAGCTTAAACTGGCCGCCAAAGCCAGCCGTAATTTAGGTATCGATGTTCATGCTACCTTTTCGGGAGCATTGTTATGGCACACCATGTATCCCTGGCCACAACGTCCTGCGGGGTTAGTTGAAGATGGCTTTAAGGAGTTGGCCAGGCGCTGGACACCCATTCTGGATGAGTTCGACAGTCAGGGTGTGGATGTATGCTATGAACTTCACCCCGGTGAAGATCTTCATGATGGGGTAACTTTTGAGAGATTTCTGGAGGCTACAGGAAATCATTCACGGGCTAAAATACTTTATGACCCAAGCCATTTTCTACTGCAGCAACTTGATTACCTCCAGTTTATTGATATTTACCATGAACACATCCGTATGTTCCATGTCAAAGATGCAGAATTCAATCCGGATGGAAGAAGTGGTGTGTATGGCGGTTATCAAGGCTGGACGGATCGTGCAGCACGTTTCCGATCCCTAGGTGACGGACAAATAGACTTTGTCGGCATATTCAGTAAATTATCTCAATATGGTTTTAACGGTTGGGCTGTGCTTGAATGGGAATGCTGCATTAAACATCCCGAACAAGGAGCTGTAGAAGGTGCACAGATCATCTCCGATCATATCATTCAAGTAACTGAAAAGGCATTTGATGATTTTGCCGGAGCAGGTTCAGATCCTGATTTGAATCGAAGGATTCTAGGCCTATAGTTTTAAACCTTTGGCAAGTCCGGGACTTTCCAAAGGCATTATTTGAATGATTAATCTATCCAATAAAATGGTGTTCTGTACGTGAACTAAATATGTACATGCAACTAAGAACCCATTAGCATATCTCCAAAGCAAAGCATGGTTTTTGGCCATATTTCAGTGCAGATTAGGTTCGACATCGAAGCCTTAATTTTGTATATTTAGACTCAGTCGAAATAAGAAGAGGTTGACCTTGTTATAAAAGGACCCAAAGCGGTTTAGTCGGGAACGCTTTATACCCAGCCGTGTTTAGATTACCAAAAACTATTAAAAAAGATCTTTATGAGTGATACTCAAACTCTTGAATCCATGGTAAAACAGCCGTATAAATACGGCTTCAAGACAAATATTGAATACGATTATTTTCCAAAAGGAATCAATGAGGAAGTGGTTCGCGCTATTTCAGCGATTAAAGAAGAACCCGAATGGATGCTTGATTTCAGGCTAAAAGCCTTACGATACTGGCTCACCATGGAAGAGCCAAAGTGGTCGAACATTAAATATCCCAAAGTAGACTTTCAGGATATTCAGTACTATTCTTCTCCTAAACAAAGGGAAAAGAAATCAGTAGATAGCATTGATGATGTTGACCCTGAAATACTCGCAACCTATGAGAAGCTCGGAATTCCTCTTTCAGAGCAAAAGATGTTGGCGGGTGTTGCTGTCGATGCTGTTTTTGACAGTGTCTCCGTAGCTACTACCTTCAAAGCCAAATTGGCTGAGGCCGGCGTGATTTTCTGCTCCATTTCCGAAGCGGTTAAAAAATACCCTGAACTGGTCAAAAAGCATATGGGCAGCGTGGTTCCGTATACCGATAACTACTATGCTGCATTGAACTCCGCTGTGTTTTCCGATGGTTCATTTTGCTACGTTCCTAAAGGTGTCACTTCGCCGATGGAGCTTTCTACCTACTTCCGAATTAATAACGAAGAATCCGGACAGTTTGAACGCACGCTAATCGTTGCAGAAGAAGATAGCTTTGTGAGTTATCTGGAGGGATGTACTGCCCCGATGTTCAGCAAAAACCAATTGCATGCTGCTGTGGTAGAACTTGTGGCTATGAAGGATGCAGAAATCAAATACTCCACTGTTCAAAACTGGTATTCAGGTGATGAGAATGGAGTAGGTGGTATCTATAATTTTGTAACCAAGCGTGGTATCTGCAAGGGTGATAATGCCAAAATATCATGGACTCAGGTCGAGACCGGTTCCGCCATCACCTGGAAATATCCGAGTGTGATTCTGAAAGGTGACAATTCTGTCGGCGAATTCTATTCTGTTGCCGTAACCAATGATATGATGGAAGCCGATACCGGTACCAAAATGATCCATATCGGTAAAAACACAAAAAGCACAATTATCTCAAAAGGTATCGCTGCCGGGAAATCTCAGAACAGCTACCGCGGATTGGTTAAGATTGGGCCTAAAGCCCACAACGCCAAAAACTATTCGGTATGTGATTCTATGCTGATTGGTGATCGTTGCGGAGCCCATACCTTCCCATACATTGAATCCAAAAACAACTCCGCCAGTGTTGAACATGAGGCTACGACCTCTAAGATTGGGGAAGATCAAATCTTCTACCTTCAACAGCGCGGTTTGGATGAGGAAAATGCTGTAAACCTCATTATCAATGGGTTCTGTAAAGAAGTATTCAAAGAGCTTCCGATGGAATTCGCCGTGGAGGCCATTAAACTTCTCGGAATCAAGCTTGAAGGCAGCGTAGGCTAGCCGTATCCCAAATTTAAATATCAAACAAAAATAAAAAAGATGATAGTAATCAAAGACCTGCACGCAGAAGTCGAAGGCGTAGAAATTTTAAAAGGAATCAATCTGGAAATTAAAGCTGGTGAAATCCATGCAATTATGGGTCCAAACGGTAGTGGCAAAAGTACTCTTGCAAAAGTCATAGCCGGACACCCGGCCTACGAAGTCACCAAAGGTGAAATTACCTATATGGGCGAAGATATTCTGGAAATGGACCCTGACGAAAGAGCTCGAAAAGGTGTATTCATGGCATTTCAATACCCAGTAGAAGTACCGGGTGTGAGCAACTCCATGTTTATGAGAGAGGCTTATAATGCGATTTTGGAGGAGCAAGGACTTGATCCTCTTGATCCCCTTGAATTTGAAGATTACATTCTTGAAAAGCTTAAAATCGTTAACCTCGATGCCAAACTGTTAGAAAGAAACGTCAACGACGGGTTCTCGGGTGGTGAGAAGAAGCGCAATGAAATTCTGCAGATGGCTATTTTGAATCCAAAGCTCGCTCTGCTTGATGAAACGGACTCCGGGCTGGATATTGATGCATTAAAGGTTGTTTCTGAAGGGATTAACCAACTTTCCTCAAAAGATAACGCTGTTATGATTGTAACTCACTACCAGCGTATCCTGAACTATATAACTCCTGATTTCGTACACGTACTTGTTGCAGGCCGAGTGGAGAAATCCGGAGGCAAGGAACTTGCACTTGAACTTGAAGAACATGGCTATGAATGGGTGAAAGATGCCCAAGTAAATGGAGAGGCTTAATTTATGGCAGTTGTTGAAAATGGAAATATGTTATTACGTGACCTTCTTACCCTTGGGGAAAGCAATAACCTTCCCGGGTATTTGGCTGCGGTGAAGAAAGCGGGGGCTTATCAGATTGAGAAATACCCTTTGCCAACTACAAAACATGAAGAGTGGAAATATACCGACCTAAAACCTCTGGCAAAGCATTCGTTTATTCCCGGTGACACGATTAAGGAAGTCGGTGAGGTAAATGAGGTTTCTAATTTTGTATTCGAAGAATCCGAAACCCAACATCTGACTTTTGTAAATGGTGTTTACCGTGAAGACCTTTCAGTTGCTGAAGGACTTCCTAATGGTGTTCGGGTTGGTAACCTTGCTGAAGCAGACCCTGAATACCAAAAGCATATCGAAGAACATCTGGGTAAGCATGCCAAATACGGTGATGATCCATTCACACCGTTCAATGCCGGTAATCTACGTGACGGGGCATTTATATACGTACCCAAAGAAACTAAACTAGAGAACCCAGTACAGCTTTTGTTTATATCAACTGACGCTGACAAACCATTCTTTACAACACCTCGTGTGTTGATCATCGGTGAAAGACACAGTGAGATTACGGTTGTGGAAGATTACGTAAGCCTGGCAGAGAATGTCTATTTCAATACTTCGGTATCTGAAATTGTTTTGGATGAAGGTGCCAAACTCACCCATGTGAAACTTCAGCGTGAAAGCAAAAAGGCTTATCACATCAGCCGAATCGCGACTAGTATCAAAAAAGACAGTGATTACCGTTCTTATGCCGTACATTTAGGGGCCTTATTATCACGCAGTGATGTAAGAGCAGTACAATTGGATCAAAACACCCACTGTACCCTTGATGGCCTGGTTCTTGTCAATGGTAATCAGCATTCGGATACACATAGTGTGATGGACCATACCATGCCGAACTGTACAAGTCATCAATTACATAAATGCATTGTTGACGGACACGGAACGTCCACCTTTAATGGTAAGATATTTGTTCAGCAGGATGCACAGCAAACCAACGCATTTCAGGAGAACCGGAACCTGCTACTTTCTGATGATGGTACAGTGAACACTAAGCCTCAATTGGAAATATGGGCCGATGACGTGAAATGCAGTCATGGTGCCACCATTGGCCAGCTCAATGAGGATCAGGTATTTTACCTGAAGAGCCGTGGGCTGTCTGATCATAAATCCCGACAGATACTTAGCTACGGTTTTGCCCTGGATGTTATTGAATCCATACCGATTCCATCCATTCAGAAAAGACTGGCTATTGAAGTCGATAAATTCACCCGATCAAATAAAGTAGTCAATACACTGGCAGAATGATAAATGAATCCGCTGTAGGTCTTAATGGCCTTGACATAAAAAACTTGCGAAAAGATTTTCCTGTGCTTAACAGGGAAGTCCATGCCAAGCCTTTGGTCTATCTGGACAATGCTGCATCCAGTCAGATGCCACGTCAGGTCATTGAATCCTATACAGATTATTTTAGTAACTATCACTCAAATGTTCACCGCGGTGTACATACCTTGAGCCAGGAAGCTACCGATTTATTTGAGAATTCACGGCTGAGCATGCAGAAGTTCCTCAATGCCGGCGATTCAAAAGAAATTATTTTCACCTCCGGCACTACGGATGGCATGAACCTTGTAGCCCAGTCCTTCGGTCGTACCAATGTGAAAGAAGGAGATGAAGTTCTGATCTCAGCCATGGAACATCATTCCAATATTGTGCCCTGGCGTATGCTTTGCGATGAGAAGAAAGCTATCCTTAAAGTCATCCCTATGAATGATAAAGGAGAACTTGATTTGGAGGCTTATTCAAACCTGCTTACCAGCAAAACGAAAATAGTTGGAATCATGCATGTTTCCAATGCCCTCGGTACGATAAACCCGATCAAGCAAATGATTACTGAGGCTCATGCTAAGGGTATTCCCGTTTTGGTAGATGGAGCTCAGGCTGTGCCGCATATCACCGTAGATGTGCAGGACCTGGATTGCGATTTTTATGCTCTTTCAGGCCATAAAATGTTTGGTCCGACCGGCGTAGGTGTACTTTATGGAAAAAAAGAATTACTGGAAGAGATGCCTCCATACCGTGGCGGAGGAGACATGATCCTGAATGTGACCTTTGATGAGATTATCTATAACAATATTCCTTATAAGTTCGAAGCCGGAACACCAGGTATAGCTCAGGTCATTGGAATAGGAAGAGCAGCAGAATACCTGATGGACAAGGGCCGTGAAGAACTCTATGCTTATGAAAATGATCTGCTGGAATATGCTACCGATAAACTAAGCCAGATTAAAGGTTTACGGATCATCGGAACAGCTAAAAACAAAGCATCGGTTATATCATTTGTTCTTGAAGGTATTCATCCGCATGATATCGGAACTTTGCTCGATCAGGAAGGTATTGCCGTAAGGACCGGTCACCATTGTGCTCAACCGGTGATGGAAAGGTTTAAGATACCGGCGACAACCAGAGCATCATTTGCTTTTTATAACACAAAGGAAGAGGTTGATATACTGGTCAATGGCATCAAAAGTGTTATCGAAATTTTTAATTAATAATTAAATGTGCCCTGAGCACAAATTTAAATTGATTCAAAGCCGAACCAAACAACTTTACCAGGAACTCCTGCTCGATCATAATAAAAATCCAAGAAACTTCAGGGTGATTGATCCAGCAGATCATGAAGCCGTGGGCCATAATCCGCTGTGTGGAGATAAGCTTGTCGTCTATTTGAACACGGATAACGAAGGAACTATTACTGATCTTAGTTTTATCGGTGAAGGTTGTGCTATTTCAAAAGCCTCTGCCTCGATGATGACTAAGTTTGTTAAAGGCAAAAAAGTGGCAGAAATCGAAAAATTATTTAATGAGTTTCACGATATGAGCACAGGCAAGCTCGATCCGGAGAAAGATGAACATAGCCTCGGACACTTGTCCGTGTTTTCAGGCGTACGTGATCTGCCTGCCCGGGTTAAATGTGCAACCTTAGCCTGGCACACACTAAGTGCCGCTGTTAAGGGGAAAGAGAAGATCACTACGGAATTATAAAACCTTAATTAACGTTATGTTATTAATACTAAGGCCTGAAATTACAATAAGTTCAAAGTTAAGCCTTAGGGTCCTGAACAACCAAAAACAACAAGATCATGCCAAAAATAGCTGAAATAGAAAGAACACCTAACCCGGATGCCATGCGTTTTGTGCTCCGTGATCCTATATCTCAAGGCGTTACCAGATCCTATGAAAATGCCGAAGAAGCTCAATACGATCCCTTCGCGACGGAACTATTTGCTATTCCACATGTTATTTCAGTGTATTACGTAGACCGATACGTCACCGTTACCCAGGATGGGGAGATTGACTGGAATACGTTGCTTAGACAACTGGCGCCACCTATACGGGAAGCTGAAGCCATTGACCACCTTGCATCTGACGACCCACAGGTACACGCCAGCGAAGAGGCTATGAATTCTGAGGACCCCCGCCTTATTGAAATTAACAAAATGCTTGACGATCAGGTCCGGCCTTATCTGCTTGCTGATGGCGGTGGTTTAAAAGTACTGGGACTCGATGGTGATACCCTTCGGGTACATTATCAGGGGGCTTGTGGTACTTGCCCGACAGCTACTTCCGGGACCTTGTATGCCATTGAAAGCATGGCCAAAAGAATCGATCCTAATATTACCATAGAATCTGTATAAAACTGGATTACCAATATGGCTATTAAACTTAGTCAAAATGCAATTGACAGAATCAAAGAAATTCGTATTAAAGATCAATTAGATGATTCCGTCCCGTTGAGGGTAGGCGTTGTCGGAGGAGGATGTTCTGGTTTGTCATACAAGCTAGAATTTGACAAAGCAACGGATACACCCGATAAAAAAGACAAATATATTGAATCCGAGGGCATCACTATAGTGATTGACATGCGTAGTTTTCTCTACCTGGCGGGAACAGAACTTGATTATTCCAGTGGATTAAACGGCAAAGGGTTTCATTTCATTAATCCTAATGCTACCCGAACATGCTCCTGCGGTGAATCTTTTGCTATGTAATAATCAGCGTTCCTGCACCATTACAGGGTAGGTCATCTTTCGATAGCAGTACGCTTAAGTAGCCGTAATATAGATTTATCTTAATTTAATCAGAACATGCTCAATAAAGTCAAAAAATCCAAGCTAATCACTCTCGATCTTCAGAATTTCTATGATGATACAGATATTGTTGAATTTGATTTAAAAGACTATTTGTACATGGAGTTTGTACTCAAGGAAAAGGATTTTCGCTCAGCCCTTGAGGAGCATGACTGGACCCAATATGATGGAAAATATCTAGCCGTTTTTTGTTCTACGGATGCAATCATTGCTTCCTGGGCTTACATGCTCGTTGCTACCCATGCCCGCCAACATGCGAATGATGTGTTATTTGGAAGCAGAGAAGATGTTCTGCATGAACTCTACCGTCGCAATATGGACGCGGTAGATTGGTCAGAATATGAAAATGAGAGAGTACTGCTAAAAGGATGCAGCAATAAAGAACTGCCTCCGAGTGTATACCTGCTTGCCACCCAAAAATTGCTGCCATATACTGACCGCCTCATGTACGGTGAAGCCTGTTCCTTTGTGCCTGTATATAGGAAACAGAAAGTAGTTAGTAAGGACCAGTAATCCAATTTCTGATTCAATCCTGTTATTCAAACGTATCATAGTAAGATTACAGTTAATACCTGGTGGTCGTTAATTACATAAGACTTTGGTAAATTATAGTCTACCGTGTTCAATTGTATTTCACCGAAGATATTACATGATTAACAAAGACAATAAAATCATTCGACTAAAACAAAGGGTTTCAAATTTTGAACGGGTGGCAGGGTTGTTGGTTGATGCACTTGAAATTCAATCTCCATCCGTAATTGAACGTGCCGGAATTATACAATTCTACGAGATGGCCTTTGAGCTTGCCTGGAAATGCCTTAAGGATTATCTTGAAGTAAAAGGAATGGATCCTAAATATCCAAGGGATACTATAAAACTTGCAGTTCAACATGAAATCATTGATCATGGAGAAACATGGCTTAAAGCCATGACGGACCGAAATCTAACAGTTCATACTTATGATGAAGAGTCTGCTTATTTAATTGATAAAGCAATACGTGAAGAATATTATCCATTATTAGAACACGTACGTTTATTTTTTAATCAATTAGAGTTTTAAAGTGGAGACATTAATGGAATCTGATCGCATCGTTGGAATTGACTTGGAACAGCTTCATCTGGATTCAATTTGTAAAGTAGCTTTAATATTTTCTGAAATAGAAAAAGTAATCCTTTTTGGTTCTCGGGCCCTTGAAACTAATCGCAAAGGCTCAGATATTGATCTCGCCCTGACCGGTTCCAAAGTTACCCATTCTACCGTACTTCGGTTTCATGATATTCTCAATCAGGAAACCCTGATCCCATACCAAATCGATGTTGTTGATTTTAACACCATTTGGAATAGACAGCTTTTAGATCATATAGAAAAACATGGGGTGATTATTTATCAGAAATGATGAATTAGAAGTAAACTATGTTATACCTAAATTAATTAGGATAATCACCCATTTCCCCTTTTAGAGGTCTGTTTACATTTCTCTGGAATGTATTTATAATACCAATTGAATTATCGAATAGAGTACTGTTCTCTACTGGACTCAAGTCTGTACCTTGTCCAAGGCATGTCTTACAATACTATTGAAATACTGTTACGGGAGTAAGACTTGCCTAAACCAATTTATGGATGAGTTATCGTATTAATGTGTAATAATGATAAATTATAAAATTAGGTTAAAGAGTCCTTTTGCCTAAATAATTTCTTTTAAATATATATACCTTCGATTCATCTAACTTTGCTTGTAATCTTTCAATACTGTACTTATAATCGTACGTTATAATAATTAATCAGCTATTTTTGATGACTATTATTACAACTACCTACAAGAAATGTCTATTTCACAAAGAAAGAAAGATCATGTTGACCTGACAGTATCAGGTCAGGGGCGGTATTCAAAGACTACGGGTTTTGAACGTTTTGATTTTGTTCACAATGCCTTGCCAGAGGTAGATTATGATGATATCTCCTGTGAGGCAAAACTACTGAACCATCATTTTAGCATGCCCTTATTTATCTCATCTATGACAGGAGGATATACAGAGGGCGGATCGGTTAATGCCGTAATTGCTTCATTCTGTGAACATTACAATCTACCATTTGGAGTAGGCAGCCAGCGGGTGATGCTGGAGGATAAAAAAGCCCGTGATTCTTTCAAAATAGTAAGGGAAGAAGCTCCTACAGCTTTTATAGCCTCGAATATTGGAGGGGCTCAAATCATCGATGGTATGATGAAAGAACATTTAGACACCATAATTGATATTATCCGGGCTGATGCTCTGATCATACATCTGAATCCGTTGCAGGAACTTATGCAGCCAGAAGGAGATTTAAATTTCAAAGGGATCAGAGAAGGTATTCGTCATATTGTAAACATGGTCGAGTTTCCGGTTATAGTTAAGGAAACGGGGGCCGGTCTATCAAAGACGGTTGTGGAAGATCTTATTGATTGTGGTGTTGCAGCAGTTGACATTTCAGGTTCAGGAGGAACTAGTTGGGCGAAAGTGGAGAATATGCGGAAGAAACCGGGGGAAGAGTATAATGAGTTTAATGAATGGGGACTTCCTACTGCTGATTGCCTGTTTAACCTGAAGAATATTGAAAATATTGAAATAGAGGTGATTGCCTCAGGTGGTATCAGAAGCAGTTTTGACATTGCAAAAGCCATGTGTCTTGGAGCCGGATTCACGGCAACGGCACAGCCTGTAATCCAGGCAGTAGTTAAGGGTGGTTTTGAAGAGCTTGAAGTGCTTTACAACCGTTGGCATAAAGACCTTAAGACGATTCTATGCCTGTTAGGATGCGAACGTCCCCAGGATTTAAGTTTTCGTCATTTGAGGGAGGTAGGCTAAAATTGTGGATGGTTTTAATGAAACTACATAAATAGACAAAATAAATAGACAAAAACCTGCACACAAAATTCCGTTTAATACATTATCTTAACGGATTCCATTTTCAAACTATTACCATTTAAGGCTCCAACGTCATTTTAGAGTTAATTAATCATCATCTGAAGCAGATCGATATCCCCGGGTCGCCTCGCACGCTATACGATCCTATTCGATTTACTTTGCGAAACGGGGGAAAGCGTTTAAGGCCTCAGCTTGTTTTGCTTGGATGTACGATGTGTGGCGGGGAAAAAGAATCTGCCTTACCTGCAGCCATGGCCGTTGAGCTTCTTCATAACTTTACGTTGATCCATGATGATATCATGGATAGCGCTGAGACCCGGAGAAACCAACCTAGTGTTGTTAAGAAATGGGATGCCAATACCGCTATATTGTCGGGTGATGTTTTATTTGCTCATGCTGCTCAACAACTTGAATATTATGGCACAGACGATCGATACACTAAAGAGCAATATCTGGAAATTAACAAGTCCTTTTTTGATGCTGTGATCAAAGTTTGTAAAGGTCAGGCGATGGATATGGAATTTGAATCCAAACCTATGGTTGATTTGGATGAGTATCTTGATATGATCGACGCTAAAACCGCGGCACTTTTTAGTTGCTCATTGAAACTAGGTGCTTTGGCAGCCCAGGATTCAAAAGAGCAGGTGGAGTTTGCATCAGAACTTGGGTATCATGCCGGCATTGCTTTTCAAATTCAAGATGATCTACTCGATGCCATAGGTGAAGAAAATATAATTGGTAAAAAAATAGGTGGTGACATTTTGGAAGGCAAAAAGACCTGGTTGACGATATCTGCTTATTCTAAAGGTTCTGATAGCCAAAAACAGATATTGACTGCTATCTTACAAAAAGAGGATACTACGCGAGATGACGTAGATAAGATAATAAATTTATACCGCTACCTTGATGTAATTTCTGATGCTGAAAAGACTATTAACTACCATTATAAGAAGGCTCAATCATGCCTTGATAAATTTGATGATTCAAAATACAAGAATGAAATAAATAATCTCTTACATCAGTTAATGATAAGAGAATCATAATATTTGATCGATAAAACTATATAAAGTGACGAAACAAAAAACGTATTTGATTATTTTTACGGCTTGCCTTTTTATGGTGAGCTGTTCCTCTAAAAGCACTATTCGTCCTGGTGACACAATTGAAGTAGCTTTTGAAAAATCCATGGCTCAGTTTCAGAATGAAAAGTACAATGATGCCGCCAGATCTTTTGAAACGGTACTATCGATAGGCCGTGGAACACAAATCGCCCAGGATGCTCAATATTACTTAGCTGAAAGTTATTATAATGATCGCCAGTATTTGATTGCAGCAACAGAATACAGGCGTTTTGCGACAAATTACCCCAGGGCAGACAGGGTAGCAGAAGTCCAATATAAAGAAGCGTTAAGCCATTACCAGATGAGTCCACGCTATAATCTTGATCAAACAGATACGTATCAGGCTATCGAGTTGTTTCAGCTCTTTTTGCGTCGGTATCCCAATTCTGAATTTGCAGACTCTGCCAGAGACTATGTTGATGAATTACGAAATAAATTGGCTTTAAAAGATTATCGTGCAGCGGAACTTTATCTACGCATAAAACGCTATGAGGCGGCAGCTATTTATTTCGGAATGATCATTGAACAATATCCTGATAGCAGATGGGCAGAACCAGCCTTATCCAGGCAAATCGAATCCTATGTTGCCTATGCTGATAATAGTATTCGAGAGAGGCAGGAAGAGCGGTATCAAAAAGCTGTTGACAGCTACCATAAGTACCTTCAGATCTATCCGAGGGGGGAAAACCGGAGTAAGGCTGAAGAGTATTATTCTCAGGCATTGAAGGGGCTGGAGCCATTTGTGCAAGCCTCGGCAGGCTCGTGAGCGAAAGGGTAGGGCTTTTTGGAGGAAGCTTTGACCCTGTTCATATAGGACATCAACATATTGTACAATCCTTCCTGGAAAGTGATCTGATCGATACTTTGTGGATATTGCCGACCCTAAATCCTCCACATAAAAATCAGCAGGAACTGACGGAATATAGCATCCGCTGTGAAATGGTTAAGGCTGCATTTCAAAACTGGCCGAGGGTTAAAGTATCGCTTGTGGAAGAACATTTGCAGGTTCCCAACTATACTCTTAAAACCGTTCAATATCTGCAGGATGAATACCCTCAAAAAAAGTTCCTGCTTTGCATAGGCAGTGATTCCCTCGTACAGATTGCTACCTGGTATCGATATAAAGAATTACTAGATCATTGCGATTTACTTGTTGCGAGAAGACCGGAATATGATGCTTCAGAAGTTCCTCCTGAAGCTCGTGTACGCCTTGTAGAGCATCAACCGGTATCGTTTTCTTCAACAGAGATCCGGCAAAGAATTTCCTGCGGTGAATCTGTGTCAGGGTTAGTTCCCCCTGAGGTTTTGGAGGTCATTGAAAAATATGGTTTGTATAATAAGGATCATTAAGTTTTAGGCTTTGGTCTATTTCCATTGTTTCATGGTTTTCTTTTGTTGAGAAAAAATGATTTAAGCAGGATCTCACTGTCTTGTTCGAGGATACCTTGTATTATTTCAATCCTATGATTCAGTTTTTTATTCCGGGCAATATTAAATACGCTGCCACATGCCCCCGCACCGGCATCCATGGCACCGAACACAATCCTATCAATTTTAGACCACACCAGAGCCCCTGCGCACATAGGGCATGGCTCCAGTGTAACATATAAAGTACAATTTTTTAAATATTTGGAATTCAAATATTCAAAGGCAGCAGATATGGCAATCATTTCGGCATGGGCAGTCGAATCGTTCAGTTGTTCTACCTGGTTATAACCTTTACCAATGATCAGTCCATCATGGACAACAACGGCCCCAACAGGTACTTCGTCATTATCATAAGCCTGTTCAGCAAGCAACAACGCTTTTGCCATAAAGTTTTGGTGATGGGCCACGGTTGAATTATTTTTCATATCAAATGATTCATATCAGGAAGTTTCAAAGCTATGAAAATTTAGCTATTTTTGGCTGGTTCTTAAATTATCAGGCTTTATGCTTTGAGAAACAAATATTATGATGGTCGATTCAATAGATTCAGAACTGGTAAACATGCTGAGATCCCGCATCCGCAATATACCAGACTTTCCGGTTAAAGGTATTCAATTTAAAGACATCACACCTTTGCTCAGCGATCCCCATACCCTGGAACTTACGGCCAGATTGCTTCGAAAACCTTTTAACGGACACCGTGTAGACTTTGTAGTAGGTTTAGAAGCTCGCGGTTTTTTCTTTGGTCCGCGTCTGGCTGCGGACCTGATGGCAGGTTTCGTACCCGTCCGAAAACCTATGAAATTACCCTTTACAACCATATCAGCAAACTATGATTTGGAATACGGGACAGACAGTCTTGAAATGCATGCAGACGCGATTACAGAAAATTCGAATGTGATTATTCATGACGATCTAATCGCGACAGGAGGGAGTGCATTGGCTGCAACGGATCTTGTAGAAAGAATGGGTGCCAGGGTTGTCGGGTATTCATTTGTGCTGGGATTATCCGACCTGAATGGTACGATCAGGCTTAACAAAAAGGGTACTATAATCGACACCCTGATAAAACTTTAAATTATGTTATTAATATTTAAAAAAAATAACGATATTGGGCAATTGGATAGGTAAAAATGTTTCTTAATCCTTTTATTATTAAAAATATTTTAGAGGAAATATCGAAACCGGCTCATACGTGAGTCGTACTTGACCAACGATTTCCCATAAAGGGTATGCTCATAATACGGACCATTAAACTTACAATTATTAACAAGATGATTCGAACAAATAAATCAAAACTAGCAGTTAATCTTCTAGTGGTTTTCTCCATATGTGCCTTGGCATCTTGTCGATCATTGGTGATCGAAAATGTAGATTATTCTCAGCCCATAGAAAGCGTTCTCAATGTAAATGATGACGGGAGAGTTTCAGATGTCAACACAGGGTTAAGTTTTAATCTGATGCCTTTGCAATATATAGAAACAGAAGATACTTCCTCAGTTACGACGCCAGAAGTACGCGTGATTCGAAATCACCAGGGTTATTATTTTGTAACAGCACCTGGGTATTCTAACGTCTTTGTCTTAAAGCCTGACGAAGGTGTACTCCGACTTCATGAAACCATTTTAATTGATGAAAGTGGAATCACCAATCCGGCATTTAACCAGCGTCCTCCTGTTATTGAGCTTCTGGATGGTACAGAACAGGTATACAGGCTTACCAGCGATGGTATTGAAGAAGATTAATTATAAATCATATCAATTGTTATAAGATGAAACATCTAAAGATAACCAAGTTCTTATTGGTCATTGCGGCTCTTACATTCGGTTTATCACAGACTGCCTATACTCAACAGTCTGATTACCAGATCAAACAGAATTTCGATCAGGATCTGGAGAATATTTACCAGGGCTTGTTAGAAGTTGAAACATCAGAAGAAGCGGAAGAATTGAGGAATGCCGTTAATGAATTACAGGATAAATATAGTGAGTATGAAGAATTTCTGAATGTACTTATATACCCTGAAACTTTTGAAGACCGCATTAATTACCTGGGTGATATTACAGAATCAACACAAAGGCATTTAGTACGCATCGAAACCGGCACTGAGAGAGGTGATGAACTTGATGAACTTGTAGCTCAGATGTCAGATTCCTTAACCGAAAGCAGGCAACAAATTGAGCAGTTGAGCCAGGATTTGGCACAAACACGCAGGGCAAGGGATGCTTCAGCCGGTCAGGTACAAACTTTGAGAGCTCAGCTTCGCGATCGTGATGCATTTATACTAAATCTCGCCGATTCGCTTTTTGTGGCCTATGATGATCTTGACCTACAATCTCTGTCTCCCGGAGAACGTAGAGATATTGCCCTTGAAATTGATGCTGATAATATTTTTGGTCACCTGGAATCAGTAGTCCAAAATAACCTGGCTTTTCTGGATACCCATACTCAACTAAGCTCCGAAGATTTTTTAAGATTGTATGCTACCTATTATACCTTCAATGAGGTTTATGAAAACTTAGGTCCACAGCTTGCTGAAATATATGTTGGCCAGGCGCAACGTCAGGAACGTATAGAACAAATCTCACAACTTCTTGAGCAATGGGGCAATCAAGCTGAAGATGCTGTATGGCAATCATTGTATGCCTCATTCCAGGAAAGAAATATAGAACTACAACCTTTTGAAGATGGTATGTCGTTCTACACCAGCCTGAACAATTATCTTGATCAGGCTATCGCCCGAGCTCAGGAAGAAGGAGGAGAGGAAGAGCTTCAACGTTATGAGAGTTTTGTAAACGTATGGCAGGATGATGTTAAACGACGTTGGCAACAACATCTTATTGATGCTGATCTTATGACCTATGAAAATTTTGCTACTATAGACAGTAAAGTTAATACCTGGAATTTGGTCAGCCAGCCAACTAGTTATACCATGTTTATTGTTTTAGGCATCGCTGTACTGGTCATTATTGGTTTATTGCTGCTTTGGCTGAAAGCAAAAACTTCAGGACAAAGTGGCACTGGTCAGCCTGCAGCACCAAGACCTGCACGGCCAAGAGCACCGAGCCAGCCAATGCCTTCGCGGCCTGTTACTCCTGCACCAAGACAATCGGCTAAACCTTCTAAAAAACTTAACTTCCCTAAACCTGATGATGATCCGGAAGCCAAGGCACAAAGGGAAGCCAGAAGATCTAAGCGACGCTATTAAAAAGTTGCATTACCTTACTTTTGAAAAGCCAATGTATTATGAATACATTGGCTTTTTTTTTGAGAATTATTTGTTGATTCGATAGTTGTAGATGTTATGATTATCCGTGAGTATGACTCCTATTGTCTAATTATTACACAACCGGCTCATGCCTGGATATCTGGTCAGATTGCGTGTCAATGGGGCGCTAATGGTTTTAAAAAAACTGAACTATGGGAGGATATGTGTCAGGCTGCATATCATCACGATGCCGGCTGGCTTGACTGGGAGGCACATCCCATGCTTAATATTCAAACGGGAAGACCCTATAGTTTTATGAATCTTCCAATAGGTGATCATTTACAGATATGGAAAAAAACTCCCGAGTATATTGGTTTAGTTAGCCGATATGCTCAATTATTGGTTTCCCGGCATGTCATGGGATTATGCAACAGGCACGATTTTAGCAAAGATTCTGAGACGATTAAGAAGAGTGTATCAAAATTCCGTGATGATCAGAAAATATTACAAAATGAACTATTGGAAAAGTTATACTCTGATCCTTTTTATAAGGGAAAACTTAATCATACACTGAAGCAACACCAGAAGCTGATATCCCTATTTGATTACCTTTCGCTGATTATCTGTATGGGCAGTATAAAAGAGGAGATTATAACAAATGTACCCAATGAAAAGGGACCCGCCAATTTACATGTCATAAAGTCTGGGTATGATGATAACGCTTATAAAGTAAACCCATGGCCATTTATAAGAAAAGAAATCGAAGTGCATTGCGATGGGGTGAAATTAATGAGCAAACATACAAATCAGGCTTCTCTTCAAAGGGAAATGAAGAGTGCGGAAAGGATTACCTACGTTGCAAAAGTAATACCTTTTTAGGTTTTAAGAATAATAAAAACAGATAACAAGAAGTTAGCACATCCATGAATGGGATTTGGTATAAAGGGTCATAAAATGAAGCATATTATCATAACAGGAGCATCCAAAGGCTTTGGACTAAGCCTTGTAAGAAAAATGATTGGAACAGGTCAATGTTATCATCTGATTGCCAGAAGTGATATGGATGAACTGACGAATGAAATCAATCAACAAGGTGAAACCGTTTTCAAATACAAATTTGATCTTACGGAAACAGATAAAATTGAAGGGTTAATGAAAACAATCACCTCTCGCATTGACCCTGAACGGACCAATTTCATTGCCCTGATTAATAATGCCGGGATGCTGGAGCCAATTGGCCCAATGGGAAAATATGATGCTGAAACCTACCATAAAAATCTACAGGTTAATTTTACGGCTCCGGCCATGTTATCACATTGCTTTATCCAGAATTTTCAGATGCTAAAGGCAAAGAAAAGGATTATTATGATTTCATCAGGTGCCGCCCATAATCCTTATTATGGTTGGAGTCATTATTGCAGCACCAAGGCAGGAGTTGATATGCTCACCAAATGCATTGCTTTGGAGCAGTCAAAAGCTGAACATCCCGTCCACTGTATATCCTTTAATCCCGGAAGAATGGAAACTGACATGCAGAAAGAAATCAGAAGTGTGAGTGAAGAAGATTTTAAGTTGGTGGGTGAGTTTATTCGTGCCAAAAATCAGGGTGAATTGGGCAATCCTGATGTCATTGCAGGTATGCTGGCAGATCAGTTATTTGCCGATAAATTTCCTAACGGCAGGATATTAAGAAGAGCAGAGTTGGAGAAGGCCTGAAGTACAGGTAAAACTAGTTCATAAAAGTTAACAGAGTTAGCTTTGAGCTTTTTTTCTTTTCTCGCTGATAACCCAATTAGCATATAAAAATTCAATTGCCGGGGCTTCAAATCCCTTCCAATTCCTTATCATCTTTTCAAAATCGGCTTCACTGCAATTTTCGGGATCACCTTGATAAGACATTATGATCCACTTACGAAGCCCGTTTTCATAACCTTTATGGAACCGGCTGGGAAAAACCGCATCCGTCCTGTCTCTAAAAAGCATTAAGTCCTGAGCAGTGGCGTGACCTATCCCTCTAACCGAGATCAGGGTTTCAAAGTAATCCTGAGGACTCACCAGACTCAATTTATTCATATCAAGGGCTCCTGAAACCAGCAGATGCGCAAGACCAACTATATATTCACCTTTTCTTAAGGAGAGCCCATATTTTTTCATATCCGCAGGGTCGGCGTTCTCTAAACGCTTTGGCTGAGGCCAAGCGGCGATTAAGCCATTCATTGATTCGAGAGTAGGACTATAAGCTTCACGTACCCGGTAAACCATCTTCCTTGCAGTTGGAGCGTGCTGGATTTGAGTTTTAATGATCCGGTTAATAGCATCTTCAAAGAATGTAGCCCTGCTCATTCTCTTCAAACCATAAAATTCCTGAAGCAAAGGTGCCAGAACAGGATCGTTTGCTGCTTGTTCATATAAGGGGCGAATATCTAATGCCGTTCCTAGTATTCGTGCGAGCATAGTATTGGCTAGATCCTTTTCCTCATGTGTTAAGTTTTCAGAGGATTCAATAAGAAAGGCAGGATTTTCAGTTTCTCCGTTGAAAAATAGGGTAAGTAGTACCTCCCGGCCATTTAGATTTACGGGTCGGATAAAGCCTTTATCAGGGATATCAACAGGGTCATGCTCGAAATCAAAATAGGAATCAATATCCAGGCAGAGGTAAAAGTCGTGAGGTGGTATAGAAGATAGTTTCCAGGATGTGGGCATCGTTATTAAATTTTTAATTATTAACGAAGATCCAGATCATTCTATGTACCCGTTAGCTAAAAACAACACCGACGATCCGGGCAAACAACATCAGATAAATGGCAAAGATGAAAGACAGTAAGAGGCTCGGCTGAATGGTAAGATATTTATAGCGCACCATTAACGGTAGAATTACAAATTCGAAGGCGATAATTAATCCAATCAGATATATGCCTGTAACACTAAAAATAGTGGAGAACAGCCAGGCAACAACAAAACCTATACTACTAAAAATACCGGTTACTTCAGTAAAGATTTGAGTAATCAAACGTGACACAGCTACACCCGATAAGACCATGTGCAAAAGAATATTTACTACGATCAAAAGAGAGTAGGTGATTACAGTTATAGGTTCGGTTTTTTTTGCCACGAAAGCCTGGTTTGATTAATATTGAGATGGATTAATATAACAAATTATTAATAAGGTATGGACAAGGGTAAAAAGAGAATGGAAAGTTCATTATAAAAGTTGGTTAGATTCTCTAAGATAGGAGGGGTAAAAAAATATAATTGGTTAATTTGACCATTATTGCATGAGGTCATCAAGGTTTAAAATGTTTTTAAAGAAAAGATTACAGGGGTGACACTATGGTGTCACTGGCTGTCTTAACTTTGATATAAACATAAACTAAACAAGTAAATATCATGGCTATTACAGCAAGGAAACTCAGCGCTAAACCCATCCTAACCCCAATGCTTCGCACTATTTCCAAACCGGTCGACCAGGAGGATGCGGATTTATTCAATTTATTTGGTTGGAGCGATTTACCTTTTGCTCTTAAAAATGTGATTATAACTGATTTAGCAGGGTACAGGGATGAACTTCTTGGGATGTATTCAACCAGAAATGAAGGTATCTATAACAGAAGGAAAAGTGTAGCCTATTGGGTTAATAATTTTCTATCGGGTAGTTGCTCCCTGGAAACAGCCGTAGAAATGCTGGAAGTTTGAAAAGATTATACAATTATTTTCAGACAATGGTGTGACTCTAACTATTACTCTTCAAATTTTTAGAAACTACATGAATATTGCGTTTTAATCCCTCAAATTTCGCTCTCTTTACAGGGTTCTTTTTAAACAAACGCCGATATTCCTGTAGGTTTAATTCTTCCCAATAGTCAATATCATTTTCGGTAAGGTCACTGCGAGCAAATAATCTTTCTTCAGAACCCTTGCGCGCTTTTCGGTTCCAGGGACAAACGTCTTGACAAATATCACAACCGTACATCCAGTTTCCGATACGTGAATGATATTCATCAGGAATCTCATCACGCAGTTCTATGGTAAAATAGGATATACATTTGCTGCCATCAACCTTGTAAGGCTCATATATAGCCTCAGTAGGACACGCGTCTATGCATCGGGTACATGAGCCGCAATGATCAGAAACCCTTTGGTCGTAGTTGAATTCGGCATCAATGACCATCTCCCCAATAAAAAACCAGGAGCCCAATTCACGATTTAAAATATTACTGTTCTTCCCAACCCATCCCAATCCCGCTTCTACAGCCCATGCTTTGTCTAAAATGGGGGCTGAATCTACAAATACACGGCCTTCGAGGCCGCCAATCAATGTTTCAGTAAAATTAAATAGGTTAAATAGCTTTTCCTTAAGCACCTCATGATAATCATCACCCATTGCATATTTGGATATTTTAGGTTGATGATCATTTTGAGCATGCATTTCAGCTAAATCAGGCTGATGATAGCTGCATAATACAGATATCACTGATTTGGCCCCCGGCACCAGTTTTGTAGGATCTACTCTTTTGTCAAAATGGTTCTCCATCCAGCTCATCGTACCGTGTTTGCCGCCGTTGAGCCATTCCTCAAGTTTCCTTTCCTGATCGTCAAGGCGGCGAGCCTTAGCAAAACCACATGCTTCAAATCCTAATCTGTAAGCTTCCTGCCGGATGAGTTCCGTTCGCTCATGAAGACTCATAAATACTGTTTTACTGAAAATAAATAGGGAAACGGATCAAATCATGGTCCGTAGTCAACGACGGGTAATCACTTACATTACTTCCACATCATGAAGCTGACCGTCTTTCAGTTTAACTGTTCTGTAGGGATATTGTTTGACGACATCGTAATTATGAGTTACCATCAAAACCGCCATACCACGGTTATTAATTTGACGCAATAAATCCATGATAGAATTAGCAGCCTCAGGGTCTAGGTTTCCGGTAGGTTCGTCGGCAAGCATGATCCGTGGCTCATTCACTAATGCCCGGGCGATAACAACCCGTTGCTGTTCTCCGCCTGAAAGTTCTGAAGGCATGCTATCTTTTTTATGACTTAACCCCACCATGGATAATACCTCCATAGCACGTTGCTTGATAAATCCGCTTTTATTACCGGTTACCTCCAGAGCAAAGGCAACGTTTTCATAAACGTTGCGATCGGGGAGAAGCTGGAAGTCCTGAAATACGATTCCCAGACTGCGACGTAAATAAGGCACTTTTTTCTCTTTGAGAGTATCCACACGCAGATCGGCTACGTGAACTGTACCATATTCAGGTAGAATATCTCTGTAGATGAGTTTTAGGAAGGAACTTTTCCCGGCACCGGTTTGCCCGATCAGATACACAAACTCTCCATTATGAAGTTTGAAGTTCAAATTATGAAGCACCGGTTTCTCATCGAACCGTACTGTTACCCCGCTGAATTCAATTACTGTGTTTGCTGACATTTCAATACCATGGTTACGCGACCGCTTTTATGATTGGCCTTTTTCATTTCAAAATCTTCATACGCGCTCAAAATACTAAATTCTGATCTTGAAACGACATCTTCAATTTCATCAAGTGAGTATATTTTTTGAATATGACTTTCCCGACTCTCAGAGAGCACCTTTGAGTTTGCTCCCAACTTCTGAATGGTAAAATCATTTCTATGCAATCGGTTCTCACTGTCGTATGAGCTGTCTCGGATATAATGGAAGCCATTTTTGGTTATCCGGTCTTCATTCAACAGGCCCACAATGGTCTGAGAATAAATTGGAGTAGTGAAATCAAAGATAAAAATGCCCTCAGGCTTTATAACCTTACGAACTTCACTAAGCATTAACTCTATCTGATTTATTTCTGTGAGGTAATTGACGCTGTCAAAAAGCAAAAGAACAGCATCGAACTTTTCGTCAAGGTTGATATCAAGAAAATCAACCTGAGTCCATTTTATATCAGAATGAGCGCTTTCTGCTTTTCGGCGGGCCTCATTAAGCATATCTTGAGATGAATCAGTTGCTGTAATTTTATAGCAATCCAATTCATCGAGCAGCATTGACAATGTTCCGGTACCACATGCCAGCTCAAGAACGGTAACCGTATCATGTCTGTGAAATTGAATAATTGCATCAATGAAATCTGCCCATTGTTCATAATCTACATCAAACATCACTTCGTCATAAATAGGCGCCAATTTGCCGTAGATCGTGTTCATGCTTATCAAGGATGAAGTTGTTTAAGAATTACTTTTCCTCAGGCATAACTCGATAGCCAAATCAATGGCTTCATGAAAAGACTGGTTATTAGCTACGCCCTGACCCGCTATCATAAATGCAGTTCCATGATCAGGGGATGTACGTATGATTGGCAGCCCGGCAGAAAAATTAACTCCGACATTAAAAGATATGGTTTTAAATGGTATCAACCCTTGGTCGTGATACATAGCCAATACACAGTCATAGTTCTCATAAACTCGATTCCCAAAAAAACCATCTGCAGAGTGGGGTCCATCTGCATTAATACCGGCTTCAACAGCTTCGGCTATAGTCGGCGAGATGATATTGATTTCTTCTTTGCCAATTACCCCGCCATCTCCGGCATGAGGGTTTAATCCAAGAACAGCAATCCTGGGATCGGCTATTCCAAAGTCAGTCTTAAGACTTTTGTTCATGGTTTTTAGCTGTTTCAGAATATTTACTCTGGTAACCGAACCCGTAACCTCCTGAACAGGAATATGTGTACTTACCAAACCTACCTTGGTTTTATTACTCACAAGCATCATCAAATAATTTTGACATTGTGTTTTTTGAGCAAGGAACTCGGTATGCCCAGGTACCTCATAGCCTGCCATATGAATGGCTTCTTTAGAAATGGGTGCCGTTACCAGTCCATCGACCTCACCCGCGAGGCATAAATCTATTCCTTTATCCAAAGCTTCCATAGCAAATGCTCCGGCTTTCCGGGTGATATCACCTGGAGTAATATCGCTCACGGATATCTCACCAATAGGCATGACATTTACTTTTCCAGATTGAACCCCAGATGCAGATTCAATAACATTATAATCGGGCCTGAATTCAAGTGTTTTAGCGTAGAAATCCAGAATGTCAGGATGACCGAGAATCAAGGGGGTATAGGGCATATTCTCACCCGGATATAAAGTCTTAAGGATGATTTCTGGTCCGACTCCATTAAAATCGCCGATGGAAATGGCTATTGTTGGTATCATTCTATCTATAAACCAATGTTTATTGAAGGAAAAAGTTTAAAAAGATATTTAAACATACAGGAAAAAAGAGACAACTGCCTGCCAAATTGTAGTTTAAATTACTTTTGATGAGTTTCTCTCAATTCATAATCACCAAAACCGGATGTAGCCACAAACACAAAATTGCGTGATGGATATTCCCAAACTTGTATAGCTGGTTGGTCTGGTGGCAAACGCCGAGTCACATTCAAAGGTTCACCATTGCGGATGTAAACTTTGCCCATATCAGACTCATAACCGGGCATTTGGGGGGATCCAAAATTTTCAAAAGCGTGATCAATCCTTTTGTAATATTCCACCATCAATTCGTTATATTCCGTTTCTGGTGTCGGGTTCCTTTGTTTCCAAAATTCGCGGAATTTTTTCTCCCTTTCCCGTGCATTGCCTTTTTTTAGGGATTCCAGCGTTTCATCATCTACTATAAAACGCATCATGTCAATGGCGACATCAACATTTAATAAACTGGCGGGGATATCAACCCATCGATTCATAAAAACACGGCTACCAATCATCACATTTTCACCGTTCCCGTTGTCTTTCCATAATTCCATACGGTATTGAGCATTTTCATATCGCCTGTTTGGAATATGTTTCAAAGCATATGTATAATTGGTTTCACCCTCAGACAAATCTAAAATCACGGGTCCGTTATCATCACCCGCTAATTGAATCGCGAGCCCAGCATGAATTTCATTATCTTTTACGACCTCATCAAATACAGTCTCTAAAATGGTTGTATCTCGTCTGTTTATTTCCAGCTTTTTAAGCTGTAGTCTATATTCAATTTGGTCATCGTATTCAGGGATGAGAATCAATGTATTAAAATCTTTGCCATAGAAAACATTCCTTCCCATATTGAGCAATGGAACTTCAGAGGGGATATCAATACCTTCTGTTTCGTCTATAAAATAATAAAGAGCCTGAGAAGAATTAATGTTTTCAGGAATAGTTATTCTTCTTGGATTTGTGTTTCTGGTACGTTGATTAGTAGTAAAACGAGATGCGATGTCATAACTTCCGGGAGGTAAATCTCTGACGATATAGCCTTCCAGATATTGATTATTGGATTGTGTTTGTTCATAGGTACTGGCATAAGCCGTACCATTCCAAAACTCCCTGAAGATAGCCTGCCTGGGTAAACCGTTATTATTTGACCGGCGGCTGGAAGTTGTGCCTCTTATACTGGTGCCCATATTGTTACGTTCCTGATGGGTAAGTTCATTATTCTCCACTTTGAACACATCGACCCCAATTTCAACATCAGCCGAAAATCTTGAATCATTATTTACATCTCCGGTGGCTGTATGGAAATTTAAAAAGTTGTGTTCAATCTTGAAGCTGATGATTAAGCTAGAGTTCTCACCAGGAGATTGAGGTGGAAGGATATTATAATCAAAATAAGCTGTCGGAACCCGGTCACGAGCTTTAAGCCCTTCATAACTTATACGCTGGGCAGTTGCAGAATCGGTAAGAGAACCTATTATTGCAAAAAGAAGAACGATGACATAATAATTTGGATGGATAACTAAGTTAATTTTCATCAGCAAGTTTGGTTAGACATTGCATACATTACGTTTCTATATATAAAGAAAGTATCTTGATCAATGGTTTAGCAATAAATGTAAGAAATAAAAGAATAAACCAACGGATTTTGTGAATGAAGTGGCAAATTACAAGAACTATTGTAAGCTATTAAGAGGAGTTCCAAGGTAATCTAAAGGATACAACTATGACAGAGAAACCGCACCAGACATGGATGGAAGAACTTCAATTAGAGGAACTAAAGATAAAACAGGGTGGCGGACAAAAACGCATAGACAGTGAACACAAAAAAGGAAAACTTACAGCAAGAGAACGGATTAATAAACTAGTAGATCCGAACAGTGTTTTTTATGAGATTGGGTTATGGGCGGGTAATCAAATGTACGAAGATGTAGGTGGTTGTCCGGCTGGTGGAGTAGTGACCGGTGTAGGAACTATAAATGGCCGGGAGTGTATAATTTTAGCCAATGATGCTACCGTGAAAGCAGGTGCATGGTTTCCTATAACAGCTAAAAAAAACCTTCGCGCTCAGGAGATCGCCATGGAAAACCATCTTCCAATAATTTATCTAGTTGATTCGGCCGGAGTCTTCTTGCCCATGCAGGATGAAATATTCCCGGATAAAGAACATTTTGGCCGCATATTTCGGAATAACGCCATCCTATCGGCAAAGGGCATACCACAAATCGCTGCAATAATGGGAAGTTGCGTAGCTGGAGGAGCATATCTTCCCATCATGAGTGATGAAGCTTTGATTGTGGAAGGTACGGGAAGTGTCTTTTTGGCGGGTTCTTATCTGGTTAAAGCCGCCATCGGTGAAGAAGTTGATAATGAAACCCTGGGTGGCGCATCCACCCACACAGAGATCAGCGGAGTTACCGATTATAAGATGCCCGATGATGAAACATGCCTGATCACGATAAGAAAACTGATTGATCAATTAGGTCCGCAATTAAAAGCAGGTTTGAATAGAAAGGCGCCGATTGAACCGGATAAGGATAGCAGTGAAATAACAAATATTTTGCCAACCAATCCAAATAAACCTTATGATATGCACGAAATACTAAAGTGCATCATCGATGCCCATAGTTTTACAGAATATAAAAAAGGTTATGGGCAGACTATCATAACAGGTTACGCACGCATCGATGGCTGGGGCGTGGGGATCGTTGCCAACCAAAGGCTGGTGATGAAGACAAAAAAAGGGGAGATGCAGGTAGGAGGAGTTATCTATTCAGATAGTGCCGATAAGGCAGCCAGGTTCATCATGAACTGCAATCAAAAGAAAATTCCTTTAATTTTTTTCCAGGATGTTACCGGCTTTATGGTTGGTAAACGAAGTGAGCATGGGGGCATTATTAAAGACGGCGCAAAAATGGTAAATGCAGTGGCAAATAGCACCGTACCTAAAATCACCATTATCGTAGGAAATAGTTATGGAGCTGGTAATTACGCAATGTGTGGCAAAGCGTATGACCCAAGATTCATTTATGCATGGCCCTCTGCCCGTATTGCCGTAATGGGTGGTGCTCAGGCTGCAAATACTTTATTGCAGATAGAGGTGGCCGCACATAAGAAAAAAGGAGAGACGGTCACCGATGAAGACCAGAAGTTTTTTTTAAAAGAAATTACTGATCGTTATGAAAAACAAACTGATGTGCGTTATGCTGCAGCACGCTTGTGGGTAGATGGTATTATCAAGCCGAAAGATACACGTATGCGAATATCCAATGCGATTTCAGTAGCCAATCATAACCCAGTGATACCGGAATTTAGAAGCGGTGTGCTACAGACATAATTACAGATAGTTTTGCCTGTACTTAAATTATTACTGCAGCTTAACTGATATGAAGTAGATATTAATCAACCGGCAAAATGAAAACTAATAGAATACCATTCCTCCTAATATTCCTGATCCTCTCGAATACATCTCTGTATTCGCAAAATATAGAAAATGTGGGTTTTGGAAAGTTTGCTCTTATGAATGGCACCATCCATACCGTTTCTAATGGAATCATAGAGGGTGGTATTGTGCTTGTTCACGATGAAACTATAAGCTTTGTTGGTAAAAATGCTCGTATTAGTCCGGAGTTTATACTAATTGATCTTACCGGAAAACATATTTATCCGGGGTTTGTAGATTACAGTTCCTGGCTTCGAGTACGGAATGTCATTGTTCCTAGAGTTTCATATGATTACACAAGGGCTAAACATAATAATTTTACTTCACATGCTTCACCAATTACAATGGATGATGATGCAGAATACCTGATTGAATTCAGTACCAGGGCAGCCTATGAGGCTGTTTTTGATAAAGTAGTTTCCGAAGCACTAAATGGAAGCAAAATCAGCCCGGAACGAATATTTGGTAAAGAAAACCGAATTGGAAGAATCAAAGCCGGTAATGAAGCTAATTTAATTATTTGCGATGGAGATCCCTTTGATAGTTCCACCATTGTGGAACAGATTTTTATACGGGGACACAAAATTCCTATGGAAAACTTGCAGGCTGGATTTTAGGAAGTTTGTTAAAGACTAATAGAAATGTAATTTTGCAGCAAACCTCAGAATTAATTAAATAACAGATTCTGAGCTAACTTCTTCAATTCCATGAGGCGGACGTTCCAGTGCCCACATTTCAAAATAGAATTTGCGTTCATCAGTCATGCGTTTTGCATTCATACTGAAATACCTGAAATCCGGCGAGACCAGAGGCTTTATGTTATTAAAAAGAGGCTCATACAGATTTTCTTTACTGAAAAGGTGCAGATCAGTGCCATTATGTGCTTTTTCAAGATAAATTACCTTTGAGCCATCATCAAGAAATGTCCGAAGCAGATCAATTCGGTCACGTACGCCCGAACCATCATCAACTTCAAGGGCTTGAATATTAAGACTGGGCTTCTTGTTTGAAGCGACGATTACAGTACCAATATTAGCTTCCAGTGCATCTTCTATAGACTCAACCATATCACCATTGCCAAGCCATAATTGCGTGTCGCCAAGGGTATTCTGGATGGCTTTACACACTTCATTTCTTTTTTTAAGAATAGTCAGGCCAAACAAGTTTTCCTCTAACCTTGTACCGCTAAAATAATATTTAGTATAGGTTGGAATGGGCTTCATAAAATCTTCCAATCCCATTTCCGGGGCGGTTTTGTTCCTAGCATCTTCATTGCCAGAAAGTTGCTCCAGAAGTAGATCGTGATGAAATATGAGCTTGAAGATATCCATGATTAAAGCGAGATATTAAATGAACGTTAGGCTTATAACTAGTGCCGGATGATAAGTTATTATTCAGGTAAATAAAAAACCCCGATGGAAACTAATCCACCGGGGTAATTAAACAATTTAGTTAGACTTAAATAGCAGTCGCGATAACCAAAGCGATTACTGAGATCAGCTTTAATAAGATGTTGAGTGATGGACCTGAGGTATCTTTTAGCGGATCACCTACAGTATCACCGGTTACGGAAGCTTTATGGGCTTCAGACCCTTTGGAATAGGTCTCACCGTTGATAGTCATACCTGCTTCAATCATCTTCTTGGCATTATCCCAGGCGCCACCAGCATTGGCCTGGAAGATAGCCATCAGGACCCCTACTACTGTAACACCGGCTAATAGTCCGCCCAAGGCTTCTTTGCCAAATACAAAACCAATAAATACAGGAGCAGCTACAGCCAATAAACCCGGCAGTACCATTTCCCTAATGGCTGATTTAGTTGAAATAGCCACGCACTTAGCGTATTCAGGAGTACCATCGGCCGCACGAAAAACATCTTTATCTGCTTGAGTCCACTCATCTTGAGGCTTGCCTTGATTTTTACGCATTACTTCCAGAGCAGCTTTCAGAGGTGGTATCTCCAGGAATTGACGTCGTACTTCCTGAATCATATCCATAGCAGCGCGGCCTACAGCGTTCATTGAAAGGGCGGAGAATACAAAGGTTAACATACCACCTATGAAAATACCGGCCATTACATTGGCCTCGGAGATATCAATTCTTGTAATACCCGCGGATGTCATATAGGCACCAAATAATGCAAGTGCTGTTAGAGCGGCAGATCCAATGGCAAATCCTTTACCAATAGCAGCAGTGGTATTACCTACCGCATCTAGCTGGTCAGTTCTCTCACGAACTTCTGGTGGGAGTTCTGACATCTCAGCAATTCCACCGGCGTTATCAGAAATCGGTCCGTATGCATCAACTGCAAGTTGAATACCCGTATTAGCAAGCATACCAACAGCGGCGATGGCTATACCGTATAAACCGGCGAAGTGAAATGCTCCCATAATAGCAGCAGCAATGACAATAATAGGCAATCCGGTTGAGATCATGCCTACTCCCAGTCCGGAGATAATATTGGTAGCGTGCCCGGTTAGTGATTGAGTTGCAATCCCAATAACAGGCTTTTTACCAAATCCGGTATAGTACTCTGTAATAAGACCTATAGCCAGACCTGAGAACAGACCTATGATGGTAGCAAAAAATACTCCATTTGAAGAGTAATGAAACACGCGGTCGTATAATGGATCATCATAACTCCAGCTGGATGGAAGCATCCATTGGATTAGGAAATAAAAAGCTATGGTCATAAGAAGAGCTGATCCAAACTCTCCAAGATTCAATGCTTTGTGAGGATCGCCCCCTTCTTTAACTTTTACAAAGAAGGTTCCAATGATAGAAGCTACAATACCAGTTGCAGCTAAAAATAATGGAAGTAGCACACCGCTTAATCCGGCAAATGGTAACGTCTCTGCTGAATCTTCAAATATACCAAAGAATACCGTACCCAAGACCATGGCACCAATAATGGATCCTACAAATGACTCAAAAAGATCGGCGCCCATGCCGGCGACATCACCAACATTATCACCAACATTATCAGCAATAGTGGCAGGATTTAATGGATGATCTTCAGGAATACCGGCCTCAACTTTACCTACAAGGTCTGCGCCTACATCAGCTGCTTTAGTGTAAATCCCGCCACCTACTCGGGCAAAAAGGGCAATTGAAGATGCACCAAATGAAAAACCGGTTAACACTGTAACAACTAGTGCCAGGTTTTCCTGGGTATCAACCCCAAAATGGGAGCTGTAAATAAGGAACAGAACACTTAGCCCGGTAACACCTAAACCGACTACAGCCAGACCCATTACAGAGCCTCCTGAAAATGCTACTTCAAGGGCTCTTCCAATGCTTGTTCGAGCAGCCTGCGTTGTTCTTACATTAGCTTTGGTGGCCACCTTCATTCCAATAAAGCCTGCCAGGCCGGAACAGATTGCCCCAACCAGGAATGAAAAAGCGATCATAAAAGATGAGTTTTCCGTTAGAGACCCCTGAAAAGCCAATAAGAATGCTACTAGAACAACAAAAATGGTGAGTATTTTATACTCTGCACGAAGAAAAGCCATAGCGCCATCGGCAATATGGCCGGCAATATCAGCCATTCTTTTGTCACCAACATCCTGCTTGGTGACCCATGCAGATTTAATATAGGTAAAGATCAGGGCCAGCAGGCCGGCCGCCGGAATGAGGTAAACTAAAGTGCTCATTTAGTATAGGGTTTAGGTGTATGTTTTATGAGTTATGTTTATTCATGGTAATAGTAATTCCTTCTCGTATGAAGCATAAAGCGGCATCATGGGCTTTACTTAAGCTTTCTTCGATCATATCACGTTCTTCCGGAGGGAAAGGAGATAATACATAATCGGATTGTTGGCCAGGTTTAAAATCTTTACCAATACCGAAGCGCAAACGTGGGATTTCATTTGTATCGAGTTTTTCTATCACATCTTTTAGACCGTTATGACCTCCGTGACTACCACTTTTCCGTATTCTTATCTTCCCGGAAGGCAGATTAATATCATCGTAACAAATAAACGTATCCTGGGGGGCAATGTCAAACAGACGGCATGCTCTTATTACGGCTTGTCCACTGTTGTTCATGTAGGTTGTTGGAGCTAATAGAATGGTTTTCTTTCCCCGATGCTGCCCCTGAGCATATAAAAATGGTCCCTTTCCTGATATTAGTTGTACCTTTAAAGTATCGGCCAGCCGGTAAATAATATCAAAACCAATATTATGCCGGCTGCCGATGTATTCTTCTCCAATATTGCCGAGGCCAACTATTAGCGGCATATTTGATCAGGTCAGTCTTTGGCTTCTTCTGAGGATTCTTCACCCTGGTCAGTTGCTTCTGTGGCTTCATCACCTTCTGCTTCTTCCTCTTCTTCGATATCAGCAACGTCTTCAATAACACCTTTAGGAGGTCGAATTACGACAATGGTCCGAATAGGATCAGCGAGAGGGGTAACTCCTTCCATATCAAGATCAGAGACGTGAAGTGACTGACCAATGCCCAGATCAGAGATGTCAATAGTTAATTCTGCCGGTATTTTGGCTGGCTCGCATTTAACCTGTATCAGGCGAAGCGGCTGGAACATACGTCCACCTTCTGTTATCCCTGGAGCAACACCGGTAAGGCGAATGGGTATGGTCAGGGAGACGGGAGTATTTTCCTCAAGAGCATAAAAATCAGCATGTAAAGGCTTGTCTGTTACGGGATGGAATTCCACTTTTTTAAGCAATGCATTATAGGTTCCTTTTTTTTCAACCTTAAAGGAAGCAATGTGAGTGGTCGTACCTGCCAGAATCTTTTCGAGCTCCAGCTCGGGAACCGTCACATGAAGGTTATCTTTAATTTTCGGTCCGTATATCACCGCGGGTATAAGAGAATCAACTCTGAGTTGGTTAACGGCTTTTTTTCCTAAAGGCCGTACAGTTGATTCAATTTCGATTATGGTTGGCTTAGACATGTTGTTATTAGTTATGGGTTAATCATCAAATAAAGTGCTGATTGAATCATCCGTATATATTCTACGGATGGATTCTGCAAAAATATCGGCAACACTTAGTACGACTATCTTATTTGACGGTTTTTTTAACGGTACAGTATCTGTAACCAGAAAACTATCGATAGGGGAGTCGTCTATGCGCTGATAAGCAGGGCCTGATAAAATAGGGTGAGTGCTGGCTGCCATAATCTGTAGGGCGCCTCTTTCTTTTAACGCAACTGCGGCATTGGTTATAGTACCGCCGGTATCAATCAAATCATCTACCAGTAAAATGTTTTTATCTTTTACTTCACCGATTATATTCATCACTTCGGCTACATTCTGAGACGGACGTCTTTTGTCAACAAAAGCCAGTCCTGCGTTCAACCGCTTAGAGTAGGACCTTGCCATTTTAAGGCTGCCTACATCCGGGGCCACTACAACAAGGTCTGGCATAGGATTGTTTTGAAAATATTCAACAAATATGGAACTTGCATACAAATGGTCTAACGGGATGTCGAAAAAGCCTTGAATCTGTGGTGCATGTAAATCCATGGTCAATACCCTGTCAGCGCCGGTATTAGTGAGAAGGTTTGCCATTAATTTAGAGGCAATGGAAACGCGCGGCTGATCTTTCCTGTCCTGACGTGCATACCCAAAATAAGGGATCACCGCAGTCACCCTATCAGCGGATGCTCTTTTTGCAGCGTCGATGAGCAGAAGTAGCTCAACAATATTGTCACCAGGTGGTGGGGTAGACTGAACAATAAATAAATCAGCTCCGCGGATACTTTGCTGATACTTTACATAAAGTTCACCATCAGAAAATGTTTTTATAGTAACATCGCCTAGTGTCGTTCCGAAACTATCGGCAATTGATCTGGCGAGCGCCTGATTACTGCGTCCCGCAAAAATTGCTAGGGGCTTATCCAATCGAAAGAAACATTTGTTGGTTCATAAAAAAAAGGATGGCTTCTGCTTAGTCATCCTTTTAAAATCTGGAATTGTGTTGCCCGGGGAGGATTCGAACCCCCACTGACGGTACCAAAAACCGCTGTCCTGCCTTTAGACGACCGGGCACTTTAGAGAATCCTAAATTAGATAATTATGCTCTGCATGTCAAGCCTGTAATAACTTTTGCATAACAAAACATGAGGTACAGCATAAGTTCCGGCACAAGTGTTTGTACTGGTAAACAGCACCCAACCGCCGTCTGTACTTTCCATCAGGGAACCCGTTTTTATCATAAATTCGTAAGATTGACTCAGGAAGGTGGACATTTCCGCTCATCCAGGTAGAATATGATACTTTCATTAATTCTTTGAAATGGAATAAGTTACCCAGTATATGCATCGAAGGTAAATATATGGTGGCGAATAATATGGCTTTCTTTTGTTCTCCAATACCCTGGCAGCCTTTAACCAGTTTTACCCATGGTTCCCTTATATTACTGGTTAACCAGACACGCGGTGGAATTTGATAAAGTGAATAAAGCAAGGTTGCTGCCTGCTCAATTCTGGCTTTGGGTTGATTGGCGGGGCGAGAAGCACTGAAATCCCAACTATTTTTATTCATAGCACCAGGATAGATGCCGTTCAGGCCTGATAAACCAATGGCTGTTTCCTGAAAATACTCCAATGGTTCAGAACCCTTTAATTGTTTATAAAGCAAACTACATAGTTTAACCATGGGTGATGAGTTTCGATTTACTCCCAAACCATCGAATAAACCCTTGCCAAACATTTTTTGCCAAGCCTTGGAAGGAGGGAGATTTGGATCATAAAATTTCATTAAATGCTCAACACGGTATTCAAAATAAAATTGATGTGCTTTGTCGATTTGCCTTTCTACGATTTCAGGGGAAATCAAGTGAAGCATACCTGAACAAGCCATTTCTTGCTTTGATTGAGTATAACCCAATACATCGTTTAGTTTAGTTGATATATGAGGCTTAAGGACAAGGCAAGGAATTTGCCCTCCATCAGGTAATGTTGCACGGGCATCCCTTTTGTATTGGCCTGACAATACTACGTGCAATATGACTTTATGATACCGACTGTCTTTATGATGTCCGTGACGTACCCAATCAGCTGCATTTAGATGGAGTTCTATATCTCCCTTTAAGGGCAATCCATTTATTCTGATTTCAGCGTTTTTAAAATCCGGACCATCTCCAAGGTTTAAATCTCCCTGGTGTACAATAGCCACGTCTTTACCGCAGGTCGTTTGAAGACCGGATGTCTGAAAATACAACCCAGCCCATATTTGCTGAAATAAGCTTTCTGTCATTTATAAAATTAATTTAAAAATGACAAAGAAGCTATGAATTTAATGTAGAGGACAAGGAGATAAAAGAGATAATGCTACTGAAATACTCAGAAGGTTGCAGAAATAAAGAATAAGAAGGCTGAGCCTTCTTCCAGATCCATTAAATAGGTCACGAAGAAAACTTAAGACCCTTATTCTCATTATGAACAATTCCCTGCTGCATCCAAAACACTGCCTCCTACGATTTGGCCTTATTCAAACTCCTTACGTGCTTCAGAGGCTTTATCTTTAACTGTTTTCTCTATGTTTTCTTTTACATCTTTATACCCTTCTTGCGTTCGTTTTCTGGCTTCCTGGGTGATCTCACTGAGCCACTGTGAGAGTTCTCCAGCATTCTCACTTACCCATACCCGATTCTCTTTACCGAGTAAGGTGCCAACCAAGGCACCTGCCATAAATGAGGCAGCCGCTGCTAAAAGTAGTTTTTCTCCTGAATGATAAGCCATAATTTTCTTTTAATGTAAATGAATATTAAATAAGTACTTATTATAAATATAAGTAAAGCTAAGCCTAACTTATAATTATAAAACTTGCAAAAAAGTAATTTATTATTTTACTTCATTATGCTATATTTACTCTAGGAAGAATAAAAAACTTTCCAATACACAACATATTGTTACATTCTTGGATGATTAAAAGATATTTAAATCCCTTATTGCTCTTATTTATACTGGTAGCAGCAACTTCGGTTGGAGAAGTACAGTTTTCAGCTTCTATTGATGGTACAAATCCAAATGAAATCATGCTTAAGTGGACTGTTCAAAATGAACAGGATGTTGAGAGCTATTTGATTAAACGGAAAATGAAGAGCGATCAACAATTTAGAAACATTACTGATATAGGTGATATCCCCGCTGGTACACATGAATTTACTGACCGACATTTATCCAAAAAAAGCGGGTCAGTTGAATCCGTTAGTTATAAGCTTTACGCTAAATATAAAAACGTAACCACACCTGTCGCACTTTCTCAAACAGAGGTCAATTATACAACCAATACCGTTCGCAGAACCTGGGGAAATATTAAATCTATGTTTCAATAGATGATGATAGGCGAGAATCCCTTTCTGCTAATGAATGCATCAAGGACCGACAGGGCGATTACCCGGATTGCCAGGCAAATTGTTGAAGATTCTCGTGGCCAGGCCAATATTATTCTCTTTGGTATAGAAGAACGCGGTGATAAACTTGCCCAAATTCTTTCCCTAAGGTTAGAAGATATTTTAAACGAAAGGATCCCTTACCATAAGCTAGAAGTAAAACATCCCGGTGTAGATGAACAAACCACCCCCCCGGTTAATATCTCCGGATCTAATGTCATCATTATTGATGATGTAATTTTTAGTGGTAAAACAATGCATCATGCGTTTGAACTGGTAATGCGACTAGGTGAACCTGAATGGGTCAGACTTGCCGTATTAATTGATCGAGGTCATCGTATATATCCTATTGAGGCACAGTATGTAGGGCTTGTTAGTCCTACAAAGTTAAATGAACATGTTAGTTGCACCTTTGATGATGGTAAGCCTAATGGTGTGTGGCTTGGAGCAGAAAAGATATAATTAAAATAGCAGATTTAATCCTGTTATAGAGAGGCCAGGATATGGGCTTTGCCGGTTATACACAAAGGTAAGAATGTGAGCAGTTGAAACACTAAATGTAGCATTTCGGCTCAAGCTGACGGAAATCCCCAAAGGCAACCGGCCACCATATTTGTCGCTATAAAAGAAGGCACTGCTTAGGTTTATTTCACCATTACCGGGTAGCCATTTCCGGTAATTCATACCAAAAGAGTATGTTGCAGGCTGATAGTTTAATATTTCCTCGCTATTATCCCGTAATGGCAAGATAATCGGTACTTAGTCCCATGCTTTCTGTAAACCAGAAGTGTAAGACATATGATTAGGCTGTATTTTCTCATGATAGTCACCTTGAAATAGGAACCATGAACCTAATGTATTCATTCAGCCTTTTTCATTAAAAAGTAGATACATCTTTATTTGTCCTGTACATTTCTGATTCTACTATCGTTAATGATCACGGATAATCTCTACAATGATTAGCCTTACACCCATTTCTATCTGCATTTAAAAAACCAAATATAGATTCCAACAAGTTCTCAAGAGGGTGTAAACTGTCAGAAAATCACGTAGGAAATTTGGGAAAAATGCTGGGTGTTTACTTGTAGTTTTGAGAGTTGCCAGGTTGTTCATTTTTGTCTTTAACTCGATGATTTTTAGCCAAAAAACAACCCCCGTTTTTGGGGACCTCGTCCAAGGCAAGTCTTACTCAAGCCCTATACAAAACCCCCGGGTATGGGAGATGTATAAAGCCAGGGTAAGTGTTGATTAATGGAGTTGCACGGTCTGTATTTTTTGCATAATTTCTGATGAAGAACTATCAATCAACTGAGTATTATTATCTTCGGTAAATTCACTAGTGTCATCCTCTTTGGTCAACAAAAGATCATGTTGATCGTGATGATACTACGTTTGTTATGAGGTATATCCGAGCTAAAGCATCAAGACTTCAATCAGATTACATGAGATAATCGCATTACCGGACACTAGTAGTAATTATCTAATTTGCTTTTAAAGCCTTTGATTTGCTGACTGATTTGCCTTATCTTACCGACCCCTGTCGATGGAACCTCCACCGACTGTTTTATTCAAAAACATCCAAAGGAAATAATGAAAAAGAATTTTTATGAACTAACTTATGTGATCAATCCCGTTCTGGAAGAGGAAGAGATCAAAGGGTTAGTGGGTAAGTTTACGGATTACCTGACTGAAAACGGTGCTGTTATTGAAGAAGTTGATGAGTGGGGCATGCAGCGTTTTGCCTATGACATCGATGGAAAAGGTAGTGGTTATTACGTCAATGCCTATTTCACAGCTCCCGGTGACTTGATTACTAAGCTGGAACGCGTATTTCAGATTGATGACCATATCATGCGTTATCTGACGATAAAGTATGACAACAAAATGCTTAAAAACCTTGAATTGAAGAAAAAAGGCAAAGCTCCTAGCATTTTTGACATCCCGGAAGAAACTGAAGGAGACGAAGAGAAAGTCGATCCGGATGCAGAAGCCTAATCTTATTTAATCAATCTAAAACACCAAAAACAATATGCTTAAGAATCCATCTCACCCCAAAAAAGGCAATCTCCGTGAAAGAGAATGCAAGTTCAGCAAAGCCGGCGTAATTTATATTGACTATAAAGATGTTGATACGCTGCTTAGATTCACTAATGACCAGGGCAAAATCCTGCCTCGCCGGGTAACCGGTACCAGCGCACGATACCAACGCCAATTGGCTAAGGCCGTTAAACGCGCACGTCACCTCGCTTTGCTGCCTTTCGCCGCAGAAAACATGCGCTAACCGTAAACTTAGGAGAAATAAATGCAAATTATCTTAAAAAAAGATGTTGAAAAACTAGGTGCCGCAGGCGATCTGGTTAACGTAAAAGACGGGTTTGGGCGCAACTTCCTGATTCCAACAGGCAAAGGCGTTATGGCAACCAAGGGTGCCATCAATGCCTGGGAAACCCTTCGTGAACAGGCCATTCAAAAACAAGAATTGGATACGGAAGCAGCTAATGAGCTCGCAGCCAAACTTTCCGAAACTAGTATCACCATTGCTGTAAAAGCAGGAGAAGATGGTAAAATATTTGGTAGTGTAACCACCCAGCAGATTGCTGATGCACTTACTGAAAAAGGATTTGATATCGATAAACGAAAAGTAGAACTCGATGAGGATGTCAAATCTCTAGGTGATTATCAAGCCACGGTTAACCTAAAAGCCGGCATCAAACCTAAAGTTAAACTTTGGGTTGTTAAAGAATAGTTTCCTATACATACCGTATGTAGGTGTGCCAGAGAAGAGATTAAGTTCACTTCTCTGTGCCCACTACAACGGAGGTCATCTGAGACTTGTATCTTAACTGTTTCCTCTCTCTCTACATAAGGTTAATAAAACACTCTTTTTGCCTTCAGCCTCGTTTGGCCTTATAATATTCTAACAATAAGGTCATTTGCTAATCGATTCAATTTGAGGCAACCATACACTCTGATTTTACTATTGCTGATCACCCCATGCTATGTTTCGTATGGTCAATCAACTTTGGATATCGAACGTGAAATTCAAGTAACACGGGCTGATAGCTCGTATTTCCTGGATGACTGGGTCGTGGAGGGGAGCATCAATGTTTTCCATTCAGACACTCTACTTCCCAACAGAGCATGGGATTTCGAGGATGAAACCGGCAGTTGGAGGTTTAGCAATCCTGAACAATGGCAGGTTCCGATAACATTAACGTTTCGATACAGCATAATCCCAATCACTTTAAGGCGCCGGTATTTCGAACGAGAACTCACCGAACCACCCGATAGTCTGATGGAAGCCGATACCAGCCGGTCTGTACAAATCACGCGTCCGGCTATCACTCAGCAGGACCTGTTTGGAGATTCACAGCTCGACCGAAGCGGAAGCTTGAGAAGAGGGATTATCATCGGTTCTAATCAGGACTTTTCTCTTGAGAGCGGCCTTCGTTTTGACTTAAGTGGTTATATAACAGACGATGTAGAAGTTCTGGCTACGCTTACTGACAGAAGTACACCTATTCAGCCGGATGGCAGTACACAGAACCTCAGAGAGTTTGATCAGGTGTTTATCCGATTGAATAGCCCCCTCGGCACCCTTCAAATGGGTGATGTTGACGTGAGAATTGACAATAGTGAGTTTGCCGTAATCGAACGCCGACTTCAAGGGGCCGATGTTCAAGCCGAACTGGGTACTTATGGTTCATATGGTGGTTCAGCAGCTGTAGTCAGAGGGCAATTCCGGGTGCAGCAGTTTCAGGGGGAAGATGGTATTCAGGGACCTTACAGACTAACCGGAGAAGAAGGACAGGCTTTTATTATTGTCCTTGCAGGAACAGAACGTGTGTACATTGACGGTGTGCGCATGGAACGTGGTGAGGAGAATGACTATATCATTGACTACGGATTGGGGGAAATTCATTTTATGAACAATCGTATTATCACTGATGTTACCCGAATTACGGTGGATTTCCAGTATATGGATGACGAGTACACCCGCACACTTACTGCAGCGAATGGCCAGACCCATGAAATGCTTGGAGGCCGTCTGGTCTTTGGAGCCTCCGTTATACGTGAAGCGGATAATATAAACCTGGGAACACAATTTCAGTTATCTGACAACGAATTGGAAACCGTAAGAGAAGCAGGGGATGACCCCACCCGTGCTACTTCAAGCGGAGTTGATTCTGTGGGATATCAACGGGATGCCGACTTCATCCTATATTCCCGCGTTGATACCGTTTTTCAGGGTGAAACTTATCAAATATATCGAAACATCCCTGGTGATTCTTCAGGGGTCTATCAAGTGCGTTTCGGCCGTGTTGGTGAAGGGCAGGGATCTTACAGAAGGGCCGGACGCGCAGTCAATGGTATTGTATATGAATGGGTTGGCCCGGGAATGGGAAACTATGAACCATCCAGAAGGCTGCCTCTGCCTGTTGAACAAAATATGGTTGCCTTTCGGACCAACTTTAAAGCCACCGATTACCTGGAAATCTTTGGTGAGTGGGCGGGTAGCAACTTTGATCAAAATCGTCTTTCATCTTTGGATGCTGAGGATGACCTTGACAATGCATATACCTTTGGAAGCCGAATAAGTCCTATATCAACCCGGATCGGGACACTACGAGCACAGGTAAGCCAGAGGTATACCGGAAGAAACTTCGCCTTCTTTGATCGTACTCGGGAAGTTGAATTTGACAGGCGCTGGAACCTTATAAGTAATGAGGCTTCACGAGAAAGGATCACAGAAGGGGAGGCGGGTTGGGAAATATTAGAAAGCACAGGTGTTGAAATAGGCGCAGGCTATATTGACCGGGATGAGATGAGTGGTAACCGCCAGGACCTTCGCCTGATGAGCCATGAAATAGGTTTGCCACAAGTTGATTATTTCCTTGAACGCATCGACAGCCGTAATCAGTTATTTGATGAAAGTGGAAACTGGTATCGCCAACAGGGCAATATAAACCAGGATTTCAACCTGCTTTCAGGCAGTGTCACCCCTCGCTTTGGCTTTGAAAGTGAACAACGGCGCCAAAAAGATCTGGCATCGGATTCTTTAAATCCTGAATCCTTCCGGTTTATTGATTTTAGGCCCGGGCTGGAATATCGTTATGATCAGTCTCTAACCGTATCTGCTGATTTATCATATCGACAGGATAAACGAGTTATAAATAATGAATTTATTGATGAAGCGGTGGGTATTACACAACAATATGCTTTTTCTTATCGTCCATCAGCCTTATTCCAAACTTCAAATACAGTTGCCTTCCGAAGCCGGATTTTTGAAGAATTCTTTCAAATTAGTGAACAGCGTCAGGATAATCGAGGGATCTTAGTCCGGTCAACTACTGATTTCCGCCCAATGCAACGATTCATAGACTCCCACTTTCATTATGAAGCTAACACAGAACGCCGGCCTATCATGCAGGAAACGTTTATTGAAACAGGGGCTGAATATGGGAATTACGTCTGGGAAGACACCAACGGTGATGGAGTGCGTCAAATTGATGAATTCTTTCCTGAGCAAATACCAAATGAAGGTACCTTTCTGCTTCATCTGGTGCCATCTGATGAGCTCTTCCCCATCATAGCCTTACGAACTCGATTCCGTTTGCGCCTCGACCCTGATCAGATTTATAACGATCATCAGCCTGACACCAGGCTTGAAAGACTTTTTGCAGGTATGCGCTTTGATACCCGAATCGAAGTTAACGAAAACAACCGGACCCAGAACCTGCAAGACATCTATTTACTGCGCATTAATAAATTCCGGGACGATTCGCTGACACTTCAGGGAAGAGTATTTATGTCACAGGACATTCAGTTCTTCAGGGACAACCCAATTTATGATGCCCGTTTTACTGTAGACCGTTCTTTAGGCCAGAACCAACAGGCTACTGGCGTTGAAAGCCAATTTCTTCAAAACTTTAGAATGGAAGGCGGTTATCGCTTCCTGCAAAAATACTATATAAAGAATGAGATCAGGTTTGGTGATCGTGATAATCTAAGTGAATTCCTGACCTCCAGAAACTATTTAATTACCTATCGTGAAGTCAGGCCCGCTCTTGAAGTCCGTATTGACCGTGATTTTCAAGCCGGGGCAGGCTTTGCTGTTATACGTCGGGAAGATGCTTTTCCCGGCGACCCGGTCAGGGCAAATGCTTTGAATATCCATACAGATGCCCGGGTATCTTTTGGTCCCAATCTGCAGGGCTTTATGCGTATAGAACGTCGTTCCTTTCGGCTGGACGGCGAATCAAGTAGTCTTGGCTTATATGAACTTACTGACGGGGCAGGTGAAGGGAATACCTGGAGCTGGTCTCTTCAGACTAATTATCGCATTAGCGATTTTATACGTGCCACACTAAACTATGATGGCCGTACCATTACCGACAGGCCCCTTATTCATACCATGAGATTTGAAATCAGCGCAGCATTTTAATGATTGGCTGCTACTTATCTATGTTTACTTTACAAACTATTGCAAATATATGAATACTGAAATTTGGTTTACTACAATCTTTTTCCTTTTTTAAATGGTTAACCTATTATTTATTGAATACTCAACATCATGAAATATCTGATATTAGCTTTAGCACTCACTTTATTTCAAGCCGGAAATAGTGAAAACAAAAAGGCCACTCAAGTTGAGATTACCGAATGGCAGGTTCCCTGGGAAAATACACGTCCACGTGACCCGGATGTAGATGAGAAAGGTAGAGTATGGTTTGTTGGCCAGCGTGATGATTATGTAGCCTGGCTGGATCCTGATACGGGTGAATTCACTCGCCATGACCTCGAAGATGGCGCAGGCCCTCATAACCTCATTGTAGATGAAGAAGGTTCTATATGGTATGCTGGAAACCGTGCGAGCCATATTGGCAAAATGCACCCAGAGACTGGTGAAATAACCAAATATATGATGCCGGATCCCAGTGTCAGAGATCCTCATACTCTGGTTCTTGACCAGAATAAAGACATTTGGTTCACCGCTCAGGGAAGCAATGTAGTTGGTAAATTTACACGATCCGATGAAAGCATAGAAATAATACCTGTTCCCACCGAGCGTGCCAGGCCATATGGCATTTCAATTGATTCAAATAACCGTCCGTGGTTGAATTTATTTGGAACCAATAAACTGGCGACCATTGATCCGCAATCCATGGAACTTGAAGAAATAAGACTTCCCCGGGAGGATGCCCGGTCGCGAAGAATCGCAATCACTTCAGATGACAATATCTGGTATTGTGATTATGCCAAAGGATATTTAGGGCGCATGGATCAGGGTAACAGGGAAATTACAGAATGGGAATTGCCCAGTGGTGAAAGCTCCCGGCCTTATGCAATGACTGTTGATAATAAGGATCGTTTATGGATGGTTGAATCTGGAAGCTCACCTAATTTATTGGTGGGTTTTGATCCTGAAACGGAAGAATTCTTCAGCGTCACGGAAATAGAAAGCGGTGGTGGCACGGTCAGACATATGATTTTCCATGAACCTTCAAACCAAATCTGGTTCGGTACGGACACTAATTACATTGGCACAGCCTACCTTGAATAGATATCGGAATTCAGGATCAGCCACCCTGCTGCTGATCCTGTTGACTACTTTTATCTCATTTCCATTCTTGAAGAATCCTGTTTCTGATAATGTAATTTCAGGGATACCGGCATATCCTGATGATCCCTTACCTGGACATTCCGGAGGTTTCGGAGAACCAAATTGTCAGGCTTGTCATTTTGATATGCCATTGAATGATCCTGCTGGGACCGTTGAGATTAAAGGGATACCCGAAAAATATGAATCGGGAAAAGCCTATCAGCTTGAAATTCATATTGAACATCCGGAAATGAATAGAGCAGGCTTTCAATTTACAGCAAGATTCCCGGATGGTGAAGATAAGCCGGGATTACAGGCAGGGGATATAGAGGCTGATAGCAGTGATTCAATGGTTACAATGCATGAAGATATCCTGTATGTACACCATACAGAATCAGGTACAATCATTAATTCACCCCATACTAAGTTATGGGAAATAACGTGGTCTGCACCGGAAATTCCATCGGGGCCAGTGGTCTTTAATGTCGCTGCTAATGCCGCCAATGGTGATGATTCAGAATTTGGTGATTTTATTTATCTGCAAGAAGGTATAAGCAACCCTGATTGATACGCTATTTGTGAGTACGATTATACCATGTTGAATTTCTCACTTCATTGAGGCTAACCCTCCGGAATGAATCCATAAAATATAAGGTTTGTACAACTACTTTCTTTAAAACCCCCGCTGTCCCACTAGTATGACACCACCCAGAAAGCATAATACACCATCCTTTTTCAGCATGTTGAAAAGGATTGCAGCATTTGTAGTTCCGTACAAATGGTGGCTGATGCTTGCTTTGGTTTTATCTCTGGTTTCATCCCTGGTATGGCTGGCTGTGCCACTGGGTATACGTGAACTATTGGATGCCGTCTTTGAAACAGCTGATCGAAACCGTTTGGATACGCTGACCCTCTTTCTGGGGGTGCTGGTATTGTTTCAATCGACTATGTCTTTCAGCGGAAGCTACCTGCTGGAGTGGATAGGTGAACGTATTGTAAATAATCTTCGCATAAAAGTTTACGAACACCTTCACCGGCTGGATCTGGCTTTTTTTTCTAACACTCGTTTGGGAGAAATAACATCAAGGCTCACTAACGATGTTACCGCTATTCGAAATGCAGTAACCCAGAATGTTTCTGAAATGATCACCATGAGCATCAGTCTGTTTGGTTCCTTCGCCCTAATGCTCTACCTGAACTGGAGGCTGACTTTGTTTATAGTGATCATCCTGCCACCTGTGGTACTGCTTAGTAAGTATTATGGGGCAAAAATAAGGATACTATCAAAAGGTGTTCAGGACAGGCTGGCTGACACCACCGCTATTGCTGAAGAAACCCTCAGTTCAGCACGTGAAGTTAAATCTTTCGCCCGCGAAAGTTATGAAAAGCAACGTTACAACCACCTTGTTGAGAACCTCTTCGAAACCTCACGACGCAAATTATTATTCTCAAATCTCTTTTGGTCGATTGTATCGACTGTATTCATGTACATTCTGGTTGCCGTCTTTTGGTATGGCGGTGTTGAAGTCTTATCAGACAGGTTAACTGCAGGAGATCTTGTCGCTTTTATCTTCTATATGTTCAATATCACACGGTCTGTAGGGGGATTCACAAGGATTTATTCAGCTTTGCATTCAGCAACCGGGGCTTCAGAACGTATCTTCGAGCTGTTAGATACGGAACCCGGTATCCTGGACTGGCCGGGGGCTGCAGAGCTAACAGAATCCTATGGTGATATTCGATTTGAAAACGTTGGTTTCTCGTATGAAAAAGGCCAGCCTATCCTTAAAGAAATCAACTTGCATTTGAAACCGGGTGAGCGTATTGCCATAGTAGGGGTGAGCGGTGCAGGAAAAACTACTTTCATCAACCTAATCCCCCGCTTTTTTGATCCGGTGGAGGGGCGGATACTCATTGATGGTAAAGATATTAGGGAATTAACCCAGGTTAGCCTTCGCCGCCATATAGGGTTAGTCTCTCAGGATGTTCATCTCTTCGGGAGTTCCATTAGTGAGAACATCCGGTATGGCAAACTTGATGCCACAGATGAAGAGATCATGGCTGCCTCCAAAGCTGCCTATGCCGATGAATTTATCCGGAACTTCCCAAAAAAATATGAGACGCAAATCGGGGAACGGGGGGTCAAACTCAGCGGAGGTCAACGTCAAAGGCTTGCTATAGCAAGGGTAATACTTAAAAATCCACCCATACTTTTGCTTGATGAAGCAACCTCTGCCCTGGACTCTGAATCTGAGGGCTATATACAGGAAACATTGGCTCATCTTGCCAGCAAGCGCACCACCATTACCGTGGCACATCGATTGTCCACAATATTGGACAGTGATCGTATCATAGTTCTCGATAAAGGACAGGTAGCTGAATATGGTAATCATTATGAGCTTATGTCCATGGAGGGAATTTACGCAAATCTGTATAAACTACAGGTAAAATAATTAGGGTTAAAAAGATGCAGGATAACTGATAACAGAGTTAAATTATTTTGCTATAATAACAGGCACAAAATTAAGGAATATGAAAGGTGACCATAATCAGAATCCTGCTTTGGCTATCGAGGTAACAAGCTTGGTAAAATCATTTGGTAAAACCAAAGCGGTTAAAGGAGTTGATTTATTTGTTCCATCCGGTGGAGTGTATGGACTGCTAGGCCCAAACGGTGCGGGTAAAACTACGGTTATTCGGATGCTGGCAACCTTATTACAACCAGATAGCGGAACGGCGCGGATATTTGGATATGACATCTCAACCGATGCAGATGCGGTAAGGAGTCGCGTCAGCCTTACCGGTCAATTTGCCTCAGTTGATGAAGATATTACCGGGACTGAAAACCTGGTATTACTGGCTAGATTACTGGGCTATAAAAGGGCAGAGGCAAAGGTTCGTGCAAAGGAATTGCTGGAAGCATTTGGCCTTACAGAAGCGTCATCACGAAGAGTCAAAACATATTCAGGCGGAATGCGCCGCCGCCTTGATATCGCGGCAAGTATCATCGCAAAACCTGACCTTTTATTTCTTGATGAACCTACTACAGGCCTGGATCCACGAAGTCGCAATCAAGTATGGGATATCATTCGAGCCCTGGTCTCTCAGGGAACAACCGTATTGCTAACTACCCAATATCTGGATGAAGCTGATCAGCTTGCCAATAGAATTGCTGTTATTGACCATGGTAAAGTTATTGCCGAAGGTACACCCGGACAACTTAAATCCTCTGTTGGTTCAGGTATGCTGCGATTACGGTTGGATGACGCAGCTCAAAGAGAGAAGGCGGAACAAGCACTGGTGCAAGCCCTTGGGGTTGAATTATACTTAGAGTCTGACCCTCACGAATTAACAGTCAGAGCTGACGATCAGGATCAATCGGTTAAAATTATATCCACCTTATCAGGTGCGGGAATTAAGCTAAACGGTTTCTCCCTCGGTCAGCCCAGTCTTGATGAAGTATTTTTGTCACTTACAGGACATCCGGCTGAAGAGGAAATCCAGCACCAGGATAAAGTACCTTTAAAGAAGGGAGGTAATTAGATGTCTGGACAAAATGATAAACAGCCTACAAATAGAAGAGGTGCCGGATCCTTTAAAGAAAATCTAAAAGGAGTGCTTACTTCCGGTGATCGCCCTCCAAGGGCAAATGCAATATCTGCATCAATTACTTTTGGGTGGAGGGCTATGCTTAAGATTAAGCATGTACCCGAGCAAATGTTCGATGTTACGGCTTTTCCTATTATGTTCCTGCTCATGTTCACCTTTCTTTTTGGAGGAGCAATTGCAGGGTCCGTACAAGAGTATCTGCAATATCTTCTTCCAGGCATTTTAGTTCAGACAGTGGTGATGATTACCATGTATACTGGTATCGTCATTAACAATGACATCAGAAAAGGTGTTTTTGACAGATTTCGATCTTTGCCGGTCTGGCAGCCATCGGTGCTAGTAGGTGCTCTGCTTGGTGACGCTGTCCGTTACTCTATTGCATCTGCTGTGATGATTGGACTTGGCTTTTTACTTGGTTTCCGACCGGAAGGTGGTATAACAGGAGTACTGCTCGCGGTACTATTATTGCTAATATTTTCATTCAGTTTCTCATGGATATGGACTGCCATGGGTTTTATTGTAAGAACGCAGGAATCGCTGTTTACTATGAGCTTTATAGTTCTTTTTCCTCTCACATTCGCCAGTAACATCTTTGTAGACCCACGAACCATGCCTTCCTGGTTGGAGGCTTTTGTCAATGTTAATCCAATCTCTATACTTGTCGTGGCTATGCGAGGACTCATGCACGGCACACCGGTGATCTCTGAGATAATCCAGGTATTAATTATCTCTGCGGCGTTGGTGGCAGTATTCGGACCGGTTACCATGTACTTATTTCGAAACAAAACCTGATAGAAATTGTCAGATGAGTATAGGTGTCAAAAACTATCTATTACTGACATATTGATAGTATCGTTCTTCAAATATTGTTTTATTCTAATTACTTTCATTACTTTCATTACTTTTCCCTAAAGCCCTGGTAACAAATAGGGCAAACAGGTTAACTTCTAATTTATCTGAATGAAAAACCGTAAAACTCTTTTTTGGTCAATTACCGCCGCTCTTGGTGGATTTCTGTTTGGCTTCGATGTAGCTGTAATCTCAGGTGGTGAACAAAATATTCAGCAGATGTGGGAACTCAGTGATACCATGCTGGGGCAAATGATAGCTATGGCCCTCTACGGTACAATAATTGGCGCCATATTCGGTGGTATTCCTGCCCAAAAATGGGGAAGAAAATTAACCATCATCTGGATTGCAGTATTATTTCTGATTTCAGCTGCAGGTTCAGCCTTAGCTCCGGAGATCTATTCACTGATGTTTTTTCGATTCATAGGAGGATTGGGAGTAGGTGCATCCTCAGTAGTGGCTCCTATGTATATTTCTGAAATTGCTCCGACAGAAAAAAGAGGACAGCTTACGGCTCTCTTTCAATTCAATATTGTTCTTGGAATACTGATAGCCTACTTCTCGAACTTTCTTATCGGCACTGGGTATGAAGAATCCTGGCGTTGGATGCTTGGTATGGAAGTAATTCCGGCAGCAGTATTTCTTAGTCTGATTTTTTTCGTCCCTGAAAGTCCGAGATGGCTCATTGTTGCAAAAAACAGGGTCAATGAAGCAAGAGAGATATTGAAGATCGTTAATCCTGAAACGGTTGAATCTTCGGTAAAATCTATACAGGGTACTGATACCGAAGTAGGCAAGGCAGCAAGCCTTAGGGATTTTTTTACTGTTCGTTATAAATTTCCCATATTACTTGCGTTTTTGTTCGCATTCTTCAATCAGGTATCCGGGATCAATGCCATTATATATTTTGCTCCCAGAATATTCGCTTTAACGGGTATGGGTGCGGAATCCGCTTTGTTATCTTCAGTAGGTGTAGGCATAACGAATTTAATCTTCACCATGCTGGGTCTTGCATTCATTGACAGGTTCGGCCGGCGATTTCTCATGTATATAGGTTCGACAGGTTATATCATTTCTTTATCCATGATTGCGTATGCTTTCTTCACAGAAACTTTCACAGGTTTACTGGTACCGGTGTTGATTTTTGTCTTTATTGCATCCCATGCCATAGGGCAGGGTGCTGTAATTTGGGTATTCATATCAGAGATATTCCCTAATACCGTTCGTTCATACGGCAATTCATTAGGTTGTGGAACCCACTGGATCTTCGCTGCACTCATTGCCGGTAATTTCGTGTATTTTGAGAGTTTGTTTGGTGGTGGTCCAATATTCGCATTTTTTGCCTGTATGATGGTTCTGCAGTTGCTTTTTGTGTGGAAAATAATGCCTGAGACAAAAGGAATAAGCCTTGAAGAAATGGAAGTAAAACTTGGCGTCAGCGTCAAATAACTATAAATGGCAAATAGATTTGCCTGTTTACCACTCTCATATTGTTGTTTTTCTGTAACGGTTTATGGAGATACTTAAAAATAGGGAACCCATCCCTGCCAATATGGCCACCATATGCCTTACTTCTGACCAGCCTGCTCCTTTTAGCAATACCATACGCATGATCTCAATAAAATGTGCAACGGGATTACCTATGTTGATTATTTGAGCCCATTCCGGCATGCTTTCAATGGGTGTAAACAGACCACCCATCAGGATGAATACAACCATAATAAACCAGGCAATAAACATAGCTTGCTGTTGTGTGTTTGTTACGGTGGAGATGAATAACCCAACAGCCTGCACTACAATTAAATATATGCTAGCTATTATTAATATGGTAATGATACTACCTAAAAAGGGTATTTTGAAGCCATATCGCGCAAGGGCCAGGCCGATCAAAAGGTCAATCATGCCAATTATCCAAAAGGGTATAAGTTTACCGGCTATAAACTGATATTTCCTTATAGGGGTAACATTCAATTGCTCTATTGTGCCAATTTCCTGTTCTCTGACAATATTCATCCCCGACAGGAACAGTCCGATCATGGAAACCAGTACGACGAGGATTCCAGGAACCATGTAAGTGATATAATTTAAATCGGGATTGTACCAGTATTGGGGTTTTACATGAATTACTGACTGTAATGCATCTCTGGACTGATTACCTAATAGCCGTACAACCCCCGATTTCTCTTTGTTGTAATCATTGATGATGGAAATTCCATAAGACTGTATCAATCCTGCTGTACTTCCATCAACGGCATCGATGTTTAACTGAACCTCTACCGGCTGACCTTCTAACAGGTCTCGCTGAAAATTTAACGGGATATGCATGACCATATTCACATTTCCCTTATCAATTTCTTTCAGAGCCTGCTTTTTGCTGAAACTTTCAGTTCGCAAAATAAAATGTCCGGAAGCCTGGAATTTAGAGCTTAGTTGTTTTGAGTAAGTTGATTGATCCATATCTACCAAGGCAAAATCAACTTTTTTGAGGTCATAGGTAGCTGCAAAAGAAAGCACTAGTAGCTGAACGATCGGTAAAACAAAAAGAATAGGCAGCATTGCCCGGTTACGAAAGATTTGCAGAAACTCCTTTTGAAGTAAAAATCGTATAGTTCTCATTGTAGCCTCACACTGAATTTATTAAGGCTTAGAACCAGGAAAAACAACGTAATGACCATCAGGATGAGGGTTTCATCCCATAAATAAATCAGGCCACTGCCTTTCAGCATGATATCACGCACGATAATCAGGAACCATTTGGCAGGAATTATATGACTGAGGAGTTGAAGAATGTCAGGCATACTGGCAATTGGGAATATGAAACCTGACAAGAGCACAGTTGGGAGCAGTAGCCCCGCCAGGGAAACCATCATAGCGGTTTGTTGGTTATTTGCCACCGTTGAAATAAAAACACCCAACGATAGTGCGGTGATGATGAAAAGCATAGCCTCAAAAAAGAACAATACATATGAGCCTTCAAAAGGCACCTGGAATACATATTTGGCAAGTAATAAAATGGTGATCACATTTACAATAGACAGGAACAGATAGGGCAGTACTTTTCCGATAATAATATGAAAAGGTTTGAGAGGTGATACGAGCAACACTTCCATGCTTCCCATTTCTTTTTCCCGGGTAATAGAAATTGAGGTCATTAGTGTAGAGATAAGCATCAAAATAACAGCAATAAGACCGGGTACAAATAAGTTTACGCTGCGCAGTTCAGGGTTATACATCATCCGGATACCAGTTTGAATTCCAGCTATTTGCGATTTGTCGCCATTATTTAGTGAAGCTGCATAATCCACTATAATACTAGAAGTATATGCTTGTAAAAGTCTGGCAAGATTGGGGTCTGTGGCATCATTAATGATCTGAACATCGGCAAAACCATCTTTAACCATTTTTTCTTCAAAACCTGGTTCGAAAACCACAACTTCTTTGACGACTCCTTCTCGAAACAAACGGTCGATTTCACTGTAACTGTTCAGGTAATAAGCTATCTCAAGGGAGCCGGAAGCACTTAACCTTTGGATGATAGCAGTGGTTGATTCATCATTTGACAGATCAAGTATTGCAATACGGGCATTGGTAATTTCATTTCGGATAGCAAAGCCAAATAATAGAACCATGATTACGGGCATCCCAAATAAAACAATCAGCGTACGCTTATCTCGATAGATCTGCTTGAATTCCTTGATTACAAATCCAAAAAAGGTATTCATCCCTCACCCCGGTTAGCAGACCTGGCTAGTTTTATAAAAATATCTTCGATCGATCTAGTTGACCAGGTGTTCTTCAAACCTTCGGGGGTATCGAGTGCATCGATCCGGCCATCAACCATGATAGATATGCGGTCACAATATTCGGCTTCATCCATGTAATGAGTAGTAACAAACATGGTGGTTCCATTCTCTGAAGCTTCATAAATTCGCTCCCAGAACTGTCTGCGGGTGATGGGATCAACACCCCCTGTTGGTTCATCCAGAAATACGATGACGGGGTCGTGGAGGGTAGCGACAGAGAAGGCCAGTTTCTGCTTCCAACCCAAAGGAAGGGTTTTAACCAACTTTTTTTTACTGTCTTCCAAACCTGTTGAATTAATGGTATGCCTGATTTTATCATTCAGCTCATCATTCGGGATACCATAAATACCACCGTAGAACCGTATATTCTCTTCAACTGTGAGGTCATTATACAAAGAGAACTTCTGGCTCATGTATCCAATGCTTTTTTTGATTTCATCAGCCTGAGTATAGACATCCATTCCAGATACAAATGCTGTTCCTGAGGAAGGTTTGAGTAACCCTGTCAGCATTTTCATGACTGTTGTCTTCCCGGCCCCATTGGCTCCTAAAAAACCAAAGATTTCACCGCGTTTTACCTCGAACGATACTTTATCTACAGCTATGAAGGTCCCAAAGGTACGGGTTAATGCATCCGTTTGAATGATTGGATCAGTCATTTGATCCTCCCGGTGCAAGCATCGCCATAAAACTATCTTCTATATCAGGTTTAATTTCTTTGATAATAATTTCTTTCAATCCATTTCTCTCGAGATACGAATGCAACTCCCCAAAATCATATCGCTGACGGCTGTCGGTGTAATGAGCATACTCACCAAACGGGTGGACAGAATGTGTGTAGGGATATTGTTTCAGCACAACAAGAAGTTTATATCGGTAATCAGATTTGATACCCAGTAATGGCTTGTCAAAAGATGATACAATTTTATCAGGGCTGTCAATTTGTAAGATTTTGCCTTCCTGCATCAATGCAACCCGGTCACAGCGTTTTGCTTCATCCATGTAAGGTGTGGATACAATGATGCTGATTCCTTCGTTTTTGAGCATCCCCAGCATCTCCCAGAACTCTTTTCGTGAAACAGCGTCTACCCCCGTTGTAGGCTCATCCAATAGCAACAGGGCAGGGCGGTGTATGAGGGCACAACTTAAAGCCAGCTTTTGTTTCATACCCCCTGATAGCCTACCTGCCTGTCGGTCCTCAAATGGTTCAAGTAGATGATATATAGGCCTAACCAAATCATAGTTCTCTTCAAGTGTAGTACCAAATACAGATGCAAAAAAAACCATATTTTCCTTAACGGTCAGGTCTAGATACAGAGAGAACCGCCCCGGCATATAACCAAGCAATGGTCGGATCTCTTTATAATCTTTCACTACATCCAGATTAAATACACTTACTGTGCCCTGATCAGGCACAATTAGAGTTGCAAGGGTTCGGATTAACGTTGATTTTCCGGCACCATCGGGCCCTATGAAACCAAAGATTTCACCTTCTTCAATAGAAGCATTAATATCACTCAATGCATTTGTTTTACCAAAACTTTTACTCAGATGTAATATTTCGGCTACAGACATGAGTTGATTATCCGGAATGTATTATAAAGTGACTTATTTCAAAAATTTGCCTCACCGGGCATGCCGATTTTGATTCGGCCTTCAGGATTTGGTACCTTGATCTTAACGGCGTAAACCTGTGTTACCCTTTCTTCTTTTGTCTGTATCATGCGAGGAGTAAATTCTGCCTTTGATGATATCCAGCTGACGGTGCCCTCTAAACTCTGGTTCTTATGGTCATCTTTATCAATCAACACATCCACATTTCCTCCCAGCCGAACCTGGGGTAATTGAGCTCCGCTTAAATACACTCTAAGTATCATGGTGTCAAGATTAGCTATCCGGTATAAAGGACGGCCTGTCGTAGCGAGTTCGTTAGGTTCTGCAAATTTGATGAGTATAGTTCCACTAAGAGGATTGATAATAAAGGTACGGTGTAACTGATCCTTAGCCTGTTCAATTCTGATCCGAAAAGCATCTAATTCGCTATAGATTGTTTGCTTTTGAGTTTCCATAGCGACAATTTGCCTATCCAGGGTATTTACCCTGCCCTGACTGTTTTCGATTTGTTGTTGGGTAGTGGCGTTGTTTTGTTTTAAAGACTCCTGACGGGAAAGTTCATTCTTGGCCGTTTCTAACTGAGTTAATAATACATCCCGCTGAGCATCGAGTTGAGCGATTTGTGTTTCAACTGCTTTCATAGAGGCTTTTAACTCTTCTATTTTAAAGACAATTTGAATAGTATCAATCCGACCGATCATCAATCCTGCTTCCAGTTCATCTCCTTCATTTACATTAAAACTTAGGATCTTTCCCGGAACCTCTGCAGAAATTGTAGTTTCAATGGCTTCAAATTGGCCGTAAGCATCTGATATATTTTCCTCTGTACAGGAAGCAATTAATAGGGTTGTAAAAAGTAATATACCCTGCATAATATTTACTCCCATGGTGCTCCTTTTTTTGTGGATAATTCTATTGTGGCCTGAATGAGAGATAATTTTCGAATATCCAGTTCGATACGTGCCCTGTTTTCTGCATTCAGTTCTGTGATGTATTCAGTAGATGTAATAGCGCCTACTTCCAAAAGACTTTCTTTTTCAGCAACCACTTGCTGACGTAGTTCCAGAACCTCTTCATCACTGGTTATCAGATCGCGGAGGGTATTAATCTGTACTTCTGAGCGTCGTAGATCGGCTTCCAATGTGCGGGTAAATGCATCTTTATCAGCAGCTATTTTTCGTTTCTCCAGTTCCAGAAGTTCCATTTTTTTTGAGGCATTGCTCCAGCTTCTGAATCCCCATTGTGCTCTTAACCCCACCATCCAGTTTAGTTGAAGATCATCTTCGAATACATTGAATCCCGGACGACCATAAGCAGTGGTACCAAAAGCGTGTATAACCGGCAGACGATCGGCTCTGGTGACTTCTTTCTGATCATTCAGAGTTTGGATTCCTGTTTTGAATAAATCATATTCAGCACGATTGATACTTTGTAAATCATAAGATGAATTGCCTTCAATCGTAGGAATTTCAAGTTTTGTATCTATTGGAATTGATATACCTAGCAACTCACTTAGTACCTGATACCCTACATTAATATCAGCTTCTGCCTGGGTGAGGCGTTGGCTAGCTTTAATACGTTCAGCTTTTAATACCAGTTCATTACCGGGTAATACCAACCCATTTCTAACCTGAGCACTGACTAATGACAATTGTTCGTTGAGGTCAGCCAGCATTAATTGTATAGAATCATGCTGTTTCTTCAACATCAAAATACCAAAATAGATCTGGTCTATTTGATTGCGCACAGCCCAAAGTTCAGTTTGTATCGTCGCCTGTTCCCTTAAGCCCACCTGTTTTTCCAGGTTATGCAATGCTTGTCTGCGCCCACCGTCATATAGGGGCTGGGTAAGGTCGAGTGAAATCCGGTAATGGTCTTTGCTGAAATTTAGAGGATCAGTTCCTGGGGCACTAAAAGGGATTTCAGTAACATCGGACTGATAGCTGGTCAGGCCGCTAACCTGTATATCAGGGTATCTGCCAGTACGTATTATTGCCCTGTTTAGAGCTGTAATTTTCTCTTGAACATCAGCTTTGGCAGCTGTAGGATAATTTTGATATATATGATTATAACAAAACCCCAGGGTGATGGTCTCGAGCTCCTGCGCTTCAACTGGTAAAGCCATGAGTGACATAGTAAATAAGATTAACCAGTATCTCATGGGGGCTGTACTCCGCTGAAAATTATCTTAGGGATCAATTCTTTCCTTTCCTCGAGAAATACCCTATAAGCAGCATCATTTAATTTAAAGAGAGTTTGCACCATCACCCTGGCAATAACAGGCATCATGCAAAGGCTAACCACATTAATCAAAAACTGATGGGGAGCGATTGCCATTATTTTCCCCGAAGAAACAGCTTCCTGAATCTGTTTGGCAAAATGTTCAGGTAGTTTAACATCCATGGATGCAACGAAATCTTTGAAGCGTTGAGGGTTCCGGTTCATTTCATAGATCACGAAAGAGGGCAGATGATGGTTCTTTTCGAAAATTCCATAATAGAAATCCACAATCTGATTAACTTTTTGTTCTAAAGGAACTTTGGAGGACAGGATAGTGAATAACTCAGGCATGATCTTACTCAGACTGGTTTGAAACACCTTTAAAAACAAAGTGTCTTTATTCCGGTAATAGTAGTGCAACATTGACTTGTTGATACCTGCCTTATCGGCAATCTCCTGCATACGTGCGCCCTGAAATCCCTTAGCCTGAAAAATGTGCTGGGCTGCCAGGAAAATTTTCTCTTCCGTTTCTTCTTCCAGTTGTTTCATAAAGGTAGATTACAAAAAATAACTAAACAGTTCAACTGTTTGGTTGAACTGTTTAGTTAAACTTGAAAATGAAAGGAAGATCCTAATCTCTCCCATATGAAAATATACTGCTTAAGTGGAATAATTTAGAGCATTACTGGACCCTTTAAGATCGCTTTTTTTAAATGTTATCTTGATCTTGGTTCCGTTTTTCCTTGTTGTCAGAGTATTGGCTTTAAGCTGATTACAAAGTTGTTTTATAACAGAGAAACCCGTGCTTTCAGCAGTGCTGGGGTCAATTTTATTCGGTAAGCCAATTCCATCATCTGAAACATTTAATGAAACTAATTCATCTTTCATGGTTAGCTTAATAGAGATAGTCCCTTTCTCATTATGGGGATAAGCGTGATTCCAGGCATTTGTAACTAATTCATTAATAATTAATCCACAGGGTATAGCCTGGTTGATATTAAGAGTAATGGGGTCTACAGTCCCGACAAAGTTAATCCTGTTAGAGTTTTTTGGATAATCCTTTTTGAGATGACTGGTAATAGAGTCAACGAAATTATCAAAGATCACATGAGTTAAACTTTCGCTCTGATACATAAATTCATGAATCAGAGCCATCGATTTAATCCGTAGCCGTGTATTCTGAAGAACCTTATTTCCCTCTCGTTGTACGGTATTTATTTCCTCAAATTGAATTAAATTAGAAATAACGGCGAGATTATTTTTTACACGATGATGAATTTCTTTAAGTAATAAATTCTTCTCAGTAAGTGATTCTTGTAGCTCGAATTGATACCTATTGAGCTTTTCAATTGCCTCACCAAACATTCTATTGTTTTTCCACACCAATGAAAAAACGAGCAAACCACTCAACCCTACGTAACCAAACCCTTTTATCGATTGAATTCGTGTAATCGATTCTGGCTCAACAAATATACTTAACACTATCCTATCAGAGTAAAGAATCCATAATGTTCCAATACAGAGGTAAATTGCTGTTATTATTACCGGACTACTTTGTAGTAATAATTTTATTTTTTTCATAAGCCATTTTTTCGATTAGAGGGATAGCCTTAGGGTACATGTACTAACGCAGTATAGTAAAATAAATTTAATATTTACAAATAGAGTCTGTTAGTACGTGTAATGTAATCAGGTATACAATCGACCTGAATAAGTATAACCGAAGCCCTGTTGATCATTTTGATTAAGATCAGACAAGCTACAATCTACTTTTAGGATGAATTATCCTGGATACCCTTTCTCGAATTAATTCTCTCGTAGTCCTATTGGGAAGAAATTATTTCTGAGTCGTACACGCGGACATTGGCCCATAAGTGGCTGTATTTATCAATAAAATCTAAATGAACCGGGTGATCCTGATAGCTTTTTTGATCTTCGAGAGATTTAAACCAGGAAAAAATGGAGTAAACAAATTTATGATCGGTTACATCCCGGCTTTCAGTGGAAGCGGGGATTCCAATCTCGGACTTATAAATATCTTCTATTTCCATTAGTGCTAGTAATCCAGCCTCAAATTGTGCTGTTTCTTCAGAGGTTACTCCTTCATTCAAATAGAAATAAACATTATGCTGTATTAAACCAGCAGCATTTTTTGAAGCATCAAAATCTGATTGATTACCAGATTGACAAGCAGTCATGATTACCAATAAAATGCCAGTAATGAATATTTTTAAAAAGATTTTCATAGAATAGGCCTTGTAAATATTACTTAATTAAAGAAAGTAATATACATATTCTCGAACTCTTCAACATTAGGTTGATCGTAAGCTGATTGGTGAATACCAGGATTAGAGTTATGCCAGACCCAGACCGGTAGTTTCATTTTAAAGATTCTATTCCATTATCTCTTATGGTAACCTATACATATTTGTCCTTGGTGAAGATGTGAATATAAGTTTTGGGACAGAGTGATTATCAACCTGAATTAATATATGTAAGACTTGAGGTTGTTTCTTATTAAGAATATGTTAAGTTATTGATTCACTCCGTTTTATTAACAGCTGCTTAAAAAATATAACGGTGTTTATGAAACATATTTTAGTTACCGAAGATGAATATATCATTTCATCGAGCATTAAGTATCATTGTGAACTTCTTGGTTATAAAGTAACTATCGATTGTACAAAAGATGAGGATATCATCGAAGCTGTTAGAACGGGTCAATATGGATTAATATTGATGAAGGTTTATCGATCAAATAATCTGGATGGAATTGAATTAATGGAAAAGATTAGAACTTTTTCTTCAATTCCGGTTATATACCTGACTGGAGAAACACAATCTTCTTTGCAAAAAAGAATTGAAAAAACCTACCCGGCTGATTTTCTCAGTAAGCCATTCGATTATAGTGAATTAGGTGAGGTAATTCAGAGGTACATCTAATAGATTGCCGTTCTGCCCACATCTTACACAGTAATCGCATCAATGGAATATTTATATCTTGGGTAAGATAAATCATGATATGATTTAACACCCCCATAAGATTTATTTATTATTCTAATTTTTAATTTCTAAATTTAGCCTGTCTATTCTAATACCCATTTTGTAAATCTGTTTAATGACCTATAGTTTTTTCGATTTTTTACAGCTTGTTGGATCAGTCGGTATTTTCATTTATGGAATGAAGATCTTCAGTGACGGCCTTCAGAAAGTTGCTGGAAACCGGCTGAGAGCGATCTTGAAAGGGATGACTACAACCCGCTTAAGAGGAATCTTCACAGGGTTTATGGCCACAACTATTACTCAAAGTTCATCAACCACCACTGTAATGGTTGTGAGTTTTGTAAATGCCGGCCTTATCACTTTCGTAGAATCAACCGGCGTAATCATGGGTGCGAATATTGGCACAACAGTGACCGCCTGGATGGTTGCCGTGTTCGGATTTAAGATGAATATAACCCCAATTGCTATCAGTCTGATTGGGATATTTTTCCCTTTTATGTTCTTTGGCCGCGAAAAGTTTAAAAACCTGGCGGAATCTATGATCGGATTCGGTATTATCTTCATCGGCCTTGAATTCATTAAAGCAGGTGTTCCCAATGTTGTGGAAAATCCTGAAATGTTTGCTTTTCTTGATGGGTTAACAGATTTTGGCACAGCCTCAATTTTACTGTTCGTGGTTATAGGGTCGCTCTTGACCCTTGTAACCCAATCTTCTTCTGCGGCTACAGCTATAACCCTGGTGATGGTATTTGAAGGATGGATTGATTTTCCCATTGCCGCTGCCATGGTACTGGGAGAAAATATTGGTACGACGGTTACAGCTAATCTGGCCGCCATGGTGGGAAATGTACATGCCAAGAGGGCTGCCAGATTTCACTTAATATTTAATCTTTGTGGGGTTATCTGGATGTTATTTATTCTGCACCCATTTCTATCAGGTGTGGATTATCTAATTCAACTTGTTTCACCCGATGGGGCTTCCGTTTTTAGTGATTCAACCTTGTCAAGGGCAAATGCTACATTAGGCTTATCGTTATTTCACACAGCATTTAATGTGATTAATGTATCCCTTCTTTTTGCTTTCATACCTGCCATCATCCGTTTGGTGGAACGTATTCAACCTGAAAAAGACGGAGGCGATCAGGAATTCAGGCTCCAGTTTATTTCCGGCGGGTTAATGTCATCAGCTGAACTTTCAATCGCACAGGCCCATAAGGAAATAGAACAGTTCGGCAAACTTATTGAAAAGATGCATTTTAGCTTTTACGGTCTTTTCTTTAAGAAACAACAGAAGCATCAAAAATTTCTGAAGAAAATTGAAAAACGTGAGCAAATAACAGACAATATGGAGCTGGAAGTTGCTGAATATCTCACACAAATTTCTAGTTTTAGTCTGTCTACTTCAGCCACCAGGCGTATACGTGCCATGCATAGCATTATAAATGACCTTGAAAGGGTTGGCGATATTTATTACCAGTTATCAAAAACATTCGAACAGATGGAAGCTCTTGAAATGGTTCTTCCTGAGGATTCCCGGAATGAAATCGCTGAATATCTTGATCTGGTTCACAATGCTATAAAATTGATGCGAAAAAATATGAAAACCACCAACGGTATTGTAGATTTGGATGAAGCCATTAAGATTGAGAATAGGATCAATGCGATGCGCGACCTCATGAAAGAATCACATTACAAACGTCTAGAAAATGGTGTTTATACTTCCAAAGCCGGTGTCATATTTCTTGATTATATTTCAAGACTCGAAAAAATTGGGGATCACATTTTTAATGTCAATGAAGCTCTTGCCGGCAAAAAATTAAAACAGCATACCGACCTTAAGGTCGGTCGGTAAACAGGTAACAGGTAATTATGCTGTTACTTGGTCTGACTTTCTTCACCTTGTTGCACATATGGATAGATCAGCTAAAGAGAATGATTACTACCATGAAGTTTCCCGCTACTATGATTTGGATGCTGTTGATTTTGAGCAGAGATATACAGAAAATCCGGTACTTCAGCGTATCAGGGAAGCTTACCGCACTGTAACCGATCAATACCCTTTTTCTAATGCTTTGGAAATTGGATGTGGACCTGGTTTTGATGCCATATATTTTGCAAAAAAATATCCAAGTCGAACGATATACGGTATTGATGTTTCACCTCGTATGGTTGAACTGTCACATAAAAATGTTCAGGCTGAAAAGTTGACGAATATACATCTGGCTGCGGGGTCAGTCGAAGATGTTACCTCACAATTCCCTGATGTGAAATATGATCTGATCTATGTTTTTTTTGGCGGACTCAATACGGTATATGACCTTAAAAAAGCAGCGAATCACATTCATTCATTTTGCACGGAAGATGCCACTCTCGTACTTACTTTTGTTAACCGTTATTACATTACGGAAATACCCTTGTGGATGATGACCGGGCGATTTGATAAAGCATTTGAACGCATTTTTAATAAATGGCAGGGTTATTCAGACCAACGAAAAATACCCAGCAAGCCCTATTCCAGGAAGGATATTATAAACGCTTTTTCCGATGAATTCAAAATTACCGGCCATCGTGGCTATAGCATATTATACCCTGCGTGGTACCGTTCACACTTGCTAAAAAAACTTAAAGGTGGAGCAGAATGGCTGTGGAAAATAGATAACTTTATAGCTAAAACACCCTTCAGGAATACGGGTGAATACAGCTTGTATACAATGAAAGTAAAATGATGGTTTAACAAAAATTATTGAGATAAAACTCACCTTATCTAAGTTGTTTCAAGTCATTTACAACCTGTTGTAAACCCTTTTTCAGATTATTATTATATGATCCGTGAAAATCTTGAATGATGGGGTGTTTACTCTTCAGTCCGATTGAAAAAGTGAGAGCTTCATAAATCGCCTTGCCATTCTTTCTTAACAAATCTGGATCAGAAATCTTATTTATTTTTTTACCCGTCACTTCAGCAAGTACCCGGCAAAACTTATCATGAGTAATGGGATCACCCGACACCAGATTAAATATCTCACCGGCTTGTCCATTCCTTGCAATCATATTAATTTGTGAAGCACAATCCTCAATATGAATAAGGCTCATTAAATTCCCCCCTTCTCCATATTGAGGAATGAATCCATCTTTTTTTATTCTTTCATAATAATATTCCCTGAACCAGGAACCGGGTCCGTAAACCCAAGGCGGTCGTATTATACAAACAGGAATTGAGTCATTTTTCATAGCTTTTAAAAAAGGATATTCCGCCAGAATATAGTCTCGCTGAAAGCTAATTGGATCCAAAGAACTATCTTCATCAACAGATGAGATACCCCGTGAACCGTATACCAAAGAACCTGATGCATAAACCACCAGAGGAGGGTAGTCCAGAGTTTTCATCCAGCGGATTAAGCGCTGGTTTGCCAGATACCCTTGAATCCCGGCCATAACCCGCCCGGGTTTATTTCGCCCGGATATCCTTGCAAGATGAATAATGACCTCAGGTGGATCAACATTAAGGCTGCTCCAGTTGAAACTGGTAATATCACCATGAATCATGGTAATAGCAGAATTAGCCACTGGCAGGTTACGGTTATGGTGTACCAGCATTTTTATCTTAGCCTCTTCTGTTGCCCACTTGCTAACTACAGCGGACCCAATGAATCCCGTACCTCCGAGCACAAGTACATTAAGTTTTATATGGCCCATCATTTACTGATCATGCTTAAATGAGCCATTTTCCAAGGTCGCGCTGGATCAACCCTTGCAATTTTTCTATATCATCCCTGAACCATGGCAAAAATTGCTGGCGTGTTTCTTCAGGTAGGGCGGGTTTATGATGGCTAAACGAAGTAATAAAGTCTTTAACCCTAACCTGATTTTCATTTGATAAGGTCTTTTTTAATCCCTGTGCAACCGGATTATGGAATAGGGTATTATAGCATAGCCTACTGGTATTACCATTCGGTATTTGAGAAGTATTATAGCGAATAGTGCTATTAGTGAGTTGTTCGTTCTCTACCTCCAGAAAATCAAACACATCCTGAAGCAGCCAATCGGCATTAGTTTTTAAGGATTCAAATAAATATACCTTTACCTGATCGAAATGATTGAAGTAGGAACTGAGAGATTCGTAATACAGGCCTGCCCCAAGATAATCAAATGCTGGTACCCATTTTTTATTAGCCCGGTCAGGCCAGGCTTCAATGGCTTGTTGAAATGGCAGGGATTCATAAATATTAAGGTTATGCATATATTGAGACCAGGCACGATCTATCGGATCTCGGAGCAAAAAAATCATCTTAACTTTTTTGCCGGAAGGATGATATTTGAGGATATTGTGAATAGTCTGGCGGTATAACCCTTTATACAGGTAGCTTACAGACTTTTCCCCTTTGACCCGAGCATTACTTTCATGGTAATACGAACTATAAATCTGAAAATCAGACACAATTGGCCGTTGAAGTACATCATAATCTGGCTGTTTTTCGCAAAAAGGGAAAAAGTTTAATTCAGAATGAGGCAGGAATATTTCTGAATGCGCATTTAAATATCGGCTTAAAGAGGTGGTTCCACTCTTAGCAGCACCGCCAATAATAAAATCAGGTGAATTAGTCATATTTGAAAGGTTTTAGAATTCAGGTGGTTACTTTTTCCTTATGCTGATATAGGCCGCTAATTCTGTTAAGACAGTTGTTTAACAGGGTTGCATACATTTTATAAACCCGGGGACGATGATCATGGGTGTGAAGTTTTATTCGTCTAAAATCCCATAACATTCCACCTTCACCATTTTTTAAACCGTATTTCTCCCATCGGTATGTCCATAAGATCATAGCCAGCATATTTAACCAATACAAAAACCCCGTTTTATGATTAGAAGGGGTATGGTTAACCGGCTCAAATTTTGGGGCATTGGGAAAAAAGGTGTACATCCATTTATTATGGCAACGAATATGGGATGTGCCTTTTTTCCGAATAATCTGACGCAAAAACAGCATCTGATGGGCAGTATAAAAATCACGCTGCCATTGTATCTCCTGAGCTGATTCATCAATCAGGTAGTTACAACAGAAGCTATTTCCATGTCTTGCAATTTTACTAAGCAGTCTGATCAACGTATAGGTTAACCATGCTCTATTTGCGGAAGTTACCATAAATACATCGAGGTCGGGTTTCTTTTCCCAACCCGAGCCATGCATGGTTCCTCCAGAATAATACATGGCTCGAATCCATGGCCATTTACCCAGGGTTCGAATGAGGGAACGATGATTTTTCCGCAATTTCTCAGACATCGCTAATGCATGGCGATGACCATTAAGATCTAGAGGGCGTAAAGCTGTAATTCCATCTTTACGTTGAAATTGTTCAGGATATTTATAGGTTAATTTGGAAATAACCTGCCGGAACCATGGTTTATCCGGTTCCTGTATGCTAAGAGAATGGTAGAGTTTGTCATCATGAATACCGCTGGAAAAGACACCGGCATAACACACACCCGCAATAATCGATTGTTCAAGCCCTACATTCCTACTGTTGTCATTTCCAAACCCAGGGAATACCGGATCTTTTTTTTCTACGAGTTCATGAATGATTGCATCCAGACTTTCGCAGTACGATCTCCATGAATAGTATTTTTGAAAGTGCAGGCTTGATGCTTCAGCATGACCGGGTAAAGATACCAGATCATGGAGGCGGCTAGCAATTTCATGAATATCATTTGGTGAAGTAATCAGGGAAAAACCTTGAGCTACTTCTTTTAGGGCTGGATCGTCGGATATGAGAGCAGGTATGCCATTGGCCAAAGCATCCAGCTGAGATATTCCAAAACCTTCAACATATGATATATTTACAAAGCCCCGGCTATTGATTAGATATCTCTTCATTTCCATTTCGGGGAGATAACCGGTATAACTGACCCCGGGTGTCTGATTGACTAAAGAATAGAAACGTTTGGCCCATGAGGGTGAGGCATGCATCTTACCGATCAGGATAAGATTGATATTTTTTAGTTCAGCTGCCTGATAACCCTTGATTAAATTGAAAAGGTTCTTTCGGGGTTCCATATTACCAATGTAAACCAAATATGGTTTCTCCTTTGGTGAAGGCATCTCACGGCAAATCATAGCCGGTGCAGGAATATGAATACGAATTTTATCCGGATTGATGCCTAAATGCCGGATAAGCTGGTTTTTAGAAGTTTCGCTGACGGTCAGAATCAACCTGGCATGAGAAAGGGTGTGCTTGATACGATGTTTATACCATAGGACCATCTTCTGCGAATAAAACCATGGATGAGTAATGAATGAAACATCGTGAATTGTTACCGCAGCAGGGGACGGCCAACCGGGAGGCATAAAATAATTGGGAAAGAAAGCAGCATCAGCCTGAATACCCATCCGGTTTCCACACAAATCTCGATTAATGGTCAGATGAGGGTTGGCCGTGTTATTGATAATTTGTACCTGAGATTGATCCCCAAAACTTTGGTTTAAAAGTTGTTGGTTTCCCAGCGCAATAATTTGGCTTCCTTCATAATTCACGAGCCCAGCAAGCATATGTTTGGAATAGACACCCGTACCGCTACGGCCATTCCTAATTGTTGTAGCATCGATGAAGAGTTTCAAAAGACGAAATTAGTGATGAGTATGGCTTCCTAATAACCCATACCGCGATTAGATGAAAAAGGTTGCCTTATGACCGTGACTTAAATTATTTAGCTAAAATCAAAGATTAGCCTTTGTAGCTAATAGTTTGGTCGGGTAATAGAATAGAGCTTAAAGCTCATTTTTTAACACTCAAATACCATGTAAAGGAAGCGTGTTTGTTTCTTTGATCTTGTCCGTACCAACTCCCATGCAAGGCTTACAAAAACCTTAGTTTGCTCTTGCTATAGTAAGCCTTGTATAAGCGTTGGTACGGAGCAGGGTTTGAGGAGGGAGGAATGGTTTTATGAAAAATGGTTAACCTTAATAAATAAGGAAAATGCAAGTATTACCCGTAGAAATCATAATGAAGAATATAAAGGAAAATACAGGTAAAATCTTATGAAGAGTGAACAAACTGCTTAAATAAGTGTAACCTAGCATCAATAAAGATGGACGGATTATAGTTGAGGTACATTATTTAATTAATCAATATTATCTGTTGATGCCGTTAATGCATGGAGGTGAAAAATTTTACGGTATAAACGTTAAAGTCTCCTTTTTTTAGTTCATATTTCTCATTTTTTAATTGTGAGGACATATTGACATAATGATTGGTATTCAGCTCCAGTAGAAATTTTTTGAGGTCGGGGAATGGTTTAAAATGAATGGTGATGTGATTTTCAGATTTATTAGAATACCTCGTTAATCGATAAGAAGGGATCTTTTTGAGCGCTTTATGAAGTAACTTTCTTTCTGATTCACATAAAACGAGTCGAAATTCTTGTTTTTTAATGTTAACAGTAATACCAGTAATTGTTGGAATCATGGAAAACTACATATTAAGTATAATAAATATAGTATATAAATTATTATACTTAACGCCATAATTTCAATCAACCAAAATCGCTAAAATAACAAAAATATAATATTTTAGATATCATGTTTGAATCCTGTAATTGGCAATTCGAAGGATTATGTTAATATGAATTACTGAAACCCTGGTTGGGATTTGTTCTCTTCGTCCCAGATTAGTGTGCGGTGAGGATAAGGAATTTCAATGTTTTGATCATCAAAAGCGGATTTTAAGCGTTTGCGGTATTCACGGCCTACACCCCATTGCGAACCGGGCATTGTTTTGATTCGTGCTTTGATCACGAGTGCATTTTCATCAAAAGCATCGAGCCCAAACACTTCGATGGGCTCTATGATCATTTCTTTATATTCAGGAGTTGCCTGCAGTTGATCTCCCACATGTTTCATGATATGGATTACATTCCCAACATTTTCTTTATATGCAACACCTATATCAAAGACAGCAGCTGACCAGTCTTTTGTTACATTAGACATAGTGTTGATCTTACCGTTTTGAAAAATGTGTACGATTCCTTCCAGGTCTCTGAGAGTGATCGTTCTGAGTTCAATTTTTTCAACAAGTCCACCCGTACCATTGATGATAGCGACATCACCCGTTCGTATTTGATTTTCCAGGAGAATATAAAATCCGGAAATATAATCTCTCACCAATTCCTGAGCTCCAAAACCAAGTGCCAGTCCGGCAATACCGGCCCCGGCAATAAGAGGGGCTATTTCGATGCCGAATTTTTGAAGAAGCACCATAAAGAAAATAGTAAGCAATGAGATCTTAACGATATATTCAAGAATCCCCGTCAAGGTATTGATTCGTTTTAGAGATTCTGCAGCATCCGTTTTATCATTTCTTTCTGCGCGTTTTATCAGCGTCTTATTCAACTTATTAATGGTGAAAAATGCTACAGAAAGAGACACGAACAAAAGAATGGTTATAATAACGATACCTGGCAATTCAGTGATAACCCAATTCTGTAGATTTTCGATAAGATCTTCCCAGAAATCAATATTAAAGTCCATGATGTATTTACTCTTATCTGTATATTAAAGTTTAAACAGGGGATTTTGTTGAAATGTTCGAAATAGATAATTAAACAATTAATATTCACATTCGAGGATAAATAGACCCTAATGTAGAATTTTAAATATAAATTTGTTATTTTATTAATAAATTTATATTTAAAGTTTGTGTGTTGGTAACAGTGTTGAATTAATTCCAATAATATTTGTGTAGCAGGTAATTAGAGGGTTTATGAAGGGTATCTTTTCATTATTATTTATTATTACCCCATTGTTTCAGTTTGGGCAGTTACAGGATCAGGATTTTTCACCATATACACAGAATATACCCGGTACCAATGTCAGCATTGAAATGGTTCCCATACCTGGCGGTACTTTTTTAATGGGAAGTCCCGAAACTGAATTCGGAAGGGACGATGATGAGGGTCCGCAACATCATGTTTCAGTTAATCCTTTCTGGATGGGCCAGTATGAAGTTACCTGGGAACAGTATGATTTATTTGTTGAGGAAGATTTTCAACTGGTAGATCCGGAAAATCGATTTGAAGGGGATGTTATATCATTGCCATCTCCACCAATCCTGGATGCATTGTCTTTGCCCTCACCACCTTATATGGACCCTAGTAGTGGAATGGGTAAAGCCGGTTTCCCTGCTGTTAATATGACTCATTATGCTGCAGTAATGTATGCGAAATGGCTTACTGCAAAAACGGGACATTTTTACAGACTTCCTACAGAGGCTGAATGGGAATATGCTTGTCGTTCCGGAAGTAAAAGCGCTTATCATTTTGGTGATGATCCAATAGAATTGAATAAATATGCTTGGTTTTATGCAAACAGTAACCAGACATATAGAGAAGTAGGAACACTAAACCCTAACGCCTACGGTTTATACGATATGCTTGGCAATGTAGCTGAATGGACGATGGACCAATATTATGATGATTATTATAAGCAATTAGAAGGTGAGGTTGCGGATAGTCCCTGGTTCAAGCCGAACCAGCTCTATCCACGTTCCGTAAGAGGAGGGAGCTGGCGTGATGATCCTGAAGAACTGCGTTGTGCCAATCGCAGGGGTTCTATCGAAAGGTGGAAGCAACGTGATCCTCAGTTGCCTAAAAGTCTGTGGTGGAATACGGATGCATCTTTTGTAGGTTTCAGGCTCGTAAGGCCTAAAGAAACACCCTCTGTAGAGGAGATGGAAAACTACTGGATCAAAGCTATACAAGAATTTTAATAAGTGGGATACCCATATTAACTATTGAATGGAATACTGAAAATGAAAAAAAATAACATTGACGACAAAAAAGGTATATCAAGACGGGATTTCTTTAAGAATGCCTCTTTAGGAGCAGGAACGATGCTGCTCAGTTCACTTCCTATCGGTGCCAGCGCATTTGCCGGCGGCAGCGATACCATTAAAGTTGCCCTCATTGGTTGCGGTGGACGAGGGACCGGTGCGGCAAATCAGGCTTTAACTACAGGTAAAGATGTTCAGCTAGTGGCTATGGCCGACGCTTTTAGAAACAGGATTGACGAATGTTTTGAAACACTTACTTTAAAATATGGTGAGACTGATCAATTAAATGTTCCCGAAGACCATAAATTCACAGGTTTTGATGGGTATAAAAAAGCAATAGCTCTGGCGGATGTGGTTATTCTTACCACACCCCCGGGATTTAGGCCCACCCATTTTGAGGCTGCTATAGACGCGGGTAAACATGTGTTTATGGAGAAGCCTGTGGCTACGGATGCACCGGGTATTAGGCAGGTATTGGAAGCGGGGAAAAGGGCTAAACAAAAAAACCTGAATGTAGTTGTAGGATTACAGCGAAGATACCAGCGAAACTACAAAGAGGTGATGAAAAGGGTAAATGATGGAAATATAGGTGATGTTGTTTCCGGGCAGATCTATTGGAACAGCGGAGGTGTTTGGGTGAAACAACGTGAGCCTCAGCAAACGGAGATGGAATACCAGATGCGCAATTGGTATTATTTTAACTGGCTATGCGGAGATCACATCGTAGAGCAGCATATCCATCAAATTGATGTTGCGAATTGGATAACCGGAGAATTTCCGAGTTCAGCTCAGGGTATGGGCGGACGCGAAGTAAGAAGGGGTAAAGAATTCGGTGAGATCTTTGATCATCATTTTGTTGAATTTACGTATCCCAGCGGTGCCGTTATTGCAAGCCAGTGCCGGCATCAACCCAATACCATGAACAGGGTAGCCGAACAATTTCAGGGGACCAAAGGAACGGTTTCTTCCAATGGTTCGGGTAAAGGATCATTGGTCAGCTACAACGGTAATATTATTTATGATCATCGGGGAGAAGAGGATGCAAACCCTTATCAGGTTGAACACGATGAACTTTTCGCAGCATTAAGAAAAGGCAAGGTGATCAATGATGCCGAGGTTGGGGCAAAAAGTACATTGTCTGCCATTATGGGTAGAATGGCTACCTACTCAGGCCAGGTAATTGAATGGGAAAAAGCTCTAAACTCCAACATTAACCTGATTCCTGCACAATTGGGCTGGAATGAAAATCCTCCTACCTTGCCTGATGAAAATGGATTTTATAAGGTTCCCGTACCCGGTGTCACCGAAGTGCTGCAAAGCATAACGTATGAAGGGTAAATAAAGTAAACTTTGTAATTTATAAATAATTATAAAATGGAGTTAATATGACTTTAGTTTCAGCCAATAGAAAGGTGCGTTTTTATCTAATTTTTATGTTAGCTCCATATTTAATATTATCAACAATTGTCACTGCACAGGATAAACAGGTACTGTTTATTGCCGGTGATCCCTCACACGGTTTTGGAAACCATGAACACTATGGAGGATCAGAACTCTTGGCCCGGACCATCAATGAAGCGGATATTGGTGTTCATGCGGAGGTTGTGAGTGGCTGGCCTGAGAATGAGAATGCTTTTGATCATATTGATGCGGTCGTTATCTATGTTACTGGAGGAGAACGTCATCCTATATTGAACCACTTAGAATCGTTTCAACAGGTAATGGACCGGGGAGTGGGATTGGTAACCTTGCATTATGGCGTTGAAGTGCCAAAAGGAGAGCCGGGGGACAAGTTTCTGGAATGGCAGGGTGGTTATTTTGAAACCGATTGGTCGGTAAATCCACATTGGACGATTAATATCACCGATTTTCCCAACCATTCGATAACCAGAGGCGTAGAGCCCTTTGAAATAAATGATGAATGGTATTATCATATGCGCTTCGCTGACGGTAATGTAATTCCCATATTATCAGACCTGCCTCCAAAAGAATCATTATCCAGGAAGGATGGTCCGCATTCCAATAACAAATTTGTTCGCGATGCGGTATTGAAGCGGGGAGAGTCACAGCATGTCGCCTGGGCCTATGAACGTTCAAATGGCGGTAAAGCATTTGGTTTTACCGGCGGACATTATCATTGGAATTGGGCGAATGACTCAGTTCGCCGTCTTGTGGCCAATGCCATCGTTTGGGCGGCCGGTGCTGAGGTTCCTGAAGAAGGGATCGCATTTGAACCTATTACCGTACTCGAACTTAGCAAACTAACAGATGATCCTGTACCTGAAGGGTGGGATCATCAAAGTATACAAGATGAAATTGATGCATCACAATAAACTTATAAATCGAAATAGAATTTTTATACCCTATTATGAAGAAAAGCAAAGTTGAATCCTCAGGCCAGAAACTGAACCGGCGGGATATGATTCGTAATACGGCAGCTCTTTCCGCTGCTATGGTTACAGGTTTAACATTACCCAATAAGGTATTAGCATCCGGTGCAAAAACAAATTTACCTTCAGTTCATAACGGACGCATAAAGCAAGTTCTGGTTTCCTGGCCCTATATGGCTTTTGGCCAAAAATGGGATCTCGATCAATTATGCAGGGCTTCTGTAAATCTTGGTTGTCAGGGAATTGAATTGGTGGGTCCGGAAGAATGGCCTGTTTTGAAAAAGTTTGGCCTTACTTGCGCCCTTGCAACAAATGGGATGCCCGATCCACCTTACGTTAAGGGATTAAATAACCCGCGTTATCAGGAAGAAGTAATATCCCGGACTAAAGATCGAATCGAAGCCTGTGCAGAAGCCGGCTATCCAGCCGTCATTGCCTTTACGGGATACAAATATAAAGACGTTGATAATCCGGACATGGGAGTCATATCCCCAGAAGAAGGTGCTGATAATACGGTGGAAGGCTTAAAAAAATTAGCTTTACATGCAGAGAAACACGGTGTTAATATTTATATGGAACATTTAAATTCAAGAGTTGAAGGAGATGATTTCCGGGGCCACCCGGGATATCAGGGAGATCATATAGATTACTGTGCGGATATCATTCGTCGTGTTGGTTCACCACGTGTAAAGTTGCTTTTTGATATTTATCACGTGCAAATCATGGACGGGGATGTAATTTCCCGAATCAAGGAATACGGAACAGACTTGATAGGCCATATCCATACCGCTGGAGTACCAGGACGAGGCGAACTAAATACCAGTCAGGAACTTTACTACCCCGCTGTGATGCAGGCCTTATTGGATATAAATTATGAAGGGTATGTTGGGCAGGAGTTTATTCCAACCATAGATCCGATGAAAGGGCTGCGCCAGGCTGTATCTTTATGTGATGTGTAAAATCAACCTGAGTATAATTTTATTCAATCAGAGCCTCGAACGAGGGCGATGACGTCTTTATGATATTACCGTCTTCAAGAGTCTCAATATGAATGGCCAGTCCAGATTCGTCTTGAAACTTCTGAATGGCTGATGGACCAAGAACACTTAAAGCTGAAGCATAGCTATCTGCGGTTATTCCATCTTGTGCGATAATGGTAACCATATGTGATTGAATTAACCCCATTCCCGTATGGGGGTTAATGATATGTGAATAACGGATTCCATTGATTTCAGTAAATTGAAACAAATCACCTGAAGTCGCAATGGCCTGATTAGCCAGAGAAAAGTGAATATAACTGGTTTTACCCATTTCATCTTTAGACGGAATGGCAATATCCCACCCTTCTTTATTAGGAGGAGCCTCACCCATTGAAATATCACCACCCGCATCCACCAGGGCAGACATGATGCCAAAGTTTTGGATTGCTTTTAAAGCTTCATCGGCCGCGTAACCTTTTGCAATGCCTCCGAGGTCTAATTGCATACCGCTTTTTAGTAATTTTACAGATTGTTGCTCATCATTAAATATAATATGCTGATAGCCAGTTCTCTCCTTTAGGTCAGCAATGACATCCTTTGCAGGAAGCCGGGGATCATCTTTTCTCCTAAGATCCCGCCATAATTGGACATATGCACCAATGGTGATATCAAAAGCTCCATCAGATTTCCGAGAAACTTCCTCGGCCTTCTTTAACACACCATACAAATGAGGACTCAATGAAATCCAGGCCTCTGAACCAGATGATCGCGACAACCTATTCAATTCGCTATCACTGTCGTAATCACTCATGATATCATTTAATGCTTCAATTTGCCCGAAGGCGGCATTAGATGCTGATTTAGCTATTTCTTCATCCGGTGCATACATAATTATACGAAACCTGGTACCCATATGGGGAGCTTCAAACTCATACCTCTGCAAATCCGGATCCGGAGAGAATAAGCTTGAAACGGTAATCAGCAGAATAAGAATTACAGCTTTTATCACGAGTTTAAAAATTATTAAGAATCCTGTATTAAGTAATTTATTATGATAACAGCAAAAATGATGAAATACTATCAGCTGGAGTTTCTCTGATATCAGAAATAAAATTTAGCATTTAGAGAATAAAATATCTGAAAAACCATGTCTATAAAGACTATACTTTATCTTCAATATTTTAGATATTAAATTTGAAACTTACGGTAAGTGCAATTGGTTAATAAAAGAAAATCAAACAATGGAATACATGAAGAATATAAGAATTCTGGTCCCGGTAGATTTCTCTGAACTTAGTTATGCCGCTTTAGAAACAGCGAACCAACTGGCAATATTATTTGAGGGTACTGTTACTCCTATACATATTTGGGTTGAGCCCCCCAGAGCTGAAGAATATTCATACTCAGTTAATCTAAGTTACGATGTCGATTATGTAGAAGTTGGAAAGGAACTCACGCAAAAGCTGAATGACGTAGCATCTGATAAAATTGATCAACAATTGTTGAAACCTGTCATTGTAAAAAAGGGGATGCCTGCCTCCTCTATATTATCAAATGCCATTGATTTTGATATAATTGTTATGGCTTCTAAAGGTCTCTCGGGATTCCAACGGTATTTATTAGGTTCTGTGACGGAAGAAGTAGTCAAATCAAGTAAAATCCCGGTGATGATCGTTAAACAGAAGTCGCTGCAAAAATCATTAAAAAAAATACTGGTTACAACAGACTTCACAGACAACTCAATGGCTGCTTTTCCAACTGTAATGGAATTCGTCAAAAAGACTGGTGCTAAGTTAGATTTAGTGCATGTAGCCAGCTACGACCTTTACCCAATGTTTGGATTAAATACAGAGTCCTATACAGATGAAATTGTAGAAAGAATTCAAAAGAGACTTAAAACCCTTATATCAGATCACCTCAGCGATATAAAAGAACAGGTTAATCCAAAGGTTATTACCACTCCAAAATCAGCTCATGAATCACTTGCAGGATTCATCGAAAAAAATGAATATGATTTAGTGGTGATGTCAACTATGGGAACATCCGGCTTAAGATATCTGCTTTTGGGAAGCACAACTGCAAATGTACTTCGTCATTCTCCTTCTCCAATTTTAGTTGTACGGCCTAAAGCAAAAGAAAAATCAAGTGAGGTTCACAAATAACCTAATTACGGCTATACGTGTCACAAAGCAAATCTACTAAACATAATCGCCCGGATTACAAACAAGCAGGAAAAAAGAACAATCAGCCGGGATTATCAGGTATTTCCCTTTTTTATTTGGTACTCCTCCTTATACTGACAAGCTGGTTATTCTATTCCTATTTCAATAATGTATTGGGTCCTGAATCTATTAGTTACAGCGCATTTAAAAATGAACTGCGCAAAGGCAATGTAGAGGAAGTGACCATGCAGGGTGAGCGGTTGAAGGGGCATTTAGTGGAAGGTTCACAAAGAGTTATTACCGAAAATGATACCGTTGTTGTTAGTGACTTTGAAACGTATTTACCTCCCTTTGGCGATGACAGCCTGATGGGCTTGTTAGAAGAGCAAGAAGTAAGTATTACAGTGATTCCCGAAAGTGATACTAACTGGATATGGATTTTTTTTATGATCCTACCCTTTATACTCATCCTGATTGTTGGGTTAGTGCTGTTCCGGCGCATGCAGGGAGGGAATCAGGGCATGTTTTCAATGGGGAAAAGCCAGGCTAAGCTGCATAAGCCAGAAGAAGGGGAAAAGACTACATTTGATGATGTTGCGGGTTCAAAAGAGGCGAAACAGGAGTTGCAGGAGATTGTCGAATATCTTAAGGAACCCTCTAAATTTACGAAGCTGGGAGTGAAACTGCCCAAGGGTGTACTGCTTTATGGGGCACCGGGTACAGGCAAAACTTTACTGAGCAGAGCCGTGGCCGGGGAAGCCGGTGTTCCTTTTTTCTTTATTTCAGGGTCGGATTTCATGGAAATGCTTGTCGGCGTTGGAGCGAAAAGGGTAAGGGATATGTTCAAAAATGCCAAGGAAGCATCACCCAGTATTATTTTCATTGACGAACTTGATTCTATAGGCAGACGTCGGGGAACAGGCCTGGGGGGCGGGCACGATGAGCGCGAACAGACACTGAATCAGTTATTATCCGAAATGGATGGTTTTGAGCCCCATGAAAACGTTATTGTCATGGCAGCCACAAACCGACCTGATATTCTGGATAAGGCATTGTTACGCCCCGGACGCTTCAACCGAAGGATCGAAATTTCTTTGCCAAGCAAGGATGACAGATATCAAATTCTTCAGGTACATGCCCGGAATAAACCATTGGCAGACGATATTGATCTGGAAATGGTAGCACGGGGAACACCCGGTTTCACTGGAGCAGATCTGGAGAACCTTCTCAACGAGGCTGCCATGTTAACCGGCCGGGATGGCCGGGATAAAATAACCCTCCGTGATGTAGATCTTGCCAGGGATAAAGTGACCATGGGACTTGAAAGGTCAGGAGTTGTTTTGGATGATGAAGAACGACGTTTGCTGGCTTATCATGAAGCCGGTCATGCTATAGTCGCTGCTGCTTTGGAGAATACCGATCCCATTCATAAAGTTACCATCGTTCCCCGCGGCCAGGCTATGGGAGTTACCCAGCAACTTCCTGAAGGCGACCGCTACCTTTATCGCAAAGAATATCTGCTAGACCGATTGGCTGTCATCATGGGGGGACGTGCAGCAGAACGAATGGTTTTCAATACCGCAACAAGCGGAGCTGAAAATGACCTGAAGCAGGTAACTAAATTAGCCCGAAAGATGGTACTGGACTGGGGTATGAGCGAAAAATTCCGTTTTACAGCGTTAGGTGGGGAAAAAGAGGAAGTGTTTATTGGCGAACAGATGGGCTCTCATCGAGAATATAGTGATGAGACAGCGCGGGAAGCCGATAAAGAAGCTAATAATATCCTGGAAGAGGCTTTTACCAGAGCAGAAGACATCCTGATGAAATACAGAAAGTCACTCGACCGTCTGGCAGAGCTGCTTTTAGAAAAAGAGGAAGTTATGGGCGAAGAAATTGTTGATTTAGTAAATAAAGAATTGACTAAATAATTTATCGAACGGTAAATTTATCTTTTTTAAGATAAATTTTATATACTAGTTGTAGACTTGATAATTATTATATATTGATAAACCTTTAATGTATAATTATGCGTGTCTAACTTGTATTGCACTTTGAAATCATCGAATTATTCCTGGGTGTTCTAATGTATAATAAAACGCCACTTCCTGTACGAAGTATACTTTTTTTACCTGCAACAAAGCTGGATAAGTGGCATCACGCAGTAGAATCAGGCGCTGATTCAATCTGTATCGATTTAGAGGATAGTGTGGGTCTTGATAAAAAAGACTATGCCAGAAAAAAAGTGATCTCTTTTTTTAAGAAACATAAAAGTTTCCCTATCACTTTGTCTGTTAGGATCAATCCTATAAATACTTTTGCCGGGTTGAAGGATTTTAAAGCCTTATTGGAGACTGACACCATTCCAGGAGCTTTGATGATCCCAAAAGTTTGTTATTCCCGTGATATTCAGATTATCAATGATGTTTTAGATGAACATAAATCTCAATGCACGATTATCGCTATCATCGAAACCGTAGAAGGCCTTCGAAATACATCTCAGATACTTGAACATCCACGGTGCAGGGGTGCTATATTTGGCGGGATTGACCTTGCACAACAAATTGGATGCAAACCCTCCTGGAATACGTTGGTGACACACAGATCAAATTTTGTGCGTGATGCAGTAGGGAAAAATGTGACACTTATTGATACTCCCCATTTTGCTCTTGACGATAAAGAAGGGCTGGCTGAGGAGACTCGACTGGCTTTAGAGCTAGGTTTTAATGCAAAGGCTGCTATTCATCCTAATCATATTTCAATAATTCAGAACATATTTACTCCATCTAAGGATGAGATAAAAGAAGCAAAACAAATGATTCGAGAATTTAACAAATATGGTGGCCAGGTTATTCAATTTAAAGGTAAGGTGATTGAGAAACCTGTTATTGAAAGCGCGAAACAAATGCTTGCCTATGTGAAAGAATTCCCTAAAGATTGAGTATGATATAAAAATATGAGAACGGAGAAAAGTTGTCGAACCCAGCAGGAATCGAACGAATAAAACTATAATCGAGATTTTGGAGACTGTAATGTATGAACCCTGGATTGGTAATGAAGAAATCCGCACTGATTGCCTGGCCATTGAAACGATTCAGCGATATGAAGCCCTTATGGATCGGGATCCTCTCTCAGTAAAGCATGATGATGCACTTGCCCCGGGTATGCACTGGTTATTCTTCACCCCCATAGATCAGCAATACACGATTAATGATGATGGAATTGCCAAGAAAGGTGATTTTCTGCCACCTGTTCCATTACCGAAAAGAATGTGGGGAGGCGGTAAAATACGCTATAACGAGGTACTTATGCTGGGTGAGGTCACTGAAAAGATTTCTACAATTAAATCTGTTGAGGAGAAACAAGGCCGAAGCGGCAATTTATGCTTCGTGACCGTTAATCATCAGTATCAGCAAAACGATGAAGTGGCCATAGAAGAAGATCAATTGATCGTTTACCGTGAATTTACGAATAAAATTCAACCCCCTTTCCGTACAAAGGCACTGGATATAAAACCAGAGTGGCAAAAGGAATATAAAACCGATAGTGTGATTCTCTTTCGGTTTTCTGCTCTCACCTTTAACGGTCATCGAATCCATTATGATGATTCCTATGCAAGAGAAGTTGAAGGGTATCCGGCTTTAGTAGTCCACGGTCCTTTGATATTAATTTTACTATTAGAGAGCTTTGCTTCTGAACATCCTGAACGAATGATTACAGAAGCAGAATACCGGGCGATTGGTCCAGTTTTTAATCAAGAAAACATCATTTTATCAGGTCTGGATACAGCTGATAACGTGACCTCATGCCGCGCATGCGGACCAGAAGGGAATATTGCCATGCTTGCCGAATTTAAATGGGTATAATAACTGTTAAACTTAGCCTGGATATCTAATGATACAATTTAAGCCTGCGGGATATAATTCTGTTTCACCATATTTTGTGGTAAAAGATGCTGATAAACTGATTGACCTACTTAAAGATCTGTTTGACGCTGTTGTATTAAGGCGCTATGACATGCCTGACGGAACATTACTTCATGGGGAGGTAGGAATAGATGATTCGGTAGTGATGATGGGTACAGCATCAGAAGAATACCCACCGAATCAACTTTTGGTCCATGTTTATGTTCCTGATGTTGATGAAACTTTTGATAAAGCCATTGATGCCGGCTGCCAGGTAATAAATGAACCTCAAGAAAATGAAGGAGACCCTGACAGGCGGGGCATATTTAAAGACTTCGAGGGAAATTTATGGTCAATTGCGACTCAGGTAGAAAAATAGTGAATCTTCTTATGACTTTACTCTGATCTTCTTCAGTATAAATCAAACGGTTTGTGACTCACAGCGTCTAATAGTTAAACAGACACATCCTAATTAACTGAAGGAAATCATGAAAACAGTATTGATTCTTTTTTTTGCATTAATTTTAAATACCAATTCTCAGGTATTGGCTCAATCACAAAGAGCAGGAGGGGGAATGACCTGTATTCAACAGATTATTACCCAGTATGGTGAAGAACTGAAACTCACGGAAGATCAAAAGCTAGCGTTAGTAGAGGTTAGTTTAGACAATAGAACGAACAGGCAGGCAATGCAGGCTGGAAGACGCAATGCCGGAATGAGAGGGCAACGCCAGATGAATTCTAATCGCAATCCTCGTCGTTCTGAACGAGTCAGAAATGCACAGGTTCAAGGGCAGCGGCCAAATGCCGACTTGTTTGGATGTCAGTACCAAAGCATGTATGAAATTCTTGATAATGAGCAAACTTCCAAGCTTCAAAATTTACTGATCGATCGAGTGGAGCAAGAACAAGAACTTCTCAGTCTCAGCCAAATGAGTATGCTTAACCGAGCTGAAATAGAAGGAGAAAAATTAAATCAGGTTAAAGCTATATTAGATAGACAGAATCAAGCAATTAAATCATTTAAGATAGAAAGAATTAACAATCCTGCGGAAATTAATAGAACGAAGATGCAGGAACTACAGCGTATAAGGCTGGATGGTAATGAAGAACTGAAATCGATACTTACTGCCTCAGAATATGAGTCTCTTCAACAATTGATGAGACCAGGAAATCAGCGACAGTATTCACGTGCTGGTGGACCAGGTCCACGTTAAGTAATAGGGTTGTATTACAACCTGGTTTAAATATGTTAGATTTATGGCCGGATACAATTATGAGGAATTTCAGAAAGAGATCGGGATTCTGTACCCTCGCCTTCACCGGGTTCTGGCGGCATATTTGGCAGGAAGTAATATCGACCCTCAGGATATCCTCCAGGAAACCTTTCTAAAGGCATGCAAGAATTTAGAAAGGTTCAATGGCGAGTCCGGACTTTATACATGGTTATACTCAATTGGCAGAAATCTTTGTATTGATGAATTTAGGAAGCAAAAAAAAGAGAAAAATCTAAGCAATATACCGGTAGAAAACTATGAACTGGAATCTGATCAATTCACCACAGAGGCAGAAAAAGAAGAGATCATTCTTCTTAGAAAAGCTATTGCTGAATTACCTGAACAATTTCGGGAAGTTGTCATTATGAAATCTATCGATGGAATGAGTTTCCCTGAAATGGCGGAAATAACCGGCATCAATGAGCAGACCCTCAAAAATCGAATGTTCAGATCCCGGAAAATGCTGGCAGAATCATTAAGAAGAATGGGAGTACATAAACCATGAAGTTGTTTCATACAAGCAATAGGGGTAAACGGGAAGAGCTTGAGCGTAGAATCAGCGATGCAGCTGATGGATTACTGGTCTCTTCGGAAATTAAAAAGCTCGAAGAAGAACTGGACGGGTATCCCGACCTGCTTCGGGATTATATGAATATTTTATCTATGCCTGACTTTAATGTGGCATATAACCGGCCGCAGGATTTCCGGAATGATCTTCATATCAAATATATTAAGAAGTTGGTGCAAGATGAGGTAAACCGAATCAGATCTTTTGAAGAGGTTACCATTAAATGGTTCAAAAAATATGCATTGGCAGCATCATTTGTGATTTTTGGCATGATGTCATTATCTCACTATTTACCACAATTTAATAGCAACACCGAGGACGAAATGAATATGACTGATTATGTGTATCCACAAGAAGAAAGCGATACTGAAGTCTATGTGACTTATCTTGACGATCTGATTGAATAAAATTTGGAGTTTACTTTGAAAACAAAAACAAAAGTTGTACTGTCATTTGTGACCCTATTTGTATTAGGTTTTGCCACCGGATACATGTTTAGTAATGCCATTACTCCGAGCATAAACGAATCTAAAGAATCAGGTTTTGAACAAACGGAAAGCAGAGATCAGAGGCAACGTGGATCAAGGGATACTCCGGATGAACGGCAGGCAGATAGATGGCGAGATCGCTTTTCTAATTTTTTCGACCTGACAGAGGCGCAGAAAGACCCGTTTTTTGAGCATTTTTCAGAATACAGATCAAATATTCGTTCATCAATGAGAAATATGAGAGAGCGCGAAAATGAACAGGTATTACAGCATTATAATGATCTGAGACATGACCTTGAAAATGTACTTAATCCCGGTCAACTTGAAAAACTGGAAACCCATTTGCATCCCGATTCTGTAAAAAATCACCATTCCCGAAGGCAAAGACGGGGGCGGTGACAGTAACGTTGCTTTTGCCTTGCCGGATTGACCGTTTAGAAATCCTGAGAGTTCTTATTCCAGGGACTCCAAATAACGCCTTGGCAAATTAAACGGATGACCCTGGGTGATATCAGGCAGGCGTTTTTCAATTTCTTCTTCAGGACGGAGTGGACGAAGATCGGGATCCCACATAAACCCTTCCAGGGTACGATCAGCCAAACCCGGTGATTCAGGAAGGAATTTACCCATTATGTTCTCATAAGATTTAACATCTTCCAGTTCGCCATTTAAGAAAAGCATCTTAATTATTCTGGAAGTCATATCTATTCCTCCGTCAGGATCCTGATTATCATCCTTTGTATGGTAGAGTAAATGAGCCTGGTTAATTACGTCAATATAATCTATGCTGCCATTTTCGAAGTTCACAAAGATCGTATCACCAATTACCTGATTTAACCTGCCGGTGATCGTATCTTCCTGCACAGATATTGGGCGAAGGTAGGAAAGAAGGGAACGTATCGAATCATCCTGCATCTGGATTTCAATAACCGGACCTGTAAGTTGAATGTTTTCATACCAGGATCTGGGATTTCCTGCCAGCGTAAATAAATCCGAAGCTTCGTCATAAGTAGCTGAATCAGACAAACTGGAATAATTTTGTGTCCATATGGTAACATGATCATAACCTGTGAAGGTATAGGTAGTATCAGTTTGCCAGGTTTCTAGCCTATGCGCTGCAATATGAGTGGTATCGGTATATTCTTCATTGATCCTTCTCATCCGGCTGTTACCTTCAATGAGCCTGTATCCTGTTGAATCAGAAGCTACATAATCTCCATACAGAGTTACCCTGTCTTCATAATCATCCATAAACACCCGGCCAAAAAGTTCATAATACCGAGCCGATCGATTAGTAAAAATACTATCAGCTTCAACATACTGTACAGAATCAGCTATCTGTACATCGCCTCTGAAAACGGCACTATCCTGAGCATTATAATAGATTCCACTGTCAGATACCAAGGTACCCTGTTCATCTTCGAGACGAAGGGGGTTCGGGAAAGTGGCTATTTTCGTTAAAAAACTATATTCAACAAAGTCACTGAACAGGGTAGCATCTGTGCCCTGCATGACTACACGCCCTTCAAATTCGCTTACTTCCTGGCCCAGGTGATAGTAGGCATAATCCGACCATATCGTTTCATTTTCCATATCAATCTGGATGTTACCGTAGGCTCTTATTTCATTGAGATCGATGTATTGATAAGCGCTGTCCGCTACAATAGTAAATTCGTCTGTTTCCAGAATTACATTGCCTAAAAGCTTTCTGATGACACCATCTTCAGTAACATCACCTTCAAGACGATCAGCAGATTGAATCCGAACACGATTCTGAGCATCAACCTCCGGTATAACCAGGAAACTGATAAGGCAAAGGCTGAATAAAATGACAAAGCAGGGTAAGATATTTAGTTTCATTTATGCAGCATCAATTCAGTTGGAATTCTCCTGTAACCCTTGAAATAGTATAAGCGCTAAGGTCGTCCTGACCCGTTAATCCAAAGCCGGCAATACTATCGGCTGCGGTAGTAATCGTTACGAAATCATCACTTGATATCGTTCGGCCTTGCTGCATCCAATCCATCATTTCAGTTCGTAAAATGCGTCCTTCTTCCGTTATCACAACCACTTTCCCACGAAACTTGAACTTAGACTCGCGTCCCGTGTAAGTGGCTTCATCTGATCGAACCAGTGTTACCGGATTGCCAAGAGAATCACTTACAATTACTTCAACAGGCCCATCCATTTTAGTTTCAGTCACTGTACCTTCCTGGTAGCTCTTTGCGTAGGGGGCTCTGATATGAACGACCCGCTGTCCGTTTTCTATAATTTCCATCTCAATATCCCAGCTTTCCGTTACGGAAAGGAGGGAATCAGACAAAGCTTCAGCAACACGGTCTTTATCATAGCTGGAAAGGTCTGTACAGCTGATGCTTGCGGACACAAAGATAATAATGGATAACAGATATTTCATAGATTAAACTTCCTTTATCTTTAATGAGACGCAACATCTAATGAAATATTGGGTGTTTATAATTTTTCTGTTCCAAATACCCTGTTACCAGTCCTCATCCAACCGGGAACAATAAAGGCGTTTTCATTCAAAGACACATCGATGGCTGCAGTTATGCACCGTGCAAAAGTATCCGTTAATGCAAATTGCAGGTTATCTATTTTGTTCTTCTTCGGCAACCTTATTGAAATAGGTTTTGGTCAGTTTATATACGACTCCTGATAAACCGAACAAAGCGATTAGATTAGGGATGGTCATGATTCCTAACATAACGTCACCGATATTCCAGATTAGGGTAAGGCCCAGCATGGCACCGATAAAATGCATAATCACATAGGCAATCCGGTAATAGAAGATTGACTTGTCACCGTATAAGTACTGAATGGAACGATCTCCATAGTAGCTCCAGCTGATGGAGGTTGATATGCCAAACAGAAGAACAGAAATGGTAACCAGGTATTGTCCCCCCGGGATAAGAGGGGAGAGGCCTTTCTCAAAAGCAGCAGCTGTGAGAGGTGCAGCATTTTCCATCACCCCGCCATAAAGTGTGGTGTGAGTATTTTCGTTTTCATCAAAGGCAGTAATGCCGGTTATTACTCGTCCGGCATCTGATATATCAATATAACCTGTAAAGGTATTCCGGTACGTATCATCCGCAAATAAGGTATCAATGGGGAAAGAATATCTTATTACCTGGCCATTTTGAGGAATACCATCTTCTACATAAATCCTGTCAGTAGTATCGTCTGGTGAGTACTCAGTCTCCGTAATCTGATAGGTTATATCAGGATTATTCAGGCCAATGGGGACATTATGTTTAGTTTCCCAGGCACCTGTAATAATGATCACCAAACCGGTCATGGAACAAACAACAAGGGTGTCAATAAAAGGTTCCAGCAGGGCAACGACCCCTTCTCTAACAGGTTCGTTGGTTTTGGCTGCCGCGTGGGCAATAGGCGCTGATCCCTGACCCGCTTCATTAGAAAACAGGCCTCGCTTGATGCCCCAGACAAAGGTAACCATAAAAGCTCCTGAACCAACTCCAAAGGCACCGGCTTCAGGCGTGAATGCCGAAGTGATGATAAGAGCGAAAGTCGATATGATTTCTGTATAGTTTAGCAAAAGAATGATGAGGGCGCCAAGTATATATAAAGCAGCCATAACAGGTACAAGCCGGGCCGTCACACTACCTATTCGTTTGATTCCACCCAAGATAACAACACCCACCAAACTAGCGGTAACCAGCCCGGTAATTATGGCGGGGATACCGAATGCACTGGTCATCGTGTCAGCTACCGTATTGGCCTGAATAGCATTACCGGTGAAAAACGAGCAAACAACTGCGCTGGATGCAAATATAACACTAAGCCATTTCCAGTTAGCCCCTAATCCTTTATCGATATAATACATAGGCCCGCCTGAAACACTTCCGTCAGCATTAGTTTTTCGATAATGAACGGCAAGGGTGCACTCCGTGTATTTTATGGCCATACCAAAGATAGCGGTGATCCACATCCAAAACAGCGCTCCGGGTCCACCATAATGGATGGCAATGGCTACCCCTGCTATATTTCCTATTCCCACCGTTGCAGCAAGTGCCGTGCTTAAAGCCTGAAAGTGATTAACATCACCTGCCTCATCAGGATCGGTAAGTTGTCCCGTAACGACTTTAATACCATGCGAAAACTTCCTTATTTGGATAAAACTCAGTCTTAGCGTGATAAAAATACCAAATCCCAATAGGAAAATGACAATAAATGGCATTTGTTCAGGGGTATTCCAGACCAGATCGTTTAAAAAGTTTACAATATTATCAAGGATTTCCATTGCCTGTGGGTAATTAGGTGGTCGAATAAATAGAAGATGGAGTATAAAGTTTTTTTTAATGGAACAAAAGAAAGGGATGTAATATGGATAGATATCCTGAACTTTTGAGAGGAAAAATCACTTTCTGAGACAGAAATGGTTAAGTATGGAGTGGGTATTATAGTATAATCAAAGTCCACAGAGGTGTTTGAGAAAAATGCGCAGTGTTTAAATTAAATGTTTTATATTGTCTTTTTTAATTAAGGACTGATGACAGAGTATGACGAAAAGGAAGACTCAAATACTGGATGTAGCGGAAGAATTATTTGCTAAACATGGTTATGATGGTACTACAACACGCCTCATATCAGAAAGTGCCAATGCTAATATAGCCATGATTTCCTACTATTTTGGGGGGAAAGAAAAGCTTCTCAAAGCTATATTGGATCGTTTTGCTGAAGATTTATCCCGTTTGATCAATAAGATACAGGAAGAAGAAAATGATCCTCAGGTTCGTCTTAAAAGCTGGGTGGTTTCATATCTGGATTATGTTTTTGATCATCCTGATTCAATTATTATCGCACACCGCCAGTTAAATCAAATTACGGATAGGCCGGAAATATTCTCATCTACAAAAGAAGCCTTTGATCGAATCTTTCAGCAAATCTTTCAAACCCTGGAGGAAGGCCAGAAACAAGGCGATTTCAAGCAACTGGACACCCTTTTGACCATTATCACCTTGAAAGCCACTATTGAGGATCTGATCCTTGAAAGCAAAACTATTAAAAAAGATTTTGATATAGAGGATGATGGACAAAATAAACTTTATCCTGAAAGCTTCAAAAACAGGGTTAAAGATCATATGATCTCATTACTTGAGATCTATATATTTAAAGCTCCTACCTCGTAACTTATTTAAAGTATTCACGTATACGGTCACTTTGAAGAATGATATTTAAAAATCAAATGTTTAGTTATCTTATCCATCCCTAATTGACCCATTAACTAAGTGTAATGTTCAGAATCAGCAAAGGTATCATTGTTTTTTTATTTGGAATCCTATTTTTCTCTATTTTATTACCCCCTCTGTACGCTCAAAGTTCTGAGTCAGATACGTTAAGGTTAACTCTGGATCAGGCTGTTCAACTGGCACTTGTTGAGAACTATAGTCTTAGAAGTTCCCGATACGATATCGAAAACGCTTCTCAACAGATTCGTGAAGCCTGGGGGTCTGTTTATCCTCAGATTTCTGCTTCATCTAGTTATACTCGTAGTGTTGTAACGGCTAACCCCTTTGCAGGGTCAGAAGCAGGCGGCCTGTTCGAGAGTTTTGGGGCATTAGATTGGGTCGTTTACAATGAAAATGTCAGAACGGGTGAGTTTCCCGGTGAGAACGAAATTTCTTTCCAGGAGTATTTGGAAAGGCGGCAAGATGCGCTTGAAGATGCAGGTATTGTTATTGATGCTCAAGACAACCCCTTCAGCGTAGATAACCAGTTCAATAATTCTCTTAATATCACCCAGACTTTATTTAATGGGAGTGCATTTGCAGCTATACGCGGAGCCCAAACTCTACGTGACCTGAATGAATATGGTTTACAGCGTCAGAATCAGGTTACCATTGATGAGGTGCGCTCTGCCTTCTACGGAGTGTTACTAAGCAGGCAGCAGGCCGATGTAGTTCGAAGCAGTGTAGATCGAACAGAAAAAACATTGGAAGAAACGCGCAGGCTGGTGGAACAAGGTGTAGTCTCACGGCAAAATCAGCTTAGCGCGGAGGTAGAACTTGTAAACCTTGAAACCGAATTAATCAACGTTGATAATCAGGCAGAAATAGCGTCTAAAAGCATGAATTTCATATTGGGTTTGCCGGTCGAGCAACCCATTAAACTGGTAGGCGAACTTGAAATGACCAATATTCCAGACCTGGATATATCCATTAATGATGCCTACAGCACAGCTTTGGAAAATAGGCCGGATGTACGTCAGTCAGAGAATGCCATAGAGATCAATGAGATTGACAAGGAAATAAACCGTGCCCAATATTTTCCCGTTGTGAATGCCTTCGCTAATCTAAGCTATTTAGGAAGTGTGCCAGACAGCCGCCAGCAAATACTGACGGATCCCAATGATCCATTTGCCTTTTCCAGAGGACCTGATCGTAGTTTCTTCGCTGATCCATATTGGAACCCGAATGTGGCTGTTGGCATACAAATGAGTTGGTCTATTTTTACCGGTGGACAAAACCGGGCCAGGACCCAGCAACGGCAAATTGCAATACGAAAATCAGAGCTTAATCATGAACAATTACTTAATGCCATTCGCCTGGAAGTAGATCAGGCACTGAGGCAAGTACGTGCTGCTGAAAAAAGGGTAGCCAGCCAGGAACGTAACATCGAGCAAGCCCAGTTGAATTACGACTTTGCGGTTTCCCGCCTGCGAGAGGGTGTTGGTAATAACCTTGAAGAACGTCAGGCTTCCTCCTTGCTTGACCAAAGCAGGCTGGGATACCTTTCGGCTGTTTATGATTACCTTAATGCATTAAGCAGCTTTGAATTAGCAATAGGAAAATCAGTAGCAGAATTTTAGCCACAATTTTTGATATCTCCCCATAATCATTATTAATAATGCGTAACTACTTAATTTTACCCACATGTGTCTTACTTATAGCATGGCTGTCAGGCTGTGAAAACAATACAGAAGACAGCAGTACTGACAATCAAAATAATGGCGGGACAAGAGAAGTTGCCGTTGAAGCTATTATTGTTGAATCCGGTGAGTTTCGCTCCGGGGTTAAGATTTCCGGAACTGTAGAGTCCATAAACGATGCCATTATATCAGCCGAGGCTTCAGGCAGGGTTCAGGAGATCATTTCAATAGGCTCTGAAGTACAGGCAGGGGATGTGATCGCCCAATTAGATAAATCCATACTTCGTTCATCCCTGGAAGTCGCACGTTCGAACTTCGAGGTTGCTGAGGAAACATACGAACGCCAGCAGCCTTTGTTTGAAGAGGGTATCATTACACCCCTTGAATTTAGTGGGGTAAGAGCCCGCCGTGAACAGGCCAGGGCCCAATTGAGGCAAGCTGAGATACAACTTGAGAATGCCACCATCACAGCTCCTTTCAATGGTAGGGTGGAACAGCGCATGGTCGAAACGGGCGAATTATTAAATCCTGGAAACGCAGTGGTTCGGCTGGTTAATATTGATAAGCTAAAGATTACGGCTGGTTTGCCGGATAGATATTCAAATGATGTCAGGGTGGGATCAGAAGTCATGGTTGATTTATCAGCATATAATGCCGGAGAACTTGAAAGTGAAGTCACTTTCACAGGAAATGTTATAAATACTCAAACCCGTACCTTTCCTATTGAAATTGAGATCGATAACTCTGAAAGGTTGATGAAACCTCAAATGACCGTTGATTTATTGGTTACTCATACTACATTACCGGATGTAATTAGTGTACCCCGAAACGCACTTATTCGCGATGAAACCGGTCAGAATGTATTTGTAATCAATCGTGAAGGGGAAAGGCCGGTCGCCGAATACCGACCGGTAACCACAGGAGAGTCAACCGCGGGCAACGTATTGATCCACGAAGGATTATTTGACGGCGACGAAGTGATCGTTGCAGGATTAGCCAATTTAAATGTAGGCGATATCGTACGTGTAGAATAAAAATATAGTGTAATTCCTTGTCGAGCCTGAAACAAAGATGGCCTTCTAAAAATCAGCATTCATGAAAATAGTAGAAACTTCAATTAATAATCGCACGGGCATCGTAGTTCTAACGCTGCTGCTTATCATAGCCGGTGCTACTGCCTACGTAACGATCCCTAAGGAAGCTAATCCTTCTGTTGAAATACCGATGTTTATTGTTACGACCATATATCCTGGTATTGGTCCGTCGGATATGGAATCTTTGATCACACAACCTCTTGAGAGAGAACTACAGGGAATAAACGGGATTGAAGAAATCACATCAACCACACTTGAAAGTGTGAGTATGGTGATTGTGGAGTTTGGCCTGGATATTGCGCTAACCGAAGCCAGCCAAAGGGTGAGAGAAAGGGTAGGCCTTGCCCGGAATGATCTGCCTACTGATGCAGAAGATCCAATCATCACGGAAATAGATATTGATGACTTCCCCATCATGACCATTAACCTGGCCGGTAATTATCCCCTTTCACGGCTTACGGATACCGCTGAAAGGCTTCAGGATGTATTTGAAACGGTAAGTGGTGTTCGTGAAGTCAATCTGATTGGCGGTATTGAGCGGGAAGTGCAGGTAGATGTAAACCTGGCCTCCCTGAATGGGCATAATATCTCCTTCAATCAAATTATGGGAGCCATTCAACAGCAGAATGTGACGATCCCCGGAGGCAATGTCGATGTAAACAGGCTAAGATATCTGTTGCGCATCAGCGGGGAATTTGATGATCCAAAGGAGATTGAGGACCTTGTTATTTCCCCACCGGAAGGAGGGGGTCCCGAAGACGATTCTAATCCCGGCGTAATCTACATCCGCGACCTTGCCGATGTGATATTTGGTTTCGAAGAGCGCCAGAGTTTTTCCAGACTTACCATATGGCAGGAAGTTAATGGCGATGGGACATTGAATGCAGTTCCTGATGATGATATCATAGAAAATCAGGTGGTCAGCCTGAATATACTGAAACGGCCGGGTGCTAATATTCTTGAGACGGCTGGTGGAATTAATGAAGCCTTATCAAGTTTTGCATTCCCCGAGGGTACTCAAATACTGATCACCGGCGATCAGAGCGACAATATTGATACCCTTATTACAGATTTAGAGAATAGTATCATTAGCGGGATGTTATTTGTTATCCTGGTGCTGGTATTCTTCTTAGGAGCCCGAAATGCTCTGTTGGTAGGCACGGCCGTTCCGTTATCTATTTTTGTTGGGTTCATTGTGTTACAGCTCATGGGCCAGACCGTGAACTTTATCATTCTGTTCAGTCTCATTATAGCTCTGGGATTATTGGTAGACAATTCCATTGTGGTCGTAGAAAATATATACCGTTATCTCGAACAGGGATATGGCCGTTTTGAAGCGGCCCAAAAAGCAACCAGTGAGGTTGGTTATGCCTTGATAGCTTCTACCTTAACGCTGCTTGCTGCCTTTGCTCCCATGCTTTTTTGGCCGGGTATTATCGGTCAGTTTATGAGCTACCTGCCCATGACGTTAATCATTGTTCTAACTTGCTCTCTTTTTGTTGCCCTGGTGATCTACCCGGTTTTGACTGCTTTAGTGGTAAAGCTGGAAAATGAAGAAAAGGCTGAAAAGGGTAAACTTAGTAAATGGATCGGTGTGATATTACTCACATTAACCGCCCTCATTATAGGAATAATTAATCCCATCACTCTGGCTGTTACTATAGCCTCCGGTTTGGTAATCTACGGCCTTTATCATTTTCTGATTGAGCCTGCATCATTAAAGTTTACCACCAAATCATTACCAAAGATTGTCATCAGCTATCAGGACTTTCTTAAATGGATGTTGATAAGAGATTATTCATCCCGCCGGAGTTTGTTGCGTAATTCGTTTAGCCTGGGATGTTTTACTATGGGAATTCTGTTGCTGATCATGGGAGGCATGATCTCTACCGTCTCAGAAACAGCAAGTTATATCTTATTAGTGCCGGGTGGAGTGTTATTAGCACTGGGTATTTTAGGAATTATTATTCATACCCTTGAAACGATAATCTTAGGAAGAAAAATCAGTGTCTTTGTCGGACTTATCTTAGCCCTGTTTATACTTTTAGTAAATGGATTGAACCTTTTAGGCGGAACGGAAATTGATTTTAACCTGCTTCTGGTTATGCTTTCGTTACCTATTTTTCTCATTGTATTAGGTTTAATTGGAATCACGCTAAAAAAAGAAAAGAACCTAATTCTTACGGATCACAGGGCTTTATTGGTTAATTCTACTTTTGGTGTATTATTCGTCATTATTGCAGGCTTCACCATTGCACCAACCGGTGTGACCTTTTTCCCGGAAGGGGAACCCGGTCAGTTAGTGGTAAATATTGAAGGTCCCATTGGAATGAATATCGAAACCAGCAATAAAATGGTGAAGGAAATCCAGAACAAGTTTCAAAATCTAATGGAGACCAATCCTGAATCCAAGGCCAATGTTGAGAATGTATTAGTCAATGTTGGTATTAGTGGAGGCGGACCCTTTGGAGGCAGTGGCTTACCTCAGGCTGAAATGTCGCGTATTACCATTAATATGGTTGACTTTGGAGAAAGGAAGGAACCAAGCAGCCAAACGATGGCCAAAGTCCGCCAACAGCTTCAGGGTATACCGGACGCATTGATTCAAATTGATCAGGAACAAATGGGTCCACCTACCGGACCACCGGTTAACATCGAAATTTCAGGGGAAGACTTCACGATCATCCAAAGCATCACTCGGGAAATAAATTCGATGCTGAAGGAAGCATCAGAAACCGGTACGATTCCCGGATTGGTGGATGTCAGAGATAATATTAGCGGGGGACTCCCTGAATACAGAATCTTAATCAACCATGAAAAGGCAATCCGCAGTGGCATCAGCCTGGCTGATATTGCTCAAACGATTAGGTTTGCTATGAACGGGTTTGAGGTTGGTAGTTATCGGGATGGTGAAGATGAATATGATATCATCATCAGACTCCGTGAAGAAGATCGAAGCGAATTGGAAAGCCTGGAAAACCTCATGATTAGCAACATGTCCGGAGATAAGATACCCTTGGTTTCTGTTGCCGAATTCGTTGATGGATCAGGCCTTGGCTCTATCACCAGGCTGAACCTGAGGCGTACGGCCACGGTTGAAGGGCAAGTATCTCCAGGCTTCAGTGCCAATGAAGTATTAGTTAACGTTCAGGAAATGCTTGACGATTATCAGGCCAATCTACCAACCGGTTACTCCATGGAATATACCGGTGAAAATCAGGATCAGGAAGAAAGCTTTGGCTTTTTGACTACCGCCTTACTGGTTGGTTTTGCTCTGATATTTTTCGTCATGCTGGTGAAATTCAATAGCCTGAAAGCACCTTTTATCATACTTATTGCCGTGGGATTGAGCCTGACAGGAGTCCTGGCCGGATTAATGCTTACACGCACCTTATTCAGTTTGATGACCTTTATCGGGATCATTAGCCTGGCGGGTATCGTCTGTATAAACAATATCGTGTTAGTTGATTACATCAAACAATTATTAGATCAGGGTAAATCAAAAACAGATGCTATTATTGAAGCCGGAGGAATTCGTTTCCGCCCTGTGATGCTAACAGCCCTTACCACCATATTAGGCCTGGTGCCGTTGACCTTTGGTATCAATATTGATTTTGTAGGCCTTTTTGCCAGTTTTGATCCAAATTTCCAGCTGGGATCAGAAAATTCTCTATTCTGGGGACCCATGGGCATCGCAATTATCAGTGGATTGACATTCGCTACCTTCCTGACCTTAGTGATTGTACCCGTACTTTATTCGGTATTCGACTCATTAAGCACAAGGTTGGGTAAAGCCTGGTAGAGTCTACATTAATAGTGCCTTTCGGCACATCTTGCAGCTTAAATAGCCTCAAGGTTATTATATTTTGAATGAACCGAATCCATCCTGGGATTCGCGATATTCATCCAGTTTTAACTGATACATCCGCTCTACATCGGCAAGAGTGTCGGCATCATCCGGGCCTAAGTCCCAGCGGATGGCTTTAAAGCGAGGCAGCCTTAACGTATAACCGGCTTTAGTACGCTTGTTTATTTGAATGCCGTCGAATTCCAATTCCACAACAATGCCGGGTTTCAAGGAAAGGGTAGGGCCAAATCGCTCAACGGCTAATGGTTTAATCTCCTGGTTCAGCTTTTTTAATTCCGCATCCGTATAGCCACCGTAAGCTTTGCCAATGGGGATGAACTCCTCCTCATACCGTTCATCATTTCTTACGCTGATACCGAGTGTAAAATCCGAATAGGTGCCTCCACGTTTACCGCTGCCTGACGTTGCATACATGATGACCGTATCAATAGACCCACCCGGCTTTTTGACCTTCAGCCAGGACTTTCCACGATGGCCATATTCATAGGAACTGTCTTTCTTCTTAAGCATCAACCCCTCGTTTCCATGAATCAGGGCCTGTTTAAAACGTTCTTCCAGAAAACGTTCATTCAGGGGTTCGAACTGGTGGGTGATCGCTATTTGATGCTCGGCACAGATGTCTTCAAGCAGTTTCCGCCGATCAGGAACCTTAAGATCAAAAACAGGAGTATCATTCACGTAAAGCACATCATAAGAGATAAAAATAACAGGATATTCGCTAAGGATGTTTTTGGAAGGCTTCTTCAAACCCATCCTTTTTTGCAAGCTGAGAAAGGGCTGAATAGTATTGTTTTTATACACGCAAATTTCCCCGTCCAGGACCGTATTATTGAGCTTTTTACGCAAAAATACATCCACAATCTCAGGAAACACATGGGTTACTTCATTCAGGTCCCGGGAATATAAGGCTACTTTGGACTTATTAATATGGATTTGGCAACGCATTCCATCAAATTTCTCTTCAGCAAGATACATGTTGAGATCTATGCCTGAGACATTGTCAAGCGGTGAAGCCAGCATAAAGGAAAGAGGCTGAAACATCCTGAAATCAGCCTTGTGGAGTTCATCCCGCATACTCAAAACGGCGGTCTTGCCAAGACTGCCGGTAATCATGTGAGCATACCTTACTTCCTGCAAGCCTTTGCCAAAGGCTGCGGCTATCGAGCTGATGATGCTTTTAGACTCAAAACCAATCCTTAAGGTTCCTTGTCCCAGTATCTTATAAAAGAACTTAATTTCGAGGGCAGTTAAACGGCTCCATATGTCAAGCAACAGGTTTTCTTTCTCATCACGTTTGCGGGCCTTTTCCAGTTTATGGTATTCATCCTCAATATCCTTCAGGCTGAAGGGGTGTGGATTGCGTTTTGCGGCAGCTTCAGGGATATTCAGCATAAGCTTCTCCATAGTTTCAGATGCGCTGCCTAATGAGTTTCTACAGGGCTTAAAAACCATTTCGTAATCAACTTCACAAAAGTTTGCAGCGGCCATAGACGCGGTGCGATGTCCTATGGCAGCACGTTTTCCCGAAATACGGGAAAAAGCACCTTCACCCAGAAACTGGGCAGCCAGAGAAACATCCTGTTCATCTTTCAACTGCTTTAAGTAATGGGCAAATATTTTTACCTTTTCATTACTTCCCCGGGTTTCTGCAATATCCTGAGCTGCATTACAGAATGCCAGAAAGGAATCAGCATCAGGATGATATGGATGTTCAATCATCATTGACGTAATCATTCTGGAGGTCAGTCGAGGCCACTCCGGCTTTACTTAAATAATACCTGACTACATCAGCATTGGGTGTATGGGTGATATAAACGTGTTTAGGATTAAGTAATTTGCACAGCTTAATAAGCTCAAAGAAATCTATATGATCGGAAAGAGGGATAAGCTTATCCACATTGAGTTGGTTACGGCATGATTCTCTTGATGCCCAACCTGAAACGTAGGCTATTTTTTTATGACGGATATTCTTTACCATACTTTGTTCCAGCGAAGATGCCGGAGTGACAAGAATCCCCTTTTCCACAGTGGTGGACTTATAAGCCTCATAAGTTCCTAAATTCACTCCGAACTGTTCATAGATATCACAAAGCGTTAATCCACCATTATGGATCTGAACCTGCTTGCCAAGGGGCGCAAGAGCGTGCATGACCTCCTGTGCTTTTCCGAGATTATAGCACAGGAACACCGGCGTAAATCCTCCGTCAATGGAATCAATGGCAAAGTCCCGTATTTGTTTGAATAAGAATTCATGACTCAGCCACTTGTAAACCGGCAGATTGAAGGTAGCTTCCGTGATCAGATAATCGACATCGTCAGGCAATTCAAATCCTTCGGAGGCAGGGGATGGAGGGTTGCGGTAATCTCCTGTATACAGCACATTCCCCATATCACTTTGGATGTAGGTCATGGCAGAACCCAGGATATGGCCGGCAGGGTAAAACTGAACAGTAGCATTGGGAAGCCTGGCCTTTTCGTAAAAGGGTAAGGTGATGATCTTCCCGTTAAACCCCCGTGCCTTCATAATGGCTGCTGTGGGCGAGGTAGCGTATACCGTCATGGTGCGGTCACGAGGCACGTGATCAGCATGGCCATGAGAGATAAATACGTGGCTGGCATAAAACCCGCTGAGATCCAGTCCGATATCCAGTTCAGATAGTTTTAGTCCATGACTGCCGTACTTCTTTATTTCGAGCATTGACGTAGAAAGATACTATAAACGGCTACTTTGTTATTCCTGTTCCCCTTTTTTCTTTATTTCTCCAATCTTATGAATGAGTTCATCCTTCGGAACTTCATCGGGAACCGGTAGTTCCTCAACGGGTTTGGGATTGAGAAGTGAGGCTACTACAGAGGCCGCAATGATAAAAGTAATGAATCCTAAAACGATAGGTAATGGAATTTCAATGAGTCCTTCAAGCATCATTTTAGTCCCGATAAACACCAAAATCAGAGAAAGTCCATAGTGCAGGTAATGGAAAATACGCATGACACCGGCCAGGGCAAAATACAGGGCACGAAGCCCAAGTATAGCAAAAGCATTGGCGCTGTAGACAATAAATGGATCCTGTGTTACCGCGAGGATGGCAGGGATTGAATCGAGAGCAAAGATCAGGTCACTGGTTTCAATTACGATGAGCACAATGAAAAGGGGAGTTAAAACCAGCTTTCCTTTCTCCCTTATGTAGAATTTAGCCTGGTGATAGTTTTTTGTCACGGGGACAAAACGGCGCACTAACAACAAGATAGGATTTCGTTCCGGGTTAATTTCTTTGTCTTTTTGGAAAAGCATTTTTAAACCGGTGAAAATCAAAAATGCCCCAAACAGATAGATCATCCAATGAAATCTTTGCAGTAACGCAACGCCGGCAAAAATAAAGATGACACGCATCACTAAAGCGCCTAGAATACCCCAAAACAAGACTTTATGTTGATATTCGGCCGGGACCCTGAAATAGGTGAATATCAACAAAAAGACAAAGACGTTGTCCAGGCTAAGTGATTTTTCAATTAAATAGCCCGTGAGAAATTTAAGGGCTATGTCCGATGTGGCATAGATATGTAAACCGACAAAAAAGACCATAGCCAGGAAGATCCAAAGGCCGGTCCAAAGCAGGGCCTCTTTGACACTGATTACGTGCGTTTTCCGGTTCATTACACCGAGGTCTATGGCTAGCATCACCAAAATGAAAACATTAAATAAAAGCCAGGTCAATCCGCTGCCGGTCATAATAAAGGAATGGTGTTATGGAATAATTTGGTTTGAATATACGGATGTCGGCATTGATATTTTATGAACCGGAGCCATTTTTTAAGATTAAACGTATCAGCCGCTAATCTGCTATATTTCATTAAAAATAAATTCACTAAATGAAAATCAGAAAAAAGGTAATTATAAAAGGAAAAGTACAGGGAGTAGGGTACCGGGCTTTTGTACATCGAAACGCTCATAACCTGGGTGTAAACGGCTGGGTCCGCAATCTTGATAATGGGGATGTAGAGGCCATATTTGAGGGAGAACAGGCCTCAGTTAATAAAATGATGGAGGCTTGTAACCAGGGTCCTCTGTTAGCAAGGGTATTATCCATAGACATAAATAATGCGGAAGAAGGTTTCGGGAAAGAAGAAGAAAAATTCGATCAATTTATCATCCGTTAGTTAATACGTTAGATCCAGGGATCCAATACAACTTCACACAATTATTCTGATGCATGATTATAATTCTCCAGAGACGAATTAAGCAACAGGCAAATCACACTAATGCTTATGGTTACAGACGTGAGTGTGTTTATTGTTTTTATAGACGGCGAAGGCTAAAATAGAGGCCCCCAAAAACATGACCACGCTTTTGATATAAGTTAAGTTAGGCGCAATAGACGATCGTGTTACCAAACTGTCATGGGCGGTGTGGATGAATAGCTGACTCACAAGAACCAATGACAAGCCTAATATAAAATATCGTAGTAATGCATAGTTTTTGTGCTTTAACCAGGCAGGTAAAAACCCCAGTAAACTTAAAGGCACTACGGCCATAATCAAAGCAAACTCTATGGTATCTGAGAAAAACTCAGCCAGGGCCGGTAATAATAAAATAAAGAATGGCGTCAGCAGGCAATGAAGCACGCAAACGGATGAAAATACAATGCTCATATTAGAAAGCATAGGATGATTAAGACTTCTTTTGAGCATGAGCATTTAAATTTGACAGGTGGGGCAAAGTCCGTGGAGCCTTACTTCACGGGTATCAACCACAAAACCAGTGGACGTTGTTAAATCCGGTTTAGTAATGGGTTCCATTGGAAAGCAATAAATTTGGTCACATTGGTTACATACAAAATGTGCATGTTCATGGCTGACCTCCGGTTTTTTATGATCATCTATATAAAGGGCATATTTCCAGTTTCGGTCTTCACTGGCAACCTTATGGATAATATTTTTTTCGGTAAAAGCATTCAGGGTACGATACAAAGTAACCTTATCAATATACGTATCACCCAATCGTTCCGTGATATCGTTGTGTGAAAGGGCAGTATCTGAATCACGCAAGATGGATAAAATCTCAATCCTGTTCCGGGTAGCTTTCAGCCCGTATTTTCTTAAAAATTGTTCAAGGTTTAGCATACCTAAAGGTACATACTATGCAACTCAGTTGCAATTGAAGTGATCGACTATAAAAGAATAAACACACGGAATCATCATAAGAAGGCCATATTCAATTAACATCAAAAAATATTTATAATATGATGGGATTTTTACGATAACTTCGTTACTATAAACTAAATTTAATAAGGCACTATCGAATTGAGAATAAAACAAGAGATTTTTTTGAAGATACCACCCGAATGGCTTCAATGAAGAACCGGTTGGGCCATTTCCATTTTCCTATAAATAAAGAGGTGTCAGTAAAGGCTGGTTAATCATTTGTTATGAGATCCACAAAAAAAATTCCGGAGCTGTCCGTAACGATAATATCCGTTGTATTATTCCGAAAAATATGAAAGAAGAGAGCATATTAATCTAAATCAGACCTGTTAAAACCCATATATTTAAGGCAATTAATTAGTTTATTTACAGAATAAAAAAATAAAAAAATGGTAATTGGAGTAATTGGAGCCGGGCTATCCGGCCTCATCGCCGGGAAAACACTGGCAGAAGCAGGACACGAAGTGGTTGTTTTTGAAAAAAGCGGCCATTTTGGCGGGAGATTGGCCAGCAGTAAAACCGGTGGCGATAAACAGATCATATTTGATTATGGCGTACCCTATTTCCATCCTGAAAGCGATGAATTCAAAGCCTTTATACAGGAACTTGAAGAAGCTGGTTTAGTTGAAAAATGGTGTGAGACATTATCATACAGTGACGGCAAAAAACTTTTCGATACCTATCCCGGCAAGGAAAGAAGTACCTATTATATGGCTCCTGACGGTATGAACGGCATTGCCAGATATTTAAGCCGATGGCTGGATTTCAGGACAGGGGTACCGGTTAGCAGCATGACGTTTATCGGATCCAACCGTAAAAGCAAGAGAAACTGGATGATCACGATGTCTGATATTAACACCTTTGAACTGGATGCCGTTATCATAGCCACGCCGTCGACAGAGGCCTATGGCTTGATTCAGACTTCTCAGGATGAACTCGCTTTCCGTAAATTGATTCAATCCATAAACAGGATAGAGTATGAGCCTTGTATATCGTTAATGGCTGATTATGGGAAACGAGAAATACCTGAATGGAAAGGAATCATATGCCAGGATGATCGCCTGCAATGGATATCCAACGAAAATAGTAAAAGGCAAAATTCAGGGGAGCTCGGAATCGTTTTTCAATCAACAGGCGAATTTGCTAAAAAATATATAAATTCCAGTTCGGAACAAGCTGTTAAACTCATGCTTGAAAGGGCAGAGGCCATTTTAGGGCCGTGGGCTGCGAGACCTATCCGGCAGGATATCCATATTTGGAAATATAATAAACCGCGCAATCCTCTTAAGGTGCCTTATTTAGAACTGATCGATCATCCAACAAATGTAGCTCTAGTCGGAGATTACTTTGGCAAGCAAACGATAGAAACGGCTTATCTTTCCGGATTCAGATTAGGTAAGGAATGGATAAATAAACTAGAACCCCAAAATGTCTGATAAACCATTCTTTAAAGTAGAAAGCTAAAGGATGAAATAAGAATCATGAGAGACTTATTTAAACTAAACCGCTTTTTTAAGAAATATAAAGGCCCGGTCGCCCTGGGGGTTATATTTCTTACTCTGGCTAATATGTTTTTAGTTTGGATACCCATTTTGATTCGACAAACCATGGATGCCGTTGAGGAGATTTCAAAGTCTTCCAATGAAGTGTATGACAGTACTTTCGATATCCTTTTCCATCAGGAAGCCGGTAATATCCTGGCCATAAATTCACTCTATCTGCTGGGGGCGGTCCTGTTATACGGACTCTTCTTATTTGCTACCCGCCAGACGATCATCGTTACTTCCCGGAAAATTGAATATGACCTGCGGAATGAAATATTTGACCATCTCCTGAAACTGCCCCAAAGTTACTTCAACCGGACCAGCAGCGGTGATGTTTACACCCGGGCTACGGAGGATGTTGTAAGGGTCAGGGAATACTTTGGCCCGGGTTTTATGTATACCATCAACACGCTTACCAGAGCGGGGATTATTATTACCATAATGATCATGGTGAACCCAACCTTAACCTTCTGGGCCCTGCTGCCACTTCCGTTCTTAAGTGTTTTAGCTTACTGGATAAGTGGATTCATCAATCGCCGCTCAACGGAAATTCAACATCAGTATTCAAACCTGGTGGGCCGTGTGCAGGAAGCCTATTCAAGCAACCGGCTGATTAAAGCCTATAACCGGGAAGACTATGAACAGGTACGATTTGAGCATGAAAGTGAAGTGTATAAAAAGAAAAAGCTAGGGCTGGATGTCGTAGAATCTCTTTTTCACCCCACGCTAAACCTTTTAATTGGTATGTCTGTGGTCTTGGTGTTATGGCAGGGAGGGAGTATGGTGATCGAGGGTACCATTTCTGTAGGAAATATTGCTGAATTTATTATTGATGTGGCCTACCTGACCTGGCCGGTGGCTTCCCTGGGCTATACCCTCAATCTGCTGCAAAGGTCAGCCGCTTCAAATAACAGAATCCAGGCTCTTATGGCAGAACCTCATCAAATATTGGATGATAAGCAGACAGAGACTTCAATCACCCGACTTTCCGGGCAAATCGAGTTTCATGATGTAGAGTTTACCTATCCGGGATCATCCGTACCGGTTTTGAAAAACCTGAACCTGAAAATAGAGGCAGGCCAGAATATCGCTATCGTAGGCAGAACCGGCTCCGGCAAGACCACGGCCGTCCAGCTGATCACAAGATTGTATGACCCGCAAAAAGGTAAAATAACGATGGATGGTATCGATATAAAGAGAATACCTTTATCGGTTTTACGTGCCCATATTGGCTACGTACCTCAGGATACGTTTCTGTTTTCTGATACCATTGCCGAAAATATATCGTTCGGAGTAAATAATGCATCTGAAGAAGATATCCGCAATGCCGCATCTCACGCGCAAATATTAGAAAACATCCTCCATTTTGATCAAAAGTTCGAAACCAAATTAGGGGAGAGAGGCATCACCTTATCGGGTGGGCAGAAACAACGGACTTCAATTGCAAGGGCATTGATTAGAAAACCTAAAATTCTCATATTAGATGATTCATTAAGTGCTGTAGATACTAAAACAGAGAATGAAATTTCTCAACATCTTCATGATTTTAAATACGGAACTTCTATATTAATAAGCCATCGAATATCAACGGTTCAAAATGCAAATGTTATTTATTATATAGAAGATGGAACTATTGTGGAGTATGGTACTCATGAAAGGCTTTTATCCCTTAATGAAAAATATTCGGAAATGTACAAAAAACAGCTTCTGGAAAAAGAGCTGGAAGAAATATAAAACTTAAAAAAGACCTATGTTTTTTGCTTGAAAGGCAGATGACACTAAAAGAAATCAAATGGAGAGATTATGATAATTATGCCCCTCGGAGTCGCCTCAGCAACTCCAACATCAACCCGACACTTATCCTCGGTGGCCTTGTGGAGAGAAGGCAGTACGTATTTATTCGACTGTGGTGAAAATACACAGATGCGTATGTTACAAGCCGGAATGAAGCGGTCAAAAATAGAATATATTTTTATTTCACATATGGATGGTGATCATATTTTTGGCTTGCTTGGCCTGCTTTCTACTTTTCAATTACAACGCCGGGACAAAAAACTAACCATCGTAGGCCCTAAGAAGATTAAGGATTTTGTTCAGTCTAATATGAAGCTTACCGGGCTGGACTTAAATTATGAAATCAACTACACCTTACTCAAAGAAAAGTTCGATCATGAAGTGGTGGTTGACGAAGCTGATTTTTATGTAGAAGCACGTCCTTTGGAACATACGTCTTTCTGTGTAGGCTACCGGTTTCAGGAAAAAGATAAACCGGGTAAAGTGGATGCTCAAAAAGCCGGCGAATTCGGTATTACAAAAGATTCTGATTTTAAAACCTTAAAAGCAGGTAGTGATGTGGAATTGGAAGACGGGACCCTGGTTCGTTCTTCTGATATCGTAGGAGAGGCCCAGGCCGGCGAAAGCTTTGCCTATGTGACGGATACGGTATTTTGTGAAAATGCTGTTAAACTTGCCGATAATGTGACTATTCTGTACCACGAGGCTACTTTCAGCCATACCTTAAAAGGGAAAGCAGAAGAAACCGGACATTCCAGCGCTCAGGAAGCAGCCATTGTGGCCAAAACAGCCAATGCCGGGAAACTGGTCCTTAGCCATTTTTCAGCCCGCTATACCAATCCTTTTGTGTTACTCAAGGAGGCCAAAGAAGTTTTTCCGGAATCTGTGGTAGCCGCTGAACTGAAGCAAATAATGACCAAACCCCATCTGGAAAAAGGGATTATTAAACCCACGGTTGAGTTGGTTGACGCAAACTTTAAACCCAAAGCCCAACCTGAACCAAAGAAAAAGTTTATACCTAAAAAAACTTCAGGTACAAAGAAAAGATTTACCAAGCGGACCAATTCCCGGTATTACAAATCGTCTGATGGTGACCGGCCGGTAAGGCATGAACGAGTGCGTAAAGACAATCCTCATAAACCTAAAAAGCCCTTACCTATTACACCCAGAACGCCTTTTGATGACTTTGACCGATTTTAAACAGGATAGGTAAAATAGTATTTAGAATACCCGGGGAAGTGATCTGCGGCCTTTAATAAAACATTAAATCATTAATTGAAAAAGAAACAAGAAAAACCAGGGAAAGGGATTGATACCCATTTGGTAAAGCGTCTCTACGTCTATGTGAGGCCTTTTAAGTGGTATCTGGCCCTGGCTTTGTTCCTGATTCTGCTTATATCATTTCTGGGGCCTCTTCGTCCCTATCTGACACAAATAGCCGTTGATGATTATATCCAGGCCAATGATTTACCCGGTTTAATAAGAATATCGCTGCTCTTTTTCGCGGTTCTGGTCGCGGAATCTCTTCTATTGATGCTAAATACCTATCTGACAAGATGGGTAGGCCAAAATGCATTATATAGCTTACGGAACGCCGTATTTAAAAAGATCCAAAGCCTCCATGTCCAGTTTTTTGACCGGAACCCTATCGGCCGGCTGATCACCCGAACCACAAGTGATATTGAAGCCTTAAGCGAACTGCTTTCTTCAGGCGTCGTCAATATTCTTGGTGATCTGATGCGCATAGTGTTCATTATGGCCTTTATGTTCAGCATGAGCTGGGAGTTGTCACTCGTCACGTTATCCACACTCCCCCTGTTGTTTTATGCCACCATGCTATTCAAAGCTAAAGTCAGGGTTGCTTTTCTGAATGTACGGGACCAAATAGCCAGGCTCCATTCATTTATTCAGGAACATATCAATGGGATCAGCATCGTCCAGATCTTTGGACGTGAAGAAAAAGAAGCTGAGCGTTTTCGCACTATTAATGAAGAGCATACTCAGGCTTATATAAAAACCATTTTCTATTTCTCGATATTCTGGCCGATTGTTGAGGTTCTTGCCAGTCTTGCCATGGCCTTAGTGGTTTGGTACGGAGGAGCGCGTGTACTTCTTGGCGATGTCTCCTTTGGTGTGCTCCTGGCCTTTATACAGTATGTAAGACTGTTCTTTCTGCCTATCAGGGATCTCGCCGAAAAATTCAATACCCTTCAAAGCGCTTTAGCTTCTTCGGAAAGAATATTTAATGTATTGGATACCGAAAATCATATCATTGATCCCGGTCAATCCGATGCACCTGAACATGTGGAACCAAAGATCATGTTCGATAACGTATGGTTTAAGTATATCAGCAATGAAGATCATGTGCTTAAAGATATAAATTTTACGGCCAATCCCGGTGAGGTTACGGCCATTGTCGGCGCTACGGGATCGGGAAAGACCACCATTATTAATCTTTTGATGAGGTATTACGATGTTAATTCCGGTTCCATTACACTGGATGGTGTTGACATCAGGAAATATAATCTCACCCAGCTGCGGTCTCACTTTGGACTGGTTTTGCAAGACAATGCATTATTTTCAGGGAGCATATACGAAAACATCACCCTGGGGAATCCGGATATAACACATGAAAAGGTACAGCAGGCCGCTGAGCTGGTTCAGGCAGATCGTTTTATTAATAAGCTGCCCGGCACCTATGATTATGTCCTCCAGGAACGGGGCACTTCTTTATCGATGGGGCAGCGTCAGCTTCTGTGCTTCGTTCGCGCTTTGGTATATGACCCCCGCATCCTTATTTTGGATGAAGCCACTTCCAGCGTCGATTCTGAGACGGAGGCATTGGTCAATGATGCCCTGGATACACTGATGAAAGGGCGTACCTCCATTGTCATTGCCCACAGGCTATCCACCATAAGGCATGCCCACCAAATACTGGTGATGCATAAAGGTAAAATCCGCGAAAGAGGAACCCATTTGGAATTACTCAATCAAAAAGAGGGGATATACCGCAGGTTATATGAACTTCAGTATAAAGATCAGAAAGCGTTAACCTGATCTGAAACCGCAATAGCTACCAATCCATCACGGCTTTCTTTACTTCTTCGGGTGCGTCTTGAGGCAAAATATAGAATCGGTCCGCCATAATTGAGCCGTCGTTCAGACGGACCTTATTTTCCCCAACTTTGAATTCAGTATCAAAGCCGGCAGCTGACATGATGGCCGCCGGGCCACAAATATCCCAGTAAGAGGTAGCTCTGTTGCTGATAAAACCGGAACATTTGTTAAACAGGGGTCCAAGCTGGTTATGGGTTACTCCTACATTCCTGACCCTGTCTACGTTCAACCTTTCCTTAAGGTTTTTCCTTTTTTCAGCATTAATACCGCGCATCATGACCCGGTTTGTTTTTTCCCAGCTGCGGATACCGCCAAGCGTTTGATGCTGATCATGCCTGCCATTTAACAGAATAGGCTGCTGTTCTGTACTGCCATAGATGATTTTACCCGTCTCCGGTTCCTGTACGATACCAAAAGCAGGCAATCCATTTACCGCTAAACCAATCAAGGTATAGTAGGGACCATACCCGCTAATATATTCCTTGGTACCATCGATGGGGTCTACATACCAGACATATTCAGCATCTTTGGGATAGGAATGAGAATCCGATTCTTCACCGATAAATACCTCGCCGGGAAATTCCGTTTTAATAATATCTTCCCAATAATCATTGCCCCACTGATCGGCACTGGTAACCGGTGATCCGTCTGCTTTTTGCTTTGTTTCGTTGGTGATTTCTGAACGGGCGCCGGTAATATACCGACTGTTTTGGCTGAAATATTTTTTAAGGAGTTCAAATCTTTCATTAAAATCATGAATCATGGAACGCAAGGCATTAGTTTGATGATTAACATAGAAATATGTTTTTTATATAAACAAAATATGAAGTACCTTATTTCATAACCCTAAATATTTAAATATCAAGGAAGATCATGGCTAAAGAACAAACGAATCAAAATACAGAAGACATTGAAAGTGCCGTTTATGATAAAGTACTGGAAAAACTTAATATAGAGAAAGAACGACTCGAAAAAGAAATACGAAATGAATTTGATAACGCCCGGAAATATGTAAAATCAAATCCAGAAGAAGGCGTTGCCTATGCCTTTGCAGGAGGGATTATCATTGGTTTTGTTGTAGCTAAAATATTAAGCAAATAAAAAAATGATCAGAGATTAGGGATTATCTTAAAAAGATCAACTTTTTCATGTAATCATGATGGGCAAAAGTTGGCGGGATTTTCCCTAATCCCTGATTTCGTTAACAGATGAGCTAAAGGGGCAGGGCCTAATCCAGTGACATAGGGTTCTCATCGGCAATTCTGCGGTACTCTCTGTATTCTTCAGGAGTGATATCACCGAAAAGGTAATCTAAGGGATCTATGCTTTTTCCCTTCATACGCACTTCGTAATGCAAATGCGGTCCGGTGGTAACCCCACTATTACCGCTATATCCAATTAACTGGCCGCGTTTTACCTCAGTACCATTTTTTATGCCTTCTCCAAATCTGGATAAATGGGCAAACCTGGTTTCAAAACCATAACCATGGTCTATTTCAAGGTAATTTCCATACGTGCCCCAACGCCGTGCCTGTTTAACGGTTCCATCTCCCGTAGCATAAATGGGGGTACCAACCCTGGCCCTGAAATCAATACCGTGGTGCATGCGACGGGTACGGTGAGTGGGATGAATCCTCATTCCATAGCCACTTAGGATGACGCCCTTAACCGGACTGATCACCGGCATATTCCGCATTTTTTCCTGATTCTCATTGTAGTAACCTTTCAACTCCTCAAAGCTTAACTTCTGGATATTGATCCGCCGGTCAATACTTTCCAGGCTGTTGGCAGCCCATTTTAAGAGATCCGTAGTTTCACTTTGAAAAACATCAAATTCAGAATGGGTATCCGCACCCCCTACACCGGCTTGCCGCTCATCATAAGAAATGCGGTCAACACCCAGCATAGAACGGTAAAGCTCATTATCTACTGCGGCTAGTTCATTGATACGATCATCTATTTTTTGGATGACTTCTTTTGTACTCTGAAGTTGTTGAACTAATTCTTCATTTTCATTCTTTAAGGCAATTTCAGAAGGAGACCCTGCCACGAATGAAAGGAAGATAATGGCAAAGCTGGTTAATACCACGCCATAAAGAATAGCAGAACAGGCGGCATGGGCCACGCGATTTAATGAATGGTAATCAACAGGCTTAAACTGACAATCATGATCATCGTAAATGTAAAACTTCTTCAATAGATCTTATTTAGATTCTCTAAAGTAAAGGAAACACATGTTCCATGAACTTAATGAAATCATTCATGGATTCAAATCATTAAGTTGTAGCTAAGACTTACAAAATTAGTAATATACAAGATAATATTATTCCAGATCTCCCTCAAAATATTCGATGGAACGGCGAATTGAGGGTTCATTTCTTGCTTTACTGGCAATCCGGTTCTTTATTTTATTCTGAAATTCTTCGGCGGCATCATATCCATAATTGGTAAGCAGATGATTCATGGCAATAACCTCTGCAATTACCGTAATGTTTTTACCCGGGGTAATGGGGAGGTGAATGATGGGTATATCTAATCCCAGCATGGATGCTTTGTTTCGGTCTAAACCGGTGCGGTCTACCTGGGTTTCCTCATCCCATAGGTAGAGATCCAAAATAATTTCAAGGCGTTTTTGATAACGGACCGATCTTATGCCGAACATAGATAAAACATCCACAATACCCAGGCCTCTAATTTCCATAAAATGCTTGTTTAAATCAGTCGCCGTGGCCATTAATACATTGCTTTTCTTGGTGATGATCACTACGTCGTCAGCCACAAGCCGATGTCCGCGTTCTACCAGGTCAAGAGCCACTTCACTTTTGCCAATTCCTGACTTGCCGGCAATGAGGATGCCTATTCCATAAACATCAACCATCGAACCATGAACCATGGTCTGGGGTGCAAATTGGTCCTCCAGGAAATCCCTTAAAAGGAACATGAACCTTGTGGTCTCAACCGGGGTGGTGAATATAGGGATGCCGGCTTCAGTGGCCATCTCTAGAAGTCTCGGCGGCAGTACATTATTATCGGTCAGAAAAATAACAGGTATGTCGAACCGGGTGATATTGCCAAATGCGGCCTCCTGGCTTTCTTTACCGATATGGTTCATGTACTGGGTTTCACTGTTTCCGATCACCTGAATGCGCTGATGGGTAAACAGTTCAATATAACCCGCAAGGGCTAAACCCGGGCGATGCAAATCCGTTTCTGTGACGAAGCGTTCCTCACACAGATGTTCAGCTGCAAGGGGTTTAAGATCAATATGCAATAGCTTTCGAAGCCGCAGGATCAAAAACGACACACTGATTTTTTCTTTTCTTGGTATGGGCGGATGCTCTCTGAGTGGCATGAGGCTGGATTCTGATGGAAGGGAAAGGCTAATGAGATGCCGGGCTGGTTTACCCGGCACTCATAGCTCATGTTTAATTGGCGAAACGTTTATCCTTGTATTTTTTAATCTGCCGTTTCATATTATCGACAACCTTGTTAATAGCCTGTTCATAGCTAACTCCCGTTTCTGTGGCCGTTAGAAAATCGCGTGCCACCTGCAGGTTCAGTTCCGCCTTCTGAGGCTGATTAGGGTCAGGATTAGGCTCGAGAACAATATCGCAAACCAGTATGGAATCATAAAATTTCTCCAGTTTATTAACAGCTTGATTTGCATAATTCTGCAATGTTGGACTTGCGTTAAATTTTCTAGCGGTGAACGTGGTGTTCATATTATCCTCCAATGAATGGTTATTGTTGATTGTCAGCTCTGGGATGAGCCTTTGCGTAAATATTTTTCAGGTGTTCAATGCTGGTCCCTGTGTATATCTGTGTGGCAGCCAAACTGGCATGCCCTAATAATTCTTGTATCACTCTGATGTTGGCCCCCCGGTCAAGCAGGTGGGTCGCAAAACTATGCCTTAAGATATGCGGACTCTTCTGTGTGATTTCGCTGCACAATGAAAAATAATGTTTCACCAGACGCTGTACAGCTATAGAATATATCCTCTTACCCGATGCGCTAAGAAATAAAGCACGTTGGGCATCGTCGTCACTTTTTTTACCTAGTAAAGATGATCGTTGATCAAGATGGGCAACTAGGGCAGATTTGGCCTTGCTGCCAAAAGGTACGATGCGTTCTTTTGCGCCTTTACCTTTAACAAGTACCTGATTCTGGGGAAGGTTGATGGCTTTGATGTCTAAGTTTGTTAATTCACTCAGGCGCATTCCGGTAGAATAAAATAGTTCCAATATAGCCAGGTCTTGAAGTCCTCTCGGAGTACTGGTGTCGACGATTTCCATCATAGCATTCAGATCATTAACGCTGGCAACCTGAGGAAGTTTTCTATCTTTTTTAGGCACCAGTAATAAATGCGCAGGATTGTGTTGAATATGGCCTCGTTTAAAACAATACTTAAAAAAAGCCCGGGTAGCCGCGACTTTACGGGCTATACTAGTTTTGGATAAGCCTGCTTCCAGCAATTGTCCCAGCCAGACCCTGATGGTGATCCGCTTGATATCCTGAATATCCACTTCCACACCGAATTCACCCTGGCAGAAGATATAGAATTGCTTCAGGTCTGTCTTATACGCCGTAATGGTATGTGATGAGGCATTCCGCTCATGCTTAAGATAACTGACGTACTTATCAATCAAACTGATCATAGGTTTAATATGTAATATTCTTAATAGAAAAGAAAATTACTTATCAACAAATTCACTTAAATTTTCCATCCGGATCTTCCGCCTGTTTAACTCTTGCCTGCTTCCAGTCCACCCGGGTTAACAGCCATATTCCCACGATAACAAAGGGTATGCTCAAAAGCTGGCCCATCCCAATAAACCAGTCCGTAGCGAATTCCGCCTGCTCAACTTTGGTGTATTCGATAAGAAACCGGCCCATAAACAAAATGATAAAAAAGATGCCCGTTAAGAAGCCTTCCGGTGGCTGGTGTTGATAAGATTTGTAAACCTTCCATAGAACGACAAATACAAATACACATAGCAGGGCTTCGTATAACATGGAGGGGTGACGCGGTTGCATATCGATTTGGGCAAAGATTACAGCCCAGGGCACCTCGGTGGGTATACCGTAAATCTCGGAGTTGAAGAAATTCCCTATTCTCACAAAAGCGCCACCAAGAATGGCGGTTAAGGCCGCCCGGTCGGTTAACCACAAGAAGGTGATGCCATGATGTTTTTTAACAAAAAGCCAGATCCCAATTAATATGGCGATTGCCGCTCCATGACTGGCCAACCCACCCCGCCAAACAGCCAGTATCTGGTCGGGATTCATGGCATAATATTCGATATCATAAAAAATAACATGTCCAAGCCGGGCTCCGACAATGGTAGCCACCAACATATACGTTAACAGGCTTTCAACCATTATCACCGGTTTACCGGACTGACGGAAGACCAGGCGGGCCAGAAAATAGGCCAGCAGAAATGCCGATGCGAATAAGATCCCGTACCAACGCAGAACAATGGGCCCGATTTGGCTGATAACCGGTGATGGAAATACTAAGAATACCAATTGAGCGATCACCATGCATCCAACAAACAATCCGGTAAGCTGCCAGCCACTCAATTCCGATGTTTCATTAGCAGCCTGACGTTTTTTCTTGCTTTTGGTTTCTTCCTGAGCACTTAAATAATAGGATAATCCAAAAAAGGCGATGACCCCTAATATTAAACCAAATAGATTTAAGGGGAAGGGAAGTGGTATCGCTCCGAAATCAACAAGGATGGGGTCACCTTGCCAGAAAAAATAATCAGAATTCATGAAATAGGGGTTATTTTACGATGTCAGTTATTTAATGTACAAAAATTAATCTTCTCAAAATTTATAGGTAGTCCCCTCCGGTTTATCTTCAATGGTGATGCCAAGCCCGGTCAGTTGGTCCCTGATTTGATCAGATAAAGTAAAGTCTTTATTTTTGCGAGCCTCTGTTCTCATTTCAAGCAGCAAATCCACAAGGCTATGCAGTATTTCTTGATCTACTCCGGAGGTTTGCTCCGGCCATAAGCCCAGAACATCATGGCAAAAGGAGTAAAGAAGCTCATTGAGACGTTCCAGATTATTCGGTACCTCTCCCTTAGCCAATTGGCTTTTTAATGGCCTGAGGGTCTCGAATAGATAAGCAATGGCTTTGGCCGTATTGAAATCATCGTTCATACGGGCATACAGGCCTTTTTTAAAGCTGTCAACATCAAAGTCGGGTGCATTGCCTTTTTCGGCATCCTGAATGCTGCTTATGATATCATAAAGGGCATTAAGGCCGGACTCTGCGCCTTCCAATGCCGGTTCGGAGAAGTCGGTAGTGCTTCCATAATGACTTTGCAGCAGGAAAAAACGAATTACATCGGGTCTCCAGGCCCGGCTAAGCAGGGGGTGGCCGCCCTTGAAAAATTGCTGCAGGTTAATGGCATTACCCAACGATTTTCCCATTTTCTGCCCGTTGAGCGTCACCATATTATTATGCATCCAGTATCTGACAAAGGGGTGGTAGCCGGCCCCCTCACACTGCGCGATTTCACATTCATGATGGGGGAACTGATTTTCCAATCCCCCACCGTGGATGTCAAAAGTCTCGCCCAGATATTTAACCGACATAGCCGAGCATTCGATATGCCAGCCCGGATAACCCTGTCCCCAGGGCGAATTCCATTTCATGATATGGGACGGGCCCGCTTTTTTCCACAGGGCAAAGTCGGAAGGATTCTTTTTGTCGCTCGCTGATTCGACCCGGGTGCCGCTTTCAGAGGCATCGGTTGTTCGTCCGCTGAGTTTCCCATAATCCGGAAGGGAGGAAACCTCAAAATATACATTGCCATCCACTTCGTAAGCATGGCCGTTATCCATGAGCTTTTGGACCATGTCAATTTGTTCAGGGATATGGCCCGAGGCCCTGGGGGAGATATCCGGCCTTTGTACACCTAATAAATCCATGTCCCGAAAATAATTATACGTGTACTTTTCGGCAACTTCCATGGGTTCTTTGCGCTCTAAACGGGATTGCTTCTCCAGTTTGTCTTCACCGCCATCGGCATCATCGGTAAGATGGCCTACATCAGTAATATTCTGCACATACCGAACAGAATAACCCAGTTTCTTCAGATAGCGGACCACCACATCAAAGGCAATATAGCTTTTAGCATGGCCTAAATGAGGGTCACCATATACCGTGGGCCCGCACACATAGATTCCTACAAACCCCTCTTTTAGAGGTTTGAAAATTTCTTTTTTCCGAGATAGCGTGTTGTACAGATGAAGCTGGTCCATGACTAATATTAAATCCTTTAGAATTGGTGAATAAGATACAAACCGTGCTTGTAAAGGGATAGGGTAAATATGTTTCCCCCATAGATAACTTATCTCATGCAATTGGGGATAAAATGATCATAAACTGATCGGGAAACGTTATCTTTAAAGACTGAGTAACAATACGCATGCCATAGGCAGCGTTTTCAGCATTTTTGTAATTTTGAGCTTAAATAACAGATATACATGATTTGGAATTCAGCCGGCTGGCTTTGGCTATTGTTGATCCTTCCTGTTTTGATGATTTTATCCTGGTACTTCTACCGCTCCATGAGCAGGAAAAGAAGCCGGTACTTTTCTGATGAGCTATTTAAAACCCTGCTACGGAATCAATGGGAAACCGGCCGTAAAGTGCAGCAGTTCTCTATGTATGCCGGCTTATTTCTGCTGATTATTGCGTTAGCCGGACCCAAAATCGGCATGGAAGTCAGGGAAGTACAGCGGGAAGGGGTAGACCTGCTCATTGCCCTGGATTTGTCCATGAGTATGAAAGCGGAAGATGTCCGCACGAACCGCCTGGAAAAAGCAAAATTTGAAATAGGGCGTATTCTCGATCACCTTCAAGGTGACCGTGTCGGTTTAATTATCTTCACCGGAGAAGCCCACCTTCAAAGTCCACTTACGCTCGATTATGACGCCTTCCGCCTTTATCTGGATATTGCCGATACAGACTTAATGCCATCGACGACCACCAACTTTTCGGCCCCCATGCAGGTAGCCCTGCAATCATTTGAACATGTAAGCGAATCATCATCCAATGCCGCCCAGGTATTGCTGTTCGTGTCAGACGGCGAAGGCCATATGCAAAACTACGGCCAAGTTCTCGATGAGCTGGTTGACAGAGGCGTCTATATTTATACCGTAGGTATCGGAACGGAAGAGGGAGGCACCATCCCAACGTATAATCAACATACCAGGGCTTTACAGGATATTCACCGGGACCGCAGCGGCAGCGTCGTAACAACCCGCCTTCTATCCAACTCCCTGCGTGAAATGGCTGAAAAGAGCGGTGGTTCCTATTATGAAATTACCAGGTCAGCCCAAAGCCTGGATGGGTTCATCAATAAGCTTACTCAGCTGGAGCGCAGTGAATTCGCCACAGAGGAACATGCCGACTACAAAAACCATTATCAGCTTCTCGCATTCCTTGGTTTGCTGTGCCTGATCCTATCTTTGGCCACACCAAAATACAAAACGCCCGATTAACACCCGTTTTATGATAAAATTATTTGTTCTTGATATCGATGGATGCATCACCCAGCCTTTTGTTACGCCCGAATGGAATGTGATCCGGAAAATACGTGATCTTCAGGTGTTAAGCCGACAGGATGATCGTATTCCTGAGCTGAGTATTTGCACCGGCCGGCCTTTACCCTATGCCGAAGCGGTTGCCCAGTGGCTTGATATCCAAAAGCCCATCATATTTGAAAGCGGTGGCGGGCTATTCGATCCGTCAAAATATGCTATAGAATGGAGTAAACATCTCAATGATGATGTATTACGTCAGATGGAGGAAATCAGGAAATGGATGACGGACGAAGTACTCACACGTTTCCCTGGTACCACCCTGGAAGTAGGCAAGCACATGGATGTGGGTATTGTCAGCATGGACGAGGATCTTATACAGGAAATCTATGATTTCGTTCATCCCAAAATTGAACGGGACTATCCCGACTGTGTGGTGCATACTACGATTGTTTCTCTGAACATCATACTTGAAATCAGTAATAAAGGATCCGGCCTCCTTCAGCTGGCTGATTATACAGGCATCCCCTTAAAAGAAATGGCTTATATAGGGGATTCATCGGGAGATATCGCTGCCCTCGAAATCTCAGGCACCGGGTTCGCGCCGTCCAATGCCGTGGAGGCCGTAAAGAAACTACCTGATGTGATCAACCTGAAAGGCAGCGCTACCCAGGCTGTTTTGGAAGGCTATGAAATGCTCGTTGAAATCAACAAAAAGATAGAAAAAGGAATGGAAGTTTAGGTTTGCTGTCTTTGTTTTAGGTGATTCTTACATCTTAAATTAATTAGGCATTCTGGTAAATATTCCTTTCCTACCCTCAACTTGGATGGATCACTTTAAACCCATCATGGTTAATGGCCACATGATGAAATCACCCTAAATTTGAACATGATCGGAGCGGACTCTCGTCCGTACCAAGTCCCATACAAGTCCAGTGAAAAGCTTAGAATCCTCCCCCCGGCATAAGACATGTTATGGACATGCCCCAAACCAGGTTTATAGAGGGGTTATAAGAATGGGGCTAAAATGAGCAACTTAATTAACTTAAGAGAAATCGTTAATTTTCCTTATACTCATAAAACATAATATATCGGCTGACCATGCATCCTGCGCTGGAAAAACTCAATAACATCGCATCAAAGAAAGAAAGAACCATCTTGGGCCTCATGTCAGGCACTTCTATGGATGGGTTGGATATCGCCCTTTGCCGGATATCAGGCTCGGGCCGGTTGACCGGATTCAAACTGGACCACTTTATCACCATGCCCTATACCCGGGAAGCGAGATCAAGCCTGCTGGAACTCACTTCAGCTGAGAGGGTCAATACACAGGAAGTGTGTATATGGAATACCTGGCTATCCCATATTCATGCGGACATGGTGAATGAAGCCTGCCGGGAATGGAATATAAAAAAGGGCCAGATTGATTTATTAGCCAGCCACGGACATACCTTATACCATGCACCGCAAAGCAAGCATCAACAGGCCGGCAAACCCAACGCTACGCTGCAAATCGGAGATGGCGACCATCTGGCTCACAAGGCCGGTATTATCACCATCAGCGATTTCCGCCAGAAAGATACCGCCGGAGGGGGAGAGGGTGCCCCATTAGCCGGTTATGGAGATTACCTATTGTTTGCACATCATCAGAAAGAACGGGTTTTAATTAACCTTGGCGGTATTGCCAACTTCACCTATATCCCGGCCGGAGATTCAACATTTCCACCACTGAGCATGGATACGGGTCCGGCGAACACCCTCATTGATTCGGCCATGAGAACCTTTTTCAACGGTTCCGCGTATGATGACGGAGGACGAGTGGCCGGAAAGGGAACGGTTCAACAGGACGTTCTGCTGGAGCTGAAAAATCATCCCTATTTTAAGAGAGGCTACCCTAAGTCGACAGGTCCGGAGATGTTCCGCCTCCGTTTACTGGACGAGGCATTGGAAAAAACGGGCGTCAGGAATCTGGACCCTCAAGATGTTATTGCTACACTAACACGACTAACCGTAGAAACCCTGGCAGAAGCAATTCTGGGAGTGATTGAGCATCCCCTAAAAACAGAGATCTATCTAAGCGGTGGAGGTATCCGTAACCATACCCTGATGCAGTGGCTGCGTGCAGAATTGGAGGGTATACCAGTTAACACCACGGCTGAGTTAGGATTGGACCCGGATGCCAAGGAAGGCGTGTTGTTTGCCGTATTGGCCAATGAAACAGTGAGCGGGGACGGGACGTTTCCCGCGCTGGGTAAGATCTGTCTTCCCTGATCATTTTCATCTCAAGGCTACTATTTGTAAACTATAGAAACCTGGTCATTCTATCTGATCGTATCGAAATGTCAATGTACATGCATCCACTAGTCATCGTTTTACTTTTTTCCATGTTGTCAGGCCAATGCACTTCCGATAATGAAACATGGGAGGGAAGCCTCTCCCTGTTTGGCGCTGAACCTTTTGTCCAGCTGGCGCTTGTGACCGATGATGAAGAGCGAATATTTCTGGAAGCGGACGATGAGTTGCTGACAAAATTGTGGAAGGAAAATAAAGGCCGGATCCGGATCAAAGGAAAGAAATATGAAGGCGAATGGTACGGCAAACCCCATGATTATATCCGGGTTGAAGAATGGGAGTGGGTTAATAACGAATGAATGCTTTGCCGCCCATTTTAAGAAAGGGTATCTAGTTTTTACAAGATGGTGCCCTGAATTTACCGTACCGCATATCCCGTGGGGACTATATATTTGTAGAAAATTTCTAAACAAGAACCATTGTCGATGGTTTAACCCTGTTTTATAACATAATGGTGGTTGAACATCCCATCTGCATGTCCCGTTAGGGATTACCTGTTTGTAGAAACAACCGTGCACCACCCCCTAAATCGTGCCGTAGGTACGAAATGTTTGGTGGGCGGATCATGGAGGGTATTATCATTTCAAAACCTTTTACCGTGGATTAGAAATGATAATATGACAGCATGATATTTAAAGAAATCATTGCTTCCCCCACCTAACATTCCGTACCTATGGCACGGTTTGTGTGGGGGCATTTCGTTTTCTACAAACATGCCGTACCTACGGCACGGTTTGTGTGGGGTGCATTTCGTTTTCTACAAATATTTCGTCCCTAATGGGACGGGAGATTGGAAAGGCCGGATAGCAAATCTGCTGGATAAGATTGATAAGATTGGAACAAACGATGTTGCCTGGATTTCTCATCTGCATGTCCCGTAGGGATTACATATTTGTAGAAAAGGGCATGATATATAATAAATCGTGCCGTAGGTACGAAATGTTAGGTGGGCGGATCATGGAGGGTATTATCATTTCAAAACCTTCTTCTCATGCGAGAAGCAAAGATAATATGACAGCATGATTATTTAAAGATAGCATTGCTTCCTCTGCCAAACATTCCGTACCTATGGCACGGTTTGTGTGGGGGCATTTCGTTTTCTACAAACATGCCGTACCTACGGCACGGTTTGTGTGGGGTGCATTTCGTTTTCTACAAATATTTCGTCCCTAATGGGACGGGAGATTGGAAAGGCCGGATAGCAAATCTGCTGGATAAGATTGATAAGATTGGAACAAACGATGTTGCCTGGATTTCTCATCTGCATGTCCCGTAGGGATTACATATTTGTAGAAAAGGGCATGATATATAATAAATCGTGCCGTAGGTACGAAATGTTTGGTGGGGCCGAACCACCACCTTCGGGCGAATACGTAGATTCGCCCCTACGTGGGGCGGTGCAATGGTTTAAAAAATACCCCAATTTGGGGATAGGTGTACGAATTCGAATTTGATAATTTACTGCTAACCTTAAACAACTCTAATATAGGTGCAGAGAATGAACTCGTCAAAAAAATTAGTGCTGATCGGAATTCTGGTTCTTTCATCAGGATTATTGCATGCCCAGGATTGGGTTAATACGTGGGGCCCTGATGGGGGAGCCATACTTGAAATGACCGAAAAGGACGGGAAACTCTATGGAAGAACCAGCCATAACGTATATGTTTCAGAAGATGATGGGGAAACATGGTCGGCGATTTTGACTGAAGGCAAACTTTCTAATATGTCTCCAAATAGTTTAAATGCGACTTCTTTTGGAATCCATGTAAGAGCTACGGGATTAAAGATTGCCAGCTCTTATGACGGCGAAACTTTCGAAGGTACTTCGGCAGGATTTTCTGATTTTGAAAATCCCAGTTCAATATCCGCGATGCAGGATACGCTCTACGCCGTGGTTGGTGCCAACTTGTTCAAATCAACAGACGGCGCCCAAACCTGGGAAAATACAGGCATCACCGGATTAGCTGCAAATGGCAGCCTGATTATTGCCGGCGAAAATATATTCTCCAGCTCATTTTCAGCAGGCCTAAAAATGCTAAACCGGAGTTCAGGCAGTTTTGAAACATTTGGACCTGCCTTTTCTCAGAATGAAGCTGTTTCGGATATAGTTAAACTGGGAGATAAATTCGTAATTGTTACCAATCTTGGAGCATGGGGTATAAATGCCGAAGGGGAATGGGAAAAGACATTTGCCCGGGCGGGCGGGATGGTTAGCCTTGGAGTAGTGGACGGAAAAATATATGGAATCTCCTCGGGAACAAGCATACTTAATCCAGAAGCCGCCATACAAACCAGTGCTGATACCGGTAAAACATGGACTAAAGTTGAAGTTGAAAGTGAACTTAAACCGGAATTTACCACTCACAACAAAATAAAAGGCCTGGGCGGCAAGCTATATGCCCTGACAGGGATCGCGCATAACCCACTGGTTTCTGCAGATGGCGGACTTAACTGGGAAAAGCTTGGGACAACCGGTTTAAAAAATCCACTAACAAAAGGTGTTTTTGCTCTTAATGGAGATTTATTTGTAACTACAGCCGGTGGGGGCGGAACCGCACAATATGGCACCGGGATTTATAAATCATCAGATGCAGGCGACAATTGGGAAAAACTGGATACCGGCGATGAGAGTGTTTTCTACACGGTTAGAAAAAATGGAGGGGATCTTTACGCAACATCATTCAAAGGTTTGCACAAAAGTTCTGACGGCGGGGCAACCTGGGCCGTGGTGGCCGGAACCGAAGAGTGGCTGGTATCTGACATCATTTTTACCGATTCAAACTGGATTATGGCCGGAGGAGACGGATTTTCAAGAGTCTGGGTATCCACCGATGAAGGCGCTACCTGGGAGGCAAAATACGAGGGAATTGGTGCCGTATTCCAAACTTTCATAAAGTCTGGTGATCTGATTTCCATTGGCTCAAATACATCACTAATTGCGACCTCACCTGATTTGGGTGAAACATGGAATTTTGCCAGTGGCAACGGCGGGGCTGGGATAGCAGCCTTAGGAGATACGTTATACAGTACTTACGTTCAAAGTACTAAGATATTTAAATCCGTAGATGCGGGGGTCACCTGGACAGAGGCAACCGGGCTGGCAGGATTACCCTCATTGTTTTCATTTAGCAGAATGTTTTCAAAAAATAATGAAGAAATATATGTAATCGGCACAGCTACGGTTTTTGAAGACGGGGCTCTTGTAAGTAAAATAAGTATGCATAAAACCTCGGATGGCATCCATTTTGAAGAAGCTTATACGTTGGATGGTTTACCGGCTGGCTTTTCAGAGTTACGGCCTGTATTTGCAGACGACGATTTTTATATGGGGATAAACGGAGCCACAGTTTTCAAATATTCCAGCGAACCGGTTGGGATAGCGAATGAGGAAGTGGAAGTAAAAGCAGAAAAGTTTGAACTGGCCCAAAACTATCCGAATCCTTTTAACCCGAGTACAAACATCTCATTCAGTTTGCCTGCTGCAGGCAATGTGATGTTGAAAGTATACAACCTGCTCGGGCAGGAGGTGGCAACGCTTGTAAATGAAAGAATGAGCGCCGGCACCCATATGATAGCATTTAATGCGGGTGGCCTTTCGAGCGGCACCTACATTTATCGTTTGCAATCAGGCGGCAACATCCAAACCAGAATGATGATGCTAATTAAATAAGCATCCGAAAATAAACGGGCGTATTAATCAAAAAAACCTGTCAGAGTTTGGAACATGACAGGTTTTTTTGATTTCATGGCTAATTAACATTTGCGTGGCATGGGTTGATGTGTGGCCGGCGTGGGTAAATTTTGCACTAATCTCTTTCCCGGCTTTCGCGAACTGCATTATTCAAAACCTCCAGGTCAATTCCAATATCGACACCTTTTATATCCAATGGAGATCCCTGATCAATTACAGGTTTTAGAATAAAAGTTTGTCCATCACGCTTTTTAATGCCAACCTCTCCCTCAGAACGTGCTTCATTCAATAATTTGGCCAGTTCTTGTCTAGCTTGTGAATATGTATACACCTTCATAAAGAAACCTCCAGCGTGATAGATGAAGTTTTTTGGCAATATCGATCATTTTTTTATCCAAACTCAGCAAGGGTGTTTGATATTGTCTGGTTTGATCAAAGTGGTGCAATCCAAAAAGCTCTACTGCACTTATTGGCGAGGTAACCGCAGTTGAATAGTAGAAAAAACACCTGCATTACTTTTGATGGCGTTGATATTTGCAAACGTATGAAAACCAAGGGCAAAACGTCTATTCAACTTCCAAATAAGTTGAATTTCGATTGGTAGGCCTATGGTAAATCTTGTTTCATTTGATTGAGGCTGAAAGTTAAGGGAAAATGCAGACATAACAGGTTGTCCCTGTTCAGGTCCTGGTTCAGTTTGTGTTTTTAAAGCGATCCCACCCGAGTAAGTATCAGGCCTTGCTGAAACAAAAACCCCTGCTAAACCTGCTCCGTATTCTATAATGAAAGAATTGAAGTTGTTTCTTCTGTTATAAATGACAGAAAGATCAGAAATAGAAGATCCTATAAAACCATCATCCGGGCTTATGCTGGAACTAGCTCTGAAGTTCAGAGAATATATCTTTGGCCTATAAATAATCCCAATCTGACCTACAGGTCCAAAAATGGAGTATCCTAAACCAACACTAATATGAGTGTTTAAGAGATTGTCAGATTCTTTACCATTGGAATAGGAGGGTAAAGGAATCCCCAAAATTAGCATACTACATAGAATGGAAAAATGCATGAACCTACAACTCAGATAGGGCTTCATAATTAGTTTTTGTGTGAATTTATAACAACTGATTATGATAACTACAATTACAACTAACGCCAACTTACCCTAATCAATATCCAGATACGTAAAACCACAGTGTGCCACACTTGTCTGCCATGATCCACAATAGGCCGTATTACATATTGAAAAATCATCATTGAATGAACAATCACCATCGGTCGTACAATCACCATCGGGCGAACACGCAGGTTCGCCCCTACATAGGGTGGCGCAATGGTTTAAAACCAAAATATATACGGAATCCAGCCAATGGGATGACGATTTAAACAATTAATATACCGGATATTTCGATGTAGGGGCCGACCTGCGTGTCTGCCCTTGCCTGATTGCACACATCTGCCGTTCTTTATTTGCTTTAAAAGAGGTTTAAAGCGCTCACCTAAATATAGGTGAGCGTCATGCAGTTATCAATGGCAGGCGTTTGAGCTTAATAATAATGTGAATTATCGAGGCAGACCTTCGTGTTTGACCCGATCCCATATGATTCCGCCATAACCGTAGCCGTGTGATAAATTATTGGATTTCAAAAAGTAAGTACTGCATGTGTTAGGATTTCTTAATATGTTGTTGATATAGCAAAGGGATGTTATGATCATGCATCTTTCTATTAACTCCATTATATGTTTCACCAAAATAAGCTGCCCTAAAATGAAAAAAATACTTGCTACATTTCTAATCGGATTCACCCTATCAATATCATTAGCTCAAGGCCAGGATAACGAAAGTGAAAATCCCTTGCAGAGTGGTTCCAAGGCACTGCAATTTAAAATATCGAATAATTTTAATCTGAGTTCATTTGCCGGTTCAACCATTTCCTATAAACGACATGTATCTGAGTATCGGGCGCATCGAATAGGGGTAAAATTAAATAACAAATTTTCCATGAGAGATCACACTAACAATGATATAAACAGTGATAATTCGAGACTGGAATTAAATATGGGGATGGAATATACCTGGATGAACTATACTAATCCTGATTCAAACATAAAGTTTTATTATGGTTATGGTCCTGGAATCGACTTAGGATATACTTGGTCTACAGCGGATTTTGTGAGTCAAGAGCGAACCTCACAATCTAGTACATTTGGAATATCTGGCATTGGTTATGCTGGAGTAGAATGGTTCTTTCAATCTTCAATGAGTTTACATGCTGAGTATTTGGCAACTGTTAGAGTTGATCATTATCGTTCAAAAAACAATGCAGAAACTAATGTAGTAAGAAATAAGGTAAATAATACAGAATTCCAGCTCGGTGGAAATGGTGTCAGATTTGGTTTATCTGTTTATTTTTAGAGGATTTTGTATTGGCTGGCAGGGGAAATGGCCACGAATAACTATGGCTTGGCATACTTACCCGGTCTGCCGGACCACATTGCTGAACATCTTAACAGTAAAGTTGATAAACAGCTTTTTCCGGAACTTGTGCAACAAAATGCCTCTGGCTTTGGTTTTGTCCGCCCATCGGTTAAAATGGAAAGTGGCACAATGACTCCGAAACGGATGGGTGTTTCCCGGGTTAGTTTGAATTATACAGGTCCGAATTTGTGGGATAATGATCTCCGAAATAGCCACGATGTAGCATTATTATACAAATGGACCGGTTTGCGTAGCTACTGTACTGGTACGGCTGATTATGAGTGAGGGCGGTATCACCACTACAGCATGGTTTTAGGCTGATTTTAAGAGGTGTGTCCCCCCATTGTACCGCCGAGAATTACGGGGAGTGAAAATAGATTTAACCGGGGGTGTGGGGAATTGATATAGGTAAAGAATTCAGCCATTGAGCTCGTCCATATGTTATAAATTTAGATTGTAAAGCTAACAAAAAAGTAGTATTTAAGGTTAATAATCTTTAACGCTCAGAAGACATTACCGAATGTATACTTATAATTTTTAATAAATTGCAATGGGACTAAAGCCTTACGATAGAAAGATCAGCCAAATTTTTAACAATATTGAATACGATGTCGATTTTTATCAGCGTGAATACAAATGGTCGGATGAAGGCAATAAAGGTTATAAACCTGTCTCGTCATTACTAAAAGATATATTTTATCGCTTTGATTTAGAGAATTATAATCCTAATCAGGAAATTAATCAGGAATACATTGACAAATTTGAATGGTATTACCTCAATACCTTCATGACAAACCAAGTTAAAGGAAAGAAGTATATTGTCGATGGACAACAGAGACTTACAACGCTAACACTTCTTTCAATTGGACTGTACCATCTAAGTTTAGAAAAAGAACTGCCTGATCATATAGTAAATTCCTTAAAGAGCTCTATTGTTGGATCAACAGAGTTCGGTAAAACTTATTGGTTAGGTTTTAAGGACAGGAAAAAAGCACTTGATGATCTGTTGACGGATAATTTGGAATTTAAGCACGAACCAGATAATATTTCTGAAAGGAACATCTACAAAAATTATGAACTGATTTATCAGACCCTTAGAAACAAATTCACAACAGCTCATAAACTGCAATTATTTATCGCTTATTTTAGGCACAGAATATATCTAATTGAAATAGAAATTGATAAAGACAAAGATGTTGCCATGGTTTTTGAGGTTATCAATGATCGTGGTGTACCCTTAAAGCCATATGAGATTCTGAAGGGAAAAATACTTAGCCAGATAGATATTTCAGACAGGGAAAAATATATTGATAAATGGGAACATTACATTCAAAAAATCGAAGAATTCGGAGAACAAGAGATCGACGAGTTCTTTGGCTTTTATTTTAGAAGTAAATATGCTGATAACAGTGAGCAATATGCAAATCTTGATAAAACAAGATATCATAAAACTATCTTTACTGATGATTATAATGAAAAAATTTGCTTAAAGAATAATGAAAGTAATGCGCGAAAATTTGTGGAGAAAACATTGCCTTTTTTTTCCGATGTGTATACCTCTCTTTTAGGTCATCAGAAGCAAAAGGAATACGAGCATGTCTATTTCAATCAATTAAATAATATGGATGGTCAATTTGTTTTAACCCTATCTTCTATTGATCTTAATGACGTAGATAAGGAAACAAAGCTGAAGAACATTCCTAAGTTTTTCGACAGGTTTTTTGTTATAACAAACTTGACAAGCAGCTATAAATCAAATGAGTTTAATTCTAATGTAATTTCTTTAACACCAGCTATACGGAATCAGCCTATTGCTAAAGTACAAGACAAATTTGATGAACAACTACTATCCCTTGTTAAAAAGAGCCACGACCGAGACAATTTAGATGAACCCTTTAAATATGAGTTCTTTAAAAATATTGGCTATAATCAATTGGGAAAGAAATTTATGAGATATTACTTTGCCAGAATTGATCATTTCATTAGTGATTTTTCCGACCTGAATGAATATGGTACTTATCATCAGTTAGTTGTTCAAACCCAAGGGGGTGATGTCTATCATGTTGAACACATTTTGACCAACACCAAAGAAAATGAACAACTATTCAAAGATGAAGAGGAATTCAACCTCCAACGTAATAGATTAGGTGGCCTGTTATTACTGAAAGGCAAAGATAACCAATCCTCCAATGATGAACTTTATTCAGATAAACTAAAGACATACAATGTATGCGGTACCTATTACGCAAAGACGTTACTTCCCGATATGTATAACCATAAGGTATCCTTTAAAAGATATATTCAAGAGAATAACCTAAACTTTAAACCCTATCCAGACAAGTATATGAAGGATGAAATTGAGGAAAGGCACCAGCTTTTATTTGATTTGACAAAAAAGATATGGGATGTCGAAGCGAGATATACGAACGGGCAAAATGGTTTTGCAACTATGGATAATGAATTACCTTAACAATTTAAAGTAGAACGATTAAATGGCAAAAAAGAAGACCCTACCCCAGGAACCCCTCGAAAAACAGCTCTGGAAATCAGCCGATAAGCTCCGAAAGAATATTGATGCCGCTGAGTACAAGCACGTGGTGCTCGGGCTTATCTTCTTGAAGTATATATCGGATGCTTTTGAAGAACTGTACGACAAATTGCAGGCCGGGGAGGGAGAATATGCCGGTGCCGACGCGGAGGACAAGGACGAGTATAAGGCGGAGAATGTATTCTTTGTACCGGAAACGGCACGATGGAAATACCTGCTCTCTAAAGCCAAGCAGCAAACGATTGGGAAAACCGTTGATGATGCTATGGACGCCATTGAAAAGGAGAACCCATCCTTGAAAGGTGTGCTTCCGAAAGTCTATGCCCGGCAAAATCTGGACCCTACCAGTTTGGGTGAGTTAATTGATACGATTGGGAATATCGCCTTAGGTAGTGCCAAGGCACGAAGTGCCGATGTACTCGGGCACGTGTTTGAATACTTTTTGGGCGAGTTTGCCCTGGCCGAAGGGAAAAAGGGCGGGCAGTTTTATACTCCCCGCAGTGTCGTGGAGCTGCTGGTGGAGATGCTGGAACCATACAAGGGGCGGGTGTTTGATCCTTGTTGCGGATCGGGCGGAATGTTCGTGCAATCCGAGAAGTTTGTTCTGGAGCACCGGGGCAAGATCTACGACCTCTCCATTTATGGACAGGAAAGCAACCAAACTACATGGCGACTGGCCAAGATGAACCTGGCCATCAGGGGAATTGACAGCTCGCAGGTGAAATGGAATAATGAAGGCTCTTTTCTCAATAATGCCCATAAGGA
>JBBDQY010000018.1:0-51695 GCA_040905745.1 Balneolales bacterium
CCCACGACCTCCAGGGCCACAACCTGGCGCTCTAACCAACTGAGCTACGGGCTCCATGTTACATTCTACAGTTATCAATGGTGTAATAACCGTTTGCTGCCAAGTACCGCGTACGGGATTCGAACCCGTGCTACCGCCGTGAAAGGGCGGCGTCCTAACCACTAGACGAACGCGGCAAGTACAACATTATTTGTGAGGCGACAGGCGGATTCGAACCGCCGTACGAGGTTTTGCAGACCTCTGCCTAACCACTCGGCCATGTCGCCATTAACCTTCTTTTGTACGCCCGACAGGAATCGAACCTGTAACCTACTGCTTAGAAGGCAGTTGCTCTATCCGATTGAGCTACGGGCGCCCTCAATATGTCAAAGAAAATGTCGGGGCGACAGGATTTGAACCTGCGACCCTCTGGTCCCAAACCAGATACGCTACCGGACTGCGCCACGCCCCGAATCTATTTTTTTATAGAACGGTTAAGTTACTAGGAAAAATTGAGGTTGTCAATCCATATGATGGTTTCAAATTATATTTTCTTTACGGTGTACAGCTAACAATGTGCAATAATTATGACTTAGTGGTAATCAAAAACTTTTCAACAAATGTTTCCCAGCTTAGTTCTTTTTTTAGTTGTTTCATTTTTAATGACATTTGTTCTTTCATGTCATTGGTGAAGTAGTTGAATAGTTTTTGCTTCATATCAGATGGATCACCAGTCTTGAAGATTATACCATTTTCCCCATCAATGATATGATCTGTAAGCCCCGGTAGGTTTGAACAGATTACAGGGAGGTTGAAATTCACAGCATTTGATAAAACTCCACTCTGGCTGGCAGTCAAATATGGTAATGCCATCACATCGGATACAGATAATATCTCAGCGGCTGCCTCATCGCTTACAAAACTATCGATGATGATGTAGCGTGATCTGTGCTCGGACCTGATAAGGTCAAGTATAGGCTTCTTAGGAATATAAAATTCACCGACAATCACAGGACGGATATTGAGTTCTTCCAGATTCAACTCATTTAAAGCCTGGATCAAAATATCCAATCCTTTATATTTCCGAACCAGCCCAAAAAACAAGATGGTCTTTTCTCCGGATTGAATATTATATTTCTGTTTAATATCATCTCTCGCTGTCCGGGGAAAATCCTGTTCATACACAGGATGAAAAAGCTGCACGGGTTGATTCCCTATATCGAGCTGCTCAAACTCTCGTCTGGTTTGAGACGACAGTACTACGGGGAAATCTGTTAATGAGAATAAACCCCGGTTCAGTTTATTTTGAAGGGGGAACCGTTCGTGGGGAATAACATTATGCAATAAACCCGCTGTTTTAAGATCAGGATGTTTCTTCTTTAAGGTTTTTATGATGCTGATAGTGCTGGCAGCAAAAAAAGGATGCCAATTGGAATAAATAAATAATTCAGGATTTGTTGCAGCTATTCGACCAGCTGATGTTTTCCACGAAAATGGATTATAAGTATGAACCTCGAAAACAGCATCAGTAAGTTCAGCGTTTTTACTCATCTGGCTCTTGCCAGGAAACAAAAAAGGTGGGTAAAGCTTTTTATAGTTATAAGCTGTGCAGGATACACTAGCTGAAAGCTCACGGTAAAAATTGCTGCTAAACCGTGAAATCCCCCCCCGATACGGTGGAAATGGACTTAAAATAGCAATCAAAGGAATTGGTTATTAATTAATGGGAAGTCTGATTATCGACCAGACAATATCCCATAATCAATAACCAATTGTCAACTATCGGGCGTTAGTACTTTCTTCTGATTTCGTATTCTCACCGTCATCAGTGCTTTCGGGTTCCTTCCAATCAAACAACAAGCCGTCTCTGGAGGCATTCATTTTTATCCGAATTACAGAACCTTCTTTCTTTTCAACACCAAGGATTTCCTCTGCGAGAGGATCTTCAACATATTTTTGAATAGCTCGCTTCAATGGGCGAGCACCATACTTAGGGTCAAATCCTTTTTCCGAAAGAAATTCATTAGCTCCTTTGGTGATTTCAACTTTATATCCGAGATCCTGGATCCTCTTGAACAGTTGATCAGACATGACATCAATTATTTTGAACATGTCAACTCTTTCAAGAGGCTTGAAGACGATTACATCGTCTACCCGGTTTAAGAATTCAGGATTGAATACTTTCCTCAATGCTTCCTGAATAGTGGATTTCATTTTAGCATAATCAAAAGCAGTTTCCGTATCAGAAAAACCTATACCGCGACCCATATTCTTGATATCGCGTGCCCCGATGTTGGAAGTCATGATAATGATCGTATTCCGGAAATCAACTTTTCGACCCAGGCTGTCAGTAAGAACACCGTCATCTAAGACCTGAAGTAAAAGGTTGAATACATCAGGGTGGGCTTTTTCGATTTCGTCAAGCAGGACCACACTGTAAGGCTTACGACGTACTTTCTCAGTTAATATACCACCTTCTTCATAGCCTACATATCCCGGAGGTGCACCCACAAGTCTGGAGACAGAGAATTTCTCCATGTACTCACTCATATCTATTCTGATCAGGGAATCATCAACATCAAAGAGATATTTTGACATGACCTTAGCCAACTCAGTTTTCCCCACACCGGTAGGGCCTAAAAAGATAAATGAACCAATAGGACGAAATGGATCTTTCAAGCCAGCCCGTGTTCGCTGAATAGCTTTACTTAATTTGCCGATAGCCTCATCCTGCCCAATTACTTTTGCAGAAAGTTCTTCACTCATTTTCAAAAGTTTCTTGCCTTCGTTTTGGGCAATCTTATTCACAGGTATACCTGTCATCATAGCGACGACCTTTGCTACATCATCTTCAGCAACATTATAGACAATCTGTTCAATCTCTTTTTCCCATTCACGCTGTGCGGCATCAAGCTCTTCAATGATGCGTTTTTCTTTATCACGTAAACGAGCGGCGTCTTCAAAGCGTTGTTTTTTGACCATAGAATTTTTATCCGCGCTGGTGGCGTCAATTTCTTCCTCCAGCTTAATGATATGCTTTGGTACTATGATATTTGATAAATGAACCCTGGCTCCGGCTTCATCCAAAGCATCAATAGCTTTATCGGGTAGAAACCGATCTGTCATATAGCGGTCAGTTAACTTCACACATGCCTGGATCGCCTGATCAGAATATTCTACACTATGGTGTTTCTCGTATTTATTCTTAATCTGGTTCAGGATCTCAATGGTCTCTTCCGGAGTGGTGGCATCAACCATAATTTTTTGAAACCTACGTTCGAGTGCACCGTCTTTTTCAATATACTGACGATATTCGTTAAGCGTGGTAGCACCGATAGCCTGAACATCTCCACGAGCAAGAGCAGGTTTCAACATGTTAGAAGCATCGAGAGAACCACTGGCTCCACCGGCTCCCACAATGGTATGGAGTTCATCAATGAATAAGATTACATTGGGTGTTTTTTCTAATTCATTCATGACCGCTTTCATACGTTCTTCGAACTGACCACGATATTTAGTTCCGGCTACAAGAGCTGCAAGATCAAGTGCGATAACACGTTTGTCATACAATACCCGTGAAACTTTTCTTTTGATAATCCTTAAGGCCAGCCCCTCTGCAATGGCTGTTTTACCCACCCCAGGTTCGCCGATTAACACAGGATTATTTTTTTTCCTGCGGCTCAGAACCTGAGCTACCCTTTCAATTTCCTTTTCACGGCCTACGATGGGATCCAATTTGCCGTCTTCGGCTAATTTGGTAAGATCACGGCCAAAGTTATCCAAAACTGGTGTTTTTGTTTTTTCCATTTTTCTTTCTCTTGCGCTTCCTGATGATGGTTTTTGACCTTTCGGAGACGAAGATTCTTCTGATGCTGATAAACCTTCTTCCCTTTTAGACGGCCTTCCTGTAATAATTAAGTCCAACTCTTCTCTAACTGCGTCATATGTAACATTGAACTGTTGCAATATTTGTGCAGCTATATTCTCGTCATCTCTCAATAAAGATAACAACAAATGTTCAGTGCCAATTGTGTCACTCTTATATAATTTTGCTTCCAGATAAGTAATACGAAGAACTTTCTCAGCTTGTTTTGTCAGAGGAATATTCCCAACTGTGACGGCACCACCGGTGCCTCGTACCGTATCCTCTATTGTTTTTTTTATTTTTAGAAGGTCACATTTCTGGTTTTTTAGGATCTTAATGGCAATTCCTTCTCCCAATCGGATAATCCCAAGAATTAAATGTTCTGTTCCGATGTAATCATGTCCCAACCGTAAAGCTTCCTCTCGGCTAAACTGTATAACATCACGTACCCTATTTGAAAAATTACCATCCATAAATTTTATGCTAAAATATTAAAATAAAGAAAATGAACCTCAGTTAAGCGACTTATAACTGCCTTTTTTTACCAATAGTTTCACTTTTCTTAACGAAGGTAGTATAGGCATGTTGTAAACGCAAATAAACATGAGTTGATTAAGAAGACTAAATAAATCTATTTCATTAAAGTTTATCGTCATTGGAGGATAAATATAACTTTATAAATCAGAAATGGCTTTATCCTGGATCAAAGTAGCATTGGTATCCGATTAAAATTACTATGGAATAAAAAAAGAGAGTACTCTTAAAAACATCTCGGATCATTTTAAAGCCCAATTTGTTAGAATCAAGAAAAATTGAGCCTCCCTTGAACACCCCCAGTTTATACAACACCATATCAAGACCATATCAAAGCCGTATCAAAGCCATATATATATGGTCTTGATACGGCTTTGATACGGCTTTGATATGGTCTTGATATGGACAGGTCTAATACTGGTTTTGGTTGACAGTTTTTGTATTTATTTCTGGAGAGCTAGAAAGGGTTTCCCCTTTACTTTTTATCTTTTACCGGACACACTGATTGGAGTAAGGTAAATGCTTATGGATACACAAATATATTAAGGCAATTCAGCGCTTAATTATTTATAACCAGGTTTTCAGAGGAAGGTTGAATCGTGATTAAAAGAGAGGCTTACCTTCCATTTCGGAAGGCTGGTCAATTTCCATAAGCTTGAGTAACGAAGGTGCTACATCTGCCAATATTCCATCAGCTACTTTTGTTACTTCAGGAGCATTCACAACGATAAATGGAACAGGAGCCAGTGTGTGAGCAGTATGCGGACTACCATCTTCATTGATCAGTTTATCAGAATTTCCATGATCAGAAATTACAATAATTTTGTAATCCCTGGAAATAGCAGTGGAAATTAATTTTTCCAAACAGGTATCGACGGTTTCAATGGCTTTAATCGTTGCTTCCATATTCCCCGTATGTCCGACCATATCGGGATTTGCATAGTTAACAATGATTAGGTCAAAATCATCATTGGTTATTTTCTCAGTTAATGCATTGGTCAGCTCAATAGCACTCATCTCTGGTTGAAGATCATAGGTAGCAACCTTAGGGCTAGGTATCATTAACCTTTCTTCACCCGCATTGGGCACTTCATCTCCGCCATTGAAGAAATAAGTCACATGCGGATATTTCTCTGTTTCTGCTATTCGAAGTTGCCGTAGTTTATTTTTACTAACTACCTCTCCCAATGTATTAGTAAGATTCCGGGGTGGAAATGCAACTTCAACGTTGGTGAACGTCTCATCGTAAGCAGTGAAACAGGTATAATGTAAGTTTATTGAAGGGATTGTTTTAAATTTATCAAAGTCTGGTACCGTAAAAGCCTGGGTAATTTGCCTTGCCCTGTCACCCCGTATATTGAAAAATACTACGGCATCATCACGGCTGATCCGGGTATCGTTTCCCTGGCCAATAACATAAGGTTCAGAAAACTCATCTGTAATCCCATTTTTGTACGATGCCTCAAGTGCATCTTCAGCAGACCCGTACTTTTCACCAGTGCCTTCTGTAAGAAGCCTGTAGGCTTTTTCCGTTCTTTCCCAACGATTATCACGGTCCATGACATAGTATCGGCCGATAATCGAGACGATTTCTCCAACACCTATCTTTTTAGCCTGATTTTCTACAAACCTTACGTAATCGATTCCACCGTGAGGGGAGGTATCGCGGCCATCCGTAAAAGCGTGGATGTAAACATTTTGGATACCTTGTTCTTTAAAGAACTTTAGAAGCGCAATTAGATGATCGATATGGCTGTGCACTCCACCATCAGAAAACAGGCCCATTAGATGAACTTTATCCTTTTTTTTAGCTCTTTTTGCGGATTCAAGGAGTGCAGGATTATGGAAGAACTCGCCATTTGAAATGCTGTTGTTAATCTTGCTAAGCTCTTGCCATACAATTCGGCCGGCACCAATGTTAAGATGTCCGACTTCAGAATTTCCAAATTGTCCATCAGGTAACCCTACAGATGAACCACCCGCAATTAATTGTGAATTAGGACAGGATTTGAATAGATGATCTATAAACGGTTTGTTAGCTTTATTAACAGCGCTTGCGTTTTGATCGTCACTTATACCGATTCCATCCAGTATAGCAAGTAGGGCTTTGGGCATTACTTATAGGTTGTTGACGTATTTAACTAGACGGGATTTTTTATTGGAAGCCTGATTCTTATGAACGATTCCTTTCCGGCCCATTTTGTCGAGATATGATACAGCAACTTTTAAATTGGTTTCCGCTTCAGCTTTGTCAGTTGAAATGAGGACTTTCTTGATATAGGTTCTCATTTGTGAACGCTGATCACGATTGTGTAACCTTCGTTTTACGTTTTGGCGAACTCGCTTAATAGCTGATTTATGCTGTGGCATGTGTTATCGAATGGTTAAATAGAATTAAAAATGTTCTGAATGCTAAGAGTTATCCAAAAATTCAGAGAACCCTAAAATAAAAATTTATTGGGACATTAAACAAGAAAATTTTGCTATATGTTAAAATTAAGCATAATTTCCAATTATTTAAGTGAAGATAACGTACCAAACATGCTTATAGTGATAGACGGCCCGGCGGGGGCCGGGAAAAGTTCTACTGCTAAAGCAGTGGCTAGAAAAGCCGGAGTGGATTATATAGATTCCGGGGCACTATATCGGGGATATACCTTGTTATATGTACAAATTGGTTGTAATAAAAGCAAGTTCTTTGATTTAATTGACGAAGATATTTTAACGTTTGAGTTTACCAGGGATATCTCTAAAGCCTATTTAAGAGGTAAGGATGTTACCGAAAAGTTGCGTGACGAAGTGGTTAATAACAATGTAAGCACTATTGCTTCGTTTCCCGAAGTCAGGAAGAAAGTATCTGTTTTTTTAAAAGATGCAGCTCGTACTAAAGATTGTATCGCCGAAGGGAGAGATTTAGGAACCGTTGTTTTTCCGGATGCTGAATTGAAATTTTTTCTAACTGCAGATATAAATGAAAGGGCATTACGCCGGCAGAAGGAATTATCCGGAGAGCTTGATCTGGAGCAGGTAAAAGAGAATCTGATTTCTCGTGATTTACAAGACTCAAGCAGAGAAAATGATCCATTAGTAAAAGCGAACGATGCTATTGAAATTGATACAACGAAAACAACTTTTGATGAACAAGTCAATTTGATATTGGCTGAAATTGAGAAACATGCAGCACAACACAATAACAATAAACCATAACTCTAATCCCATTTTGGAAGGTGCAAAATGCGGCAATGTAAATACAGGACCACTAAATGACCGAAGATTTAAAAAAAGAAGCACTGAAGGAAGAAGAAAAAAACCAGGCAGCAGATAACCCAGAAACAGATCAACAGGATAATAGTTCAGAAGCTACACAGGATCCTGAAGTTGATCATGCAGAAAAACAAGGTGTAGATGAAGACCCCACCCCGTCTGAATCTATAGATGAATATGTTATGCCTTCTTTCAGCGGTGACCGGGACGAAAAAGTCTACACTCTCGAAGAATTAGAAGAAGCATCTGAAGATTACGACGATGCCCATTTCGGACAACTCGTAAAGATGTATGAAGGGACTCTGACCTCTATTACGGAAAAAGAAATTGTTACAGGTCGGGTTATCGCCCTTGACGAGAAATATGTTATTGTAGACATCGGTTTTAAATCCGAAGGTATCATTCCACGCAATGAATTTAAAGAAGCAGACAAAATAGAACCCGGTGTTGAAATCGAGGTTTTTCTTGATAAAGTGGAAGATCGGGAAGGCCAGCTTGTTCTTTCGAGACGAAAAGCGAATACCCTGCGTACATGGCAGCAAATTGACAATTCTTTCAATAACCAAAGTATCATTGAAGGGTATATCAAAAAACGTATCAAAGGCGGTATGGTTGTCGATATATTTGGAATTGATGCTTTCTTGCCAGGTTCACAAATTGATGTGCGTCCGGTTCGTGATTTTGATGCTTATGTCGGAAAGACCATGGAATTCATGGTTGTCAAATTAAATATGACCAGTGAGAATGTAGTTGTTTCTCACCGTGCTCTGGTTGAATCTGATCTGGAAGATCAGCGTGATGAGATTCTTCAAAGTATGGAAACAGGTCAAATCCTTGAGGGTGTTGTTAAGAACATCACAGACTTCGGGGTATTTATTGATCTTGGTGGAGTTGACGGTTTGCTTCATATCACTGACCTTTCATGGGGTCGTGTTGAACATCCTCAAGAGATTGTCAAATTGGATCAGAAACTTAACGTTGTTGTTCTTGAGTTTGATGAGGGAAGAAAACGTATCTCTCTTGGCCTGAAGCAACTTCAGCCACATCCATGGGAAGAAATTAATAGCAAATATCCTGAAGGAACGCGTGTTCAGGGGCGTGTCGTTTCCATAGCAGATTACGGTGCATTTATAGAGCTTGAAAAAGGTGTAGAAGGGTTGGTGCACATAAGCGAAATGTCATGGACACAGCATATCAAACACCCTTCACAGCTTGTTGAAAAAGATCAGATTATCGAATGCGTGATTCTGAATATCAACAAAGATGAGAAGAAAGTATCTCTTGGTGTAAAACAACTGCAAAACGATCCTTGGAAAGAACTCACAGAGCGTTACCCGATCGGTTCAAAACACAAAGGTGTGGTCAGAAACCTGACGAACTTTGGAGTCTTTGTAGAACTTGAACCAGGTATTGATGGCTTGGTACACATTTCAGACCTAAGCTGGACTGAGAAGATTACCCACCCAAGTGAAAAAGTTAATAAAGGGGATGAAGTTGATGTAAGTATTTTATCAATTGATTTCGAAAACAGAAGAATCTCACTGGGACATAAGCAAGTTACAGAGAACCCATGGGAGAAATTCGGTGAAGAATATGCCGCCGGTGCTGAAATAGAAGCTAAGGTATTACGGACTACAGATAAAGGTATCTTTGCTGAATTACCACTTGGTGCTGAAGCTTTTCTGCCTAAGAAAGAGGCAGCTAAAGAAGCTGAAGAGTATTCAGAAGGCGAAACGATAAAAGCTGTGGTTACGGATTTCGATGAAGAAAACAAAAGCATCGTGATTAGTGAAAAACAAGTCGGCACGCCAGAGGCTGGCAAGAAGAAAGCTGCTTCCAAGAAAGCTTCAGCTAAAAAAGCTGAAGCAGAAAGCCAAACAACCGGCCGTACTACACTGGGAGAAATGTCTGGCCTTGCAGACCTTCGTGATCGTTTAGCTGCTCAGGAATCAAATCCTGAGGAAATAAAAGAAGCAAAGCCTGAATCAAAGGGTGCAGATGTTGAGGATGAAAAGGTGAAAGCAAAAAGAACGGCACCTAAATCTAAAACTGATGCTGATACGAAAAAAGCTGACTCCAAAGATATTAAAAAGGGGAAAGCTGATGACGATGATGGTGATGCTAAAAAGAAAGCCAAAGAGGAGAAAGAGGACAAAGAAAAGTCATAACTTTCTTATTTATAAAGCGCATAGCGCATTGCAAATTAGGCCCTTCTTTATTGAAGGGCCTATATTTATCAAAAATCATATTATTTAAAAACTATTTTTGATTTCTAAAGGTGTTATTATTAAATGTTATCTAATGAATAGCCTATGCAAGCAATTGAAAATGCAACAACCCCGTCGGAAACATTTAGTTTACTGGCAAATAAGTTAGGTGATATTGTTCCTGAAGCAGAGTTAGTTGTAAAGGCAGAAATTGCCTATGAAATAAACCGGCTAAAAAAGGAAAAAAATGCGATCATACTAGGGCATAATTATATGGAGCCTGCGCTTTATTACAGTATCCCTGATTATGTAGGCGACTCCCTCGGATTAAGCAGAATATCCTCTGAAACCAAAGCTGACAGGATTGTTTTTTGTGGTGTACGCTTTATGGCGGAAACGGCAAAAATTCTTAACCCTACACGTATGGTGCTATTACCAGCTAAAGTAGCTGGTTGTTCGCTTGCAGCAAGCATAACAGCGGAGGATGTAAGGCGGTTAAAGCAGAAGTATCCTGGTGTACCGGTGGTGACGTATATTAATACTTATGCAGACGTAAAAGCTGAAACCGATATATGCTGTACTTCTAGCAATGCTGCTGCCATCGTAAACAGCCTTGATAGTGATACTGTGATCTGCCTTCCTGATGAATTTTTAGCAAGGAATGTGGCAAGGGAAACAGGAAAACGAGTTATCATGGCTAACGACACCGTCCAGGATATAAATGGTGGAATGGTTGCATGGGATGGACGATGTGAAGTGCATGAAAAGTTCACTCTACAGGACGTAATAAATGTACGAGAGCAATTTCCAGATGCCAAGATCCTTGCTCACCCGGAATGTCCACCCGATGTAGTGGAAGCCTCTGATTTCAGCGCATCTACTACAGCGATGGTTAATTATGTAAAATCATCAACGGCAAAGAAATTTCTATTGCTAACCGAATGCAGCATGGGTGATAATATCGCAGCTGAGAACCCAGGTAAGGAAATGTTGGGTATGTGTAGCGTTCGTTGCCCACATATGAACGAGATCACACTTGAAGATACATTAAATTGCCTTAGGGAAGATAAATATCAGATCGAAATTGATGAAGAGATCAGGATAAAAGCTAAAAGATCTGTTGATCGTATGCTCGAACTTAGTTTATAAGGGTAATTAAAAAGGACACGAAAGTGCCCTTTTTAATTTAATAGCAATAATACTCTAAAATGATTTAGTTGCTGTCTTTGTAAAAGAAAACTTTTCCATTGACTGTATCCTTTCCACTTTTGATTTTAGTACCGGTTTCCCGGTTGTGGGTATAGACAACATTTCTCATCGAGTTTAATTCTTTATCATTCGAATAGGTTACTTCTAAAGCATCCTGACCCGGTTTTAATTCATTCAAGGCATCAATTAAAGGTCGAAATTTTGAAGAACTTTTTTTGGTAATCCTTATTTCAGACCGTGGTACAAATTTAATCTTCATGACGTTTTTAAATTTTATAAATTGGATGACTCATAATTAACGAAAACATAATTGTATTGTCAATATTTGTTCACTTATGGAACTTGTATCGTATTCATAATCGTTTCTACTATATCTTCAGTTGTTACATCTTCTGCCTCTGCTTCGTAAGTTAATATAATTCTGTGCCTCAATACATCTAAAGCAATTTCTCTTACATCTTCAGGAGTTACGTAAGCTCTGTGTTTTATAAATGCCTGAGCTCTCGATGCTAAGTTTAGGTTAATTGATGCTCTTGGTGATGCCCCAAAATCTATTAAACCGTCTATGCTTTTTAAGTTGTATTCATTAGGATTTCTAGTAGAGAATACTAAATCAATGATATATTGTTCAACTTTTTCATCCATATAAATATCATTGATAACTTGTCGGGCTTTCAAGATATCTTTAGGATTAATCACACTATTTATTTTTTCCCGATTACTGGTTTTGGCCATTCTACGCATTATCTCCAGTTCTTCACTCTGGCTAGGATAATCAACTTTAATTTTTAGCATAAAACGATCAACCTGAGCTTCGGGAAGGGGATAGGTACCTTCTTGTTCAACGGGATTTTGGGTGGCTAATACCAAAAAAGGTTCCTCAAGTTTAAAGGTCTCTTCACCAATAGTAACTTGTTTTTCCTGCATGGCTTCAAGCAGAGCGCTTTGCACTTTTGCCGGAGAACGGTTAATTTCATCAGCCAATATGATGTTAGCGAAAATGGGACCTTTTTTAACGGTAAATTCACCGATCTTCTGGTTATAAATCAAAGTTCCAATGAGGTCTGCTGGTAACAAATCGGGAGTGAATTGAACGCGCTGAAATTTAGTCGCAATGGCATTTGCCAGTGAAGAAACAGTCAGTGTTTTTGCCAGACCGGGTACCCCCTCTAATAAAACATGTCCGTTGGAAAGCAAACCTGTTAATAACCGATCAATCATGTATTCCTGACCAATGATGACCTTACCTAGTTCGTGATGTATGTCATTTATAAATGCACTAGCCTCTTTTATTTCTTCACCCAAGGCTTGCATATCCTGATTGTCTACCTGCATAATTTATTTACACTTTATTTATGAACAAATGAAAAATATAATCTCTACTTTTTGAGCTTCTAAAACCAACCAAATTAAGCAATTTAAAAATAATGAGTTTAATCGAATCATTCCTATTAGGATTATTGCAGGGTATTACAGAATTCCTGCCTATAAGTAGTTCAGGACACATAGTTATCGCACAGGCGCTTTTTGGGGAACTCCCCTATGGTATTACATTTGAACTTGTTTTGCATTTTGGAACGTTGGGAAGTATTGTTGTCTACTTTTATAACGATATAGTTGATATGATAAAATCGGCGTGGAGTATGATACTCAGTCCGGTCCAATCTTATCAAAACTGGGACGATGATTATTCTACAAGGCTCAATGTGTATATCCTTGTAAGTATGATTCCAGCGGGAATTGCAGGATTTACCATCAGACATCAAATTGAAGAAGTTTTTGCCAACCCAGTTGGAATATCTTTGATGTTTTTGGTAACTGGTACATTTTTGTTTTTTACTAAATTTTTTGGTTACGGCAAGAAAACTTTAAATATGAAAAATATTTTTCTGATAGGCCTTGCACAAGCTTTCTCATTATTACCAGGTATAAGCAGGTCAGGAGCAACAATCTCCATGGCTGTATTCTTAAAAATCAATCGTGAAGATATTGCACGCTTCACATTTTTAATGATGTTGCCGGTTATCTTTGGTGCAATGTTGGTTGAAGTGCTTGAAACCAGCAGGGTAGGTATTTCTGAAGATTTGGCTTTGCAATATGCAATTGGCTTCATCACAGCCCTGGTATCTGGCTATTATGCTTTAAAATATCTGATTGAATTATTTAAATCGAAAGGTATTCATTATTTCGCATATTATTGTTGGCTGATAGGTGGTTTGGGTATCATCTACTTTGGATTTATACTTGGCGAGGCAAGTCCACAGTAAAACAGTAAGTTGAGCTGAATAGATAAAACTTATAGATGAAAATAAGTTATATTAATCTGTATCTGATAAATTGTCCAGGGTGGGGGATTATTTCCTTATCAATATACCTTTCCTCATTTTACCTCTTGCCGCCTTTTGCAAATTTACCTACCTTTAGGCACAAATTTTAAGGCATACACATCTCATGGTTACATATTTGTTTATACTGTTTGGTGTACTGGCTATAGGCTCAGCCTTAGCGGTCATTCTGAACAAAAGTACAGTTAACAGCGCCCTTTTTCTGGTTTTAAACCTGATATCGGTTGCCGCATTATATTTGCTTCTTCAAGCTCAATTTTTAGCTGTTGTTCAAATTCTTGTCTACGGAGGGGCTATTATGGTACTCTTCCTGTTTGTTATCATGCTCTTGAATATAGATGACGAAACGGAATATATATTCTCCAAATTTAATGTGAAATATATAGTCTCATTTATTTTAGGTGCTGTTATTCTTGCTCAGTTATTATATGCTGTAGGCAGCCTGAGTGGTACTCTCCCTGCTGTTTCAGATCAAATGGCAGCGGTTGGAACGGTAGAATCTATTGGCAATGAAATGTTTACCACTTACCTTCTTCCATTTGAAGTGACTGCTATCCTGTTAACTGCCGCCGTAGTGGGTGCTGTATTAATTGCCCAACGTAAAACTAAAAATCAGGATTCATGATCGCGCTTAATTGGTATCTGGCCCTTAGCGCCGTACTTTTTACCATCGGAGTAATTGGGGTCTTAACCCGGAAAAATGCAATCGTTATCTTAATGAGTGCAGAGCTTATGCTTAACTCTGTCAATCTTACTCTGGTTTCTTTCAGTGCACATTTAGGTGATGTTCACGGGCAAATCCTGGTATTTTTTGTCCTATGTGTTGCAGCAGCAGAAGCAGCCGTTGGTCTGGCCATTATAATATCAATATTCAGAAACAACCTGTCTATTGATATCACGAAGATCAACTTGTTAAGATGGTAAACGGGCCTGAACACTTTATAAAACAATCATACATGATTAATACACACACAGAAAATGGATAGTTTAGTCGGGTTGGTGCCATATATCGTAGGCATTCCACTACTAGGATTTCTAATTAACGGTTTGCTGGGAATGTGTTTCCCAGCTTACAGAAATAAAAGCATCCTTATTGGAAGCATTGCGACACTGAGTGTATTTATACCTTTCCTGATCTCAGTTTGGCTGTTTTTAAACATGAGCAGCTCCAGTGAATCAGCTGTAATAAGTTTATTTACCTGGATTGAAGCCGGTAGCTTCACAACAGATATCGCTTACCGTCTGGATCAGCTATCTATTACCATGGCATTGGTTGTGACCGGAGTAGGGGCTTTAATCCACCTTTACTCTATGGGTTATATGGGGGGTGATGAAGGGTATTGGAAGTTCTTTTCCTATTTAAACCTGTTTATCTTCGCCATGTTAAATCTGGTCATGGCTGACCATCTTTTATTGCTTTTCCTTGGATGGGAAGGTGTTGGGTTATGTTCTTACCTGTTGATTGGCTTCTGGTATACCGACATGGCTAAATCAGCTGCAGCTGTAAAAGCTTTTTTATATAACAGGGTAGGTGATTTTGCTTTTCTGATCGCTATGTTCATGGTATTCCGTGTCGTAGGAAGCCTGAGTTATGATAACATTCTGAACAATCTTCCTCTGTTCTCCGATAATGAAGTTTTTTGGATTGGATTATTAATGCTGATCGGAGCCACCGGTAAAAGTGCACAAATACCCCTCTTTGTTTGGTTGCCCGATGCTATGGCCGGCCCCACGCCTGTATCTGCTCTTATACATGCTGCCACTATGGTGACTTCCGGGATATATTTGATCTCTAGACTATCTCCAATGTTCGTGTTGTCCCCTGAACTAATGCTTATTGTAGCTATTATTGGGGCGCTCACAGCTATTATCGCAGCCACTATTGCATTGACCCAGTACGATATAAAAAGGGTTTTAGCTTATTCTACCGTTTCACAATTAGGCTTTATGTTCCTGGCTCTGGGTTCAGGAGCCTATGTTGCAGCTATGTTTCATGTTATTACCCATGCTTTTTTCAAAGCCTGCTTGTTCCTTGGCTCAGGCTCTGTAATTCATACAATGAACCATGTGGATCAGCATCTGCGTGATCACGGTAATAAAGTAACTTTTGATCCACAGGACATGCGTTTCATGGGCGGGCTGAAAAAGTATATGCCCTCAACATATTGGACGTTCATGCTCGCAACTATTGCCATTGCAGGTATACCACCGCTTTCTGGATTTTTTTCAAAAGATGAAATCCTTGTTATGACCTTCAATGCTGGTCTTGGGGAATTTGGGGCTATCTATATAGCCTTGTGGATTGTAGCTGTGATAACTGCTTTCATGACCGCTTTCTACATGTTCCGGCTTACTTTTAGTACCTTCCACGGTACCTTCAAACTACCAACTAAATTCAAAGAAGCTGAAAAAGCTGAAGACTATTTGCACGAAAGTCCATCGACCATGACCATCCCCTTATGGACGCTTGCCATTCTGGCTGTTATCGGTGGATTTATGGGAATACCCAACTTTATTGTTGCTACATTTGTATCTGGTGACATTCACGTAAACTTATTACATGGATGGCTAAGCCCTGTAACTGCCGATGCTGACCTGATATTGAGCAAACCCATTGAATGGGCATTAATGTTAGGTTCAATACTTGTTGCTGTTCTTGGAGTATTTACAGCATACCGACTTTATGTGCGTGGCAACCTTGAAGAATCTGACATGGCAATCGCTAAAAAGACATCACCGCTCTATGGCCTCTGGTCCCGCAAATACAACTTAGATGAAATATACGAAGGTGCGATAATTAATCCCACTGTACGCTTTTCAGATCGTTTCCTAGCAGTATTTGATATACGTATAGTTGATGGAATTGTGAATCTAATAGGAGGAATTGTTCGCCTCTCGGGAAGCCTGCTACGTTTTTTTCAGACTGGTGTCACTCAAAATTATGCAGTGGCCATATTACTTGGTGTTATATTGGTCATTTCTATGCTCGTATTTGGTAATTGATAAGCGAATTAATGGATATACTTTTAAATATTGTAATTTATTTACCCCTATTGGGTGTCTTATTTGTCTTGTTGGCAAAATCAGATATGACCATTAAATGGGTGAGCCTGTTTTTTACATCTGCAACTTTTTTACTTTCCATGCCATTGATGCTGGCTTTTGATCCTGCCACATCTCAAACAGCCGCATTTTTGACTGAAACCGGAAGCATACTTCCCGGGACAGATATAAAATATATAGTAGGTCTGGATGGTCTTAGTTTACTTCTTTTTATGCTGACCGTATTTTTTGGCCCTATTGTAGTATTATCTGCATGGGACTCCATTACTAAGCATGTGGCCGGGTTTTACTCGATGCTTCTCATCCTGCAAACAGGTTCCATGGGTGTCTTCGCTTCCCTTGATCTGTTTGTTTTCTACGTGTTTTTTGAAATGACACTGATCCCAATGTACTTTATGATTGGAATATGGGGTGGAAAAGACAGGTTATCTGCTACCATGAAGTTTTTTATCTATACACTTGTCGGGTCACTGATCATGCTGGTTGCCCTCATTTATGTAGGTATTCATGCAGGTAATGTTATCAATAATGGTATATTTACTACAGATTGGCAGCTTTTGACCAGTCCTGATTACCAAATTGGGTTAGTCGAACAAACCTGGCTGTTTCTTGCTTTTTCACTGGCATTCTGTATAAAAGTTCCTTTATTTCCATTTCACACCTGGTTGCCATACGCACACACAGAAGCCCCAACGGCAGGATCTGTTGTCCTTGCAGCAGTAATGCTGAAAATGGGAACTTACGGGCTGCTCCGTTTTTGCCTGCCGCTATTTCCTAATGCTGCTATGGAATTTGCTCCCTGGCTGGCGGGATTAGCAGTTATTGGCATCATTTACGGAGCTTTGGTTGCCATGGTTCAAAAAGATGTTAAAAAACTTGTAGCCTATTCTTCTGTCAGTCACCTTGGGTTTATCGTATTAGGGATTTTCGCTTTAAATACAATTTCAGTGCAAGGTGCAATTATTCAGATGATTAACCATGGGCTTTCAACCGGTGCTTTATTTCTCATTATTGGTATGATTTATGACCGTAGGCATACTCGTCAGATATCTGATTTTGGAGGTATCTCTGCGGTGATGCCAGTATTCGCTGTGATGTTTCTGATTGCAACACTCGCATCCATTGGCCTCCCTGGTCTTAATGGTTTCGTAGGTGAATTCTTAATTCTTATTGGATCATTTAATTCTGTGACCCTTGATAATATATGGTTCACCGTATTTGCATCGACAGGAGTCATTCTTGCTGCTGTTTATATGTTATGGATGTTCCAGCGAGTCATGTTCGGCCCCATTACTAATGTTGAAAATAAACTACTGAAGGATCTAAATTTTCGGGAAATTAGTCTGCTTGTTCCGATTATGTTCTTTATCGTTTGGATTGGGGTACGTCCTACAGATTTTACCAGATATTCCGAGGTGCAGGTTGATACCCTTTTACAGGAAACTTCAGAAAAAGCCATCAGAATTTCAGAAATGGCTTCATCTACAGGTGAACTTCCAGAGTGGGCAGCCGGGTTCTATGATATAAGAATTAAACTTGTATCCAATACAGAGGAATAATCATGGCTAGCGCACTTAATCAAAAAGAAATTGAACAAAAGTTGTCAGACCTCAACGGATGGAAAGTTGAGAATGACAAGCTAACAAAAGATTTCAAGTTTTCTAACTTCCGGGAATCAGTTGCCTTTATAACCCGAATTGCATTTGAGGCGGAAGAAGCGGTACACCACCCAGAAATCTTTAATGTATACAACAAAGTCAGCCTCAGTTTATCGACTCATGACGCTGGTGGTAAAATTACCCAAAAGGATATTGGGTTGGCTAAAAAAATAGACGAAATTCATACATAAGTTTAGATGGAAACTATACAGGATTTAACCTTTTACCTCCCGCCAATCATTATTGCAATTGGCGGTATTGTCGTCATGATGGTTGATGCTTATACAAAAAAAGCAGTTACCGCATATTGGCTGTCAGTAGGGTTTTTATTTGTTGCGCTCGCAGTATCAATTAATGATCTTTTCCGGCCTGAAGGTGAAATATTTTATGGACTAGTGGTTCACGGTGGTACCGCTTCTTTTGGAAGTATGCTTGTATTATTAGGGACCTTCTTCTGTGTAGTTTTATGCAAAGAATATTTTATATCCATTAAGCATCACATGGCTGAGGTTTATTCAATGATCATGTTTGCAACAGTGGGCATGTTGCTTTTGACAACCTCAAATAATCTGGTTTCTGTATTTCTTGGAATTGAGACCATGTCGATTGCTTTGTATGTTCTTGCTGGGGTAATCAAACAGGAGAAAAAAAGTATCGAAGCCGCTCTAAAATATTTCCTGTTAGGAGCTTTTTCAACCGGCTTTTTCCTTTATGGAATTGCCTTGCTATATGGGGCTGCCGGTTCCACATCTCTGGAAGCAATAGGGCAGGTTACAAACCCGGGGCTTATTTACTGGGCCGGGGTTTCATTGCTCTTAGTTGGCTTTTTCTTCAAAATATCAGCAGTACCATTTCATATGTGGACACCTGATGTTTACCAGGGCTCACCCACCACTATTACAGCTTACATGTCTACAGCATCCAAAACAGCGGTAGTAGTGGCATTGATCCTGATCCTGGGCAGGGCATTTCCACATATACAAAGCGAATGGAGCAGCGTTTTATCTGTTATTGCCGTACTTACCATGGTACTTGGTAACTTGGTAGCAATTGTACAAGACAGCGTGAAAAGAATGCTGGCTTACTCGAGTATAGCACATGTAGGTTACATCCTGGTTGGGTTAGCTGCAGGCACAGCTGCTGCCTATGATGCCGTTTTATTTTACCTGCTTGCCTATACCATAATGAATGTAGGAGCCTTTGGTGTCGTAGCTTATTATGAACGCCAGAAAGGACTCGACTTTTCTTTAGTTGAAAATTACAGAGGCTTGGGTTACAAGCAACCTTTACTTGGGGTTCTGTTGTCAATCTTTTTGTTTTCTCTGGCCGGCATACCACCGTTTGCAGGCTTTATTGGGAAATACCTCGTATTTGTTGCAGCCATAAATGAAGGAATGATCGGCTTGGTTGTACTTGGAGTACTAGCCTCCGCTGCCAGTGTTTACTATTACCTTCGGGTTATGGTTCACCTCTATATGAAAGAAGCTGAAACAGAAACAGAAATTGAACAGCCTGGTGCTATATATAAATACACCCTTCTGTTTCTTGCTGTCTTAACTGTATATTTCGGCATTCAGTTCAGTGGTGTTACAGAACTATTGATGGGTTTTTAGCTCTGTATATATGAGAGAAGGATTTTAATAGAAGGTCTTTTTCCTTATTCAACTACTGCAACAATTTCATACCCTTTATTTTCTCGATAATTCGTCAAACGAAATAAAGGGGTCTGTATACTATGATAGGCTAAAATTATAAAGTCTTCCTCAAAGGCTTTCTTTGTAAGCATTTTTCTCATCTCCATGCTTTTCTTGCCCTCGAAGTCGTATTTAGCTACGAAGTTTCTGTTCACTTCACCGGAAGTAGCCAGAACATCACCTGCCATCAGGTACTTATGGTCACCCTTTTCAAAGAAAATGGCAAGGCTGTACTTGGTGTGCCCTCCTATGACTTCAATACTGATTTCAGGATAGGGTTGATCACCGTTATTTACATATTGCAGATAAGCATTCTGGTTGACGAACTGTATAAATTGGCTGCGAAGATCGTCTTTGGTATCAACAGACAAAGCTTTCTCCCAATCATCCTGCTGTACCCAAACCTTTGCATTTGGGAAGGTCAGGTGCCATTCGTCACCATCAAGGTATGCAAGTCCACCTATGTGATCGGAATGAAGATGACTGCAAAAAATATCAGAAATATCATCCACACTTAAGTCATAGTCAGACAGATTCTGTTTCATCCATTGATAATGGTTTTCGGGTCCGAAAAACCCAGGACCTGGATCTATCATAATATTCTGATCGGAATTTCTTATTAAAAAAGGATTCAGGGATAGTTTAAGCGATGCTTTACGGGGTGAATCACTTTTGTCAATGCGAATGAATTTTTTATCCAGACCTACTGAGTATGTTCCTTCATACAGGGCGTGTACTGAAATTTTGTTTTGAGACATAAATTAGTTTTCAGGCAAAAATAAAATAGTTCTTCTAAGGATCACCTAAACATGATTTTTTTCGTAAGCATCTATGATATCACGAACTAGCTTATGACGTACAACATCCTCCTGGCCTAGGTGAACAAATGATATCCCTTCAACCTCTTGAAGGATCTTTTGAATAGTCATAAGTCCCGACTGTTGATTTTTTGGTAGATCGGTCTGGGTGATATCACCTGTAACGATAGCAGTACTGTTGATGCCTAGCCTTGTCAGAAACATCTTCATTTGGATTTGAGTGGCATTCTGTGCTTCGTCTAATATGATAAAGGCGTTATTTAGGGTACGCCCCCTCATGTATGCAAGAGGCGCTATTTCTATGATATTCCTGGCAAGATTTTGCTCAAGCCGGTCAAACTCCAACATTTCTTCAAGGGCATCATATAGAGGCCTTAGATAGGGGTCAATCTTTTCTTTCAGATCACCAGGTAAAAATCCCAGACTCTCACCTGCTTCGACAGCAGGGCGAACCAGTACAATTTTTTTTGCTTTACGATCTTTTAAAGCACGTACCGCCAAAGCTACAGAAGTATATGTTTTACCCGTTCCTGCTGGCCCAATGGCAAACACTATATCATTACTTTTAGTAGCTTCAACAATCTGTTTTTGCCCCGGCGTTTTTGCCCTGATAGCTGCCCCTGAATGTGTGTGCAGCAGGATTTCATCTGCAGATACCTCTGATCGACCTTGAACGATTTTATCACTTGTTTTCAAGGCCATCACGGTATCAGCATCCTGTTCAGATATAGAGGAAGTCCGGTTGGCTATACGGGATAATTCGTCAATTATAGCTTTTATTTCCTCAAAATCAATTTGGGAACCCGTGACTTTAAGTTCATTGCCACGTGCTGTAAGGCGGGCTTTGGGGAAAGCTTTTGAAACCCTGTTTAAAATTACATCATTTAAGCCAAAAATAGTTAACGGCTCAACGCCTTCTATAATAATTTTTTGTTCTTTAATATCTGGATTTGATGAACTGTTCAATTGATTTTGGATATTATTTTTGATCTTTTCTTTATTAACGTTTTGCAGTGAAATGAAGTGTTTTTATATAGGCTCGTTCGGACTTAACTTATATATGATGTGCAAGATTATCAAATAATGTTTAGCCTCCATTGAAACACCACTGCCAGTAAAAAAGAAACTTATGATGAAGTTTAAACTAAGGTAGACTTGCCTAATTTAGCTTTTTTTATTAATTCAGCGGTTCTTTGAGAGATATTATCAGCTTTAAAAATACTGCTTCCTGCTACCAAAACATCTGCTCCAGATCGGGATATATTCTCTATATTTTTTGTGGTAACCCCACCATCAATTTCAATCAGAAATGATAGACCTCGTTCCTCACGCATGGTTTTTAATTCAAGTAGTCGTGGAATAGTAGATTCGATAAATTTTTGTCCCCCGAAACCGGGATTTACACTCATCAAGACGACAAGCTGAACCTCATCAAGGATTGGACTCAGCACAGTTAATGGTGTGCCCGGATTGACGGCTACGCCTGCCTGTATGCCTTCATCTTTTATTAGCTGGACGGTGCGATGGATATGTGGTGTTGCCTCGCTATGAACTGAAATAAGGCCTGCTCCAGCTTTCACGAAATCGGATATGTATTGATCAGGGTTATAGATCATCAAATGAACATCAAGAAAAGCCTGTCCGCTTTTTTTTGTGGCCTCAACAATAGCTGGTCCATAGCTAATATTGGGAACAAAGTGACCATCCATAATATCACAATGGATCCATTTAGCTCCACCTTCAAGGGTGCTATTGATATCTTTTTCAAGGTTAGAAAAATCGGCAGCTAGAATAGAAGGGGCCACAAGGGGCAAGTTATTTATCATAGTGGAGAATTCAATTATCATCTATAACAGGGGCAACATCAATAGCTTCCTGAGAATCTTTTTTTTCTGAGACTACAAGGTCAATGGTTGTGCCTTCGAATACCTTGTCCTTATCACTATCGGAATAAGATAAGATGATACCCGGTTCATATTCTTCGCTCGTCTCATAACGAATTTCTCCTATTCGTAGGCTGCCATTTGTCAGCTTGAGTTGAGCCTCGCTCAAGCGAAGGCCGGTGATATCCGGAAGAGCAACTATTCGGTCACCCAATCCGTCACCTACTACCAAATCGACAACGGTTCCATGCTCAACAGATCGACCTTCGGTAACCGATTGAGCCAGGACGCTGTTTTTATACCTTGAGGATTCCATGGTAATCTGACCCACAGTCAAGCCATAGTTCTGTAATTGAATTTCAGCATTCCTAAGGGAAAGATTAACTACGTCAGGCACGGTAACGGTGGGATTTTCGGTCGTGTTAATAGTAAGATATACCTTGCGGTTTGGTTTGACCTGATTAGAAGCAGAGGGTGTTTGATCAATAACAAAATTTGGGGGGTAGGCTTCATTAGAACGCCTGCCATGAAGTTCATAACGTAAACCGTGGTTGGTAAGAATTTCCTCAGCTTCTTCCAATGAAATCCTGGTTACATCAGGAACCGTTAAACTCATATTGTGTAAGGTGTATTTTGGCATCAGGACCTTATCAAATAGTAAAATAGTTAATGAACCCAGTACGATGAGACAACCGATAAAAATATAAATTTTAGAATCAGTAAGTACGGCTTTTATCAGGTTGATCATGTTGAAAGATATCAGTTTAATGCTTAATAATAATGCTAAAAATTATATGTTAAACGAAACTCCGGACCATTTCGCATAGAAGCAGAGGCCTGGATGCTGTTGTTACGCATCATATGAGTAATATAGGCATCAAAAGCAGAAACAAAATGATTGACAACCAGCAAGGTCATCATATGTCCGGCAGTTCTAAAATTATTGTTAAAATGATATCCAATATCGGAATGATTAAGTGCATTAGAAGAAAAGTAGCCGATCTCTATGTTAATAGGACCATTATACGGGTCCTCAAAATCATTCCAACCGGGGGCGTACTGAAAGTATTTACTGACAAGTTCATAATACTGTTGGGAATCATAATCGGGCATGGAATGATTAAAAGAATTACCTGTAGTATAAATAGATTGACGTTCAAGTTCACGAAGGGCTTCTATGTGAATTATATTCCAATCTTCATGAGTATTTCCCCAGTTTGGTTCAATCTCTGAAAGATCATTACCATTTTTCAAGAGACCTTCCGTATCCAGGTTGTAAGTATTAACCATCCATTTGGCATAGGCTACTACACTCCAATTTTCGTTGGCAAACTGCTGATATCTTCTTTGACCACTTCTCCCTTTATTAGTTTTATGGGAGTATAGACCTATGGCCGTAGCTTCCAGAGCTACAAACAACCCCGTCTTCCACCATTGTTGATTAGCCGCCTGGCCTAAACCGGGTAAAGCTGCGGAAGCTAAAAAAACATAGCCTGGTTTACTTCCCATTTTACCCAGAAAACGCATGGGATGCTCCTCACTTCCAGAAAATTGGGTGTTTAACAATTGTGGACGGTAACGCATATCACCCGGACCTACCTCACCCGTCTGTGCTATTGTTGCACTTGATAAAGCAGCACATAAGATTAATACTAACAGGTATTTCATAGGCTGGTTAGAAGTCGAAATCAAACAAAAGACCGAAATTAATTAATATCTCACCACCGTAAGAAACCTGGGTGGATCCATCATTTGTGATAAATTCACTTGGGAAGTCAAGATCGAAACGATTGAACCCATAAGCACCACTTATGAAAAAACGGGTAGGAAAAAGATAATAAGAATTAAGGCTGAAACGAAGTTCAGCACCGACTCCCGTTTTTAAGTTATTGCCGAGATCAAGATCCCCACCCCAGCCGTTTCCGGCTTCAGCAAACATGCGAAGAAAGATTTTTTGAGGAGTTAATCTTCCCCATTGCCTTTCTATTCCGGTAATCAGAGGCATGTAATAGGAGAGTTGAGTAAAAGCTGTGGTTGTTCCGCCCAGTGAAAAAAACGGATAGCTTCTCATACCTGGAAAACCCCCAATGTAATCCAAAAAGAAAGAATCATCCGGTGACGAAGCATAACTAAAAAAACGTGACCGAATGGAGAGAAACTGCCCGAATGGCTTAAGCCCTAAACGAGCATCAAATTCAAGTGAATGGTTCTTAAAATCCTGATATATAGGCACAAGGGTCCCATCAGTTATATCATAGCTATCCAACAGGCTGCTAGGTTCATAATTATAACGAACGTGCCCTTTCAAACCAATAGGGGCAACATCACTATGTATATGATAGGTTTCAGCCTGAAGAAAATAAGCTGCAGTTAATGTATTCCCTATGAAATATCGAGCAGTTGACCCCGGTATTTGCTGTAGAAATTCCCGAGAGAAAAAAGGTTCTGTTGAGACTCTGTAAGGGCTGAAATAATATCCAAGTTCAACCATACTGAAGCTGTTCAATTTGCTTAATAAGCTTAATTCAACCTGAAATATATCATAGGCTATGTCTGTTTCAGTTGTTTCTGGAAGACAGGCTGTGCAAGGGAATTCCTCAATCTCCAATCCATCCTGAACGTTCCTCCGTATATTAAAGACAGAGAGGGATACGGTGGGAGACCAAAAGCGTTTAATAAAAGGGAGCCCGGCATATTCAACGATTAAAAATGCATCTCTATCCAAACTTACTAGTCTTGCCGGGCTAAAGAAGCCCCCTATACTTTCTGTCTCTCTGGATCCGGGGCCTACCATAAAACCGCCAAAAAAAGTAAGCCTCTCGAGTACATCTCTTGAACTTAGGTAAAAACCTATTTTACTATCCCTCCACAGATTTTGGCCCAGCGATCCAAATTGTCCATTTCTTAATAGTGAATTATTGCTCCCTTTAAGTTTTGTGTAATTATCGAATCTCAATACCGGATAAAACCCAAATGAAATAAACTCATCACTGTATCTCCTAAATTGTCGGTCACTGTTTTGTCCTCGGGTATTGATTGAGAAATTATATGAGCCAGTATTTGCATGTGCATAGGTCATATCATCAAAAGAAGTAATATCACTATCATCGAAGTTGTTTAGGGGATTATTGATCGGCTCTGACGATTGCATGGTATTCGATACGGTCAAGCTTGCAGTAACGTCCTGACTGAGCAAGTCCGAAGGTTCGGATAGTGAAATTTTATAACCATCCGTAACGTATTCAGCAAATAATATCATGCCATCTTCATTGACAGCAGGCATAAATGCTCCTCCTGTAACTTCGGTCATTTTATCGATCCTACCTGAAGTCAGATTCATTTTGTATATATTGAATATACCGTCTACATCCGCGCTGAAATAAAGGTCATTACCGTTAGCATCAATATGAGGATCGCGAAAGTCAGTTATTTCATTACCAATTACCAATGATGATCTGTTTGTGATCAAATCATACCGGTAGATTGAACGGTGGGAAGAATCAGAAAAAGCATAGTAGATTTGTTCTCCATCCGGATGCCATACGGGCCTGTAAATCTGTTCACCGTTTTGAAAATCAGTAAGCTGAATGATTTCCTTGCTCTCAAAATCATAGGTAACCAGGTTCATCGACCCATCGTGAAACATACCGGCAGCAAGCGTGTTGCCATCTGGTGACCATGCGGGTTCATGAATGCGTTTACCTGTGGTTAGCCGTTGATCTTCCTCGTTTTCAATATCGTAGACATATAAATCATTATAGCCTTCTCCATATTTGCTTCTTCTGTTTCGGCTGAATGCTATTCGATCTCCATCTGGAGAATAGCTGAAAGCAGATCGTATCAGGCGTATATCCGGACCAAGATTACAGGTAATACCACGCTTATGCTCATGTGCGAATTCTGGATGCAATCCGGGAAAAAGGTTGGCTTCCAGTGGAGCCTTTTCTGTTTTACCTGTTTGCAGGTCTTTAAAAAACAGACCTACACGGCTGTCATCGCGCCCCTGGTTAGACAAATAGGCAGCCTTAACACCATCAGGAGAAAAAGCAGGATAAAAATTAAAGTAACCCTGGTCTTCAATCTTCGTTGAATTGGTTAGCACAATATCTTGCATCCGATCCTGATAACCTGCTTTAAGCTGGGCTATCCAGTTCTTGTAAACATCTTTACCATTAAGCCCTGTTCCAATTTCTATGGCTTCGCTCACATCATGGACTCCACTTTGGCTTATGGCTCGGGTAACATCAGCAAGGGATTGCTCACCATATGTCTCGGCAATATATCGTGTAAAAGCAAAGCCCTGGTTATAAAGGACTTCACGCTCGATGCTGGTTTTTGAGGCAAAGGAACCCATAGATTCCAGACTGAGCTGACTGTTATCAAGAATCCGAGTTCTAAGTATCATATCCCGCATACTATCCCAATCATCATAATCGATGCCCTGACGCATATACTGAGCAGTCCCTTCGGCTAGCCAACCGGGCATGCTTATGCCGGCAAAAGGGTAGGAGATGAAACCGGTTGGGAAACCGTATAATACATCTGGCCTCCTGACATCCTCGTATGATAACCATTGCAGATAGGTGGCCGGATGGCGCCGGCTACGTTTCATAGCAGCCTGTATCTGTACCATGTGAGTAAACTCATGCGTAATCACATTGCGCAGCCAGCTATGTGTACCACGCAGAGGTGTTCCTAAAGCGGGAAGCCAGATTTCGATCTTATTATCGTAAAAATAAGCTGCCCCATTTGAGTAATCTTCCCGGTCATTTAAAACAATGCTTACCTTTTGATCGGGGTAATGGTCATAAAGATCGGTGATGGGAGTGTATATCTCTTCCGAAATTCTGGAAATAACTTGTGCAGGTCGGCTGTTGCCTTCCTGAAAGTGGATCATAAAATGTTCACTTTCAATGGTATACCAATCCAAATGGTTGTTCGGATAACTATAATAGTTAGGGTTTACCTGCGCCTGTAATAAATGGGGGGCGCTTAAAATAAAAAGAGTGATAAAGCTCAAAAAATACTCTGAAGTATGTTGTGGTTTTTGCTTCAACGGATCACCAATATTTTAATAAGTTGTGTTTCTGTACGTCCATTTCCTGAAGCTCTTACACGACAATAATAGACTCCGCTACCCCATTGGGAAGTCGATATCCGTATCTCTTCCGGCATACCGCCACTGGTATTCGATGAGGTTTCATAAATGGTAGACCCATTCATATTAATCACAGATATGTTTATATCAGCGGATTCACTTGTTTCATACCGTATGTAGGTTTCATTCTTTGCTGGATTGGGCCAGTTATAGGTTTCATGACTGTTAAGCAATCCGTAATCTTCACCGGCAACAGGATCATAAGGATTGTTGGCTGATACTTTATTGAAATCGCCATTCCCGTACTGCCCTGCCCATCCTATATCACCGGCTTCAGGAAACTCCCAGGCTTTAATATCTCCGGTGTGGCTAACAGCATAAAGTATATTTCCTACAAAAACCGGGTGAATGGGGTTGTACTCAATATTTTCAACAGAACCCACATATAGCGGAAAATCCTGAAGAGGACGCAGGTTGCTGTCATATCCTTGAATGGTCATGGAAAGACTATCTTGTACGGCAATCAGAAGCTCAGAATTACCGTCGCCTGTTATATCTGCAAAAATTGGTGTACCCGTAAACTTCGAACCAGATGGCGGAAGCAAGGGAAAGTTATCAAGAGTAGCGCCCGCAAGGTTATGGCCAGCGAGTTGGTTCCGATTCCGATCCACAAAAATAGCGTCAGTGATCCCGTCCTGATTGAAGTCAAACAGGGCAGGCCAACCCATTTGCACATCGCGAATCCAGGTAAGGTACTCCTCAGCCTGCCCTGGCTGAATAATATCGAGACCGGAATCGTGAAGAAGGTAAAAGCCCGGATCAGGACCCATATCGAGAATACCTGTATAAAGACGGCTTGATTGATTTTGTGAACCGCTGAGTAACTTCTCAAATGAGCCGTCAGATAATGCAATCCGATCTTCATATAAGATAGAATAGAGTCCATTATTGGATTCGGAACGTTGATAAGCCTGATTTAAAATCGTGCTGTGTTCACCGCTTGATTGCAATAGACGATTTCTGGTCAGGTCGAGATCCAGGGTATCACCCGTTAATGAACTGGGCAATCCACGTGATGCGGTAATTTCATCATTTTCCCATTCTTTAACCCATTGGGAATTTTCTAATTTCCAGGCTGATGTGGGAATTTCAGTACTTTGTAGTTCCCTGCTTTGGGTGATCACGAGCAGTTCACCAAGAAATGGCTGGTGAGGACCGGGGTGGTTAAAATTAAAAACTGGTTGATCATTATCATTGATGAATACAGCAAAGACGGTTTCAGGTGTTGGAAGGATCAAAACCGTATCATTACCGGACTCGTAAACAGAAAGTGCCAAAGGCCAGGATGCTGTATAATCCGCATTATTGTAAGTGGTGTGTTGTTGATCTAATTTGCCAGATACAGATTTTTCATGCACTAAATCAGACGAAGCTTTTCTGGCCCGAAAACTGGCCATAGGAATATTATCCGAGAACTCAAAAAACTCGAAGAATGATGGACTACCTGTGTTGCTTAAATTTGGAGGCTTAGTATCAGCCCTGAACTCATTTTCATAAACGACAAATCTTTCCCGTGAACTGGTTATAACCGTAAAATCGTTGCCGGACCACCAAAAATCAAACGCATGGCCCTGACTGAATCGACTGCCATCTATGCCCTGTATTGGCCTGCCAATATCATTGGAACCATCAGCTTCCACCAGGGATACCCCTCTGCGGTTCGGGTCGTTATTTAAAGAATTAATATCCATATTATTCCGGATCACTGCTTCATCAATATGCCAGATCAGTATGCCTCCCGACAATTCCCTGTCATCTTCGGTACCTTCTTCCCCGTCTTCGCCGACATCGAGACCACCGGGCAGACTCCAGTCAAAATTGCTAACATCCACTAGAACTCCAGGCGTTAGTATTTCATCGTACTCTGCTGAATTAAATGGATCAAAACGGACATCATCGTTACTGACCGTATGGGTAACCAGCTCTCCTTCCGGAGTTCTTATCGTTAAGGTTAAACCGTCTCCATTGAGGTCACGATGACGATTTTCAACAAGAAAATATTCGTCACTAGATATTCTATGACGTGCAATGCTGCCGGACTGGTGAAGGACAGCAGCCGGCAATTCAATTTCAATACCCGGGTTAAGTTCTATATCAAAAGGAGTTTGCCAGCCCAGATAAGCTTTTTCCCAGGCTGAGGGTTCGGGTGGAAACAAACCCAGATACGAGAACATTGAAGCGCCATCCATCAGGCCGAAGCGGCCAATACCAGATTCTCCGGTATCTGTGTTAAACAGATCAGGTAGCCCAATAAAACTGCCAACCTGGGCAGCCAATAACCCATTAATGGAAAGTTCAAGTACGAACTCCTGATCAGTGATATCTTTTCCGGGTCGTGATTCCGTTTGGGGTAAAATCGCTGTATTATTGACCTTCATACCATTCGATCCCAGAGAAAATCCATCAAAGTCAGGATCATCCATCAATCGCCTGAAAGAATCCTGACCGAGGTAAACAGAAGGAATATCCTGAGGGGTCTTGACAAGACTTGTACCCAAAAGTTCCAGGTCACGGCCGGCACCTGCATGAAAAATCATAAACATGGTGCGGTCAGGATCATAACCCATACCGTCGAATTCACCACTTTCTGCAACTTTTGTCCACGTATCACGGGCCAAATTCGCTAATTTATAGTTTTCACTCCCGTCTTCTCCCAGAGGGGAATAAGCCTTCATTTCTTTATCCAGCTGGTATATTGTAGGCAGAATTTCAAAATCGAGTTCCAGAATCCCATTTGAAACACGCTCAAAGTAATTTTTTACGAAATCAAGGTGGGCTTGAAAATATGCCCGGTCATGAGGAAGAGGGTCAATCGTGATATCGTCCCGGTTCAGATAGGCCAGATCAAATGTTCCATCACCGCTTGTAAAACGGTTCTCGTCTTGCTGAAACTCAACCATTACGGCCACAATGTTAATATGGCCGGTAGAACGCTGTTGAACAGCATCCCCACTAACCTCAAGTGATGGAATAAAAATTTGGGCAGAAACCTCTGTAAAAGAAATAAACAGGAGCATACCTAATATAGGTATGCTCCTGTTGAACATTGCTGATGGGGACATTCAGGCAACCGGAAATTAATTATAAAGCGAGAGTGAGGGAGAGACGAATGGTATTAGCCAGGGGGTGAAATTCTTCCAAAGTGGCCAGGTAACTAAAGTCGATACCGATAAAGTCATATTTCAAGCCGGCTCCAAAAGTCAGAAATTGCCGATTACCATTATTTGGCGATTCATAAAAGAAACCTGATCGCAGTGCAAATTGATTATTATACCAATATTCTGCACCCAAGCCCATCATAATTTGCTCCGATAAGGGCACATCTATATAAGTTGCACCATTGTCAGGCGTCCTTTGATAACTGCCCCAGGAGTTGAATAAAGCTTCAGCAACTCCCATGGCCTGTCCTGAAGTATCATTTCGAGCCATAATTTTTGAAAAATCATTGGCCAAAGTTAAAGTATTGAACCCATCCGCATCAAGGTCCATCGTGTAAGACCAGCCTACACGCAAGAGCGTTGGCAGAGGATCTTTTTGAGCTTCATCAGCATATTGTATAGGTGGCCCTATGTTGGACAAGTTGAATCCAGTGCTGATCGAGGCGTTTCGATTAAAAACCCGAAAGGTATTACTTTTATACATACCGGCAAGGTCAAAAGCGACGCTGGTACCATTTCGTGCTGTTTGGCCACCTACTTGAGTATTAGCAGGAACCAGGTTACTGAAAATAAAACGAAGCCCCGTACCCACAGAAAAGTTTTCATTGATCTTGAAGCCATAAGACAAACCAGAGGCTATTTCATAACTACTAAAAGTTCCACGGGGATCTGGTGAACCTGGGTCGGTTAGCGTTTGTTCCCCAAGATTTAAGAAGGTTATATGCCCACCAACTACACCAATGCCATCGATTTCATATTTACCCACTAAGTGATCATAAAAAAGTCCTACATCAAATTGCGGGAGCCAGTTCGCATGAGTGATGCTAATCTCATTTCCAGACTGAAATGCCAGACCAGCCGGATTCCAAAATACGGCAGAGGCATTGTCGGCAACGGCGGCACCAGCATTACCCATACCCGCAGTTCGTGTATCGGGTTCTATCTGAAGGAAGGGTACGGCAGTGATGCCTACCTGCGCCTGGGTTTGTACGGCAGTAGCCAGCACAAACAGGACCATAGACATAAAAGCAAAATTTTTGTTTCTCATGGATTTCGAAGTGTATAGGGTTCTGTAGTTCATAGGTAAAAGTTCAAAAAGTAACGCAATAAAAGTTATCGAACAACTACGAGGCGTTCAATTTTATCGATGGATTGCCGTCCATCAATCGTTTCAGTTCTAATTTTAATGTGATATAGATAGGTACCGGTTGCTAACATATGGTTATCTTCGTCGCGTCCGTCCCATTCGATTCTTGCCAGATTGCTTGGACTGATAAAACTTTCTCTTTCAATGTGAGCTACAGGTCTGCCGCTTAAAGTGTAGATCCGTATGGAAATATCCATCGGATTCCCCTGCTGATTATGCTCAAACATAAATTGAGTGAAGTTATGCATTGGGTTGGGATAGTTATACATATTAGCTATCTCCAGCTTTCTGCTGTCAGCCACTTCAAAGCTGATTTCTTCTTCTCCTAAATTATTAAATACATCAAAAGCCCTTAATTGAAGACGGTAGCGACCTTCTTCTAAATCACTGATAGGGTATTCTATCCGGCCTTTTGTAAAATCATCAATTTCGCTTTGGTAAAATTCGTTTAATATTATAGTCTGTTCACTTCCGGTCTGTGGTTCTTTGGTTAGTATAGCTACAATTTCATGCCCTACACCACCACCCGTGTTAATACCGGTCTCGTCGGTCAGCTGAGCGATCAGCTTAGGAGAATTATTAACGAGTGATCCATTGAAGAACGTTTCATCGTTAAGAAATATTTCTATTTGTGGACCTTCTTCATTATCAATAGCATCGGGGTTTCTTCCATTGAGTGTGAAATTTGAAAAAGCGCCTACTGCGTCTGAAGTGGCATGTTGTGCGTAAACCTGAATCATCCCTTTATTGTCTGAATAAGAAATGTCTTTGGGGACAATGAATTCACTGGAGAACCTTCCATTTTTTACACTTACTCTTCCATTAAATAGAATGTCATTCTGTACTCCATAGCCACATTCAGAAATAAAACAAGATTCATTTCGAACCCATTCCAGGTCAGGATAATTGACAAACCTCTCAACATCAAATGTTCTTAAAGTGGCTTCGCCTGTAAAGGACGTATTAATGTTTTGGTCTGAACCTATAACTTCACCTTCAACCAAAACCCGGTCAAGTGCCCGTAACGGTATTATTTCATCACTGACCTCCTGACCATTTATTTTGCTTATCCTGATGTTATTGGTTGGCAAGCCAATTCTCATGGCAGGATCACCCAACAGGATAAATTTCCGGGAGTTAAAAGATCTTCCCACATTGCTGTTTTTGGTGATTCTGTAGATATCACCAAGACGCCTGGGTTGCCCATCTTCTTCACGCTGCACCATTTGCCTGGTGAGCTCAATATTGAGTCCGTAATTATCTGTACCTTCATTAGTACCAGTATAAACTACCCTGGTCGTAGTAAATGAAGCTACCATACCACCATCAGGATAAAGCATAGTTAGTTCGGCACCGGATTGATTCTCAGTATCATCATAACGTCCAAATGAACAGGTTGCAGTTACTAATATGCTCAGTTTATCACGGTTTGTGAATCGGGGAATATCATCAACACTAAATAATAGTTCATCGCTTAGTACCCGTTCATTTCCATGCCCGGAATAGTTCATTATCAGCGTACCGTTATTAATTCTGTCAATAAAGGCATCATTGGCAAGAGGCAGCCGTCGCCCCGAGGAAGTATTTTCAACGGGATAACTGAACTGATAAATTTTATTCAGACGGATTCCGGTAGCTTCCCGGTCAATCTGATTGGCCGTGCCATTAGCATTAAGGGTGTGCAGATCTCGATCATTGTTTCTACCGGCTACATCATCATCGGCTGCGAAACTAAACAAAGTACGCCAGTCGCCACGATTATCCTGATTTTCATAGCTTTTAATTTTATCAATAAAAACTTGTGCATCTGTATTAGTTTGTATGGGTAGACGCCCTATGCCAATATCCACACGTTCAAATGATGTGCTCCCGCTACGTCCAGCCCATTCTCCTTCACCGTCAGCAAGCAAGCCATAATAATCATCGCTACCAAAGCTACCTATTCGGTCTATTGATTCCTGGCTTTGATAGGTAAACACATAATTATTATTTCCTGCTTCCCCTTCAATATTTTTGAAATCATAGGTAGCATCCCCAAAAAACAGCAAGTAAGCCGGTAGTTGATCAGGGCTATCTGCCCTGTCAAATAAGAACTTCAAGTAATCGCGTGTAGCCCTCATATCGGGTACACCACCCGAAAATTCATTAAAAATTTGCTCTTGGGTTACTACAACAGGCCGTAAACCGTCATTATCCCGACGATATTCAGCCAATTCATGGGCTTCTTCCAAGAATAGCTCATCGGTAACAATGATGTAATCAGGATAATCACTAATACCTCGCAAATTCTGATTGACTACACGTTCGCCGGACCGGGGTGTGTAAGGTGTACTTTGCGCAATGAAACGTGTACCCGGCTGGGTTGCATAATTGAATTCAATACTATTAGTAGAGCCCGTAACCGGAATTAATATTGGATTTACAGGATCGGAAACGTCAAGTATACGGGGAGTGGAAGAAAAGCCGATTAGGCTGTACCGGGCAGTTTCACCGGCATCACCATCCTCTGGAGCATAAAAAATAAGCTTATTATTGTTTGCCTCAAGTCTGCGGTGCAATCGAACCTGAATCCAGTCAACCCAACCCTGGGCACTGGATATGCTTGGTACAAAAGTGGCGGAAACTTCCAATATATCATCCGGGATTGACAGATTGTCAAGAGTTTGGTTTAGAGTAGCCACACGTGCTGACGGACCTGTAGAAGAAGTGGAACTAAAAATGGCATTTATGGGAAGAGGGTTTAATGGTGTCTGATTGATACGCAAATCAAAACGAGAACTTGATTCAGATCGAGCACCCATTTTTATTTTTAACTGGACTTCAGTATTAGGAATATATCCCGGAATGGTATCATATAGTATGGTTTGACTGCTATTAATCTGGGGACTGAAAAGTTTCCCAAACCATTCTATACCTGATTTTATCCTGGGCTCCGATTTATATAAATCTTCCTCAAGCCAAATAAAATCATGGAACCTGTCAATCTCTCGGGTAGGGTTCCCTGAAGAACCGGATTCGTTAATTCGCAATCCGGCTTCATTGCCAACAGTCAAGTATACATAGTTTTCAGTTGAAAAAGGATGCAATTCATGGGTAAAAGAATAATCGGTATGATTATAAATCTCCCGGTCAGGGCTATTACCATAAAAAAGGATGAAATCATTGCTTCCGAAATCACCATCAGATTGGCCGCTAACCAGAATAGGAATTTGGCTGAATTCAGGCCTGCTTTCGCTGTTTATGGCAGGCAAGGCATATCCATTAGTACCCCATAATTGAATATTTTCAGGATCTATATTACTTGCCGTTATGCCAAGATTATCCAGATATCCACTGTCTATTCGATAAATACCGTCTTTGTTGATCGGAATTTTATACCAGGTTCCTGAATTCAGGGGAGAATCCGGCATCTGTTGCTGAGTGGAAAACATCTGCGTATAGGGTGCCACAGAGGAATGTTTAAACACACGAAACGTTAGCCTTTTGATAACATGGAAACGCATGTTATTATCTACATCCTGTCGACTGGAATGGACCTTCAGAGAGGCAACACGCTGCTTTCGATGGTAGCCCGGATCAAGTATTTCGAGTACTGGTTTATCGTTACCTGCCACAATTTGTGTAAAATAAGTATCCAGGAAATCTTTTTGTTCATCCGGTAAATTTACAGGTACAATTTCCTGTTCCAAAACCCGAACATTCTCACCATCATCTTTATAAGGAATCATGAGTTCATTAGCGGGGGCTATAACCAGACTGTCATTTAACAGGCGGTAATCTATAAATTCAGCAGTTTCGGTTATTTTGCGTAAATGCTGTGCGTTAACCTGCAGGGTCATCAGGATACATAAAACCCACAGTGTTACACTGGTCTTGTAAATTTTAGGGTGCGATAACAAAAGATAAAAAAAATTGACGCCTTAGGATTTAGGGCAAATGTTGCCGTTTGTAAACCTGTATCTTTATCGCAATAGGCTGAAGTAATTTTTAGTGTGTGGGTAAGGAAAAATTTAACCTTGCCAGGTTTTAAAGTCAACAAAATTCTTTGATTACAAAAAGTGAGTACTATAACAATTCTAAAACCATTGCTGAAGCTCCACCACCACCGTTGCAAATTCCAGCGCACCCAAAAGTTTTATTCGTGCGTTTTAGCGCATGCAACAGGGTGACCAGGACGCGTGCTCCGGAACAGCCGATTGGATGTCCCAGGCTTACCGCGCCACCATGGATGTTTACAATATTCCGATCTAGTTCAAGTAATTTATTATTGGCCAGTGATACCACGGCAAATGCTTCATTGATCTCAAATAAGTCGATATCGCTTATTGTCATGTCTGCCTTGGCAAGTGCCATGGGAATGGCATCAGCCGGGGCCGTTGTGAACCATTCTGCAGCCCGGGCAGCACTGGCCTGAGTGATGATTCTCGCCATAGGCTTTAACCCAAGGGCGTTTGCTTTGACTTCGCTCATTAATAAGAGTGCTGCGGCTCCGTCGTTGATGGTTGAGGAGTTAGCAGCTGTAACGGTACCGTCCTTCTCAAATACAGGTTTAATAGTGTATATTTTGTCAAAATTAACTTTCGGTGGTTCTTCATCCGAATCAACCTCAATCGCTATTCCTTTTCGGTCGCGAACTTTTACAGGAATGATTTCATTCTTAAAGTAGCCGTTCTTTTGTGCTTGCTGGCTCCTTTTATATGACAGAGTCGCAAAATTATCTTGTTCTTCACGGCTGATATTAAGTTCTCTGGCACAAAGTTCAGCTGCATTACCCATATGAAAGTCTTTATAGACATCCCACAGGCCGTCTTTTATAATACCATCCACCGACTGAACATGACCTAGCCTGGAACCAAATCGTTGTTTAGGCTGATAATAAGGAACATTGCTCATGCTTTCCATGCCGCCAGCCAGTATAATATCTGCTTCTCTGCATTGAATTTGATTTACGGCATACATTACTGCTTTCATACCGGAAGCACATACCTTGTTTACAGTTGTGCAGGGGGTTTTATCGGGTAGACCTGCACGTAATGCCGCCTGTCTGGCTGGAGCCTGACCAATATTGGCCGTTAATACATTGCCCATAATCACTTCATTTACCAGATCAGGCGCAACCCCATGTTTTTTTAACAGCCCACTAAGTACAACCGAACCCAGATCGGGAGCTGATAATGATGAGAGGCTACCACCAAATGAACCTAAAGGGGTTCTTAAGGCACCAACAATAACTACATTTTTCATAGGGTCTGTTTTTTAGAAGATAAGCCTGCAAAATGGAGGTATCAAATTACATTCTTATTACAGAAAATAAATGGTCAAAATGGGCGATGGTCCGTAGGGTAATACTCATATACAATAGAGAAAGCCTTTGTTTTCACATTCTTTTTTTTTGTTTGTTCATTGATTAAATATACATTAAGCTTCAAGAGCAATAATACAAAAACCAAAAAGATATTAGAAGTTTGAAAGGCTATTTGAAAGATCCCCGTTCTTTGCCAGGAAATTACACTTTTGTTATATCTTCAGGGTTATTCCATATTATCAAAACTTAATCCTACTTAGTATGACACAGAATATAAAAACAACTCATAATTTATTATCTATAAATATCGGAGCTGTCATCGCTCTAGCCCTATTTGTATTTTCCTGTTCAATTCAGGAAAATGCACCAGCCACCAATAATAAAAGCTGGCTTGCCGGTGATCATCATATCCATAGCAGGTACAGTGTGGGTTGGGATAGAGAAACAGATCCTCCAACTCCAATAATTGCGGGAGATGCTATTTACCCTATTCCAATGAATGCCCTGATGGCCAAATATCATGGACTTGATTGGATGGTGGCAACTGATCATGGTGGCCCGAATCATTCGAAAGTGAATTTGGAAAAAGCTTACCCGGAGCTATTATCATCAAGGGAAGTTGTTCCGGACTTGATCCAGTTCTATGGGATGGAACTAAACACACCAGGTGGAACACACAGCAGTATAATCATACCCCGTCATGAGCATGAACATACACAGGTGTATGAGATAGAGAGTGGTTTTGATACACGTGACAAACACCCCCGAGATCCATCTCGCCATACGGAAGAAAAAATGTTAGAGGCATTAGAGTTCATGCAAGGGATGCCCCTTAAACCGGTACTTATTGCAAATCATCCTTCTCGAGGAACCGACAGTCTGGGAGGCTACAGTTCCTATCATCCGGAAGAATTGCGGAATTGGAATGATACAGCGCCACGAGTCGCTGTAGGTATGGAGGGAGCTCCCGGCCATCAGGCGAATGCGATTAATCCTGATGGATCAAATGATCCCGAAGGCAGCAGGGGAGGCTATCGAACCGGCCAGCCCACACTTGGTGGTTTTGATCAGATGACTGCCATTCTCGGTGGGTTTTGGGATTCAATGTTAGGCGAAGGCCGACGCTGGTCGATCACCTCTACGTCTGACCATCATATACATTGGAGAGATGGTGGCAGTGATTTCTGGCCGGGTGAATATTCCAAAACTTATGTTTACGGAGAAAATACTTATGATGGCATACTGGAAGGGTTAAGGAATGCCCACGTTTTTGTGACAACCGGGGACCTTATTTCTGAGCTATATGTAACAGGGTCTTCGTATGGTGCGACTGCATCGATCGGTGAGGCATTGCCATTACAGCGCAGTGGAGATGTGGACGTGACGATTCGAATCCGGGATTTACATTCATCCGAACAAAATGCTCATGGTGATACTCCACAGGTAGGCAGAGTAGATTTGATTGTTGGAGAGATTAACGGACCGGTTTCTGATCGTTCTCAGGGTACAAACCCCACAACTACAGTTGAAAGAAGATTTACAGCTGATGATTGGGTTCGGGAAGGAGACTATTTGGTAATGACCCATACACTGGAAAATGTACATCACAGCAGTTACTTTCGGGTTCGTGGTACCAATAATACAGACGAACTTGAACCTGAATCCGACCCTGTCGGAGAAGATCCATGGACTGACTTATGGTTTTACTCTAATCCTGTATTCATAGAAATGCAATAGCCTGTCTCTCAGAGAAGTTAATTTATCCGCATATGCAGCTTCCCAGCCTTGTGAAAGCGGATAAATTTAATTAACTGCTCTTCTTCTTTTAATCGTTTTCGATCGTTTGCGGAGTAAGTATTTGTGAATTACCCCATATTTTTAGTAAAGTTATTGAAGTTAATTTAAAGATGGAACAATATAGGATAGACGCCATTCCAGAATTTATAAATTATAATGAATGAACAATTTACGAAATGAATAATTCCCGCAGAAATTTCTTAAAACTTACTGGTTTGGCCAGTCTGGCCGGTGGAACTGGACTATTTTCAGGTCGTTCAAAAAATAAAACTTCTTTTTCTCAACCTCGTCAGCAACAGTTTAATATGCATGGTTATGCTGCTCCCAAACTGGATAGTATTGGGGTTGGAGTCATTGGCTTGGGAAACCGTGGGTCAGGGACAATTCTGCGATTTGCAAGCATTGAGGGTGTAGAAATTAAGGCGATATGTGATTTGGAGCCTGATAGGGTAAGCAAGGCCAAAGGGGCACTTAAGGATTTTAATCAGGATCCGGTGGGGTATTCGGGAGGAAAGAATGAATGGAAGAAATTATGCGAACGTGATGACCTAGATCTAATCTGCATTGTTACACCCTGGCATCTGCATACTATTCAGTCTGTATATGCAATGGAACAGGAAAAACATGTATTTGTGGAACTGCCTGCAGCTAATACCATAGAAGAATGCTGGCAGTTGGTAGAAACATCTGAACGTACACGTAGGCATTGTGTCCAGATGTCTGATTCCTGTCACTTCGGGTCACCAGCTGTTGTTTTGAAAATGGTCAGAAGCGGGGTTTTTGGTGAAATCATCCATGGTGAAGGAGCATACATTCATGATTTGATGAATGACTATAATTTCACAAAAAATATGTACCATAACATGTGGAGACTCAATGAAAATATAGGGCGGCATGGCAATCTGTATCCCCAGCATGGCTTGGTACCTGTGTGCCAGATGATGGATATAAATTATGGTGATCAAATGGATTATTTGGTATCTATGCAAAGCGATGATTTTATGATGGGTAAAAGGGCAAAAGAATTGGCCGCCAATGATGATTTTTGGGAACCATATGTGGGCAGGGATTATCGCGGAAATATCAATACTACTACTATCCGCACTAATAAAGGTCGTACCATTGTTGTTCAGCATGACGTAACCACACCACGGCCTGCAGTGCGTTTTGATCTGATAAGCGGAACCGTAGGTACCTACCAGGCGAAACCAGATCGGATTGGCTTCAACTACAGAGACGGCTGGATTCCGGAAGAGGATGTTAATTCAATGATGAAAAAGTACATGCCTAACATCACTAAACGATTTAATGACTTGGTAAAAGAGGCTCAATCGGCTCGTCAAGGTCGCTCTTATGCAAGAGTTAGTGCAACAGATTGGCGCCTTATAGATTGTCTGCGTAATGGCTTGCCTGTAGAGATGGATGTATACGATGCGGCTGTATCAAGTGCCGTTATCCCACTGAGCGAATGGTCGGTAGCTAATCGATCAAATTCAGTCGATGTACCTGATTTTACCAAAGGAGCCTGGAAAACTAACGAACCTGGTATGGATGTAGATTTAAATGAGGGTGGGAATACAAAACTCGTATAATGGAGTTACAGGCTTCCACTATTCCAATGGCATACAAGAGAGCTCATTAGAATCTAATATTGCAGTATATCTTTAAAAAGGGTTATGTCAGACTGATAAGATTCTTTTGATCAATATTAGTATTAATAGCCTTCAACCTTAAATAAGTTTAGTTAATCACAATTAAATATTAATAAAAGTTGTTTTAATATTCTATTATCATTACTTTATTAGAAGTGATGCTTTTAATAAAAATGAGAATATAATACAACAGAATAATGAAGACGCTTCTTTCCCATCCTGATATTGCTTCTTATACCGCTCCAATGGGTAAAAGGAAACGAATTGGGCTTGTTGCCCATGATTATCGGAAAATGGATCTGATTGATTGGGTTGAATACAACAGTGAAATATTGAGCAGACATGATCTTTTTGGAACAGGAACTACAGGTGGTTTGATTGAAGATAAATTGAAGTTACCAGTATACAAATTCATGAGCGGGCCTGTTGGGGGTGACCTTCAAATTGGAACGGCTATAATCGAGAAAAGATTGGATATCTTAATTTTTTTTTGGGATCCCTTGCAAGCACAGCCACATGATGTTGATGTAAAAGCTCTATTGCGGATTGCTATTGTTTACAATATCCCTCTAGCATGCAATAGGTCATCAGCTGATTTTCTAATTTCTTCGGAACTTATGGATGACACTTATGACCGTTATTTGGTTGACTATAGTAACAGATTGAAATCATAACCGGAGTATTTGAATTTTAGCTTTTATATCACCCATATTATGATCACTATACAAATTGGAAAACTAAATAACGAATTTGATGGGTATCTTGATCAGATAACCCAACTTGAATTTGAAGATTTTCAGGAAGCCATGTCCATATGGAATGTTCTATCTGATGGAATTAGTAAAGAAACAGAAGACCATCAAGGTAAGATATATCCTTTCGGATATAAAATTAACCATGATGGTAAATGTATAAACTTTGGTTTTTCGCATTAATTTATGCGTCAGAATATTAGAAGCAATTCTGTTTAATTTAGCACTTTGACAGTCACACCTGGAGGGTAGGCATAATCCTGCCATAGCCTGTCGAGTTCGGCGGGATTCGGTTCTCCATCGTATGTTATAAATCGATAACGTGCTACATATGGAGTTCCCGGTTCTATTGACATATCACCTAATTGGGTTGGAGCAAAATTAAAAAACGGTTCTTCCGGATGTATACGAATAGTCTGAGGAGCCCGAAAGTTGGTCGGATGACCAAGTATAGCAATTCCTGCTAGTTCCCCATCACTATAGCCCCCAAGATGTACCCAGCGGGCCCGGGTACCATTACCCTCAATTCCCTCTCCTTCTGAAGTAAGGAAGAAAAAATTATCCGGATCATTCCAATCGGAGTGACCTCTAAAACCCATGCCCCCATATCGGTATTCTGGTAATATAAGAGGCTTTCCAGTGTTGACGGTGTGTACTATTTTTAAGTCGAAGATGTGATACCTTTCGAAAAGTTCTTCGTTATATACTTGAAGATCCCACTGCTCATTCAGTGCTGTTTCAGGTTTTTCATTCGATAAATCTATATAATGATGTTTATTTCTCAATCCTCCATGTACAGGGCCTTGCCATGAATATTCAAGTGAATCAGAATGTTCAACGCGTCCTGTAAGTCGATGCACATTCCAGAAATCAGGCTCGCTTCCCTGAAAAACTGTATTCGTCCAGGCGGCCCAAATCCCATAATGATGAGGATGATGATCTACGTTGAGATGATTGGTGAGCATGATCCCACCGGGAGAATAAACCGGATGAATATATCCTCCACGACGATAAATTTCATCAAGAACAGGTGGGGGGTTATTAGTATCTACATAATAGCTGAGAACCTTTTTATTATTTGCTTGGAAGGTAACGGTAGGAGATTCAAAATGAGCAGAGACTTCAGGTAAATTATGATCCTTTTCATCAAGTCTCTGCGTCCAAAATATATATCTTTCACTTATTCCGGCGTGCAACTCATCAAGTATAAACCATGCTTTGTTATACCGATCAACTTGTACAATAACAGGTTCCTCTTTGTCATTTTTCATTATATATTCACCTTCGCCGAGAGCCATAGGTAATGAAAATGAAATTATAGTACCTCTTCGATCTAAATCTCCTGCTGAAATAACTACTTCGAATGATTCGCTCTTATTGATATTATTCATTCCAGAAGTAATAAACAGAAGTAACAAATACAATATTATTTTTGACATATGACGTAATTATTTGATGGAAACGATTTTCTTAATTAAAGGTAAACTTCAGGAGCCTCAATACCTTCTATATAGAAAAGTGCACTTTTTATGACAATTAAACAAACTATACAGTCGCAGTTGTTGAAGTAAGAATTGGAAGTTGATAATAAAAAAGCATTTTTTATACTCCAAGTTGAGCTTTCGCATGTAACATTTTGATAAAAATCATGATAACTTCCGAAATGCTATACTTAGCGGCCATATTTATCTGTATGACCCAAAAGATGGATGAACGCCCATATTTGAAATTATCATATTGATCCTCGGGAGATCAAATTCAATTGACAATTGATGGGTGAATTTAATGATATTCAGTGGATCACCCATGATCCGGTGAATGAAGATAGCCATTCCATTCACAAGGGTATTGGAATAAGGCTGGAAAATATGCCTGTACAACCAATTGGTATCAATCGGGAGAATAATTAAGTCGATTGATGCAGGAATACCTTTTGAATTATGCATAGTTCGTTTTTTTTATCACCGATTGATTACGTATTTTAATCACAATATTAACCATTTTTAGATAAACAAACCATGTATAGCATTAAATCATTCTCTTTTACAGCCAGTTTAATTATTACTTTGCTTTTGACTGCCAATGGGTATAGTCAGACCCATACTCATAACGGCAATAATGAACAGCATGTCCATTCAAGTGAAACAAGTCATACACACAATTCCGTTGACTACAGCTTTCGCACGGATTCCGGACAGTATGAACCACCCAAGCAGGGCGAAAACGGATACTATTGGTGGAAAGGAAATTTACATACCCACACTCTCTGGAGCGATGGCGACCAGTTTCCCGAGGTGGTTGCCCAGTGGTATTATAAACATGGATACCACTTCCTGGCACTTTCAGATCACAATACCTTGATGAGGGGGAAAAAATGGGTTAATCTTAAAACCAACCGTCATGCTGAAGCAGCCGGTCGAATGAATATTTATGATGTTTACAAAGAACGGTTTGGCGATGACTGGGTAGAAACCCGTGAAGTTGATGGGGATTTCGAAATACGTTTGAAGCCACTTAATGAAGTACGTTCATTATTTGAACAGGCAGGCCGATTCTTAATGATAGAATCGCAGGAAATATCCAAGAGACATACCGTACATATTAACGTCACCAATAGTCATGAGCCCATCGATGCATTGGTTGGTGAAACTGTGGAAGAAACCATCCGGTCAAATTTTGACGCCATTGCAAAAATACGTGAGGATTCCGGAGAAGAAATTCTTCCTCATTTAAACCATCCAAATTTCCGGCATGCCGTAACGGCTGAAGACATGATGGGCGTGGGAAATTTGACTATGTTTGAAATTTATAATGGGCATAGAGGAACCCTGAATTATGGCGATGATGAGGGGGCTATAGACCTTGATCGTTATTGGGATATTATTTTAACGAAAAGGTTGGCTGAGCTTGACCTGGATTTAGTTTACGGTGTGGCCGTCGATGATGCGCACAGTTATGAGAATAGTACAAATTATAACAGCCGGCCGGGCAGAGGCTGGGTTCAGGTTCGAACAAAATATCTAACACCAGAATATGTTGTCAGAGCTTTAGAAAACGGTAACTTCTATTCAACAACAGGCGTTCGTGTAAAGGATATTCAATTTGATGGAAGCACATATTCGCTTGAAGTAGATCCAGAAGATGGTATTGAATACACCATTCAATTTATTGGTACCCGTGAAGGGTATAACCCATCGAGTAAATCATATATTGATGATGAAGGTCAGATGCGAGATGACCGTACCCGGATATACAGTGATGATATCGGTGTTATTCTTCAGGAATCGACCGGACCAGAGGCTTCCTATGAATTTGAGGGAGATGAAATCTATATTCGTGCAAAAATTATTTCATCCAAGGTTAAAGAAAATTATTTTTATGAAGGAGAAGTTGAAACAGCCTGGATACAACCTGTTCAGCAAGGAATGGCGATGCAACCATAATTGTTTTATTAAAATAGTTTTTTAAAAAGAAAGAGGAGGATTACGCGGCAATTTCTTAAAATCTTCGGTGCTCTCCGCTCGTTACAGGATAAACTATTTTCAATTTGAACATCAATCAAAGGGAGAAGCAATGGATTTGATTTCCACGGAAGAATTGCGTGAACTAGTTGAAAGCAGGGATGATAAGGCGTTATCATTGTTTATGCCATCTCATAAAACAGGGTCCGGAATGATGCAGGACCCTATTCGACTCAAAAACCTTCTTAAAGAAGCAGATGATACTTTAAGGGAACAAGGGATAAGAGACACCAACAAATTCTTGGAACCTCTGCAATCAAAATTAAGGGATCAGGATTTTTGGCAGCATATGAGTGATGGATTAGCTGTATTTCGTTCTAATGGTATTACAAAATTTTACCGGGTTCCTGTCAATTTTGAAGAACTGGTGTCAGTCAACGATCGTTTTCATGTGAAGCCGTTACTTCCGTTGTTTTCTGTAAACGGGCTATTTCATATACTTGGCTTAAGCCAAAATAAGTTGAGGTTGTTTCGAGGTACAAGACATACGGTAACTGAAATGGAAGTTCCTGATGCACCTCAGAGCCTGGATGAATTTCTGAAACTAGATGAATTTGAAAAAAGCCAACAGTTTCATTCCCAAACAGGTACCCCTGCACCAGGAGAAGGTACAAGAGCGGCTATCTGGCACGGACACGAAGGCCACGTTGATGAAAATGATCAAATAATACGCTGGTTTCGTGAAGTTGATAAAGTGATATCACCAACACTTAAAGGTGAGCCTCTTGTTCTTTATGGTGTTGAGAAACTTCATCCTCTGTATAAAAAAGCTAACAGCTACGATGCTTTGGTAAATAAAGGAGTGAAGGGAAACCCGGAAATACTGAATCCAAAGGAAATACATGATAAGGCCTGGGATGTTATGGAGCCTCATTTTTTACAATCCCAAAAAGAAGATGCCGGACGCTTTGACGAGCTTTCCGGTACCGGCAAAACAGCATCTACGGTGGAAGAGGCAATGCCTGCCGCTGCTCACGGGAGAATGCGTGTATTATTTGTTGCTTTGAATAGTCACGCCTGGGGTAGATATAATTCTGAAACAGCTGAGGTTATCAGAATGGAACGTGGAGAAAAAGGAGCCGACGATTTACTGGACTTAATTTCAGTATATACTGTTTTGAATAGTGGGGTAGTTCATGTAGTTAATGAAGATCAAATACCCGGTGGTGGAGAGTTAGCAGGGGTATTTCGGTATTAATTACATGCTTAGACAAAAATAATTAATGAGCTATTTTGACATAGGAGGAGTTGAAGGCTCAATTTTTGATAAATCAAATAACCCATATTACCATTTAACGGCCAAAGGTAATATGGGTTATAAAACATCTGTTAGAAACAAGTCTGATATTATTTACTGGAAGTTTCAAATATTCTATTACCAACTTCCAGCCATTCAATCATTTGGTCAACTATTTCAGGGTTATCTCTGGTGAAGCTAAACCTTTCTGCAGGATCTAGTTCAAGATCAAATAACAGGCCTGGGTGGTAATAATGGCTTTCTCCGTCATAGCTTTTTAACATTGTACGATAATATGATTGGATTACAAATTTCCAGCGCTGGGAGCGAACAGCAGTGATTTCTTCATTATTAAAGAAATAAAGATACTCATGAGGTGATTTTTTGTCACCTTGGAACAATGACCAAATATCCTTTCCATCAATCGCTCGATCCTTCGGTACAGTACCTCCGGCCAATTTGGCCAAAGTTGGGTAAAGATCAAAGTTCATTGTTATTGCATTTGATGTCACTCCCTCTGGAATGTGACCCGGCCATCGGGCTAGCAAAGGAACCCGAAAACCACCTTCCCAGCTTGCTCCACCTTTTCGTTCCCGTAGGTTACCAGCACTACCTTCATGCCAGGGACCATTGTCACTAGTAAAAATCACTAAGGTCTCCTCATCCAGATCTAGTTTTTCAAGCGTATTAAATATCTCACCCATGCTCCAGTCCAGGGTCTGTATAACATCACCATATAATCCCGCGTTAGATTGCCTTTCGAAATTTTCAGATACAAATAATGGAGTATGTGGCATAGAATGTGCCATATAAATGAAGAAAGGCTCATCCTGATTTTTTTCTATAAATTGAACGGCCTCTTGTGTATATCTTTCGGTCAAGGTAGTTTGGTCGACAGGTTCCTCTATGATTTCTTTATTTCTATATAATGCCAGCGGTTTCATGTCATTGCTATAGTGAAGTCCATAGTAATAATCGAATCCATGTTTATCTGGTAAATGAGATTCAGTATGTCCGAGATGCCATTTCCCAATAATTGCCGTTTTATAATCTTGTTCTTTTAAGATCTCTGGCAAGGTAACTTCATCTTCCGTCAAACCGTGTTTATTATGAGGATGAATAACTCCATCTGCCAGGCCTGATCGAATTGGGTAACGTCCGGTTAATAATCCCGCCCGGGATGGAGTACATATATTTGCACTAGAGAAGGCGTGAGTCAATTGGGCTCCTTCTGAGGCCATACGATCGATATTAGGGGTACTTATAAGAGTGGCTCCATTGATACCTATGTCACCGTATCCAAGATCATCTGTAAATACAAGGATTATGTTAGGTGTTACTTCAGAAGGTGCAGGTTGGCTTTGTAAATTCGTGTTTGATAAAAAAAGGACAAAAGCAATAAGAAGGTTTGTGTAAACATGTTTAATCATAATATAACTCTATTTTAAAAATAAGTGTATGATCTATAATTCATTTTAAAAAAACTAACATACGACAAGTCTAAGTTATTTTCCAAATATATATTGATTATTTCTAAAGGATGTCGAGAGTATTATATGTAATATATTAGTTTATACAGAATATGTATGACAGCATTATCAAGAATATATTTTTGATTTCAAGGTTCAAAAAAAATATAACTGTTTTATAAAAGTTGAGTAATAGGTTGAATTTAAACCATGAAAAAATACATCCTAACTTACTTCATTAATCAACTCCCACACTGGTTTTATTCAAGTCCCATATCCGGGGGATTTGAATTAGGCTTGTGTAAGACTTGCCTAGGATGAGGTCCGCAATTTGGGGTAATATATGTACTAAAAATCATCGGTTGAAGACCACTTTACACCACAGCAATCTCTTAATATTTATATGTGAAAGTATATTATTCTTTGGTAAACTTAAAAAAGCGTCTTTTTAACATTTAATAAGGGCACGAAGATTTTTTTTATTTTTTTTGTCACCGAGGTCATTTTCTCATGCGTAACTAAGATAACACACCTACCTTCATTGCTCGAAGTACCTACATTTTTATAAGTAATAAATAGGTTATTGTGAGACTGGGGAAAAGTTGATTTATCCAAACATAAATAATTATAAAATAACTGATGGTTAATATATTTACGGATTCTGAATTTCGTGGTACAGTGAAAAAAGTCTGTGGCCAAACTAGTATAATTATTGCATTTGCTATACTTAATATATTATTGGTTCTTACTTCTACAGAAGCTATTGCACAAGATGCTGTTATTGAATCTGATCCGATAGAAGTGGATCAGAAATTTATTCAATCCAGTCTGAACGCCTATGCCAATGCCCGTTCACGGCAGATGGAATCGCTGAACTTTAGCACCGTCATCTCCAGTGAACGGTTGGGGCGTTTTGCTGATTATTCTGTCGAAGATGCCCTCGCGCACGTAGTTGGGGTTCAGGCTGGCCGGCGTGGTGAAATTAATCTGCGCGGTGTAGGATATAATAGATATAATGTGACGGTTGACGGGGTTCGAATGGGATCTACAGGCAAGGGAGATCGTGGGTTTGATCTTGGAAGTATTTCTCTTGACATGGTACAGGAAGTAGAGGTTTTAAAAGTACTTACCCCGGATATGGATGCTGATGCTTTAAGTGGAGTTGTAAATCTGATTACCCGGCGCCAGGATATTAATGAGCGTGGATTTTCAGCAATTCTTGGTGGGGGAGGCAATACCCGGTATTTAGATTTATTGGGACCTGACAACAGGGCTTCTTTAAGCTATTGGGATAATCCAACGGAAGTGCTTTCACTCAGTATGAATTTAAGTTATCAGGTAGATCGCCGTGGCTGGGAAAGTCTGGGTGTAGGTTATGATGTTATTAACGGCCAGGATGGAATGCCGGTAGATGTTATTGATAATATTTCACCAGCCATTCAAACTAATGGCCAAAATAGAATTGGGGGCAACCTTCGATTAAATTATCAGCCTAACGACCAGACAACTTACCATGTTCAGACTATGATAAATCATACTGACCGCGAGCTGATTCGGCATAGAAATACTCTGAATACACAAGGTGACTGGATCACTCCAGACAATACAGGTAATCAGGGTACCTACGATTATGATATGCAGCTACAAAATTTTAACATTCAACAGCATATTGTTCAAGCAGGGGCAAAACATGAATTTGCACGGATAAATCTGGATTATAACATCGGATGGGAATTTGGCAGCATTAAAGAGGAAATGGATAATCCTCATTTTCAGTGGTCTGGTTTAGAATATGCCATTAATTGGGAAAACCGAACCAAGCCAATTATGGAAGTGACTAATCCCCCCCTTCAGAGGGATGGTACAGTCAATCCCCGCCGTGTCGGTTTGGAACATCATGACCGAATTCTTGAACGCCATGTTGATAACACGTACTCAGGGCGAGTCGATGTTGAAATACCTTTCACCCTAGGGGCATTTAAAATAGGATCCAGTGCGAGGTTTACCTCTAAAGATGGATTTTATAATGATTCCAGGTATACCATCTTCGGACCACTAAGTGTAGGAACTTATGATAGAGCCAGGTATGACGGGATTGATATCTTTGATCAGGAAGAATATAGAATTCCAATTTTTATTGATCCGTACAGTGCCCGTGCATTTTATACAGGTAATCGACCGCGTATGCAACGGGATGACGACATGCATTTTGAAAACTCAGAAATAGGCAATTACTCTGCAATCGAAAATATACTTGCCGGTTATGGTATGACCACTTTGAAATTGGGTAATCTATCCTTATATGGCGGTATACGTCTTGAACATACAGGTGCAAATTATGAGGGACGAAGGCCGCTTTTTGATGATCAGGGCAGGCTGGTAGAATCACCGGATTCCAATGTGAATGCTAGTTATATCAACTTATTTCCTAATGCTCAGTTAGTATTTAGCTTAGGAAGCCAAACAGACATCAGGGCAGCATATTCACGCTCAATTGCACGACCTGATTATAACCGACTGGCTCCTTTCGAGCAAATACATGTTCAGGATACTACTATTATACGTGGTAATCCCAGCCTTGATCCAATGGTATCCGATAATGTGGATTTGCTTTTTGAGCATTATTATAACGATTCAGGAGCCTTTACATTAGGGATGTTTTATAAACAACTTTCCGGATTCACCTCTGAAAGAGAACGCATAACTAATATACAAGAGGGAGAATTTGCAGAACTGGATGTGTTATTTAGTGAAGGCGTAACGGAAATACCTGTACAGGAACGGATATATCAAAATAACGATGAAAAAGCAGATATTTATGGCTTAGAAGTTTCATGGCAACAATCACTGACCTTTCTCCCCGGATTTTTGAGTAATTTTGGTACATACGCCAACTATACCTGGTCCCAATCAGTTTTAGATGTTGACTATAGAGATGACGATGTACGTCTACCCGGACAGAGTCCACATGTGTTGAATGCAGCGATCGATTACAACCAGGGCAGATTTTCAACTCAGTTGTCATATCACAGAACCTCTTCATTTATACAGAATTTACGACATACACGTAGTATGGCACCTTCTATTGATCAAAATGATAATATCTATATGGACCGGTATCAGGATGGCTGGTCAGATTTGTCATTCACTTTCAGGTTCCGTGTGTCAAATCATTATCAGTTATGGGCTGATGTGTCGAATATATTGGGAGAAAAACAAATACAATATGCTCACACGCGAAATTTATATCCTGTGGAAAGTGAAATGCAAGGAGGCCGTGCATTCTTATTAGGAGTTCGTTATGACCTTTAAAAATAATAACTACGATAAATCATTTGACATTAATTCATCAGTAAAACGAAATATTACAACATTAAATCCAATGAATCAGATGGATGATATAAAAATAAATGTCTCTGGATTAAAAACATATGTTGAGACAGTGGAATGTAATATAAAGTCGACATTGGTACGGTCTAAAACCTTTGTTAGTGTCATTTTATTTTTGCTGTTGTTTGCTATTATTTCTCCTGAAGTTTATGCACAAACGGCGACGATCACCGGTGAGGTGACCGATGCTGAAACGGGTGAGGCACTAGCCGGGGCTACGGTGCTTGTTAAAGGAACCTCGCAGGGTGTGGCGACCGATATTGATGGCCGGTATACCCTGCGCCGTGCCCCGGTGGGAGACCAGGTACTTGTATATCGTTATATTGGATATATTACACAGGAAATACCGATAACAATCATTTCGGGTGATAATCCAGAGCAGAATGTACAACTTTCCGGTGATCATATTGAAGGTGATGATCTATTAGTAATTGGTCATCAGCGCGGACAATCCCGTGCTCTGACCCGGCAAAGAGAGTCGGTGAATATAAGATCGGTAATGTCTTCCGAACGGATTGATCGAATGACGGTTACGACTGTCTCGGGGGCCTTGGCACGGGTTGCCGGCATGCATGGTGGTACTAATATTC
>JBBDQY010000019.1:0-51540 GCA_040905745.1 Balneolales bacterium
TCATCCCTTAACTAACTGTGCTTAACCGAGTGTCCTTTTTTTGGGGTCCACTCCATAATGGTAAAAATGAAGTATAAATAAGATCAAAAAGAGATAACAATAATATGTTTAACTATCAACAAAGAAGATCATTACGATATCTCATGTTACTCCCCCCTGATTAATCACTATAGGGGAGGGGATAGGCTGCTGGGCTTATATGCCCTCCTTTACTTACTGCACTTACACCAAAAATGTAATTGTCTTTAGAAACCTTTTCTATGGTGACTGTGTTCGTATCCTCCACAAATTTGCTGTATTGCCAAACGGGTGAGGTCGTTTCTCTCCACACAATAGCATAGCCTGCAAGGTTAGGTTCGGTGTTGGTTTGCCAACGTAGCGTTGTATTATTCTCAAGTTGGGAGATACTGATCCCTGCATTTTTGGGAGTAGCAGGGGCTTTAGCCAGATTAGCCAAGCCTGCAGCATTGACTTTCGTTACCTGAGCGATATACTCGAAGTCAATATAATTTAAAAGGTCACCATATTGCACATCATCTTCATTCCTGACATCCTGGTGCTGATATCGGAAGTCTTCGTTAGGTTCGGTGAATCGAACTGCCGGATATCCTTCCTCGAGGAAGGGTATATGATCGCCACCCCTTAAATAGCGATCACGACGGTAGATGATATTAACATTCATATTTGGCAGATAACCCTCGGAAGTTTCTTTTATATTTCTGGCAAGTTGCCTTGTGGGTAAATCATTTTCCCCCCCTGTGTTTATATAAGCCAGAACTATGCTTGAGTTCTCATGATTGGGGGGGATACCCTCAGCAAATAATCGGACTGTATTCTTATAAATGGCTCCATTATCAGAGATGGAGCTTCCGATGATATCATTGGTTATCATACCACCTATCTCCAGATTATTTAGTTTTGCTTCTTCTGCAAAATGGCGAGCACCGAATAAGCCCTGTTCCTCACCTGCAACAGCCATAAATATTATGGTGGCATCAAATTCATAGCGTGACATTACTCTGGCCATTTCCATCATTGCAGCAGTTCCGGAAGCATCATCATTAGCACCGGGCGCAAAAATTTCTGCGTCCATAAGATCAGAGGCACGTGAATCATAATGTCCGCTTACTATATATATACGATCTTTAGATTCAGGACTGACGCCGGGTAAGGTGGCTACTACATTCACAATTTCAACCTCCTGAGGTATCCGCTCTGTAGGCCTTTGCATATAGCTCTGAAACTTGACTTGTAAACGTCCCCCTGAATCTTCACTGTATTTTTCAAGTTCGGATAATATCCATCGCCTTGCAGCTCCAATCCCAACCTGGTCACTTTGAGTTTCAGAGAGGGTATGGCGGGTATGGAAATCAACTAATTGAATAATGTTTGAACGGATACGGTCAGAAGATATCTCCCTTAGGATTTGTTGGATTTCAGGGTCTAAAGTTCTGTCCAATTCGTTTTTAGGTTTATCCACTTCGTTTAATGATGAACAACTCACAACAAAGCCCATGAAAAGAAATAATAACAGTATATATCCTGGTTGGGTGAACCTTCTAGTTATCATATGATCCAATGGTTACAATTTTAATAAATATGTTTTTTACAATGTATAAATAAAGGCGATCAACCAAAAAAAAGAGCTTGGCTAATAAGTAAATACAAAGGTAATGTTCCGATTAATTGTCAAAGATTATTAAGATATTAGAAATATAAATAACCTCTAATTTATTGTTATTTATTAATTTAGCAATAGTTTGCAATAAGGGGGCGTTGAAACGGAAACCATCCTCATCGAGGAACTGAGAGAGGATAGACAGATAGACGATTCTAGAGCTTTTGTCTGTTCTGTTTCACCCTTCTCGGGTGGTTAAATGATAATACCAAAACAAAAACACGGAAAGCTATGAAAACATCGAAGATTAAGCTTACAACGTTAGCTATGGCTGCATTTTGCCTGGCGTTTCTTACCTGGTTGCCAAATCAGGGGGCGATGGCGCTACAGCAAGAACAGCAACAAGAAGATGATGTCCAATTGGGGCAAGATCAGGAGTATGGTGAAAAACAAAAAGATAAAAAAGGTCATAAAGCATCAAAATTAACGAATAAGAAGGTTGTCGACAGTGAAGGCAATGAATTGGGAACTATAAGTGATATCGCTGTTGATATGCAAAACAGCCGTATAACTTACGTTCTGGTTTCTGATCAAACTTCTGGACAAGATCAATTGGGCCAGACTGAAGATCAGCAGGGTCAGCAAGGGCAACAAGATCCCACAGAGCAGGATCCAACGCAAGAGGATCCTTTGGAGCAAGATCCAATGGACCAGGATCATCAGCAAGAGGGTATGCAACAGCCTCAAATGCAATCAGGTAGTTCCGGTCAATTTAAAGCTATACCTCCCCAGGCACTAAGCGAAAACAGTGATGGGGGATTTTCAGTTGATATCGACCAACAGCAATGGGCTGAAGCACCATCTTTTGGTAAACAGGAATTAGCTCAACAGGGCTTGGATGAACAACAAGGTCAGGAAGTGTATGCTTTTTATGACCAGGAATGGGAAACAGGTGATTTGAGTCTACTGGAATCTCAATCTCAGCAAAGTGAGCCTGGATTATTTGACCAGGAAGATACAGAGCCAGATACGGAATCCGGACCATCTGTTGCTAATGTTCAGGAACAACCACAATCTATGGGGCAACAACAAAGTGAACTTAAGTTTCTGGAAGATCTTAAAGGAAAAAAGGTTGTAAGCCAGGAGCAGGAAGAAATAGGTGATGTAGAAGAATTTCTGCTTGATCTCGAAGAAGGCCGCCTAGCATTTGTTGTAGTAAGTGCCTCAGGAAAAATTGGCAGCAAACAAAGCCAGGAAGATGGTGAATATGGTCAGCAACAAGATTATGACACCGACATGGGACAGCAAGAGCAAGATAATGATATGGGACAGGATGATCAGAATAACGACATAGGACAGCAAGATCAAACTGGACGTGAAGCCCAGGCTGGTCAGGCTGGCCATCAAACCGGTCAGATGAGTGCTCGTCAAAGTGGTGATCGTTATGCTATCATTCCAAATGCCTTTCAGGATTCTCCACGATCAGGCAGTATGAGTGATTCCCAATCTCAAACAGAAGGTCAGCAGGATCAGCAGCAGCAAGATGATCCCTATGGCCAGGAAGATCAGCAAGATGATCAGAAAGATCAGGATAGTCAGCAGCAACAAGGTCAGCAAGGTCAGCAACAATATGGCCAAAGTGCTCAGAGTAGTCAGGATCAACTCAGAGTTGATATATCTATTGATGAATTTGAGCAAGCACCAGAGCTGAAGGGTGATGAATGGGCAAGTGCTGATATGCAGACACTTGGGAATTCCGAAGTTTTTCGGTATATCGAAGATGATTCCGAAAGCAGTGATAAGTCATCAGGCGAATCAAAACGTGATGAGGAAAGCGAAGAAAGCACGGAGTGGGAACCCAATGGTAGTGCATCGTTGATGCAAGATGCTCAGCATCAACAAAGCCAGGATCAAAAAAGTAGGACTGAAAAAAAAGATAAAAAAGGTCATAAGGCCAGCAATCTGATTGGTTATGACATCATCAACCAACAGGATGAGAGCCTTGGATCGATTGAAGATTTTGCAATTGACCTCCAAAACAGCCGGATCACCTATGTGGTCGTTTCTGAGGGTGGCTTACTGGGAGTTGGCGAAGATTTAAAAGCCGTTCCACCACAAGCATTTCAATTCTCTCAGGAAGATGAACAACTTGTTTTGGACATAGATGAAAATCGTTGGGAAGAAGCTCCAACATTCGAAAGCAAGGATGAACTTGCCGAAATGGGTGGAGAACAACAAGCTCAGGAAATATATGCCTTCTTTGATCAGCAATATGACTCTGGTGATTTAGGGATGCTTGAGCAGGACCAACAACAAGGTCAAACGCAGGATCAGCAGAATGAGATGGATGCCGGACCTTCCGTTCAGGATAGTCAGCAATCACAACAAGGTCAGCAAACCAATCGACTACATTTCATAGATGACCTGACGGGTAATGAAATTGTCAATAATCAACAGGAAGAGGTTGGTGACGTTGAAGACTTTCTGGTAGAAATTCAGGAAGGAAGATTGGGCTTTGTAGTAATCAATGTTGATGATGATTTCTTGGGTGATAATCAAGAACAAAGCCAGCAAGGTGCTGATTATGGTCAGGAGCAACAAGAAAACCAACAAGATCAACAACAGCAAGGACAACAACAGCAAGATAATGGTTTAATGGGAAGTAATAATCAATATGCTGTTGCCCCTAATTCGTTTCAGATTGATCCCCAAGACGAAGAGCGTTTGATTCTGGATCTAGACCGGCAGGAATTTGCCCAGGCTACTGAACGTTTAAACAGTGAAAACTGGACAGAGAAGAGTCGGGATATGATGGGTCAAAATAATGTTTTCCTTTATGAAGAAGGTGACAATAGTGAATGGGGAGCATCTGATGAAGGTAACCGACAAGAAGGATACCGTGAAGATTCAGGCACAGAACGTGACACGGATCGAAATACAGAACGTGGAACGGAACGCACTGAGCGGGACAATGATGAAACAACCTCTGGCCAACAGGCCGGGGTTGTTCAACAAGACCAAAACCAACAAGACCAAAACCGACAAGACCAAGACCGACAAGACCAAGACCGGCAGCAACAGGGTCAAATGGATCAGCAACGAAATAATCAACAATCTATGGTGGGCCAGCGTGGCATAAAAGCCAGTGAGATTATAGGTCAGGATGTAGTAAACCAAGAAGATGAAAGTCTGGGGTCACTTAGTGATTTGGCTATTGATTTAGAAAACAGCCGCGTTGTTTATGCTCTTGTTAGTACAGGTGGTTTTTTAGGAATAGGAGCTGAAACTCGTGTTGTACCACCACAAGCAATACAACATTCAGAGGACCAATTAGTAATTAATATCGAGGAGAATAGGTGGGAAGATGCCCCTGCTTACGATAAAGAGGAGATTGCAGAAATGACGGATGAATCACAGGGCAGTGAAATCTATGCTTTTTTTGATCAGCAATGGGATGATTCACCCGGAATGAGAACCGGTGATCGTGCCGAAACAATGCCTCAAACAGGTCAGCAGAATGAGGATGACCCATTCTATTCTGATGATAACACGCAACCAGAAGAAGCCGAAGGTGGAGAAGGTATTCAGGTTGAAGATGATGAAAACCCACAGCAAACTGATCAGCAAAGCAGCCAACAACAGCAAAGCCGGTCGGATGATATGGGGCAAAATCAAACTATGAGTCAAGGGAATAAACTAGTTTTTATCGATGATTTGACCGGAAGCAACGTAGTGGGTCCAAATCAGGAAGAGATTGGTGAAATCGAGGAGTTCCTGGTACAGTTGGAAGATGGAAGAGCCTCCTTTATTGTGGTCAATGTCTCCGATGATTTTATGCAAGAACAGGCAGGAGATGCCGAGGGTATGGATACAGGGCTTGGTGATAATGGTACACAAGAAGGTGCCGGCCAACCAGGTGAAACCGATAACCCCCAGGACCCTACAGGGCAACAACAGCAACAGCAAGCTCAAGAAGGCCGCCAAATAACTCAGGAGAGTGATAACAATAAATATGCCATTATTGTTAGTGCCTTTCGTGTGTCATCGGAAGATGAAAATGAACTGCTGCTTGAGCAAGTTGATCGTAGGGAGTTTGAACAGGCAGAATCGCTTGACGAGCATTGGTCAGGTATGGATATGGAAGCTACGACTGGTAATCGTGTATTTAGATATCAGGATATAGAAAGCGGTACTACTGCTGAAGCCGAAAGGGGAACTGGACAAGAACCTGAAAATGGTATCTTCAGAAATCGCAATTAAAAATACGGTAAATAAATCACTTAACATAATTATGAGGCGTTAGGATTTTATCTTGACGCCTCTCTTTTTTTATTGCACCTTCAAACCAATAATATAGGAGACTTTAACTGGGGTACAAATCTGATGCACCCAGATCAACTCATCATGATCCCGAGAGGCCTGGAAGACAAACACCGCCTGTTTAGATGATTCCCTATCAACAGTTATTTCATAGCTGCTGACAACGCTGATTTTGCTTCCCTGATGGCTTGGTAAGAATTTTCTATTTGTTCATTCAAGGAAATAAACCCTAAAACGAAATCGATTTTAACTTTCTGGTTACGTGATAATTCCACAGGCTGCGAAAATTCCTGATCAATGCATTGTTTCCATTCAGTGATTGGTTCATCATTAGGAGCTTGCATGATAAATGCATACACATAGTCGGAATGGGAAGCAAGATAACCATTTATACCAAAGTTCTGAGGGTTTAAACCTTCAATTAGTAATTGCTGCATAGTCTGTAATTCTTCAAGACGCAATTTAGTTCGCAAAGTAGTTAAATTGGTAAGGGTGACAAATCCAATCCATGTTTTTGTGTCGGCAGAAAATTTGCAGCGTCTTAATTCGGCTTCCACGGCTTTTTCAAACAGCTCTGATTTATAAGCTGAAAATTCATTAGCCACAAAATCTCCTAAATAGGTATCTGCCTTCGCTTTTGAAGCCAGACGTAAGGAAGCGATTCTGGAAAGGTTGATCATTTTATGCTTATTAGCCTCACTAAAGACAAGTGGGTTTTCTGCATTGATCAGGATGACTGCTTGTCTGCGGTCATCAACTAGAATAGGTATGGCAAGGCTGGCCCCCCTGCTTAGAGGTTCCCGGGGTGACATCCTTTTTGGATTCGCATTGAAATGGATTGAGTAAACAGGTTCTCCACGACTTAAGGCATCCCATGTTATTGTATTTTCTTCTACTTTTTGACCTAAATAGGGCTGATTTATGCCTTTTGTTGAGTTAAGTACGTTATGCCAGTCGTTCATTCCCCTGCATAATAATGAAACTCCGCCTTTACCAATAATCTCCTGTATTTCATTGATAGTATGATCTAGCAGTGCAATTCCATCCAGACGATCAAATAAGCTTTTTAATTTAAATTCATACTCAATCCACTGATTTTGGTTATCCGCCAAATCATTAAGCTCAAGATATGTTCCGAGCAAGTTACTGAGCGCATTCATGTATGATGACATAGCCTCTTCCTGCTCATGGCTGAAAGTGCTTCTTTGTGATTCCATTACGGTGATGGCTATAGTTTCATCATTATTTACGAAGGGTAAAAGATTCACATACTGGATAGGGACTTTTTTAAAATAATGAGTAAGTTCGTCCGCCATAATATGACGACCAACCTCAAGTTGTACAGGATCTTTAATCTCCTTAAAATCATTAAGATAGAGATTGTTAAAAGCAACCCGGTCTTCAAACATGGTGTGTTTACTGCTCGTTGTTTTTGTTTCGAGTACGAAAATTTCCCGGTCTTTGTTGATCCAGTATAAGATAACAGTATCAACTTCAGTTGAATGACGAAGCAAAACCGTCAAGTCATGCAGTATTTGCTTAAATTTACGTTGGGCATTCTCTTCACGTTTTTCCAATGGAGAATGCTGCCTTAAGGTGGCTTCCTGAGTGGTTCCTGAGCTCATATGGGGTATTTAAACTTTTTCAGCTAAAGTTTCAGCCTGTTGGATCATGGAATCTATAATATTTAAACCATTTGTCCAAAAATCGGTTGAATTTATATCCATATTCATTCTGGCTAATAGATTTTCAGGCCAATCTGACCCTCCAGCCTTGAGTAGACCAAGATATTTGTCAGCAAATCCATCCGGATTTTTAGAATACTCCCCGTAAAGAGCAAGTACCAGGAGTTCACCAAATGCATAAGCATAGACGTATCCCGGAGTATGGATAAAATGAGGAATGTAACTCCACCAAATGCTATAATTCTCTGTTAGGGAAACTGATTGGCCATAAAGATCTTTTTGAGTTTTTAACCATAACTCATTTATTCGTGCTGTGGTAAGCTCCCCTTCTTCCCGTCTGGCGTTATGAATCGCATGTTCAAACTGATTCATTGAAACCTGACGGAAAACCGTAGCCACGGTATCATCAATTTTCCCTACCAGAAGAGACAGCTTTTCCTGTGGATCATCCATAGTTTTCAAAAGATTCTGGAATACCAGCATCTCACCGAATACTGAAGCAGTTTCAGCCGTAGTTAAAGGTGTATGAGCTTGCAAAGGACCTTGTTCCCTGGAAAGGTACTGGTGAACACCATGGCCTAGTTCGTGAGCCAGAGTTTGTACATCACGTATTTTCCCATCGTAGTTCATAAAAACGTAGGGATGAGCCGAGGGTACAGTTCCTGCAGAATAAGCCCCACCGCGCTTGCCTGGTTTGATGGAAGCATCAATCCAGTTGTTATCAAAGAATTTTGATGCTATGCTGCCAAGTTCCGAGTGAAAACCAGAATAAGATTCCAACACCATGTTTTTGGCTTCAGACCAATCTATATTCGTAACATTTTGAGTTATTGGGGCATATCGATCATATTCAAACATTTCATCAAGTCCCAACAACCTTTTTTTAAGAGTATAAAACCGTTGGGGCAAATCATAACGTCCGGTAACGGATTGAACTAGTGAGTCGACTGATTGATCTGATATTTCATTCGATAAATTTCTACTTGTGATCCAATGAGGGAACTTCCTGAAGGTATCATTGGTGTGTTTATCAGCCAGGAGTGTATTAAAGATGAATGTGGTGGTGCGGCTAAGTTCATTTAGCTTTGTAGTCACCGATTCGGCAGCTCGCTGCCTGAGATTTCTATCTGGCTCATGTATTTTACTCAACACTTCCTGCTCGGTAAGGACTTCTCCATCAAGTTTGAAGCGGGCGGCTCCAAAAGTCTCATCAAAGTAACGAACCCATGCCTTTGATCCGGTCACAGATTTAGCGGATAGTAATTGTTCTTCTTTTTCCTCCAGGCTATGTGGTTTATACCTTCGTGAGGTTTCAAGGTAATGGCGATATTTTCTCAACGCAGGGTCAGTAATAAAGCCCTCTGCCAAATCATTATCCAGAGCCAGCCATTCAAGGTCAAAAAAGACAAGCTTCTGGTTTATTTTTGAAGATAGTTCATTCATATCCTGAACCAGCTTCCCATAGGCAGCTTCTTCGGTATTGGTACTCCAGATCAGGTAAGCAAATGAGCCAATTCTACCTGAAAGATCGTGGATCTCCTCATATTCTATCAAAGCTGTTTTTAATTCATCCGGTGAATAACCGGCAATCAAGCCTCTGTGCTTTTGAGAAAAAGCATCGGCCTTATCCTGTATTTTTTGTTTATCTGTTTGGATTAGCGGGTCTTCAACACCTTTATAAAGGTCTGATAAGTCCCAATTTACATTTTCCACACCGTTTGATCTTTTATTTTCTCCCATGAGAGCAATACGTATTTAAAAGTTTAATATAACTGATGACGAGTAGCTTATTAATAGGTACCCTTAGCATGGTTTTCTCTGCTAATATGCTTATTTTACAAAAGATAAAGTTGCTAGTTTAGTTATTATATTTTCTCACTTAGCCTAATTATTTTAAAACCTTTGAAGTCTTTAGAAACTATTTTTGGTCCCAATTCCGCTCTTGTAGAAGAACTCTATAAACAATATAAGGAAAGTCCATCCAGTGTACCGAACTATTGGCGTGAGTATTTTGATGAAATGGATGGGGTACCGCTTTCAGACATGGAAGAAGACTCTCCGTCAAGTCCTGAAGTTATATCAGAAGTAGCAGGTAAACCTACTCCACGTGCTGAAACTGAAGTTATTGAAAAACCGGGAACCGTAGAGCCGGAAAAGAAGGATGAACGAAAAACTTCAGAACAACCAACAGGTGAAGTTGAATTAATACCTATAAAAGGTGTTGCCGGTAAGATCTCTAAAAACATGGAGATGAGCCTGGAAATTCCTACGGCTACTACATTAAGGGTACTCCCTGTGAAGATGTTGATGGAAGATAGGCGAGTAATTAATAGCCATCTTGAACGTCGGGTTCTGCAAAAAACTACCTTAACTCATTTCATTGCCTGGGCAGTAATTAGAACGCTGAAGAAGTTCCCTAAGCTCAATTCATTTTTCACTTCGGTAGATGGTAAACCATTTCAGGCCCAACCTAAGCATATCAATCTAGGTATCGCTATAGATTTACCGGCAAGAGACGGTTCCAGAAATCTCGTGGTTCCTAATATCAAAGCAGTGGATACCATGGATTTTCGTGAGTTCCTGGTAGCATTTCATGAATTGATTAATCGTGCTCGTTCTGGCAAACTGGAAGTGTCAGATTATCAGGATACAACTATCACAATTACCAACCCCGGGACCTTAGGCACTGTCTCATCAATGCCGAGGTTGATGAAAAATCAAGGCTGCATCATTGCTACGGGTACTATGGATTACCCGGCAGAGTTCCAATCAATGTCACAAGAAGTTTTGAATCATTTGGGCATCAGTCGTGTGATGAGTATGACTTGTACCTATGATCATCGCCTTATACAGGGAGCTGAATCAGGGACTTTCCTTGCAGAGGTACATAAGTTATTGACAGGTAAGGAAGATTTCTTCGATAAGATATTCGAAGATCTGGATATCCCTTATGACCCCGTCCCTTTTGGGACCGATAATTATACAGGCTTCCTAAATGGGAGCGCATCATTAGAATCAAATAAAAAAGCCATAGCGGTGATGCAGCTTATTCACATGTACCGAACTTTAGGACATGTTTTGGCTGATGTAAATCCTTTACAGCACGGACCGGGTTACAATCCCGAACTTGAGTTTGATCATTATGGTCTGACAATGTGGGACCTTGATCGTGAATTCTATTGCGGTGGTTTAGGTGGTCATGAAAAAGCACCATTACGAGTTATTGTAAAATTACTTCGTGACACATATTGTGGGTATATAGGAGCTGAATACACCCATATTCACGATTTAGAAGAGCGTCATTGGCTTCGCGAACGGATGGAGTCTTCTTTAAATAATCCCAATTTAGGGAAGGATGATAAACGACGCATTCTTAGAAAACTAAATCAGGCTTCCGCTTTTGAAGAGTTCCTACACAAGAAATACATAGGGCATAAGCGATTCTCTTTAGAAGGAGCAGAAACGCTTATACCTATGCTTGATTCTATGCTTGAAAAATGCGGTGAATATGATGTTCAGGATGTCCTGTTTGGTATGGCACACCGTGGCCGGCTTAATGTTCTGGTGAATACTATGGGTAAATCCTATCGTAAAGTCTTTGCTGAATTTGACGGTAACATTGATCCGGATACTTTTCACGGATCCGGTGATGTTAAATATCATTTGGGTTCTGGTGGTGAGCACGAAACAAAAAAAGGAAAAAAAATCCGACTTCAACTACTTCCGAACCCGAGCCACCTTGAATCGGTCAATCCGGTTGTGGAGGGAGCTGTTAGGGCTAAACAAGATAAAATTGATCAACCCGAAGCAGAAAATAAAGTGATTCCCTTGCTTATTCACGGAGATGCCGCTTTTGCGGGTCAGGGTGTTGTTGCGGAAACTTTAAATATGTCGCAACTGGATGGATTTAAAACGGGTGGAACCATACATGTTATCATCAATAATCAGATTGGATTTACCACTCTTCCAAAAGATGCCCGATCATCAGATTATACCTCCGATGTTGCCAAAGCTATTTTGGCTCCCATATTTCATGTCAATGGCGATGAACCTGAAGCCGCGGTTCATGTAATGAACTTAGCCATTGATTACAGGGAGAAATTTGGTAAAGACGTTGTAATTGATTTAGTTTGCTATCGTAAGCACGGGCATAATGAAGGTGACGAGCCGGCTTTTACCCAGCCAGATTTATATAAAGAGATTAATAATCACCCAAGCGTTCGTCAACGGTACACTGATGAACTGCTTCATAAAAAAGAACTTACCAAAGAGGAAGTAGAGCAGATTTTTCAGGAATTTGATGAGTTACTGGAAGAAGCTTTTAAAGAGGCTAAAAAAGCACCCGACCTTAAGGTGACCGATAAACATATTGTTCGTACCGATTCAAGGCAAACAGAGAGAGCATCGATTCCGGATACTAAATATGATGCTGAAAATTTAAAAGAGATAGCCTTGCTGTTAAATAAAGTACCGGCAAACTTTGATGCTAACCCTAAGCTTCTTAGGATCTTAGCTAAACGACATCAAATTGTAGCAAATAATGAGAAGAAAATTGACTGGGGTTTTGCTGAAGCATTAGCTTTCGGTTCTATATTGAAAGAGGGAATACCCATTCGATTATCAGGGCAGGATTCAGAACGTGGCACATTTTCGCACCGTCATGCCGTTTTGCACGGTACCAATAAAAAACAGAAATTTACGCCCTTAAATAATCTGTCTGACGATCAGGCAAAATTTAGTATTTACAACAGTCTCCTAAGCGAGTTTGCTGTATTGGGTTTTGAATTTGGTTATAGTAGCACTAATCTGGATAATCTTGTGATTTGGGAAGCCCAGTTTGGAGATTTCAACAACGGTGCCCAGGTAATTATTGACCAGTACATTACCTCCTCTGAAGTAAAGTGGCGTCAAAACTCAGGGTTGGTCATGTTATTGCCACATGGATATGAAGGTCAGGGACCGGAGCATTCCTCAGCTAGATTAGAGCGTTTCCTTCAGCTTTGCGCTGAAGATAACATCCAGGTAGTTAATTGCACTACGCCGGCTCAATATTATCATATGTTAAGACGTCAAGCGCTGCAAGAAAAAAAGAAACCTTTGATAGTAATGACCCCGAAAAGCTTGTTAAGGCATACAAAGGCGGTTTCAAAGACAGAAGAGCTTGCCAAAGGTCATTTTCAAGAGTTGATACCTGATCAGGATGTAAAAAAACCAAAGGATGTTGATCGAATAATATTTTGTTCGGGTAAAGTTTATTATGACCTTTTGGCTTATAAAGAGGATAATAATAAAGATAATGTTGCCATATCAAGACTTGAACAGTTCTATCCATTTCCTGATAAGGATATGACAAAACATCTTAAGGATTACAAGCATGTTAAAGAGTTGATTTGGTGCCAGGAAGAACCTAAGAATATGGGAGGATGGTATTTTGTAAAAGCTAGATTCAAGCATATGATGCAGAAAGATCAGAAAATTCGATATGTGGGCCGTACTGCTTCGGCATCACCGGCAACGGGTTCTTCCAGACTGCATAACGCTGAACAGGAAAAATTAGTAATCAGCGCATTCAACTAGTAAAAATAAAAAAGGCACATCCCTGTGCCTTTTTTATCTATTTTCAAACCACTAGTACAACCTCACAACCCCTCCAACCACCTCGCTGCCATTCTGCGATATGCTCCGTTCACATCGTAGACATGTTGTGCAGCGATTTTTGCATCTTCCCGGTGGTTGGATTTGAGGTATGTGTTAGCTAGGTACCACCAGGCCTTTTCCTCTAATAAAGGTTCGGCCTGAGGGTTTTGTGTTATGGTCAGAAAGGTACTTTTAGCAGACTCATAATCTGCCATATTATATTGCACGATGCCGATATTGATCATTACATCCAACCTGAGTTCCTCGTTATCAGTATTATCATATAACTCATGTAATACTTCAAGAGCCTCAAGTTCCTTCCCCAGTACAGCCAGGCTTATCCCCCGCTGTATTTCTCTCTCGAATTCATTTTCAGACAAAGCAGATGACCTAAGGTTGCTTAATTCTAACACAGCCAGGGGTTGAATAGGGTCATCACTACTTTTCGGAAATATCACTAAAATGCTTACCACAGATAATAAAAGAACAAAACTCGCCGCAATGGCATAGCGGAAATCATATCTGCTAGTCTCATTGTTTGGTAGCTTAGTGGTATGATCAATTTCAACCTTTTCTTCTTCCCCGATATGACGCAGGCTCACCAAAGTTTTCAAGTAATCCAGATAGTGTGGGTATTCAACAAGTTGTTCCCATAGCAAATCTGTCTCCTGGCGGTTAAGGGATCCGCTTAAGTAGAGATCGATTTGCTCTTCAAGTTTTGGATTATCAAATGGAGTTTTCATTGTGAGGGCTGTGATATGAGAATTCTTTTTTTTATTTAGTTTTTATCTCTTAGAACATTTTCAATCACTTCTTTCAACTCATGCTTGCGAAAGGGTTTAGGCAAAAAGGCATCCATACCTGCTTTTTTACATTCGCCTTTAATTTCAGGACTTACATTGGCTGTAACGGCTATAATTGCAATGTTGTCAAATTTTCTTTGTTGACGAATCTGACGGGCAGTTTCAATTCCGTTTATGCCGGCACCTAGATTTACATCCATTATAATAATATCAAATGTTTTTTCTTCTAATAATGTCAGCGCTTGTTCACCCTGGTTGACGGAATCATACCGATAATCATTTCTCAAATAGCGATGAACAATAAAACGATTTTCGGAATTATCTTCAACCTGAAGCACTCGTTCAGTTTTTAAGGGTGTTATCACTTCCTGGTTCCCAATTGGAAATGATGTAAAAACACCTTGAGAAGCATTTTTCATTCGTGAAGGTACTGGTTGTAAACCCTGAGGTGTATGCTGAACCAGATACATACCTTGAGATCTTTGTTCTCGGGGTATACTTTTTGTACCGTCGTCCGGGATGCTATATGATAAATTTGAAGAATACATAATTAAAGATTTATTATAAAAGGAAGGCTGTTATCATGCCTCTATCCTATAAGAGGAACTCATCTTCAATTTGTGACAAACTTTTTTATTTAAGTATAAAAAAAGTTCTCTTCTTTTCATAAGAGCTTATGGGGCAAAGTATAAAACTATTTTTCAAGAAGGGGTGGTGCAGGAGATTTGTCAAAATCAATGATATAATTGACTACAAGATGGGCTAAAATGTAGAAGATTCAACTATAGCTTATAGACATTGGAGAAACAGGGCTATTTTTTTTCATCGGTGCTTTTGCATTTTTCAGGATCAGTGCATTTGCCAAAAAATTGTAGTGAATGTCCGGTTATTTTAAATCCGTGTATTTTCTCCATCATCGTTTGAATCTCATGGATCCTGGGATCACAAAACTCCATCACCGTACCACATTCGTCACAAATAATGTGGTCATGTTGCCGAAAAGCATAAGATCGCTCGTATGAGGATTGGTTTTTTGCAAAATGATGACGTTGTACAAGTTCACATTCCACTAATATTTCTAGTGTATTATAAACCGTAGCTCTGGAAACCTGAGTTCCTTTTTCCTTTATTCGGAAATACATGTCATCGGCATCAAAGTGTCCGTCAGCTTTGTAAATCTCTTCCAGAACAATAAATCGTTCTGGTGTCTGACGGTGCTTTTTTTCCTTCAGATAATTCCGGAAAATCTCTTTTACTTCGCTAATTAATTCTTTACCGGCAGGTGTAGCCATTTTAATTATTTCGTGATAAGGGTTCTTAAATATAACAAAAAGAGAAACATAATATCTCAATTATGGGTCATTGGCATCCACGTTAAAAACCCTTTTTTATTTATTTTTATTGATTGTTATGCCGTTTCGAGCATTCGGTGAACTACATTATCCAGCTTTTCAAGCGTGTAATCCACATCTTCCTGTGTATTATTCTTGCTCAAACTGAATCGCAGGCTTGATTTAGCCGTGGGTGTTACCATTCCGAGCGCCATTAGTACGTGAGATGCCTCTACTGCACCTGACGTGCAAGCAGATCCATTTGAACAGCATATACCTTCTACATCGAGATTAAGCAGTAGCATTTCACCATCAAGTGCTTTCTCTTTATCGAGGGGAAAAGAGAAGTTCACAATATTATAGGCTCCCGTTTCAGGATCACCGTTAAACGCGATCAGATCCGTAAATCGTTCTCGAAGACCTGATACCATGTATTGCTGAAGTCGTTTGATATATTTTTCATTTTCTTCCATTTCCGCAATGGCTAACTCAAAAGCTTTTCCTAATCCCACTATACCTGCAACGTTCAGAGTACCCCCACGTCGTCGTCTTTCCTGAGAGCCACCTTCCATCCAGGGTTTCCATTTTGAGCCACTACGAACATAGAGTGCTCCAACGCCCTTCGGCCCATATATCTTATGTCCGCTCATACTCAGAAAGTCTACCCCAAGTTCATCTACATCAACCGGAATTTTGCCGATGCTTTGCACTGTATCGGAATGTAACAGCACTCCTTTATCACGGCAAACTTTGGAAATAGAAGATATTGGGTTGATTGCACCGATTTCATTATTAACATGAATTAATGAAACCAAGGCTGTATCGTCTGTTATAGCTTCTTCAACTTGCTTGTCTGTTACAGCGCCAGTAGGCCTGCAATCCAGATAGGTTGCTTTGATGCCATCAACACGGCCATACTGTATAGGGTGTAATACCGAATGATGTTCCACTCGTGATGTTACAATATGTCTCCTTTTACCCGCTGTAACTCCTTTGATGATACTATTGTTACTTTCCGTGCCGCCACTGGTGAATATAATTTCAGATGGTTGGGCTCCCAAATAATGAGCTATTTTATCTCTGGCTTCATCCACAGCGACGGAAGCTTGCCTACCCAAACTGTGTATAGATGAAGCATTGCCATAATAATCTTTCAAATATGGCAGCATGACCTCCAGAACACGAGGGTCAAGTTTTGTTGTTGCAGCGTTGTCCAGGTAAACGGTCTTCATGTATTTTTTGTGTTATGTTATGCTGCATTAAAGAATCACGCTATTAAACAGCTATACTAATAGCATCTTTATCTTCAAAGTTCATAAGCAATTCTAAAAGTGGTCCAAGTTCTGTTTGCTTCATTAATTCCATACGCAGATATTTTCCATTACGGATACCCTTTAGATAATTTCCATAATGTTTTTTCATCATGATGATGCCATATTTTTCACCATGATGAGCGACGGACGCACTCAATTGTTTTGCACACATCTGAAGCCTTTCCTGAAGTGTTGCTTCAGGCAAAATTTCGCCTGTATCAAGGTAATGATGTATTTGTTGGAAGATCCATGGATTGCCAATGGCTGCCCGTCCCACCATGACACCATCGACACCGGTTTCTTCAAATAGCTTTCTGGCATCCTGGGGGGTGCAGATATCTCCATTTGCGATTATTGGGATTTCAAGCCCCGGCGTATCCTTCAGGTATTTGAAATATTCCCACCGTGCCGGACCCTTATACCCTTGTGATCTTGTTCTGGCATGTACGGTTAATGCTTTAATGCCTATACTCTGAAGCATAAGTGCAACTTCGCGGATACGGATGGTATGATCATCCCAGCCCAGGCGTGTCTTTACGGTTACAGGTAGATTGACAGCATCAACAACAGTTCCTGCCATACGTTCCATTAAAGAGAGGTCTCTCAGACACGCGGATCCTGCATTTTTCTTAACCACTTTATATACAGGACAACCAAAGTTAATATCCACCAGATCAGGGTTATTTGCTTCGGCGATCTTCGCGGCTCCATGCATAGCCTCCTCGCGTCCTCCAAATATCTGTATACCGAAGGGCCTTTCCATATCTTCAAATTGCATTTTATGTTTCGAAGCATCGGTATCACGGACGATGGATTCAGAACTGATAAATTCTGTATAAACCAGATTCGCTCCGTGCTCTTTACACATTTGGCGAAAGGGAGAATCGGTTACATCTTCCATTGGTGCCAGCAATAAGGGTCTATTATTTAATATTGAAAAATCGAAATTCATAAGTGTGTTGGGTAATACTGACGCCCATTTGATGGTATCAGTTAAAAAAAATATATCTTAAAGTTAAACAAGTTTATGGGATTTTACCCAAATCGTAATCATTCTCTCAGAAAAGCGTTACCATTTCAGAGTTATTACCTAATTATTGTTTTATGTATGTCTTAAACACTTAATTCGTTGACTTCGTATATTTAGAGGTAATTAATAAGAACATAAACTGAAGGAGATATACCATGTCGGTAGCTGAACAAACCATTCAAGAATTGCTTGGCGTTGATGCTGAAAAACTGCTGAATCACACGTGCAACACAATTTCTAAAGAACAAATTCACCTTCCCTCATCTGATTATGTAGACAGAATCTATAAAGAATCAGACCGAAATAATAGGGTATTAGGAAACTTACAAAGATTGATCAATCACGGTAGGTTGGGCAAAACCGGCTACCTCTCAATTTTGCCTGTAGATCAGGGTGTAGAACATTCCGGCGGGGCTTCATTTGCCAAAAACCCTGTTTATTTTGATCCTGAAAACATAGTGAAACTGGCTGTCGAAGGTGGCTGTAATGCTGTTGCATCTACATTTGGAGTCTTAGGAGTGGTTTCAAGAAAATACGCTCATAAAATTCCATTTATAGTGAAAATTAATCACAATGAATTGATGACCTACCCAAACACATTTGAACAAATATCATTTGGTACTATAGACCAGGCGTATGATATGGGTGCGGCTGCTGTCGGTGCTACCATCTATTTCGGATCAGAAGACTCAGGACGTCAGATCGTAGAAGTAGCAGAAGCCTTTGCTTATGCACATGAATTAGGATTAGCCACGATATTGTGGTGCTATACCCGAAATGACGCTTTCAAGGTTAACGGTAAAGATTATCATACCGCTGCTGATTTAACAGGACAGGCCAACCATCTCGGCGTGACGATACAGGCTGATATAATTAAGCAGAAGTTGCCCGAAATCAATGGTGGTTTTAAAGCTCTTAATACTGGTGGTTCTTCATATGGCAAGCTTGATGAACGAATCTATACAGAATTAACCTCCGATCATCCGATCGATCTCACCCGTTACCAGGTTGCAAACTGTTATATGGGTCGTGCCGGGTTGATCAACTCTGGTGGTGCTTCAGGTGAAAACGACTTTGTTGATGCCGCAAAAACAGCCGTTATCAATAAGCGAGCCGGTGGTATGGGACTAATAAGCGGACGTAAAGCTTTCCAACGCCCAATGAAAGAAGGAGTGGAACTGCTGAATTTGATTCAGGACATATATCTTGATGAAAGCATCACGATAGCCTAATTAAATTAGTTTATTTATTTTAAAAAGGCCTTGTCGCTAATGCGGTAAGGCCTTTTTTATTCGACAATAATCTGAAAAAATATACTCTATAAAAGACATAATAGCCTAGTGCTAATAAATGCCAGGAATGCTTAACTTATTGAACCACTTTACACGGATGGTATATACGGTGTCTGGCGGGTGAAAGGGAACTATCTCTACCATCATACTGATTTTAATCATATAGTAGAATTATCAAAAAATCATTTATGTCCAAAAACAGGGTTTGTACACTGTTTGATATTCAATACCCTATTATTCAGGCTGGTATGGTGTGGTGTTCCGGCTGGAAACTGGCCTCAGTTGTATCACAAAAAGGAGGATTAGGGCTAATTGGCGCAGGTTCCATGCATCCTGATATACTACGTGTACATATTCAAAAATGTAAAAAAGCAACTGATAAACCTTTTGGAGTCAATGTTCCTCTTCTTTATCCGGAGATTGAAAAAATAATCCAGGTAATTCTGGAAGAAGGCGTTGATATTGTATTTACATCAGCAGGAAATCCGGGGAGATTTACACCCAGACTTAAAGCAGAAGGTGTCACGGTGGTGCATGTTGTACCCAATGTAGCATTAGCAAAAAAAAGTGAAGAACGGGGTGTGGATGCTGTCGTATGTGAGGGTTTCGAGGCCGGAGGTCATAACGGTAAAGATGAAATAACTTCAATGTGCCTTATACCTCAAGTGACTGACGCCGTAAGTATACCTGTAATCGCCGCAGGTGGTATTGGGGATGGCAGGGCTATTGTTGCCGCAATGGCATTAGGTGCAGAGGGTGTTCAAATCGGCAGTCGGTTTGCCGTAACTATAGAAAGTTCAGCACATTTACGGTTTAAAGACGTTATTATGCAAGCAGAAGATAACGCGACGGTACTAACTATGAAAAAGGTTATTCCGGTACGGATGCTAAAAAATAAGTTTTTTGAGCAGGTGAAGGAAGCTGAAGATAATTGTGCCGATGTTAAGGCATTAAGAGTATTATTGGGTAGGGGTAGAGCAAAAAAAGGAATATTTGAAGGTGATATTGATGACGGAGAACTTGAAATTGGTCAAATTTCAGGTTTAATCAAAGACGTTCCTTCAGCATCAGAAGTATTTGATCGCCTGGTTACCCAAACCCTGGATGAATTTGACAGAATGATCAGTAATAAGAGAGATTTTACTTACCATTAATATTAGCGTCACACATTTTACACAAGTACTGATTTCAGAAAAAAACCGACAAATTGAAAGCCATAACCAATAGCAATGATATAGGCCAGTACTTCTCTAAGAAGTATCTGATCATTTCTGTGTCTTTAAGCCTACTGAGTTTATTTGCACTTATTTATTTTACTTATACTCCTGGTTTATTTGAACATCTGCGTTTGAAACGCCTGCCGGGGTTACTTATAGCCTTTGCAGTTGCTTTTTTGCGAGTATGGTTTTCTGCTGCAAAAATACGCTTTCTTTCTGAGCAGAGACTAGGATGGGCTGCTTCTTATAGAGTAGTTTTGATCTGGGACCTGGCTTCATCGTTTACTCCTTCAGCCATTGGTGGTGCTCCACTTGCAACGTATGCGATGACTCGTGAACGCCTTACTCTGGGTCAATCGAGTGCTATGCTGCTTTATGGTATAATGCTTGACCAGCTATTGTTAGTTTTTATGATTCCAACCCTGTTAATTCTCGGTTTGTTCTACACGGTTGTTCCTGTATCTGTAGGCCTGCTAGGCCAGGGCACCATGTTGATGATGTATACATTTTTACTATGTTATGCTTCGCTTCTTATATACGGTGTTTTTCGTAATCCGTCTATTCTAAAAAAAGCAGTAAATATTGTATTTCAGCTACCATTTTTAAACAGGTATAAAGAAAAAATTGCCAAGGAAGCCGAAACCCTGGAAACAACCTCTCATGAACTTAGGAAGAAACCATTCAAGTTTGTTCTAAAAGCTTTTGCCCTTTCTACTATGGCTTGGCTCACTCGGGCTATTTTACCTACCATTGTAGTTCTTAGCTTCCTCCCAGCCGATGAATTCTTGTCTTTTTTAAGAAGTATGGCAATGGCTCTTGCCAGTATGTTCATGCCGACCCCCGGAGGTAGCGGTGGCGTAGAAGGCTTATTCGCCATATTTCAGGGACCTCTCATATCCAATAAAGGCTTTATTGGAATTTCAGTCTTCATGTGGAGGCTCATTAGCTTTTATAGTACTGTAGCAGCTGGTATGATGGTGTTAAGCTGGTACCTCAAAAATAAAGTAATCGAAAAACTGCCGGAAAAAAAAGCATCAGAGGTTAATTTATTTCAATAATTTTACCTGGGTTCACGACATTATTTTCATTACAGATGGCGTATCCTTAAACTATTACCTACTACACTTACTGAACTCAGTGCCATGGCGGCAGCGGCTATAATCGGACTCAAAAATCCTAATGCCGCCAATGGTATTCCAACCGTATTGTAAATAAATGCCCAAAAAAGGTTTTGCCTGATAATCCTAAGTATACCTTTAGAGAGCGTGATTGCCTCAACGACCTTACTTAAATCACCGCCAAGCAAGGTGATGTCTGAAGAAGATACCGCAATGTCTGTTCCTGTTGACATTGCAATACTCAAATCAGCCTGCACCAGTGCCGCGGCATCATTGATCCCATCTCCTACCATTGCGACTTCTTTACCTAGGTCCTGGTATTTTTTAACAATAGCCGCTTTGCCATCAGGGCTTATTCCAGCTTCAACTTTATCAATGCCCGCAAGTTTTGCAATAGCCCTGGCGGTTCGTTCCTGATCGCCGGTTACCATAATAGGTTCAATACCCATGCTTTTTAACTTTTCTATAACAGCCGGAGCGTCATCTTTCATGATATCTGATACAGATATGAAGGCTGCCAGAATATCATCTGCCTTAACAACCAATACAGTTTTACCTTCACTTTGTTGATGATGAATGTATTCCAGTTGTTCTGATGTGTACTCTTTAAAAGTATTATATGAACCTACTGCAATATCCTTTCCATTAACAATTCCTGTGATACCCAAACCAGTAAGGGTTTCCACATTGTATGCCTCTGTAAGCTTCAGATTCTTGCTTGAAGCATAATTCACAATACTTCGGGCAATGGGATGGTCTGATTGTCTTTCAACCGCGGCTGCCCACGTCAGAATCTGTTCCTGGTCAAACCCTGATTGAGCCTTAATTTCCGTTACCTCCATTTTGCCGGTGGTAAGGGTGCCTGTTTTATCGAAAATAATGGTTTTGATTGCTTTGGCCTCTTCAAGAGTAACAGCATCTTTAATCAGGATACCTTTTTGAGCAGCTCTGCCAGAACCAATCATGATACCGGTTGGGGTTGCCAGGCCCAGGGCACACGGACACGCAATAACCAGTACGGCTACCATATTCACGATGGCTTGTGCTGGATCTGCCACCAGCAACCATACCACCAGAGTCATCAATGCAATAATGATGACAATAGGTACAAATATAGAAGCTACTTTATCAACTAGTCGCTGGATGGGGGCTTTAGATCCCTGAGCTTCTTTGACCGTGGCAATGATCTTGGAAAATGCAGTATCAGCACCAACTTGTGTCGCACGCATTTTAAATGCCCGGGAAGTATTACGGGTGGCCCCTATAACAGCTTCATTTTCCTTTTTTTCAACAGGCAAACTCTCACCCGTCATCATAGATTCGTCAATGCTTGCATGACCTTCGATAATCACACCATCAACTGGAATCTGTTCCCAGGCTTTTACTAATAGTACATCACCCACATGAACCTGTTTTAAAGAGATGCTCTGAATCTCTCCCGATTCGGCGACTTTGTTTGCTATTTGTGGCGTCAATTCAAGCAGACCGGTGAGAGCGTCTTTGCTTTTATATTTTGCCTGTTCTTCCATCCATCTTCCCAGAAGCACAAGGGCAATGATAACGGCTGCCGTATCGAAATAAACATCCATAGGTGTCACCAGCGATCCGTGGCGTCCAAAAAAAGTTGCGTATACACTGAATAAAAAAGCCGCTCCGGTACCTACTGCAATAAGGGTATTCATATCCGCAGTTTTTCGAAAAGTGGCTTTCCAGGCTCCTGTGAAAAAGGAGCTTCCGGCGTAAAAAAGTACAATACCCGTTAGAACCATCAAAAAGCTGTTCCAAAGTGTGATGTATGGCATTACCGCTTCAGAAAATGCTGAGTTTAACATAGGTGCCATATCGAAGATCATAACAAGGGCAGCTATGGGAAGTGCAATCAGAAAACGTCTTTTAAACTTTGAACGGTTTTCTGAGAGTCTGGGAGTTACATGCTCGGTTCCTTCATCTATTGAGGCTTTATAGCCTGTATCTTCTACAGACTTCAGAAGTTCATTGATGTCAGACCCCACATAGGATACTTTTGCAGAGTTTGTAGCCAGGTTCACATCTGCACGGGTTACACCGCTGGTATTTAATAAAGCTTTTTCAACATGAGCTACACAGGAAGCACAGCTCATCCCTTCGATATTTAGTTTAGCTGTTTGTTCATCATTGGCCTCTTTGTCGGGTTGATCTAAAGATTGGGCGGTATATCCGGCACTTTCAACAGCTTCAATAATAGTATTTACGGATGTATGATGTGTAACTACAGCCTCTTCAGTGGCATAATTCACATTTACATCCTTCACCCCCTTAACGGAGGCAATAGATTTCTCTACACTAGTTACGCATGATGCGCAACTCATGCCCTCTATTTTAAGGGTGGTCACAGAATATCGATCTTTGTTTACAGAAAGTGTTTTGGAGTTTTTCATATAGAGCTTATATAGTGGGTTAATACGCTGTATAAGCTACGAAAAGCCGAATCTATGGCGTTACAATATTATGGATAAATGTTACAGTTTTGTATTCTCAAAGTTAAAGACAGGCTGGAATTTTTCTCTAAGATAGATATTGGAGAAATTTATGATCATGATAAAAATATACAAGCAATGCCAAAAACTCAGGATATAGAATCCAGCGTTTTTCTTCCGGTTATTCCAGCCAATTTATACTCACTTACCGACTGACCAGTAATCTCCCTGAATTGATTTGACAAATGCTGGACGCTGCTGTATCCCAGCATCCAGGCAATTTCACTTAGGGTAAGTTCTCTATAGGTCAATAATTCCTTAACCCTTTCAATTTTCAACCTGATGAAATAATTTGATAATGTAATGCCTTCTTTATCCGAAAAAAGTTTACTCAAAAAAGAATAACTATGGCCGAGTTCATGGGCGACCCACTCAGACATTTTTGTAATATCTTCACCGGACTGAACGATATCAAGATAGATGAACAATGTATTTTTTATTTCTTCTAAAATCCTGTCTTCTCTGTCAACCAGTAATTCAAACCCATGAACTTTCAAATTACGGTCTATGTCCTCAGCCGAAATAGCAGACGTTGATTTAACCTGTATTTTCCCCAATTCGATTTGGATGACTTCAAAACCAAGGCCGCTAAACGTATCTTGCACAACCGTCACACAACGCTGACAAACCATGTTTTTAATATGATAAACTTTAGAATCCATAAGTACGGTCTGTTTTTAGTTAAATAGGCTAACGTCATTATTAAGTATATCGTTTTCCAATCATTTCTAATCGTGCTCAGTAGTAGATTTTAAAACCTATAAACGGTGTTTCCAGCCCTGGACCAGTGGTAATTGTCTGCCCTGGCCAAAAGCTTTAGTACTGACCCTCAATCCCGGTGGCGCTTGTCTTCTTTTATGTTCGTTTTGGTCTACTAAATTTAAAATTCGTTGAGCAACTTCTACATCGTATCCTAAAAATACTATCTCCTGCAGGCTTTTTTTCCCTTCTATATATGCCTTCAGGATACCATCCAGTATATCATAGACGGGCAATGAATCGCTGTCTTTTTGTCCAGGCCTCAACTCTGCGCTGGGCTCTTTGGTAATCGTTTGGCGGGGGATTACTTCCTTTTTATAAAAATGATCATTAATCCAATTAGACAAACTGTAAACCTCATTTTTATATAAATCGGAAATCACAGAGAGTCCACCAGCCATATCACCATACAAGGTGCAATAACCAATAGCCATTTCCGATTTATTACCCGTATTTAATAATACATACCCAAATTTGTTGGCAATAGCCATTAGCAAAACACCACGGGTACGGCTTTGTAGGTTTTCTTCGGCCACGTTAAACGGCTGGTCTTTAAACAACGGACTTAATGTTTGTAGAAATTGTTCATAAAGTGTAGCTATAGGTATGGTTTCCAGCCTGATGCCCAGGTTTTTTGCCAAAAGCTCCGAATCGGTAACACTTCCGGTTGATGAAAACCCTGATGGCATGGTGACCCCCATCACATTTTCCCGGCCGAGAGCCTCTGTGGCAATCACCGCCGTTAGGGCGGAGTCGATACCCCCACTCAGGCCCAAAATCACCTTCTTTGATAATCCGCTTTTTTCAAAGTAATCCCTTAATCCCAGAACCAGGGCATGGAATATCTCTTCGTCAATCTTTTTAGCCGGCGCAATCTTATTTCTGACCGGTTTCATTAGTTTGCTTTGGTCATCCCAAATGGCATCCACAAATCCCTCTGCAAATAATTCGGTACGTTCCAATACGGTACCATTTGCGTCAACGATCATGGCATCCCCGTCAAAAATGATTTCTGTATTAGCTCCAACCTGATTGGCAAATACAACAGGTATTCTAAGATCTGCAGCATGCTGTTGAAGCATTTTTTTTCGAAAAGCAGTTTTGTTTTTGGAAAAAGGAGAGGCAGATATGTTAATTAAAATTTTAGCACCTGCTTCAGCTAGCCGTGATGCCGGTTCATGTTGATAGGTATGATAGTTGAATTCATTTCTGTTGTTCCAGATATCCTCACAGATCGTGATGCCCAGTTTCACCCCTTTAAACTCAGTTACATTGAAAGATGTATTTGGTTCAAAATATCTGGATTCATCAAAGACATCATATGTAGGGAGCAGTGTTTTGTTTACATTAGCTAAAACTTTGCCGTCACAGGCCAATATCGCTGAATTAAAAAGCGGCCTCCCTACAATGGAATTATTACGGGTCGGCAATCCAAAGATAATACCTGTTTTCCGGGTTGATTCTATAATTTCACGGGCTGCTTTTTCACTGGCACCTAAAAAGGATTCCCGTTCCAGCAAATCCATAGGTGGATAACCACATAAACACAGCTCTGGCAGAACCAATAGATCAATATGATCCTGTTCAGCTTTTCTAAGACTCTTTATGATTTTGGATATGTTTCCATCAAAGTCTCCAATGATAGGATTTAATTGCTCGGATCGTATTTGCATTAATAAATTACAGTTATTATAGAACAGGAATAAATAGTTATCCAGACAGAGCTAAATCAATCCTTGTAAATAAACCCTTTTCCTGATATTATTTTATAATGTGTATTACAATAAGATATCAAAACAGGCCGTGCAATTGAGTTCACTTTTTCACATACTTGATAAAATATACCTTCAGTCGATTCCTCTGTCTGCCATAGAAGTTATAAAATATGTAAACAAAATTCTTTTTGAAGAAGATCGAATCATCAATGACTATAATCAGAAGGACCTGATCATTCTTGCTGCCTATATTAACGAAGTGGTTGTGGGTTTTAAAATTGGCTATGGAACCGAAGATGGTGAATATTATTCTGCTAAAAGCGGGGTTCTGCCACAATTCAGAAGGAGAGGGGTGGCTACTAAATTGCTATATCGCATGATTCTTGAAGCAAAAAAAAAAGGGTATAAAAAATTAGTTTTTGATACCTTTCCCGAACGCTTTCCCGGAATGTTGGATCTTGGGTTGAAGGAAGGGTTCAAACCTGATAAAGCAGAATGGAATTCTATATATAATGATTATAAACTCAGGATGAAACTTGACTTATGATCGTATGACTTTAGGACATTGGAACTTATCTTTAAGCTCCCCAGCAAAGTTTTCCTTTAGATAATTGGGTTCAATAGGAAGTTCTGAAAACTCATTAAAGGGTACAAATCTTATTTCCTCCAGCAATTGGTCCTGGCGAGTATGCTCAGGATCATGACCTAAAGCGAGGTTGCCTCCTTTTTTAATGCAATCATAATAAAGCTCCAGAGCGTGTAGAGGAGGGTCGATGAATTCATGGATATATCGTAAAGGGCCTGTCCGAACTTCAATGCCCGTCTCTTCCAGATATTCCCGTTCAAGACATGCCTCCAGAGTTTCTCCAAATTCAACACCCCCGCCTGGTGGCATCCATACTGACCCATCCCGTGTAGGGTGTCGAAGTTTCACAAGCATTAACTTATTATTTTTTACCAATAAGCCATTCACCCTGATACGTACCCTGTTGGAATAATGTGAATGGGGCATAGTGAATCCTGTTTTGGTTTCCTGTATTATTTACAACAGGTTGACTAGGTTGTATGCATTGAAACTTCAACGGCTTTAGCCACAGGCTTACTAAGATCATGGCTCACTCCATATCCAATAGCTGCCTTAACAAAATTAACAAACAGGGGATGTGGGTGCTTTACAGTGCTTTTTAGTTCCGGATGAAATTGAACACCGACAAACCAGGGATGGTCAACAATTTCAACAATTTCAACCAGATCACGCTCTTCATTCACGCCGGTAAATACTAGTCCGCTGTTCGTAAGTATCTCCCTCATTTCATTGTTTAGTTCAAAACGGTGACGGTGTCGTTCGTGAATGATATCCGTTCCATAGGCTTCTTTTGCTTTTGAGCCTTCCTTAAGTTTGCATTCATAAAGTCCCAGACGCATGGTGCCGCCTTTATCATTGACAGTTTTTTGGTCAAGCATGAGGTCAACAACCGGCTTACTGGTTTTTTTGTCAAATTCAGTACTATTGGCTTTATTCCAGCCACATATGTTACGGGCATATTCAATTATAGCACATTGCATTCCAAGACAAATCCCAAAAAATGGGATGCCTTGAGTGCGCACGTAATGTATGGCTGTAAGTTTACCTTCGATTCCACGATCACCAAATCCGGGGGCAACCAAAATACCAGACAGTCCCTTTAATTTCTTTTCAATATTTTTCGATGTCAGGCTTTCTGACTGTATCCATTTGATCTTGACTTTACAATCATTGACGGCGCCGGCATGGATAAATGACTCTACAATTGATTTATAGGCATCCTGGTGTTCTACATATTTGCCTACAATTCCTATGCTTATTTCTCTGGATGGATTTTTTACGGCATTGACAAATTTAATCCAATCAGTGAGGTCAGGTTGACTGGTTTGAAGATCAAGTTTTTGAATAACCTGTTTGTCAAGTCCTTCTTCAAGCATAAGTAACGGAACTTCATAAATACTATCCGCATCTAATGAAGCGATTACATCTTCGACTTCTACGTTACAAAACAGGGCTATTTTACGTCGAATATTGGTGTCTAACGGAACTTCGGCCCGGCAAACCAGAATATCGGGCTGGAGCCCGATTTCATAAATTGTTTTGACCGAGTGCTGAGTAGGTTTGGTTTTTAATTCGCCGGCCGCCTTCAAATAAGGTACAAGGGTAAGATGGATAGATAATGTATTCTTTTTACCCACATCGTAGCGAAGCTGTCGCATTGCCTCTATATACGGTAACCCTTCAATATCACCAACGGTACCGCCAATTTCAATAATAACTACATCGTATTCTCCGGATTCACCGATAGCCAATACTTTTGACTTTATTTCATCGGTGATATGAGGGACTACCTGGACAGTTTGCCCAAGATAAGCTCCCTGCCTTTCTTTAGTGATAACATCATAGTAAATACGGCCGGTCGTGACGTTGTTTTTTTGAGAGATGGGTATACTGAGAAAACGTTCATAGTGACCAAGGTCAAGATCGGTCTCAGCTCCGTCATCAGTCACGAATACTTCCCCGTGCTCATAGGGGTTCATCGTTCCTGGATCAACATTAATATAGGGATCAAGCTTCTGTATGGTAACTTTAAGACCGCGGGCCATTAAAAGCTTACCTAGGGATGCACAGATTATACCTTTTCCGAGAGAGGACGTAACTCCACCGGTGATGAAAATGTATTTAGTTGCCATGACAAAAAAAGGGGAACTTGGGTGAATGGAAGCTAAAAATAGGACTATTCTTTACGGCTTTCAAGCGGGGTAACGAAATTAAGAGAAGAAATGTGTTTAATGAATCATTTGTTCTTAAAAAATATTCTCAAACTACCTTAATATTATGCTTTATGTTTGATTATTTTGTATTGAGTATTCCTAAATAATTTAGGTTTCTCACTCATATATCCTTTTATGAATTAAAAAAGCACTTAGATTTTTCATGGTTTGTCAGAATTTATTTAGATCTTATTTTGGATGTAATTTTACTGATTTTAAATAGGTTCAAAGCTGTACCATCTCCCAGGCAAGTCTTACAATACTCTTGTGATAGTACGTTTAAACTGGGAGATGCCTAAGCCTTGGCTTAGCTTGGGTGAAAGGGTTGATAATAGATAAAAAGAGATTGGCTAGTTTCCTAATATAATTAGGCATATCATACATTTTGCCTTACTCGCAGAAATTCATTTCTGGTAAAAAAGGGATGTACAATTATTATTTGATCAATTACAATCTCTAACAATTCTCTCGATGGTTTGATTGACCAGCCGTTCTACAGAATTCTTATCTTTCAAGGTATAGTATAGCAAACCTAGTCCGGCAATGGAAAGCATGCTGCCCAGTAGGGCGAGGACTACCGTTGCCCACAGAGGCTGGACCAACTGAAGTAAAGATAATGTTACGGCAAAAAGTCCTGTCACTGTTTGTAAAAGAGCAGAACCGGCATATAATAAGTTCACATTTCGAAATTTTTGGATGAAATCCAAGGTGATCTCAGGATAAACCGGTGGTTTCCGCTTGTTAAATAAATCAAATCCTTTTTTTTCGGGCTGATGTGTCATATCATGCAATTAACTTACAATTACAATTGATGTCAAGATTCAAAGCTAATATTAAACACATATAATACATGAGCGAAGACGAATTCATCTACGGAAGAAATGCCCTGAAAGAACTTCTGGAAAGATCTCCGGAAACAGTAGCAAAGATTTATGTTAAAACCGGTATTCGGGGTGAATCGGTTAATACCGTGTTTACCCTAGCATCTGCGCATAAAATACCACTACAACAAGTGCCGGGTAAAAAACTATTTGATTTGGTGGGAGCTGTTAATGATCAGGGTGTCGTTGCTCAGGTCAGCAGCCGGTCATATATTGAGTTTGAAGAATGGATTGAAACGCTGAACATGAAGAATAATCCTCTGGTATTGATGCTGGATGAAATTGAAGATCCACATAATTTTGGTGCTATTTTAAGAACGGCAGCCGCCTGCGAGGTCGCAGGTGTAATCGTACCGAAACACCGGCAGTCACCAGTGAATGCAACCGTATATAAAACATCAGCGGGCACTGCAGATCTTGTAGAGCTTATTCGAGTGGTAAATCTGAACCAAACCATTAGTCAGCTTAAAGAAGCTGGATTTTGGATTTGCGGACTAGATCAGAATGCGAAAACGGTTTACTGGAAACAGAAGTTTGATATGCCGGTGGTTTTAGTGGTAGGAAGCGAAGGAAGCGGAATACGCAAAAAAACCCTGGAACATTGTGATTTTACAGTAAGCATACCTATGAAAAAAAGCGTTGAATCACTTAATGCCTCGGTTAGCACGGCATTAATATGTTATGAGGTTGTAAGGCAGAGGTGATGCATTCTACTCAGGATTAAGACGTTTTTTACTTGATTCATCAATTTACGGAGAGGAAATAGGGTGTTGATGTAGCCCATCAACATTTGAATATTACTTCTTAAGCAGAATAGAAAAAGTTAATCCACCAAGATCATTTTTTTCAACTTTGGCCTGGGCTTTGATTTGCTTGATAGCCAGGCCACAAAAGATCATTCCATAACCCGTGGCTTTAAGGATACCTTCTTCGGGGATTTCATCACCGGTTACATCTGTCTCATTCAGAAAACGTTGGATCACTTCAGAACGTGGGCTGCCATAAGCGTCCGCAATGGACAGGCTGATGTTTTCCGGTGTTTCATAAACTGAAATTCTAATCTCATCACCCGGATTGGAAAAAATAATGCACTGGATGAGTAGATTATCAATTATTAGTTTAAGAATTTCACTATCGGCCGTCAGAAAAACTTCATCATCACAAATAATATTGAGCTTTATTTCCTTCTTACTCAAGTAAAGAAGGTTGGAATCTATGATTGAATTGAACAGAACAGTCAGGCTGAAACGTTTTAATTCTTCCTCATAGCTACCCTCTATGAAATGGTGGGTATATACCCAGGAATTAATTTGGTTGATAAGCTTACTACTACCCAGTCGAATATTCTCGCTCATCTGCACCAGAGATTCAATATCATTTTCAGTCTGAATATTGGAATCAGCAAGTTCCTGCAATTCCAAAGATAACAGCTCAGAATACATCATGCTGTTCCCAACAGAATTCTTTAAATCATGTGCTAAAGTGGAAATAAATTTTGGTTTATGGCTCATCAGATTGCAAAAAGAGTATAATATTAATAAATAAGATAAGGCTTACGCAGTTCTTTAAAAGCATTAACCTCATTTTCCCAATTACTGTTAGGTGACTGATTAGTATTTGAAATCAGATAATCATCAATATTCTTTGTCCCAGCTAGGTTGTACAGGAACTTTTTTGTTTCTGAATTTTTATCGCCGAGTAAAAAATTACGGAGCAATTCAACTCCAAAAGCGACAGGGTCAAATTCTGAGTAATTATCCAGGCCTATCTCAATGCCATGGACCTGTGTATCCTGAAATTTCGGTTCAGGAGCAACCCCTGCAATGGATATAGGCATGAATTGAATAGGAGTAATTTGTACCTGGTAATGATGCTCAAAACGTTCAAGTTGGGTAGTGTCCACTATAAGTGTAGGTGACCCGATTTTAAGAAAAGGATCTTCGGTTCCACGTCCCTCTGAAAGAGTAGTTCCTTCAAAAAAACACGTTCCCAGATAAACCAGTGCATTTTTATATTCCGGAAGGTTGGGAGAGGGAGGTACCCATTCAAGCCCGGTGTCAGGCCAGCGCATATCCCGTGTCAGGTTTTCATTAGGAATGACCCGATAATTTATTTGGGTGTTTATGTTTAGCCAGTTTTCACCAACGGCCATTTGGGCAATTTCACCCAGGGTCATTCCATGAGCAACCGGAATAGGGTAGGCCCCCACGAAGGACGAGTACTCGGGTTCGAGTACCCAACCAGAAACATAATCCCCACCTGCAGGATTTGGGCGATCCAGTATCCAGACTTCCACATCATTCTCAGCAGCAGCTTCTAAAACTAAGCCCATGGTTGATATATAAGTATAGAAACGCGCACCTACATCCTGCATGTCAAACAAAATAAGATCTACAGGCTCGAGCATTTCAGGACTGGGTTTTCTGTTCTGGCCATACAGTGAGAATACGGGCAGTCCGCTTTCAGTATCAAATCCGTCTTCGATATGCTCACCTGCGCCACGATCTCCCCTAAACCCATGTTCGGGTGCGTACAGTGCCTGTATGTTCACCTGGAGGCTGAGCAGGGTGTCCAGCATGTGTATTCCGTTGATGCGTGCAGTTGGGTTCATCACCAGGCCAACGTTCCTGCCCTTGAGTTCATCAAGGTGATCTCTTAAGAGAACTTCAGCACCAACCGTAACCTTATTGTTTTTATTCCGGGCGGGTTCGCTACAAGCCTGCATTGCCAATAATAAGATGGCAAGCAGGATTGAGCAGAAGATCAGGGTATTAAATTGAATTACCTTGTCAGGCATTATTAGCTACAACTTCTGAAGCCGGAAAAAAGTAAGCACCTTCTAAAAGTCCGTTTTCAACGGAATCTGATCCATGGACCATATTTTCTCCCACACTATCCGCAAAATCACGACGGATCGTTCCTTCTTCTGCATCGGCAGGATTCGTTGCACCAATCAGTTTGCGGTAATCAGCAACGGCATTGTCTTTTTCAAGGATAATCGGTATACAGGGGCCACTGCTCATGAATTCACATAACTCGCCATAAAATGGACGTTCTTTGTGGACTTCATAAAAGCCACCGGCCGTATCCATGGTAAGGCGAGTCATTTTCATAGCTATGATTTTGAAACCAGCATCTTGAATGCGTTTGATGACTTCGCCTGACAAGTTTTTTCGTACACAGTCAGGTTTGAGGATGGCAAGTGTTCTTTCTTTAGACATAGTTACTATTTAGATATTGTATGTTGGTTAAAAGCAAAAGATAAGGTTATACCTTGTTATGTAAAAACTTCTGCGTATTGAGGTAAATATTTATTACTTCTTGGTTAAAACCTGGATCCCCGGTAATTCTTTACCTTCTAGAAATTCAAGGCTGGCGCCGCCGCCAGTTGATACATGGGAAACTTCTTTTTCAAGTCCGGCTTTCTTAATGGCAGATGCAGAGTCACCGCCCCCTATTATCGTGATAGCGCCGTTTTTGGTAGCCTCACTCATAGCACCGGCGATTGCAAAAGTTCCTTTTGAAAAGTTTTCCATTTCAAAGACACCCATGGGGCCGTTCCAGATCACGGTTTTCGCTTTTCTGATTTCATCACCAAAAAGTTGAGATGATTTTGGCCCTATATCCAATCCCATCCACCCATCTTCAATACCATCCTGGGCGACTACTTTGGATTCTGCATTATTATCAAATTCGCGGGCAACAACAGAATCAAGAGGCAACAGGATTTCGACATTATTACGTTTGGCTGTTTCCATTAATTCAGCGGCGAGACTTACTTTATCTTCTTCAAGCAGTGAATTGCCTATCGGCAGGCCTTTCGCTTTATAGAATGTGTAGGTCATTCCACCACCGATGATGATAGAATCAACTTTGGTGATGAGGTTCTCAATAACACCTATTTTGTCTGAAACTTTTGCCCCGCCAAGGATGGCAACGAAAGGCCTTGCAGGATCCTGGATGCTCCCATTCAAATAGTTTATCTCTCGCTCCAAAAGATACCCTGCAGCAGCTGGTTGTAAGTAATCAGTAATGCCAGCCACAGAACTATGGGCTCTATGACTACTTCCGAATGCATCATTTACAAAAACTTCTCCAAGTTTAGCCAGTTCCTGTGAAAAAGCAGGATCGTTTTTTGTTTCCCCTTCATGGAAGCGAACATTTTCCAAAAGTACAACCTGGCCTGGTTTGGCTTTGGCTATAGCTTCATCAGCTTCTGGTCCGATGCAGTCAGTGCCAAAAAATACTTCTGTATCCAGTAGTGTTTTTAGATGATCAGCAACCGGTTTAAGGCTGAATTCAGGGGCAGGCTTGCCTTTTGGACGACCAAGGTGACTGAGTAAAATAAGCAAACCATTGTTTTCGATAACGTGACGAATACTGGGCAATGCCATTTGGATCCGGGTATCGTCACCAATTTTACCCTCTTTTATAGGCACGTTAAAATCTACCCGCATGACTGTTTTTTTGCCATTCACATCGATATCGTTCAGCGTTAGTTTTGTCATAAAACATTTAATTTATTCTGTTAATAATAATGAGTCCTTTATCCAAAGAAGAGTACTCAAGATAAGTAAACCCGCTTTGACTTGTTGACCTTGGAATGCATTGAGATGCATTCTTTGCTCTTTCTAATTTATAGGTAATCTCTATTGATATACCCCTTCAAAACATCCGGAACTCTTATTTTACCGGATTCTTCCTGGTATTGCTCGATTACGGCTGCAAGAATTCTCGGCAATGCCAAACCTGATCCATTGAGGGTATGCAATATGGTGATGTCACCTTTATCGTCACGATAACGGATCATCATCCGCCTTGCCTGGAATTCTTCAAAATTAGAGCATGAGCTTACTTCCAGCCACCGGCTTTGCCCCGGACTCCAGACTTCAAGATCGTATTTCTTTGACTGGGTGAACCCCATATCTCCTGTACACATCAGTAGAGTGCGATAGCTCAATCCGAGAGCCTCTATAAGTTCTTCGGCATTGTTTCTAAGGGATTCAAGTTCATCATAAGAATGACCGGGGTGAACAAACTTAACAAGTTCCACTTTATCAAACTGGTGGAGCCTATTGAGCCCTCGAACATCGCTCCCATAAGAGCCTGCTTCACGACGCCAGCAAGGAGTATAGCAAACATATTTTAAAGGGAGGTCTTTTTCGGATAAAATTTCATCCCGGTGAAAATTAGTGACGGGAACTTCAGCGGTAGGAATAGCAAAAAAGTTATCGCGGGGTACAACATACATCATATCTTCTTTATCGGGGATCTGGCCTGTACCCCTGGCCGAATCCTCATTAACAAAGTAGGGTGCCTGCAGTTCGATGTAGCCTTTATCCACCCCACGGTCTATAAAAAAGTTGATGAGGGCTCGTTGCAATCGTGCACAGGGACCTTTATAAAAAGGGAAACCAGCAGCACTTACTTTAACACCACGCTTGAAGTCAATCCAGTTATTCTCATCCGTAATCTCCCAGTGGGGTTTTCTCCAAGCTTGTTCAAGAATTTCGCCATGGGTTTTGATAGTCTGGTTATCATCCTCAGTAACTCCTACAGGAACAGAGGGGTGGGCTACATTGGGAATACGCAGTAAAAGATTCTCGCGTTGGGTATGTAAAGCTTTTACATCCTCTTCAAGACTTTGAATTTCATTTTTCTGGCTACCGGTTTCTTTGATGATCATCTGAGCTTCATCTTTTTTCCCCTGACCCATCAGAATCCCGATCTGTTTGGATTTGGTATTGTTCTCGGTTCTAAGTGTATCCAAACGATAAACGGTATCGCGCCATTTCTTGTCGAATTCGATTACCTCATCTACCAAATGGGTGTCTTTTTCACCCTTATTAACCATGTTTTGCTTTATATGGTCTGCTTCTTTTTTTATGCGGTTGATATCAAGCATATGATGTGTCTGGTTTTTCTTTGAATTATACAGAAACCAAAAATACGGAATCTTCGCTGGAAGAGGAAACTCAACAGTGAAACAAACTTTTACTCCGTTTGTATTTTATATAATATGGAGTTTTATTCAATGTGTGATAATATTCGATATCAACTTTATTTTCCTTGCTTACCTTAATAATTAAGGTTAATTTTGTAACAACATTTAATTATCTGTAGACCTCATTAATAATTTCCCATGAGCTTAAATCTAGACGAAACTGACATTGTTATTTTAAATCACCTTCAAAAAGAGGGCCGTACCCAGCGTAATAAGCTGGCTTCTATCGTTAACCTGTCTGTTCCATCAGTTTCTGAACGAATGAGAAAGTTGCAGGAAAGAAATTATATAGAAGGTTTTCATGCAGTGCTTAATCCGCGTAAGTTCGGGTTTGATATTACCGCTTACATTTTCATAGAAGTGGAAAGCTCCAGTTACTACAGGCCTTTTGTAGATCGTGTTGTAAAAGAGGAAGAAGTTTTGGAATGTCACTCTATAACTGGTGATGGGTCTCACATGCTTAAAATTAGAACACGCAATACGGCCAGCTTAGAGGTTTTACTTACAACCATTCAATCATGGGAAGGCGTTAAAAAAACACGTTCCAATATTGTGCTTACTACTTTTAAAGAAACCAATGAACTGCCCATCCATGCAAAAGAATAGTACGTTGCCTTGCTGATGATAAAAAGTTATACATCACGGCTGTTAGTTGTGATATTTACCATTTTTTTCATCTTGATATTGGTAGAGCCTGGATTTGGACAAAGAGAGTTTGGCATCCAATATACCCCTGGAGATAATGTCGATCATTTTGAAGCTGACCTGGATGAATTCCGGCAAACTGGCATAAACAATTTGATGGTTCAGGAAATCCTGAACAGGAGACAAATGGAGATCATCCAATCCCTCGGATTCAATGTTTATGTATCGGTTCCCATTAAGTTCCCTACTATATGGACTCTATTACAAAACCGTGATGGGCTAATTGTTCAATGGGGGCGTTATATTGATTTTTACCGACAATACTCCAATGTAAGAGGTATCTCATTATTTAGTTTTGGCCAAATGCACAGGGAGAGTTTCCGTGATTTCTTTGCCCAATTGACACGTGAGATTGATAGAGTAACAGATATTCCCCTGACCTACATCTCATCAGATGCAGGAGATTATGATTCTGAAAATTTATTTGATCACAGGATATATCAGGTTTCTGACACATCTGATGTAAATAAACCCACTTCTTTTGATCATATCGGGGGCATAGTGTATTCACCGGCCACCGAAGAATTTAATGTCAGGAGATTTCAATCAATGCTTAGCAGCACTGCATCATTTAAAGAGTTACCAATTTTTCTCGAGTGGGATTGGTATAAGCATAACATGGATTCCGGTGATTTGATGGAAACCGTTGTACACGCTTACGCCAGCGATCCCAATGCCTTATTTGCAAATCCTAGAGAACAACCTGATGTTACTTCGCCAAATTGGCTGATCCTAATATTATTAGCGATTTGGGGTTCGTTCGTTGTTCATTACTCCTTAATGCCAACATACCGGAAATCTTTATTTCGTTTTTTTGATACTCATAAATTTTTTATGAGTGACGTTATGGAACGTCATATCAGGGTAGGTAAATCGAGTACATTTATTTTGTTCCAACTAGGTCTTGTGGGAGGATTATACCTTCTGGCCCTGACAAAAAATACACTAAGCCCATTAGGCTTTGAGGCACTTATTTATCACCTGCCAATAGTTCAATCATATACTCCGGGTTATATGATGATTTTCCTTGCAGGTTTTTTGTTTTTCTTTCTGCTTAATTTGATATGTATTGGATGGTTGTTCCTAATGAACAGTGGAATACACCATTTAAGCCAAGCTGCAATATTTCAACTTTGGGGCCAACACCTGAATTTGTTTATAGTAACCTTACTTATCACGCTCATCCTTAGTGGAAGAAATATAATCACTATCAATATCGTAGCCATTCTATTTCTGGTAATCTTTTTTGGTAGTTTTGTGTATGCCGTTATTGATGCCGGCAAGTTTACCTATACCCGGTATTATTATTTCCCCCTTACCATAATTACCTATTTAATCCTATTAGGTGGATTCGGTTTCTGGTTGATTTTTTACACCGGATTTAATGAGATCTGGGACCTGGCGACATCTCTTAACTAATTTATCCCAGGTTTTTACGTAATCTTGCTACAGGAATATGAAGCTGTTCACGATATTTGCTTACTGTACGACGGGCTATCTTATAACCTTTATTTTCCAATTCGACAGTCAAGGCCTCATCGCTAAGAGGCTTTGACTGATCCTCATTTTCAACAAGGTTTTGCAGTAGTTTTTTAACAGCCCGGCTGGACACCTCTTTTCCATCTTGAGTTTTTATTGCCTCATTGAAGAAGTATTTCAAGGGATATACGCCAAAAGGCGTCTGTACGAATTTCTCACTTGCTACTCTTGATACCGTTGAAATATCCATCCTGATCTTTTCAGCAACATCTTTTAGAATCATCGGCTTTAGTTCTCCACCAAAGGAAAAAAAGTCTTTTTGTGAAGAGACTATAGCTCTCATCACCGACATAAGAGTGCTTTGTCTTTGGCGAATACCATCAATAAACCATTTGGCTGAATCAATTTTGTCTTTTATAAAATTTTGTGTTTCAGGGTCAGATGCTTCAGGAGTTTTTTTCCCTTTGATTATGGAATTCCAAATCTCTACATATCGCGGTGATATTCTAAGTGAGGGAACATTTTTATCATTCAGTGTGATAATAAATTCGCCATCTTCATCGAGGCTCTCTTCGTTGGCTTTATCCGTCTTAGGTCGATAAATAACATTAAAATCGGGTATTATATAATTCTCGGTACCTGAACCTGTCTCTGTGCTTTCATCCAGATTGCCCGGTTTAGGATCAAGTAGTTTGATGAGGTGGAATGCATGCTTAAGCGATTCATCACTCACATTTAGTTTCTTTTGGAGTTTATCGAAATGTTTTTTTTCAAAGAGCTCCCAATAATCCTGAATAATCTGAAAGGCAAGATCTCTGCTTCCATTTAGATCTTCGTCTTTAACTTCCAATTGTATGAGCAGGCATTCACGCAGGTCACGAGCTGCAATTCCTGGTGGATCAAGTCTTTGAATGATCCTGAGAACCTCTTCGGCTTCTTCTCTTTTAACTATACTTCCTGAATTATAGGCTACACTGTCAATGATGGACCCTAGGTCGCGTCTTAAATAACCGTCTTCTTCAATGGAACCTATTATTTGATCAGCGATAAGTTTTTTATCCTCTTCAAGATCTAACAGGTTCACCTGTTCCTCCAATGCTTCTAGCAGAGTGTTTCGGTAAGGCCTGGGTATATCCTGCCAAGGTTCATCAGATGTATAACCAGGAGGGTGATATCCTTCACTAAGGGAATTGCCCGTAAAAGTCTCCCATTCATCTTTGGGAACCATGGTATCCCATTCGGCATTGTCAGAGCGGTCAACAGGCGCTGTATCCTCGTTTTCAGCCTCATTTTCTTCACCAATGAATTCTTCTTCGTCGGCTTCCTGTACATTAGCTTCTTCCAGAAGAGGATTGTTTTCCAGTTCTTCCTCTATACGTTTTTCCAGAGCGGCAGTTGAAAGCTGCAGCAATTTTATATACTGTATTTGTTGTGGAGATATCCGCTGTTGAAGTTTTTGTTGTTGACCAAGATGTTGATGGGAAGATATCATGATGCTTTCCTCAGGTTTTTACATGCTTCATTAAATTCTTCATACCAGGATTCACTGTATTTGCGTATCAGGGCATCTTTCATGAAATCCGAAAGATAAACCCCTTCAGCCTCGCCTTTGTCACAGGCTGGTGAGCATATTTCGGGTACATACTCATAGTTGATGTAATCTTTACCTCCTATATCCATTATACGAAGAGGAAAAAGATGGCAGCTAACCGGTTTAATCCAATCAAAGCGTCCTTCATAGTATGCTTTTTGAATAGCGCATATGGCTGTGTTGTTTTTGTCGTAGGTAACGAAGATGCATTCAGCATCATCGGTGCAGGTCAATTCAAATTCTTTTCCGGTTTTCTTGATGACCCCGTCTATCTTTACGACCTGACGGGTACGTTCCCTAAGTTCTGATTCTAGCTTGTCATACGCTTTCCGGAGGACGGGAATTTCATTCCTGGTTACGGGTGCACCCGCATCACCCACTACACAACATGCCCCTTTGCACCGGGTTAGGTCACATGAGAATTTTATGCGGGCTACTTCTTCTGATATTACTGTATTTTTTACTTGAAACATGTAGTAATGAATAGTATTAAGTGTTTATACTAAAATAGAAAGATGGCTGAATTATTGTTGATAAAGTTCGGTAATATTAGATTCAGCATCAGTAATCCTGTTTTTTTAGTATTTGCCAGGGGGTATAAGAGGATTTATTATTTTCTTTTAAGTCAACTCAAAAACCTTACCCGCTTTTTGAGTTACACATCCTGAGAATTCTAGGTCGAGCAGGTCTGCAAGCAACTGACCTCCGTTACGACTCATTTTAATGGCGAGCTGATCTATATGCAAGGGGCCATCCTCGAGAATTGTGCATATTTTCTGACCATATTCACCTAGTTGTTTTTCCCGCCAGTTATTTGATGTTTTATTGACTTGAACCCCAAGAACCTTCTGCTGAAAACTTAATTCATTGAAGATATCGTCAATATTCTGCACTAATTTCCCATATCCATTTTTGATGAGTTTATTGCATCCTTCACCCAGCCTGTCCGGGTTTCTATGAGGTACTACAAAAACTTCTCTATTTTGATCCAGAGCACTATTGGCGGTGATCATACTGCCTCCCTTTAACCCTGTTTCTATAACAAGAACACCATGACTGAGTCCGCTTACCACCCGGTTCCGAACAGGGAAATTACCGGCATCTGGTTTAGAACCAGGAGGAAATTCAGAAATGACTGCACCACCATTTTCTATGATACCGCGGGCAAGTGAGGTATTATCTTTGGGATATATCCAGTCGATACCTGAACCAAGTACGGCAATGGTTTTTCCTCCGTATTCCAGTGTTTTCTTATGGGCTATGGTATCTATACCGTAGGCTAACCCACTTACCGTTGTGATATTCATATTGACCAATCCTTCTACAAAATAATCGGTCATTAGTTTACCATATTGTGTGGGTGTACGTGTACCCACTACGGCAACATTATTATTTGACAGCACCTCTGTTGATCCAAGAACCCACAATAGCAGAGGTGAATCATAAATCTCCCGTAGCAAAGGGGGGTATTTTTTGGACCTTAGGGTAATGATCTGCGCATTAGTCTTTTGGGTAACTTCAAGTATACGATCAATTTTCTTCCAGTCTGAAAAGCCTGATACCTCAGTTGCTAACCGGTTCCCAATACCCGGTATGGCAAGCAAATCATTATGCTTCATTTTAAATACATCCAGTGGATTCTGAACGGCCCGCAGCAATATGCGAATACGTTGGGAACCTATTTTCGGCAACAGAGTAAGAGCCAGTATGACGCGTAGAGTTTCAGACATTATTTCTTTGGATCTGGATGTTATAGGGTAGTCCTAAAATACAAAGGAGTAAAGAGATACGCAGATAAAAAAACTGATATTGCAAATATATTTAATCCGTTCAACCTTGCTTTCAAAACCAGGTAATGGCTATTTGGTACTCAGAAAGGTGAATTTGCTATAGAGAAAGAAGCAATAGTTAAAGTGCCATTCATATCAGTTAATGCTTAAGCGAGGAAAAGGCAGGATTAAGCATTCTCATATTTGTTTCTTTGTACCCATATTTCTTCTTTGAGCCGGTCCAGATTATAACCAGTTGCTGCAGATATCGGAACCACAGGTATATCAAGATTAATTTCCTGATCCAGCTCAAAGTTTTGCTTTAAATCCATTTGGGAAACAGCCAGAACTCTGGGTTTATCAAGCAAGTCTGCGCGATAAGCTTTAAGCTCGTTAAGCAGGATTTTATATTCCTGTTCAACGTTATTCATGCAATTGACTACGAAAAGCAGCACTTTGTTACGTTCTATATGCCGGAGGAATTGAATACCCAATCCTTTTCCTTCATGCGCGTCTTCGATGATTCCGGGTATATCTGCCATGACAAAGCTACGATTGTCGGGAAGAGTTACCACTCCTAGATTAGGTTCCAGTGTTGTAAAAGGATAATCTGCTATCTTAGGTTTTGCTGCTGAGAGAGAGGCTAATAAAGTGCTTTTACCAGCATTTGGGAATCCAACAAGGCCAACATCAGCAATGAGCTTAAGTTCAATTTCCACTACATTTTCTTCACCTTCTTCACCATCCTGTGCGTATCGCGGTGTTTGATTAGTGGATGATTTAAAGTGACTGTTCCCTAATCCACCGCGACCACCTTTGGCTATGATGAGTTCTTTCCCATCTTCAGTGATTTCACCGAGTCGCATCCTTGTTCCAAATTGGTAGGCTTCTGTACCCAGGGGTACATTCAGGATGATATCATTAGCGTCTTTCCCTGTCCTGTTGCCGCCTTCACCATGATTGCCTCTTTTTGCTTTGATATATTTTTTATACCTCAAATCAAGCAAGGTATTCATCTGTGCATTACCACGTAAAATAATATGTCCGCCTCGCCCTCCATCACCACCGTCTGGACCGCCTTTAGGGATATACTTCTCTCTTCGGAAGTGAACAGACCCATCACCGCCATTTCCGGCTTTCAAATAAAGTTTAGCATAATCGGCAAATCGCATTTAAAGGGGTTTTTAAAGTACTATATTTATATTTGAGCATTTGCTAACAATGAGTTAGTATTAGCTCAGGTGGCAACACCGGTTTGGTTATCATAGCCTTTATAATATAAGAACGTGATGTCTATGAAAAGCTGAAAAGTTTATTCAATATAATAGCATGAATTTGATCACAGATTCCTTTGTATAAAATCAAGCATCAGCTCGAATAAGTGCCGGCGTGAATTCCCTCCGGAAATGGAATGGGCGCGGTTGGGATAAAACATAGTTTCAAATTGTACACCGGCTTCAATTAATTCATTAGTCATCTCGATGGAATGCTGAAAATGTACATTATCATCACCAGTACCATGTATTAGTAAATAGTTTCCTTTAATGTTACCAGCCACATTCACAGGAGCATAACTACTGTACCCATTCGGATTAAGTTGTGGGGTTTGCATGTAGCGCTCAGTATAAATGGTATCGTAAAAGCGCCAATTTGTAACAGGAGCGACGGCAATTGCCATCGAGAAAACATCAGCTCCATAGGCTAAAGCCAGTGAAGACAAATACCCACCATAGCTCCATCCCCATATACCAATGCGGTCTGAATCCACATAGGGGAGGGTCGCCAATTGCCGTGCGGCCTCTATTTGATCTGCTGTTTCTAATTCACCCAATCGCCTGTACACCTGTTCACTGAAAACTTTACCTCGGCCACCTGTTCCACGGTTATCCACGGTGAATATCAAATAGCCCTGATTAACCAGGTAACGATGCCACAAGGCTCGGTCACTGCTTTCATACCAGTTTTGCACCACCTGACTTCGGGGACCACCATAGACATATAAAAGCACTGGATATTGCCTGGTGTCATCAAAGTCTGACGGCTTCAGCCAAAATCCATTGAGTTCAACTGAGTCGGCAACGGTTATAGTAGTGTATTCTTTATTTGGGAAGTCAAAAGTACTGATTTTTTCTTCAAGCCCGGCATTATCTTCAAGTACCTGAATTTTTTCACCCAGACCGGAAAATAAAGTCACAATTTGGGGATGTTCATCCGAAGTAACATAATCCAGATAATAGGAGAAATCGGGAGCCATATTTATTGTATGCCAGCCATTTACCGTACTTATACGTTCTTTTCCAGTACCCTCTGAGTGTATAAGGTAAAAATGCCTTTCAAGTGGAGACTTTTCGGTGCTGGTGTAGTAAAATGTATCTGTATATTCATTATAGCCATGAAAGCTGGCAACTTCCCAAGGCCCGGAGGTTACCTGACGGATCAAATTGCCATCCATATCATATAAATAGATGTGGTTATAGCCATCCTCTTCACTGACATAAATGAATTGTTCACCATTTTCAAGAAAGGTCAGATCATCATTTACGCTGATCCATGAATCACTGGTTTCGGTTTTAATAGTGCGTGATTTGCCGTTGTTCACATCAGCAAGCAACAGATCTTGCCTGTTTTGCAATCTATTTAATCGGCGAATGGACAGCACATCAGGGTCCCGGGTCCAGTTTATCCTGGGAATATATTGGTCAGTTTCTTCACCGGTATCTATCCAAACGGTTTCACCTGTTTCGATATCATAGACGCCAATAGTCACGATAGAGTTCCTGTATCCAGCCTTAGGATATTTGAACCGTAGCTCTTCTGGATAATCACCATTCCATTGCTGAACTACGAATTCCTTAACATCCCGTTCATCAAAACGATGAAAAGCAACGCGCCTGCCGTCAGGTGACCAGGAGAAAGCTTGTGTCATATAGAATTCTTCCTCATATACCCAATCAGCCGCACCATTAATAATTTGGTTAATTTCACCATCAAAGGTGATTTGTTTTTCACTCCCGGTATTAAGATCAACATAGAATAAATTGTTTTCTCTGAAGAATGCAATATGTCGGCCATTTGGAGAAAATGAAGCGTATGACTGCTTAGCACTTCCTTCGGTAAGCTTACTGAGGTTCCGGGTTTCCAGATTAAATACATAAAAATGAGATTGGGTACTACGCCTGAAGAGATAATCAATACTGGTCTCAATGAGTACTTGCTTCTCATTTTCAGATAAAGAGTAATTTTGAATCTGGATAGGATTTGTCCAGCCTTCAGGAATAAGTTCATCTGATGATAACATTACAGTATAAGAATCATCCAGTATGCTGTTTTTTCGTAATTCAGTTGTACCCTCTTTTTCATTCCGAGCTAATGATGTATAAAACTCGCCATCCTGCATCCAGTTCACACTACTTACCGTTTGGGGTGTAAAGGTACCATCAAAGAGATGATCAAAGGTAAGTTGATTTTGTTGCGCAAAAAGTTGAATGGAGGATAAAAGCAGAATAGTTACAGTGAAAATGCTTTTCATAAATGATAAGTCAGTACTAATTGGTTATAATAAATTGATGTGTCAGCCTCTCATGATCGTTATATCGATTGATTACCGTGGACTAACGCTACAGATCACATCCTATCGTATGAATAAGCTTGTGAGCTATTTCGTTTTATGTTGTACAATATTTAATAACCTGGATAGCTTGCTTTTCATTTTGGTTCTGGGGATGATAAAATCCAGAAAGCCATGGTCTAAAAGATATTCAGCTTTCTGAAAACCTTCAGGTAAATCACGGCCAATTGTTTGACGAATAATTCGGGGACCGGCAAAACCAATAAGAGAACCTGGTTCGGCAACATTGAAATCTCCCAACATAGCGAAACTAGCGGTCACCCCGCCGGTTGTGGGGTTAGTCATATAAGATATATAAGGAATGCCGTCTTCATGAAGCTGACCTAGCTTGGCTGATGTTTTAGCCATCTGCATCAGGCTTAAAACACTCTCCATCATACGTGCCCCTCCTGATTGGGAGATTATGATTAATGGAATCTTGTGTTTCCGTGCATAGTCGATAGCTATGCTTATACGTTCACCAACAACGGAACCCATACTGCCTCCTATGAAACGGAAATCCATGCAAGCTACGACAATTTTGTTTTCCTTCATCTTACCCGTGCCAACTCTTACGGCATCTGTAAGCCCTGTTTTCCTCTGGAATTCTTCAAGTCTGCTTGTATATTTTTTCCGGTCTTCAAAGTTTAAAGGATCTGCCGACGTGATATTGGCACCCAATTCCTCAAATTCATTATAATCAAATAAAATGGAGAAATATTCCTTACTGCCAATAGGGAAATGGTGTCCGCTGGCAGGATCAACCCAATAATTATCCTCGAGTTCCCGGCGGTGGATAGTCTCACCCGTTGTTGGAACTTTAACCCATACCCCTTCCGGCATTTCCTTTGGGGTATCCGTTTGAATATTAGACCCTTGTCTTTTAAACCAGCTCATACGTTATTTATCTTGATTATGTTTTGTTGAGACATTCGTGTCGGGATAAAAAAAACAAAATTGCAATTTCTATCCAAATTCATGAATACTTAATAATAAGGCTCAAATTCTTCAAGAGCGACTTTTTTTATATGATGTGACAATATTTGACCATTAGGTTTAACACTAAGATCAAATAAATCTATCAGGTGCAGGGCTGAAATACAATCCTCACCGATGATCGGTGTGTTATTAGTAATCTCAGCGGGTAATCGTTCTATTCCTGTTCCGGCGATAAGATCACCATTTTTAATCATCGAGCTGAACTCAGATAGAGGTTTTATTGAATTTTCCTCTTTAGCATTAATTAGGTTTTGTTCAAATTCAAAAGACTGGTGATATAGATGTTTACGTCTTGCATCAAGCACAGCGTGTATGTTCCGGATATTAGGGTATGCTTTATTTGCTCCCCATGCTATTCCTGATAATGTATGGGCAGCATAGAAGCTGACATTGCTCCCAAACAGCATTCCCTTGACTGCACTGCTTCCAACCCTTAACCCAGTATATGAACCTGGTCCTGCACTCAATACAATCCCATCCAGATTAGCAAGCTTGGCTTTAGATTGATTAAGCAACTTCTCGGTGAAAACAAATACCATTTCAGAATGAATACCTGTACCAATTTGGCGGAGTTCCCGGGGTTTTTGATTATCTATACGTATCGCCACCGAGCACACAGCTGTAGCAGTTTCTATTGCAAGAATGTTTAAAGACAAATTAACAGGCAGTATAGATGTGTTGAGTATTAGGTTGCCAAAGTTAAGGCTTTGGGAGGAGAATAACTGATAAGGGTAATGGACAATGCTGACTTAATGTGGTATTGAGGTTAAATATGTATAAATTCCCATTATGATGATCTTTACAAATAGGCAGAATGTTATGAGATTTCTCAGCTTTTTAGTTTTTGCATTTATATCAATTACCTGTTCACCACAGGAGGCTCCTGAATCATTCGACAGGGCGGAGCCTTATATTGAGAGGCAGCCAATACACTATAAGTATGCACCAAAGATTGAAATTCCACTTACTCGAAATGAAGATGGGTCTTACCGTGTTTCTCTTCAAACAGGTTCAGAAGAAATTGTGACCCTGCATTACCTTGGTGAAACGTATCCTTTATTGGTCAGTGCAAACAAGGCAATAGACGTGTACATCGACCGTGGATACTTCCCTTTTAGAACAAGGGTTAAAGGTTTCTCTTCGGAGTTAAACGAGCTATATCAGGAATATCTAATAAAAGCCGGTTCATATAAAGAAAAAATCATCCGAGAAATGACTCGCTTCAGGGCAAATGAGTCTAACGAGGTTCTTGAAACATATAAACAACTTATTGAGGTTAGTAAAGAATATTTTGAACACACTTCATTTGATGATTTTATTTATAAAGCCATAGGCGAATACCTTGTCATGGCTCTGAATGATATTCAGACTAAAATGACTACACCATGTTATGATATTGAAGCCGAACGACAGGCTGTACTTGATGAAGCTGTTCAACTTAATTTCTTTACACTAAAATCCCTGAATGCCCAGCGTGCCGGAATCAGAGATTTTACCAATGCTTTTGCTGGGACTTTCGGGATCAAGGATAGTCTTGATAGAAAATATGGCCATGACTTAATGGATTATGATGTAAATCGTCTAGGATACGAAGCACTTAATAAAGCCCGGGAATCAGTATTGGATTACATTAAAGATGAGGATGCTTATGTACACGCTCAAATGTATTTAGTTGCAGAGCGAATAGGAGAGGCACCGTTTGACAAGGCGGAGAAATCCTATTTTGACTTTTTGGAAAGCTATCCTGAATATATAGAATTTCTTACCGGGCAGTATGAGGCTAAGAAATCCGTTCAACCCGGTGAGCCAGCCGTAGGCTTTTCTATCCGGGATAAAGATGGCCAGATTCACCGTATGGAAGATTACAAGGGTAAATTTGTCTTATTGGATATATGGGCTAGTTGGTGCATTCCCTGCCATCAGGAATTTCCCCATATGGAACGCCTTTATAAAAAATACAGCCGTGATGATTTTGAAATCATTGCCTTGTCGATTGACGAAGACCGTGATGCCTGGGAAAGAACAATAAACAGATATCAACACGAATGGCCACAACTATATGATGGTAAAGGTTTCCAGCAAGAGACATTTAATGCTTATCAGGGTGGTGGAATTCCCTTTCATATTTTAATCAATCGAGAGGGGAAGATAGAACGCAATAATGATATAAGAGCTTCCTTTAATCTGGAACAAGTAATGGATAGTTTACTTCAAAACGAGAAGTATGAAACTTCTGAATTAAAAGGATCCACATTGAAATTTTGAAGCATCAGTTTTTTTATTCACCTTATTTTCAGTTAGAATGAAAAAGATTACAAAATAAAATTGGGTCTTTTTAAGTTCCTGTGAGGAAATGAGCATATAGGGAATTTTAACTCATTGACCACTTTATAAGATTAAGAATAATAATCATTGTACATAGTTCCTTTGTGAAGTATAACCTGCCATATTTTAATTAAATTAATAGAATGAATAGATCTGGTTTAGCATTTATCCTGATTGGGTTGTTTGTCATTATTTCCCCAGTACTAACCAATGCACAGGATCTGGAATCCTTTGAAAAAGATGTTACGGAGTTTACTCTCGATAATGGATTGACTTTCATAATCTTGAAAAGAGATGTTGCTCCGGTTGCAAGCTTTGTAACGTATATTGATGTTGGTTCTGCTAATGAGCCTGTTGGCCATACAGGCATAGCTCATATTTTTGAACATATGGCCTTTAAGGGTTCGGCTGAAATTGGAACAACCAATTACGAAGAGGAAATAAAAGTAATTGAGCAAATGGATCTTGCATATCGTGAATGGCTTCGTGAGAAAAATAAATCAAATCCTGATCAGGATAAACTCGATCAGAAATGGGAAGAATTTGAAGAGCTTCAGGAAAAAGCTGGCGAATATGTAGTCAATAATGAGTTCTCACAACTTGTTGATCGTGAAGGGGCTACTGGCATGAACGCTTTTACCAGCGCTGATGCTACTGCATATTTTTATAGTTTACCGCAAAATAAAGCAGAACTCTGGTTTACACTGGAAGCAGACCGGTTTAAACAACCAATTTTGCGGGAATTTTATACTGAAAAAGAAGTTATTTTAGAAGAACGACGCATGAGAACGGATTCCAGCCCTATGGGTCGTTTGATTGAAGAATTCGTTTCGATTGCTTATTCCGCCCATCCATATAAGAATCCTGTTGTAGGCTGGCCTTCAGATATACGAAATACCACTATTAAAGATGCTCTGGATTTCTATCAGACATACTACGTACCGTCAAATATCACAATAGGTATTGCCGGGGATGTTGATCCGAATGAGATGAAGCGACTTGCTGAATTGTATTTTGGGGATATGCCTGAAGGAACCATGGCTCCTCAATTATTGGTACAAGAGCCTGAGCAAAGGGGAGAACGTCGTGTTGTAATTGAGGAACAATCACAGCCAATGTTCTTAATGGGTTTTAATGGAGTTGCTGAAAATCACCCTGATGCAAAAGCACTTGATTTACTGGGCTCCATATTGGCAGAGGGAAGAACATCCAGACTATACCGCAGAATGGTAGTCAATGACCAGTCTGCTCTTCATGCGGAAGCTTTAAGTGGTTTCCCCGGCAGCAAGTATCAATCATTATTTATTACCTTTGTTGTCCCTAATCAAAATATAGAAATGGCAGATGTGGAGGAAACTATTCTGGAAGAGATCGAGAAGGTAAAGAATGGTGATATTAGTCAATTTGAATTAGACCGGGTTCGAACCAATGCACGGGCTAACCTGGTTCGTGGGCTTGCATCTAATAGTGGACTTGCGCTTCGGCTGACAACTGCCGAAGGGAAGCATGGTGACTGGAGAACCGTTTTTACCGATTTGGATGAACTCAATGAAGTCACCTTGGATGATATTGAGCGGGTTGCAAATACCTATCTGGTAAAAAATAATCGTACAGTGGGTATGATCCAGACTAAAGCAGACGAAGAAGTTGCCAGCAATTAATACCACGCTCCATTTTTTATTCTAATTTATTATCATAATGAAACGCTTTTTAATTCTATTAATACTTTTACTGGTGTCTGGGTTATCGCTTCTCGAAGCTCAGACTCGCTATGATGAACTCACCTATCCGGAGTTAAATGCTTATCAGACTCCCGAAATCATCAGCTTTGAACTAGACAACGGTATCAAGTTTTATCTTGTTGAAGATAACGAGCTGCCTCTTATAAACATGAATATGATTGTTCGTGCCGGATCATTCATGCTACCTAAAGAGAAATCAACAGTGGCTGGTATGACGGCTCAGGTGATGAGAAACGGTGGTTCCGAATCCTATCCGGAAGAAGAGCTTAATATATTGCTTGAAAACAAAGCGGCACATATAGAACTTGGAATGGGTATGAGTTCAGGCTCTGGCTCAATGAGTGTGCTGAAAGAAGACTTTGAGGATTTATTACCGGTTTTTATTGATCTACTTAAAAACCCTCGATTTCCGGAAGATAAAATTGAACTTGTCAAGACTCAGACACGCAGTAGCATTTCGAGACGAAATGATAATGCTCAGAGTATTGCACAACGTGAGTTTAGGCGTTTAATTTACGGTGAGGAATCATTATATGGCAGGCTAACGGAATATGAAACTTTGAATAACATCACGCGTGATGATCTTATTGAGTTTCATAAAAAGGCCTATACTGGAAGCAATATTATGATTGGAATAACCGGTGATTTCTCTGCCAGAGAAATGAGAAAAACTCTACGCAGGGCGTTCAACGATTATCAAAAAGGAACTAAAAATAAACTTGACTTACCACAGGTTGACTATACATTCAATTCAAGTTTTAACCTGATTGATAAATCAGATGTGAATCAAAGCGTTATATTCATGGGTCATATCGGCGGGTTAAGAGATAATCCCGATTATGCAGCTTTACAGGCAATGAATGAAGTATTAAGCGGTGGGTTTTCAGGAAGGCTATTGCAAGTTGTACGTTCTGAAATGGGACTTGCTTACGGCGTTTTCGGTAGTTATCAGAGCAATGTATTATATAAAGGCCAATTCTATGCCGGTATTAGTACCCGTAGCTCAGCTACAGGGGAAGCTATAAAAGCAGTTAGAGATCAGATCATTCGATTGCAGGAAGAAAAAGTAGGTGAGCAGGAGCTTAAAGAAGCAAAAGACCGGATATTGAACTCCCTGGTATTTCGGTATGACAGTAAATCAAAAGTACTATATGAGCAAATGAACTATGAATACAATGGTTTGCCTGCCGATGCATTTGACCAGTACATTGAAGAACTTCGTGAGGTTATCGTAGATGATATACATCGTGTCGCCAATACATATATTCAGCCGGACAAGATGAGA
>JBBDQY010000020.1:0-50970 GCA_040905745.1 Balneolales bacterium
AACTCACTCTTTTGGAATTAAGATCATAATAATTTCCGGTTCTCTCTTCATTGCCTGCAAGACCGTAACAAAACTAAAAAATCTATTTGGGTACAGCTGTCATATTTTCTTTACCGTCCTCGGTTATGATTACGTTATCTTCGATACGTACTCCGCCTAAATCAAGTAATTCTTTCAGCCTGGATATGTTCAGGTATTTTGCCTGATCAGGGTTTTCGAAAGCCGGAATAAGCAAAGCCGGGATTATATATAAACCCGGCTCAATAGTGATAACCATACCCGGTTCCAGGGTAATTCTTGCACGCAGAAACTTAACGCCCGGCCTGTCTATTTTCTTCACTCCTTTTGGGTATCCACCCACGTCATGGGTATCAAGGCCCATAAGATGCCCCAGTCCATGAGGGAAAAACAAGGAGAATATATTATTATCCATCAATTCGTCTGCATTACCCTTTACGAGGCCCATATCTGTTAATCCTGCAAGAATGTCCCTGCATGTGTTCAGGTGCAGGTCTTCCATTTTAACACCGGGCTTTATATTAGTCAATGCGTTATTTTGAGCCCTTAATGTAATATGATAAAGATCACGCTGAACCGGTGAGAAGGAGCCGCTCACCGGATGAGTTCGTGTAATATCGGCTGCATAACCATTACATTCAGCACCGGCATCAATGAGAAAGTAATCTCCATCTTTTAGCTCCCTTTTGCTTCCCACATAATGCAGCACGGCGCTGTTCTCACCCGTCGCATAGATCCCATTATAAGGATGATGGGTTAATCCCTGGGAAGTGGCCGCATATTCGTAAAGAGCCTTGACCTCATATTCCATCATGCCTGGCTTGAGCCCTTTTAATATTTCTGCATGTGCCTGACTCGCTACTTTGGAGGCAGTGCGTAACTGGTCTAGTTCCCACTCTGTTTTAATGATTCTGCAATATGCCAGAGCATCATTCAGTAGGTTATCATCGGTTTTAAAACCTGATTTACGCAAGGCCTCTGCCTGAGAAGTGTTCAAACAATACACCATATCCGGATTTATTTTTTTCAGAACATCCTGCAGATTTTCATCGTAATGCAAATGGTCAGGTTTATACCTATTGATATAGTCTTCATTGCTATAAATAAATCCATTCCAGACGGCATATTGGGTATCCCGTTTAGGGGCAAACAAATGATACTCTCCAGTTTCTAAATGGATAACCAACTGAAAATCAGGCTCCTGAACACCGCTCAGGTATAAAAAATTTGATTCCTGCCGAAATGGGTATTCATAATCGGTTTGATATCTGCTCAGAATTGTTCCGCCCTGAATGTACACCACCCCGTTTTTATGTTCACTGAGTGTATTTATGAGCTTCTGCCTATGAATATGGTGCATAGTATATGCTTATCTTCGTTGCAGTTTCTTGCCAAGGCGTTCGGGCATCGTTAGCAATTGTTCTTTATCAAAGGTACTGAAATCAAATAAACCTGACAGGCCTATTTTACCGCTTCCTGTACTTTGAAATATATGAGCAATGGCTTCATTTTTCTCAGCCATAAGGTCGAGATCCAATTCTATTATAACTGTATTTACACCATCTTCATTTAATATTCCCATAAGATATGTTTGCCCGAAATGACTGCTCACAAAAGTGAAGGCCATTTTCTTCTCTGCCGCAAGTGTAAATATCCGGTAATAATGACTAAGGCTCGCCCCATCAGGAGTCTTTCCTATGTCCAGGAACCTGATTTCTGATTCATTATTTGATAGCATCCAAAAAGCCGGCATGGCATCTTTCAACCAATTCTTAAGGTATGATGATGAGTGGTTCCCGACAAAGCCTCTTTTGATGAAATAGGATAAAGGTTTAACATCCATATTTCTCCCTGTATCTCCAAATACACGTTCAGGCTGCACAACAACAACGTTACCTTTACTCGCATTAGTTTCGAAAAAGATATCCCGGATCCCATTCGTCAGGTATAAATAATCTCCTTTGAGCTTGCGGTTATAACTGGCTATCTGGTATGCTATTTTTTCGGTGAGCCTGATTGATGGTGCCTTGCACTCAACAACAATGTGGGGCTTGAAGTCACTGTCATAACAGATGAGGTCAGCACGCACGGTATTGGTTTCTTTGGTGATATCCCTGATGGCGGTTTCGCAACTGATTTGTGTGGCCGGCCATTGAACATCATGCAATAAAAATTCCAGCGTTTGTAGCCTTACTCTCTCTTCAGGAAGGTTTTTAAAGGCTTTCTTCAGTAGTGGATTCCATAGTAACCTCTCACCATTTCGGTGCCGAATGTGCGGAAAATGTTGTAGAGCAAAACTCTGCAATGGTTGAAAGGTCTAAAGAAAAATTATTGATTTCGTGAATAATATACATATCCCGGCGCTTCGGTGTTGGAACTGCCCCATCGCATCGAAATTAAATGTTATTGGACCCATACTTTTGGCCGGATACCTCTATGAAATTACCCCCACTGAACTGTATCTCAATCAGAGGTCTGGAAATACAAGCTTTTATTGTTACAATCGAAGGAAAAGAGATTATAATCTAATTTAGTTTTTATATTGAAATTTAATTTTACACTAACCCGTTAAATGAGTATCATTTATTCAGCTTAACCAAGTTTTCCCATGATAACAAGCTTACAACATATTAAAAAAGGTTTCGTCGATGGATTACGGTCTTTAGTAATAGACCTGGATCCACCACGCCGCGAGGTTGTGCATAAAGGTGGCGTAAAACGACACTGGACGGCAGTAGGCCAATACATGAGGCACTCTATAGAGGAACTTGAACGGTCGAAACCCTTTCAGGAAGCTGAACGGTGTGATGCTCATCATCCCCCAAAGCATGAGCAAAAAGAAGAACTCGAGAACACCTGAAAAACGCAAGCCGTTAACTTCGTCCAGCATACAATCAATTGAGCAGCGGTATAGTGGCCCTATTCCTCCGGCATCGGATTTTGAGCGCTACAACCACACGCTTCCGGGTGCAGCTAACCGCATTCTGCAAATGTCTGAAAATCAACAGGTTTATGACCACAAAATTAATTTGCGGGAGCAGAATTGGTATTATGCATCCAGGTTTTTTGCCCAATTCATTGTATTCTTTGTTGCTATGTCCACCATTGCGGCCGGCACCTACTTAATTAAGGAAGGTTATAGTACTTCTGGGATAGCTATTCTTTTAGGTGCACTGGCTACCTTTGGTGGAACAATCATCTTTGGCAAGAAACAAGACAACTAAAGGACTCTAATCCAAGTGCACCCTAAACCGGCTTCGCATTTTATCGTGGATTAATAATCCTATCCTTGTAACAAGCCGGATTTAAAAGCCAAATAAGCTCTATTCTTTTTTCTGTTTCTCTTTTTTCTTCCTTTTATCTTCAAGTAGTTTATCACGCTTAAGCTCTTTGGCCTTTTTCTTGTCTACCGATTCCATCATCTTTACATGATCAATTTGTTTATTAATAAGCATTTGCTGACCGATGGAGAGCGTGTTATAGACCAGATAGTAAAGGCTTAACCCGGCAGACAATGAATTAAAAATAAACAGCATCATAAAGGGCAACACATATTGAAGCATTTTCATGCTCGGATTGCCGCCTGCGGCTGATTGACCTGAAACTTGCATCTGCACCATCATGGAAACGGTCATAAGAATGACAAATCCCGCTATATGTTCACCCAAAAATGGGATCGTAAACGGCAGGTTCAGGATCACATCTGGTGATGAAAGGTCAGAAGCCCATAGAAAGGATTCCTGCCTGATTTCAATAGAATTCTGGAAGAAACGCCAGAAAGTTATCAGGATGGGCATTTGAAGCAGGTTAGGTAAACAACTACCCAGGGGATTCACCTTGGCCGACTTAAAAAGCTTCATGGTGGCCTGTTGCTGCTTTTGCTGGTCATCCTTGTATTTTTCCTGAATCGCTTTCATCTCAGGTTGTAGCTCGCGCATGGCAGCCATGCTTTCAAAGCTCTTCTTCGTAAGCGGGTATAGCACAAGTTTAACGGCTACTGCAAACAAAATAATAACGACACCAATATTACCAACGATTCCACCAAAGAAATTGAAGAAGGTAAGTACCACATATTTAACAAAGGGATCCGAGAACCATTTCAGGAATCCAAAACCAGTGTCGACCATATTATATGCGGCTTCGTCATAAGTTTTCAACTGGCTGTATTTTAAAGGGCCCAGATACATGCGATACCCGGCTTCATTAATATCCCGTGCCAACCTGCTTTCAATCCCGGTTAAAAAGGTATGCAGCCGCACATCACCCTCCATTGTAGGCTTGGCAAGTATAAATGCAGCCTCCGTTTCCTGTTTAGACTTAATTATCTGGGTGAAGAATTTAGTCTTCGAGGAAACCCAATCCACATTACCTGTTATAGAAGTCGAAACTTCACCGGCGTCAGATGGTTGAAAATCTTCAAGCACGCCACCTGCGTATGTGTAAGCGGAGGCCATTTGCGCCTCTGCTTCTCTTGAGGATTCGGTAAAGCTTAAACCGGCTTTATAGGCAATCTCAAAATCCCGTCCACTGATATACTGCTCAACTCCACGAAATTCCAGGTCAAGTTGGTATTCATAGGTATCACCAAAAAACACATAACTGAAAATCAACTGGCTTCCATCTTTCAATTCCAGGGCATATTGCAAGGTAGCCGTTTCGCCCTCCGCCACTTCAAGTCTGTTGCCCGAAGTAAGTTGACGGAACAAGATCTTATCGGTTTCAATATTATAGTTCTCAGTAGATAAAAATTCCAGAGAATAGGCTGATCGTTCTGTATTTCTAAGTAATTGAACCGGTTTCTGATCCCAGGTCTTGTGATCTTTCAGGGTCACATGGGAAGGCCCACCACCCAGGTTGGTAAACACGCTTGTAAATAAAGGCGTTTCAACCACAAATTCAGTAGTGTCTGTAACTACGTTCGAATCAAATACTCCGAGGTTGGATGATGGCTGTTCAGCAAGATCTTCCTCCTCTTCATAATCAAAGTCTTCTTCAGGTGCTTCATCCAAAACACGGACAGTATCATCAAGCTGACGCTGGGCTCGCTGTTGTTCAAGTTGTTCCGCATCGGGCATAGTAAAGTACATCCAGCCCAAAAACAGAATAAAAATCAGGATAAAGCCGGTTAGGGTATTACGGTCCAAAAAATGTTCTCCTAGAGTTTATCGTTTAGTTATTTTTCCATAAGCGGCACATTCACAATGCCTCTTTTTATCAGGCACGGGGTCTTCCCCGCCTTCTGCCCAGGGATGGCACCGTAACAGGCGCCACGCCGCCAAGCCGGTTCCCTTGAAAAAACCATGGATTTTCAATGCATCGATAGCATATTGGCTGCAAGTGGGGTAATACCTGCAGCTTGAAGGAAAATAGGGCGATATCATCAGTTGATATACGCGCACTATTGCAATCAATATCGTTTTCATACGCTGTGGTGCTCTAATTTTTTACTTAAGCGCTTGAGAAGCTGTACACATTCATGTTGAAGTGTCGAATAATCGGCTTTAGCCGTTTTAGCAATAAAAGCTGCGTGAAATGCAGGTTTTCCTACCTGGAAATGGCCTGACAGTATATCTTGATTAAGACGGTATGCTTCCCTTATATGGCGCCTCACAAAATTTCTCTCATGCGCTTTTCCAATCCTGCGTCCTGTAATGAAACCAATAAGGCTATCTTCAAAATCATTTGCAAATATGACGTACCGGAGGGATACATGTTGCTCAGAAATCACTGAACCTTCTTTAAATAGCCGTTGAAAATTCCTCTTTCCCCGTAATATCCGGGATCGTGGCAGGGTTAACGGCTGCTTAACCCTATTTTCTGTGCTTTTCATCACTAACGGTCAGCTGCTGGCGACCTTTGGCACGTCTTCGCTTTAGCACTTTTCGGCCATTAGCGGTTTCCATTCTTGAACGAAATCCATGCTCGTTTTTTCTGCTGCGCCTGCTTGGTTGATACGTACGTTTCATAATAAATGTAAATCTTTAAATATTCTTTGAGTCTGATAAAGTCAGGTAAAATAAGACTTTTTTTAGAAACATTATAGGGTTTAAAAAATAGATGATTGCTGCTTATAATCTTTAGCCTTGCTCATTCAGGCTTTATCCGCCAATTCAATCCAGCGCATTGTTTTTTCGTCGGTAAGCTCAATTATCTCACCATAACGGACTGAATTCTGCTCCAGGTTGTCATAACCGCCGCTTCCTTTTTCAATCTGAATCTCAAGCCTCCTTTTTTCCTCTTCCAGACCAGCTATTTCTTTTTCAAGTTTTTGATATTCTTTGCGTTCGGCATAGTTTAATGCCTTTTTACCGGATTGCTTCGGTTCTGTGTTAACCGTAGCCGGTTTATTAATGACTGTCCGTTCTTCTTTTCTTCGTTCCACAACTTCCTGTTCGGCTTCTTTCCGGTATTCCCGGTAAGTGCCGTTAAAGTCTTTGATTGTCCCGTTTCCTTCAAAAACGAAGTAATGTTCCACTAACTTGTCCATGAAGAACCTGTCGTGAGAAACTACCAAAAGACATCCACCAAAATCCAACAGAAAATCTTCGAGCTTATTTAAGGTAACCAGGTCAAGGTCATTGGTCGGCTCATCAAGAATAAGAAAATTAGGGTTTTTGATCAGAACCATCATCAGGCCCAGCCGTCGCTTTTCACCGCCGCTCAGCTTTGAGACGGGGGTGTATTGCATGGCAGGGGTAAACATAAAATGTTCCAGAAACTGAGAGGCTGTTATCCGGTTTCCGTTGGCAAGTTCAATGACTTCAGCGATATCTTTAAGTACATCTATTACCCGCTTACCTTCGTCAACCTGAAGGCCCTGCTGACGATAATGGCCATAAACTATAGTTCCTCCGGTTTTAATCTCACCTGAATCGGCAGGTATTTCACCGGTAATGATATTCAATAAGGTGCTTTTACCGGCTCCATTTTTCCCGATGATCCCTATTCGTTCTCCCTTATTGAAGGAATAGTCAAAATCCTTAAGAATGGTAAGGCCTCCGTAGCTTTTGTTAACACCCTTAAGTTCAAGAACCTGCCCCCCCATGCGCGTCATATTCACTTCAAGCTTCAAATCAAGAGTAGATTTTCTGGAGGTTGCTTTTTCTTTGGTAGCATGAAAAGCACTGATCCTTGATTTAGATTTTGTAGTCCGGGCCTTGGGAGACCTTCGCATCCATTCCAGTTCTTTTTTCATGAGCTGGCCGGCTTTACCGTATTCTATATTCTCTACTTCTTCACGCTCGGCACGCTTTTGAAGAAAATAACTGTAGTTGCCTTTGTGATGGTAGAGCTTGCCTCCCTCTAGTTCCAGGATGTGGGTACAGACACGGTCGAGGAAATACCTGTCGTGAGTCACCATGAGCAGTGTTATATTGGCTTTCATCAGATAATCTTCCAGCCATTCGATCATATCAACATCAAGGTGGTTAGTTGGCTCATCGAGTATGATCAGGTCGGGGCTGTCTAACAGAACAAAAGCCAATGCTACTCTTTTACGTTCGCCACCTGAGAGAGATTTTATAGACTGGCTAAGGTCATGAATATCAAGTTTACCCAGTATCTGCTCCATTCGCTGCTCATGGTCCCAGGCACCTGCGGCATCCATTGCCGCACAGGCTTCATCAAAAGCTTTTTGTGTCTCAGGGTTAAAATCTTCAGCCTGTTCATGAACTGCTTTTTCATAAGCCTGAACGATTCGAACTGCATCGGAACTACCCTGGGAAATAAACGTGCTGATGCTCATCGTTTCATCAAGCCTGGGCTCTTGTTCCAGGTAACCTAGGCGGATACCGTTACGGGTCATAACCTCACCAATATCCGGTTTTTCATTACCGGCCAGAATATTTAATAAGGTAGATTTACCGGTACCGTTCTGCGCAATTAATGCTGTTTTATCGCCTTTTGACAGGCCAAAAGTGATCCCTTCGAACAGAGTTTTTATGCCGTAATTTTTAGAAAGGTTATCGGTAGATAAATAAGTCATAAAATGAGTGGGGTGATACGGTTGCTTTAAAGAGGCTGAAAAATAGGGTTATTTATAATGATTTTACCAATATTATAATGTGGGAGAATCTTATTATAAGGTACAGCTGAACTATATAATCAGCGTCCATGAATCATCCTTCCCTCAAACGCAGGGTATTCTCTGAAAATTGCACGCTGAACTTCTGTGTCTAAAGGGTAAAACTGAGATCACGACAGGCTATTAGATGTTTCTTACCACAATTAACGTCTTGTTCAAACGTAAATAAATCATAATGAAAATGTGTGCTTTCCCGGAATCTGAAGGCCAATTGTCCATCATGTGGCTGAAGTCTGTTTTACCCGGTTAGCCTTAACAGGCAGGATTATTCCCGACTTCAATTAATACCCTTTATCCGTATGCCGTTACTTCTTATTTTACAAGATTATATCATTAAACATAAATTGCTCTACGCATGTTAGATACCCTTTTAAACAGCTTTACAAAACTATTCGGATCCAAAAGCGAAAAAGATTTAAAGCGTCTGCAGCCCATCGTCGAAGAAATAAAGTCTTACGAGGAAGAAATGAAAGCCCTCACGGACGAGGAGCTTAAAGCAAAAACTTTAACCTTTAAAGAAAATATTTGGGAGGCGACACGGGAAAATCAGGAACGAAAAGACGAGATCAACCAGAAGCTCGAATCTTTCAGCGATGACGAAGAGCTTAGCATGAACGATCGGTACGATCTTTCCGAAGAACTGGAAGACCTGGATAAAGAATGGTTGGAAATCCTCGAGGAAACTCTGGACACAATCCTCCCGGAAGCATTTGCTGTATTAAAAGAGACCTGTCGGCGGTTCGTAGGCAAAAGCTGGAAAGTGGCCGGTACCGAGACCGAATGGAATATGATTCCTTATGATGTACAGTTGGTAGGGGCTATCGTTCTTCATCAGGGTAAAATCTCGGAAATGAAAACCGGTGAAGGAAAAACTTTGGTGGCAATCTTCCCGGCTTACCTCAATGCCCTGGCCGAACGGGGCGTCCATATTGTTACGGTGAACAACTACCTGGCGAAACGTGATGCGGAATGGAACGAACCTATTTTCAACTTCCATGGGCTGCGGGTTGACTGCGTCGACCGCTATGATCCTAATAGTCCTCAGCGCCGCAATGCCTACAAGGCTGATATTACTTATGGCACCAACAATGAATTTGGCTTTGATTACCTGCGCGACAATATGGTCATCAATAAAGATCAACTAGTGCAGCGTGGCCATCATTACACTATTATTGATGAAGTCGATTCGGTATTAATTGATGAAGCCAGAACTCCGCTAATTATATCCGGCCCGGTTCCTCAGGATAACCAGACCCAAAAGTATACAGAGCTTAAACCCAAAGTGGAACGGCTTGTCAATGAACAGAAAAAACTGATTGCTAAATTTCTGAACCAGGCCGAAAAGGCTTTGGAAGAAGGCCGTGATGAGGAAGCCGGCCTGGCTATGCTAAGAGCTCGGCGCGGGTTTCCGAAGAGCAATAAATACATGAAAATGATGCAGGAACCGCGGTATCAGAAACTTACTCAGCAAACTGAGTATTTATACCTGCAGGATAGCGGCAAGAACATGCACATCGTTGATGAAGCCATGTACTATGCGGTCGATGTCAAGCAAAACACGATTGAAATGACCGAAATGGGACGGGAACTGATCACCCCGGCCAACGAAGATCCTGAATTTTTTATCATACCCGACCTTGGCGAAGAAACCTCTAACCTGGAACAGGAATTTATACAAAAGGAAGAGGAGGAAATCCGGCAGATCGAATCTAATGAAGAATTCAGCCTTGAATACCGTGAAGAATCCGTTAATAAGAAAAAGGAAGCACTGCGTAAAGAACGGGCAGACCGAATGGCTAAAGTTTATCAAACTTTCTCTGAACGCAGCGAACGCATACACTCGGTCAACCAGTTGCTTAAAGCCTACACTTTGTTTGAGCGGGATGACGAATATATCGTTACCGATGGCAAAGTCCAGATCGTGGATGAACATACCGGACGTGTCCTTTCGGGCAGACGGTACTCAGACGGCCTGCACCAGGCTATTGAAGCCAAAGAACAGGTAAAAGTTGAGGCCTCCACCCAAACATATGCTTCGGTTACTCTCCAGAATTATTTCAGGATGTATCATAAACTGGCCGGTATGACCGGTACGGCTTCAACTGAAGAAGGGGAGTTCTTTGAAATATATAAGCTGGAAGTAAATGAGATTCCCACTAATGAACCCATCCAAAGGATGGATCATGAAGATTTAGTCTATCGTACAAAACGGGAAAGGTTTAATGCGGTTATTAACAAGATCAGGGAATACAACGAGAAGAAACAACCAGTACTGGTGGGTACCACAAGTGTGGAAGTATCCGAAACGGTTAGCCGGATGTTGCAACGATCGAAGATTCCGCATAATGTTCTCAACGCAAAGCAACATGACAGAGAAAGTGATATTGTCGCTAATGCCGGTCAGCCCGGAGCCGTGACCATTGCAACTAATATGGCTGGCCGTGGTACGGATATTAAACTGGGTGAAGGAGTAAGAGAATTGGGCGGACTGGCCATCGTAGGTACCGAACGCCATGAATCCCGACGGATTGATTTACAGCTTCGCGGACGATCAGGCCGGCAGGGCGATCCCGGTGAATCTCAGTTCTTCGTCTCTCTTGAGGATGACCTGATGCGTATATTTGGCTCTGATCGTGTTGCCAATGTAATGGACCGTTTGAAATTTGAAGAAGGTGAAGTGATCCAGCATCCCTGGGTTACGAAATCTCTTGAAAAAGCACAGAGCAAAGTTGAGCAGAACAACTTCAGCATCAGGAAACGACAGCTTGAATTTGATGATGTGCTGAATAACCAGCGTTCCGTGGTTTATACACGAAGAAGACACGCCCTTTTAGGTATCGGCCTTACCGGGGATCTGCTGAATATGCTTGACGATACGGTTCAGTCTATTGTTTCTGAATATTATACGGATGGTGATTATGACTCCATCCATGAGAAAATACTGAGGCTGCTTGCCGTCGACGTTGAACTTGACCGTGAAAGATGGTCAGCACTGAACGAAGACGGCCTTGCAGACATGATCGTCGATAAGGCCATCGAAACCTACCGCCAAAAAGAAAAACGGATTGCCGAGCCTTATTATGAAGTATTGAAGCGCCTCCATGAAAGTGACGCTGAGAACAAACCCAGTGTTGTTCAAATTATCTTCACTGACGGCGTCAAGAGAATGCGTATTCTGGTTGATGTGGAAAAATCAATCGAGAACAAAGGCAGTGAAATTCTTCGTTCCGTCGAAAAGGCTGCCGTTCTTTCCGTAATTGATGAAAAATGGATGGAGCATCTCCGTGATCTGGATTCCCTGAAAGAAGGTATCGGGCTCCGGGCTTTCGGCCAGAAAGATCCTCTGCTTGAATATAAGCGTGAAGCTTTCAATATGTTCACTCAGCTTATTGATGATATGAATGTGGAAGTAGTTTCACTGGTATGGAAAGCCGTACCGGAAGCCGCCGCGGATCAGCAGCAAATGCGGCAGGCACAAGCCCCTGCCCGTAAGAAAATGGATATGAGCAAACTAAAAACCCAGCATGATTCTTCTGAAAATATGGGAATAAAGTTCGCCGGCCAGCAAAACGGAGGAGATAACGGCAGAGGCACTGCCGCCGGTGGACAACGGGCTAAAAAACAACCTGTAATGGTCGAAGAGCGTGTAGGGCGCAATGACCCCTGCCCATGCGGATCAGGCAAGAAATACAAACAATGCCACGGCAAGTAAACACAAATTACAGCTTAATGCATTAAGTTCTTAATTCACGTTTTCATGCATTAAGCTGTTACATGGGCCGGGAATCTCTTCCCAAGTATTTCTTTTGAAGGTATGCCAATATTCTCAACGTTCATTTAGAATATTGTGATAAAGGAATGTTTCCATTGTTAATATTACATGATGGTGAAAATATTAATAAGGCATATGGCGAATGAAACCTTAATATTTAAACTTTCTATATAATTCCAATCTTGCCATTTTCAGTTTCCACCACATCCAAAACAAGTCCTATACTGGTCTTATGCTGAGAGGGTTTGGCTGAACCTTTTGTAAGGCTTGCATAAGACTTGGTACGGACGAGATCCCTAAAAACAAGGTTCTTGCAAGATGAAGAAATGGCAAAATCATCAGCATCTTCAGAAGGGAAAAAGTACTTTATTAGTTTAAAATTGAAAAAAGGAAATTTGAACCAAAAACCTAAATAAATTAAGAATCTGGTTTCAAGGTTCTTCCTATTTGATCAAAAGAAGTCATGGCCTTTCTACCGTTTCGGTAGGCACTAAGCGTTACTGCAATAGGCTGGTAATAAAGATAGTGCTCAATCCCAGATAGATGGTTACACCTCTTCCCGTGGAACTTCGGTGAGGATATTGGCCACACGGGCCGCCGATAGTTTCTGTGCGTACTCAGCAGCTACTTTAAAATCCTGTTTTTCCAGGGCTGTTTGCATTTCAACAGCATACGATTTAAGTGTGCTGAGCTCTAGAATCATATCTTCATAGTGTTAGATGGGGGTGAATAAAGAACTGAAGATATGAATTTATATCATGTGAACTTCTCTAGCAATTTCAGCAAACTATGCATCCATTGATGTTCAATGAATAGAAAGGGGCAAACGATAAACGAATGCCCCTTTTTATAAAGATTTTGTCTCGAAATGCAGGAATTAGAATCTAACACCAAGGCGGAATCTGGAACTAGAAAATCTGCCCAGGTAGATATCACGCATGTTGTTTTCAATGGTGTTTCCATCAACCTCCCCATCGAGATAATTGTACATTTGAAGGCCGTAACCGACTTCAAGGCCGGTGTATAAACGTTGTAGAAAATGAATATCCAATCCAATTATACCATTAATTCCTAATCCAAAGAAGCCGGTGGAATTAATATTTTTATCTGTTCTGTCTTCATTAATCTGATTTCGTGAAGTATTGAAACTCAGATCTAATTCACCACCATAATACATAGACAGGCGGTCATACTGGAATGCATGCCATTCGATTCCGGGGGCCAATTGAATATAAAATTCACTGTCTTTACGATTTTCACCCAAACGATTGCTCTCATAATCAATATCCCCCCGCAATCGATAGGCTGAATCTGAGCCTCTGAATTGACGTAAACGAAATTGGTTGAAAGAAATCGGGGATGAACTAAATGGGCTAATCATGATCTCAAAAGTCCTATCACCTTCAGATGGCAGATTTTGAGCGGTTACATTAGTTGAAATTGATAGCATAGTAACTACCAAGAGAGGCAGGAGTAGTTTTTTCATATCTAAGTCCTTGTTATATTGAGATTAGTGTATTATATAATAATGAAAATTACTAGTTAATAATTGAAACATAAGCTTTTCTAATAAAGACTAAAAATTTAAAATAATTTTTTCCCTTACTTTAATTGAATTCAGCAGAATTTATTTCAACCAGGTTTGAAATATCATCCCCAAGTGCTAACCCGGCTGTGGCTGCCGGGCTGGGTGCATTTAAAACATGGATTTGATTTTGCTCCACTACCAAACTAAAATCGTCGATTATGTTACCCTGGCGATCCAGTGCCATAGCCCTTACACCGGATGGGGCCGGGATAATATCATTCAATGTAAGAACAGGGATGAGTTTTTGAAGTTCTCTAAGAAAAGCTTTTTTTGAGAAAGATCGATGGATTTCATCCAGGCCCATCCGCCAGTGTCTTCCCGCCATTCTCCAAAAGCCGGGGTATGCCAGAGTTTGCGCCAGGTCTCTGGGCTGTATGGATAGCTTTCCGTATCCTTCTCTTTTAAAGGCAAAAACGGCATTGGGGCCGCATTCAATGTCACCGATTACCATCCGGGTGAAATGAACACCTAAAAATGGGAACTCAGGGTTAGGCAGCGGATATACCAGGTTTTTTACCAGCTTTTTAGCCTGAGGGGTAAGTTTAAAATATTCTCCCCTGAAGGGTACGATTTGTACCGGCGGACGGAGTCCGGCTTTTTCAGCAATACGATCACTGAACAATCCTGCGCAGTTAATGAGGAATTTGGTATTGAATTTACCGTTCCGTGTGGTTATCACAGAACCCTCAGTGGTTGAGCTTATTCCTTTTACAGGTTGGTTTAAAAGTACGTTACCTCCCATCTCATTGATTAATTCCTGTAGTTTTTGGCAGACTCCTACAAAATCCACGATCCCGGCACAAGGTACATGAATTGCTTCTATGCCATTGACATGAGGTTCAATTTCAAGTAACTCTATACGGTCAAGTTTTCTGATACCTTCAATTTTATTCTCAATGCCTCTTTTATAGATGGCATCCAATCGTTCAGATTCTGTCTGGTTTACGGCCACTATGACTTTACCGCATACATCATGCCGGATATTATGTTCACGGCAAAATTCAACCATCTGATGGCGACCCGATAGGCAGTTTCTGGCTTTGCTGCTACCGGGTTTATAATATATTCCTGAATGGATCACTCCTGAATTGCGACCTGTCTGATGCTTTGCTACTCTGCCTTCCTTATCGAGGACAGCTACTTTCAGAGCTCTGTTTTTTTTTAGCAATTTGTAAGCCGTGGCCAGGCCAACTATTCCCGCCCCTATAACAATGACATCGTAGTTTTGCTGCATTTCCCTTCGCAATTAAATTTATATTTATAAAATGGGGAATCTTTCAATTCTGTAATAATTTGTTCAATATACCGTATCTTTTGTCATTGGTAAACTATAAAGCAATCAGGAAAATTATGTCCGGACATTCTAAATGGTCTAAAATTAAGCGTAAAAAAGGGGCTACTGATGCCGCCAGAGGCAAGGCATTCAGCCGAGTGATCAAGGAAATTAATATCGCGGCACGCGATGGAGGTGGGGACCCCGAATCCAACGCCCGGCTTAGCCTTGCCATAGACAATGCGAAATCGATTAATATGCCTAAAGATAATATTGAACGGGCTATTAAGAAAGGTACCGGTGAACTTGACGGGGGTGGAGCAGCCTGGGAAGAAATAAGTTACGAAGGCTATGGACCCGGAGGTATTGCCTATTTTGTAGAATGCACGACAGATAATCAAAAAAGGACCGTAAGTGAAGTTCGCCATGCCTTTTCAAAACGCGGGGGTAATCTGGGCACTACCGGTTCGGTCGGGTTTATGTTTAACCAGAAAGGGGTAATCACCCTACTTTCAGGGGATGTAGATGCAGAGACCCTGATGCTTGAAGCTATTGAAGCAGGCGCTGAAGATATCAAAGAAGAGGATGACACATTGGAAGTGATCACCGTTCGTGAAGAATTGTTTACGGTCAAATCAGCCCTTGAGGGAGCCGGCTATAAAGTTGAATCAGCCAACCTGCAGAGAATTCCTACCACCCTCACCAAAGTAGATGCCGATACTGCCATCTCTAATTTCAAGCTCATTGAACTACTTGAGGAAAGTGATGATGTAAATGATGTTTTTACCAATATGGAAGTAGACGAAGAAGCGATGGCCTTAGTTGAAAAAGAGATGGGGAGTTAGTGTTAACCAATAAATTAGTACTGTCCATTTGGTTGTTTATGCCTATTCCTGGTTAATGCCGTAATCTTCAGCCGTTATTGACGTTAATCTATCCTGAAGAATACTTCTTGATTTCCCTCATAATTTCATATCATCTTGAAACTATTATTTATTTTTCTGTTTTCTACTTTCATTTTGGCCCAGGACGGTGCACGCCAGGCCAACCGTGATTATGAAGAAGGAAATTATACTGAAGCGGAACAAGGGTACATTGAAGCTTTAAAAAACGACCCTGATAATTCACGTCTATTGTTTAATTTGGGAAACGCTCTGGCTAAACAAGGTAAACTGGAGGAGGCCGCTCAGGCATTTGAAGAGTTTAAACAACTTGAGCCCAACCCTAATGAGCGTGCAAAGGCTGATTATAATCTTGGGAATTCATATAGTGATCAGGAGCAATGGGAAGAAGCTCTTAAACAATACAGAAAATCACTGCGTAACAATCCTGAAGATAATGATGCCCGTGTAAACTATGAACTGGCTTACCGGAATGAACAGGAGCAAGAGGAGGAGCAGGAGCAGGAACAAGATCAGAATGAAAATCAGGAAGAGCAAGGCCAGGATGACGAGTCTGAGTCACAGGACAGCGATGGCCAGCAACAGCAGGATGGTGATCAACAACAGCAAGACGGTGAACAACAGCAAGACCAGCAGCAACAACCATCTGACGGAGAACAGGAACAACAACCGCAAGATGGTCAGCAACAACAGCAGCAGCAGCAACAAGGAGGCATGACGGCTGAGCAGGCTGATGATATTTTAAAAGCTCTTGATAACATCGAAAAAGATTTACTTAAAGACTATCAAAAGAGACAAATTGAACCCTCAGCATCCAATGAAAAAGACTGGTAACAGACCATTTAACAAATTTTGGGGGATGCTCGTTTTATTCCTGCTTGCCTGCGGGGCCATTCAGGCCCAAAATCAAGTTAGCGTAAAAGCCTCCGTATCTGAAGATGAGATTTTCTATGGTGAACAGACATCACTAACCATTGAAATAACCAGCAGTGGATCTGTTAATATTGACCGTCCATCTGTGCCCACCATAGATGGTATGCGTTATTTGTCTGACTATCCCTCCACCTCGACCCGGTATTCTAATGTCAACGGCGAGGCTTCGATGAGCTATAGCTATACCTGGCAATTGATCTCTACCAGAGAAGGGGTTCATCAAATCCCCTCCATACCAGTGACTTTAGGCGGGGAAACTTATGATACTGAACCGTTAAGCATAACCGTACTCAACCCTGATAAACGCGCTGCTGCCTCAGAAATCGAAAGTCGGCCTGATGTTTTTCTGGAGTTGGAAGTCTCAGACAGAAACCCGGTACGGGGTCAGCAGCTTATTGCTGAATTGGTCATCTATTTCAAAAGTGAAATGGATCTGTCATCTTTCCAGGTTGGCCAGGGGTGGGTTACCGAAGGCTTTTGGCAGGAAGATCTGAATGAATATCATTCAGCCAGAGCAGAAACAAAATTATTAGACGGAGTTCGTTTTCGGAGGGCTGTATTAAGGCGGCATTCTCTTTTTCCGACCCGTGCCGGTAAGCTGAAACTTCAACCCTATGAGATACAAGCAAGTGTTCGCTATAACACCCGTAGCGGAAATAATCATGATTTTTTTAGTTCCTTTCGTAGTTCTACCCGCAATATGAGCCTGGAATCCAATGAACTTACCATCAATGTGCGCGACCTGCCGGAAGCACCTAACGGAGTATTCATTAATGCAGTTGGATCCCTTGATATTAAAAGAACTCTTAATAATAACGAGATAAAACTGGGTGAATCAGTAGATATTATAACAGAAATTTCAGGCAGTGGTAATATTGCTTTGGTGTCAAGGCCTCATTATGAAATTCCTGCTGCGTTTGATGTCTACCAACCTCAGGAAACAACGGAGCTTGATAAAAGGAGTGGCAAGGTCAGCGGCAAAAAGATTTTCCGGGATGTTATTATTGCCAGAAAAGTTGGCCGCTATGAGATTCCGGCCACTCAGGTTGCCCGTTATAATGATGAAAGACGCCGATATGAAACCGTGACACTTCCCGCTCTAGCCGTTGAAGTTATTCGTGATCCTAACGCTCAGATAGGCTATTCGGGAGACGGGCGTTTTAATGTTACTCCCATAACTGGTATGGTACGTTGGTCATCCGGTGAACGTGGCCCACTTTACAAGAGTTGGTGGTTATGGGTTGGACTTATTTTACCTTTATTAGTTGCTGCCGGCGCCTACCGTATTAAGCTACATCAAAATAAGATGGACCAGGATGTACTGTTTTCAAGGAAACAAACCGCTGCAAATAAGGCAAGCTATCAGTTGAATGCTGCACGCAAAGCTCTTAACAGCCATGATGCGAAAGCACCATATAGTTATATCCATCAGGCCCTGGCTGGGTTTATAACCGACCGGACCGGGATGACTCCATCAGGCCATTCTGATGTGCAGCTTGCTCAATTTGTTAGAAATAAGAGCGGCAATGACACGATAGCAAAACAGGCCCTTTCACATCTTGCAAAATGTTCGACGATCCGTTTCGCACCCATCGGGAAACCCGATGATGTATTGAATGACATACGTCTGGTTGAAAAACATATTGAAAGCCTGAGTAAGTATTTATGATGAAGTCTTCCAATGTCTTAATTCGTTGCATTTCCTTGATCTTGTCATTCCTGATCATTTTGGTATCAGCGCAAGCTTTACCTGCTCAGGAACGTCCACAGGAATCATTTAATAAAGGTAATTTCCTTATGGAACAAGGAAATTACTATGAAGCGCTTGAAGTTTACAAAGATATTGAGAATCGGAAAGTTACCTCGGGTCCCCTTTATTTGAATATGGCCATTAGCTATGTACATGTTGATTCTCTGGGGCTGGCCAAATATTACTTCCTGAAGGCTGCCGGTCATTCAGCCACACGCTCGAAAGCCCATGATGGTGCCGATTTTATTGATGAACAATTAAATTCAAGAAGGGGAGCCTTGCCCCGATTATCCTGGATTTCCCTGTCAGAATGGATTCACTTTGAAATTGATACCGTATTTGTGCTCATATCGGGTATATTACTTTTAAATATAGGCATTCTGTTTATAGTCTTTGCATGGTTTAAAGCTACCTATAATCAGTTATACCGGTATACGGGGTTGACCTTCACCGTTGTTGGAATCCTGCTTATTTTTTCAGGTATTGTTATTGATCTTCGTTCTGGTCATTACAGCCGGGGGGTGATGGTGGAACGCCAGGCGGAAATGCGTCCGAATCCTGTGGTTGATGACGATGTGGTGAGCATGATATTTGAAGGATATACCTTTACTCTTGATCAGTCAAGAAGCCGGGAGCATGAAGGGTGGAAGTTTGTTCGCCTGAGCAATGGACTAAGTGGTTGGATTGAAACAGAGGCTATTCGAGAGCTTTAGACGGTGTATATATTATCTTAAGAAGCAGGCAGCGTTAATTTATTATTTTAAAAAACATCTCCTCATAACTGAAATACTTTTGATATGCAACAAGTGCTTGACTATATCGAGTCCCATAAAAGTGAATTTGAACAGGAACTATTCAATTTACTACGAATACCCAGTGTCAGTACGGATAAAGAGCTAAAATCCAAAATTTATAATGCCGCGGGATTTCTCCTTAGACAACTTACCGATATAGGAATGGACGATGCAACCCTTCATGAAACCGGGGGCAATCCTATTATCACCGCCACTCATTGTCATGCCGGCGAAGATCAACCTACCGTTTTGATTTATGGCCATTATGATGTACAGCCACCTGATCCTCTTCACCTCTGGGATACCCCGCCATTCGAACCCACGGTGAGAAATGGCGCTGTCTATGCCCGCGGCGCAAGCGATGACAAAGGTCAGGCATTTACCCATATTAAAAGCATAGAAGCTTATCTGAAATCAGGTATCCGGCTACCGGTCAATGTTAAGTTCATCCTGGAAGGAGAAGAAGAGATTGGCTCAGAAAACCTGCTGCCCTTCATAAAGGCTCATAAAGGCCTTTTGGCTTGTGATATGGTACTCATATCCGATACCGCTATGTTTGATGAGGATGTTCCCTCTATTACGTATGGGTTGCGTGGACTGGCTTATATGGAACTGGAAGTTACGGGACCCAATCGAGACCTTCATTCGGGAGCTTACGGAGGCGGGGTTCAAAATCCTGTTAATGCACTTTGTGAAATCCTTGCCGGTATAAAAGACGATAACGGGGTGATTCAGATACCGCATTTCTATGATAAAGTCAAAAACCTTACGGAAGAAGAAAGGAAAGCCTATAAAAAACTACCCTTTGATGAAGGCCTTTACAAGAAAACATTAGGCATTGATGAGATGTTTGGTGAGAAAGGCTATGGCACTCTTGAGCGTGTATCAGCCCGGCCTACATTTGATATCAATGGCATATGGGGTGGCTACACGGGTGAAGGAGCTAAAACCGTTTTGCCCTCCAAAGCCTATGCTAAAGTCAGCATGAGGCTGGTGCCTGATCAGGATCCTAAAGAAATTGCAAAACTTTTTCAGGAATATGTTGAATCTATAGCTCCCAAAGGGGTCAAGGTCAACGTACGCGAACACCATGGTGGACATCCGGCCAGTGTTGATTTTAAATTTTATGGTTTTAAGGCAGCCGCCAAAGCGTTTAAGCAAGTTTACAATAAAGACCCCCTATATACCCGTGAAGGTGGATCCATCCCTATCGTTGCTGATTTTAAAAAGATACTGGGTGTAGACTCCATTCTGATGGGATTTGGCCTGAACAGCAATGCCATTCATTCACCCAATGAACATTTCGCTTTAAAGGATTTTCACCGGGGAATTAAAACATCGGCTTTCTTTTTAAATTATCTAAAAGAGTTCAGTAAAAGTTAGTCACGGATTGGCTAACCTATTTCTAGCCGGGATTATATATCAATTTCAGGAAGGTTTCTTTCTATGGCTTCCCTATTAGGTTCCAGCCAGTGCGGAAGAAATAGTTTTGTTCCCATTTCATCTTCGCTTTGAGCGACAGCATAACCGGGGCCATCAGTCGCAATTTCAAACAGCACGCCTTCCGGCATGTGGCAATAAACGGATTTGAAAACATGGCGGTCTATAACTTCAGTGGGGTATAGACCCCGATTCTGCAGTTCTTTTTGCATCACCTTCTGCTCTTCTTCATCCTTCGCCCTGAATGCAACATGATGAACGATCCCACGTCCATTATTACCCCGTACAGGATGATCTGCTTTTTCAATGATGACGGCATTACCAATGGCACTCCCGGAACGATAAAGAGAGAATCTACCTGCTGTGTCTTTTTTCTCAAAGCCCATTACATTTTCAAGAACCTCTGACGTGAAATTGCCATCGGCCAGATGAAGCGTTGTGCCCCAGAAACCCCGGATCCCATGATTCGTCGGTACTTTGCTTTTATCCCATGCCGGTAAATCGTTCACCTTCGGATCAAATACCACCTCCAGCTGTAAACCGTCAGGGTCACTAAAGTTAATTACCTGATAATCAAACCGTGTAAAAGGACCTTCAAAATCAACATCCATTTTACCGAACCATTCAACCCAGAAATCCAGTGAACCGGTGGGTACGGCAAAAGAAATAGCAACCGATTCACCTGTACCGGGCTTACCCCGGGTTGCCCTGGGCCATGGGAAGAAAGTGATGCTCGATCCCGGCTGACCAGAGCCATTGGCATAGAATAAATGATAGCTGCCGGGGTCATCCTGGTTCACGGTTTTCAGCACCATTTTCAGTCCGAGTGTATTAACATAGAAATCGGCATTTCGTTGTGCATCGCCTGAAATGATAGAAATATGATGCAGGCCTTTAGAGGTGTATTCCATTATACTTCATTAAAATATTCATCAGGATGAGAAATATAAACACCTACACTGTGATAAAAGTTTCTAAGTAACTATAAAAACTATCCAGATGAGACAACCAGTTTCTGATAGTATTTTCCGGGGGTCTTCAAAACCATTCGCAAAACAGATCCGGTCAAACAACGGAGATTCTTATATACAAGGGTCAGGTCGTGATACGCCATGCCGAAAAGGTGTAAGATAGCCGCGTTAATATTAATTGCCTGGCAATCTATCTTAAACAGCCTAAAATTATATTCGGCAATCGTATTGTTAATAACTTTCTTATTAAGATACGGTAAGTTTTGTCCCAGTATTTTGAAGTTCTTAATTGCCTTTACACCATTAGCGTAATCCGATTCGCCCGAGTAAGCACCACCATTGTGCACTCTGTAGCACCCCATGTTGTCTGTAAAATATTTAGCCCTACCATATTTAAATAGCAAACAGAATAGCCCCACATCACCCCATGGCAACTCGTGGTACCATTTTGGCAAGGGATTATCTAAAATATTCCTAAAAACTACGGACAAAGTATATGCAGGAGTATCTGCTTTAATAAAGCTGTCAGCTATTAAGGAGTAGTCGGCATTATTATATGAGGGATGCGATGTTTGAAGAATAATATCATCTAATTCATTGTACTCTGATACGTTATGAAAGCAGAATGAGTACTCAGGATTATTTTCCATAAAATCAACTTGTTTTTGTAACTTTAGAGGGTCCGTCCAGTAATCATCACCATCCAGCATAGCAATATAGCGACCTCTGCACATAGAATAGGTTGCTAAAGTCATAGCCATCATGCCTAGGTTTTTTTCTGGTAAAAACAGTCGGATTTTATCCTGATATTTTTCCTTATAAGCTTTAACGATATTTCGGGTATTGTCTGTAGAGTAATCTTCACCAATTATAATCTCATAATTGAACTTAGTCTTTTGTTTTAAGACACTATCAATAGCTTTTGCAATAAAATTTTCGTGATTATAGGTAGTCATCCATACGGATACCGTATTATTGTTTGATTCCATAATACAAACCCCTTCCGAAAGGCCCCTTAGGGTCAAAATTAATGTTGATCCCGGCGTCCTGAAAAGCTTGTTTGTATTCTGTCACAGTCCACAAACCCATTACATGTTTTTCAGAAAACTTAATAATTCCTTCCGATGAACCAACCATATATTGGATATCAAAGACTGATGTTAGTTTTTCCCGTTCGTTTTTATACATCCAGGCAATTTTAAGGTCAGGTTGATCCACATAATTTGCAATAAATTTACCTTCCCAATATTGATCAGGACCAACCCAGGGTTCAACTAATATAACTCCACCCGGGTTTATGTGTTTAGCCATGCATTTTATTGCCCTATTCATTTTATCCAAACTTTGCACGTATCCAATAGAACTAAAAAGGCAAGTAACCACATCATAGGTAGTATTAAGGTTAAAATCAGTCATGTCTGCTTCGTGAAACTTGATATCAGGACTTCGTCGTTGTGCTACATTTAGAAGTTCGGGATTTAAATCAAGCCCCTCAACATCATAATACTTCACCAGATATTCCAAATGTTTCCCGGTACCACAAGCTACATCAAGAAGTGTTGCAGCATTGGGATTGTGCACGTTAACTAATTCATGTATTTTTTCACTTGCATCTTTGTAATTTTTAAAATGATACAGAGCATCATAGTATTTAGCAGTTTTAGTGAACATAGATATTTTGATTAGGTGTATTTTTTTTATTTGATACTTTTAAAGTCATTTTTTCTGGATTTCTGTAAGGCGGGAAATAATTTGTGAGATCGAATTTATTAATAATACCTTTACACAACTCTTCATACGTATCCTCATTATAAATTTGATTTAAAGATTTTAGTGTATATTCAATTCCCCCAAACCGCTCCTTAAATTGTGATAAACTATCACCCTGACGAACTCCACCACCAAGATTCAGAAATGGTATATGCAAGGATTTGAAATACTCTACAGCAAACCATATTAATGGGACCGTATGGTGTTTGCCGTCACCAACCGAAATATTAAAAAGATACTCTGCCCCGTAACATGTATGTGCGAACAATGAAACTGCTTCAATTTTTTTATTTTTGAATACACCAACAGCCATCACATTATCTGCATCTATAATTTTAGAAAGGGTTTGCATAGTAAAATTGTATACCTGAGATGCATCTTTCTCTATAAAGAAAGAATGATAATGGTTCAGAAAAAACTCTTTTAGTAACTTTTTATCACAAATAAATTCGGAAGAGCTCATGTCATACTTTCTTAATTGTCGCCTTCTGTTTGTAGAAAGCTTATTAAAAAGTTCTTTAGTGCTTAAGTCTAAGTTCATTACATACAATATTTTAGATTTATTCACGTCGTTTGTGTCAAAATACGTATGATTTTCCCATAATGGATTCAGCCCAATATATCCACAAACATATCCACGTTTTTGTGCAAAAGATTTCCAATATTTCTGCAATTCAGGAAAGTCGTAATTTCCAACAAAACCTGAAAAACCATAAGGTGTCACGATGTCTGTAAATCCATTATATTCACGTTCTGCAATAGGACATACAATTCTAATATCACCACAGGTAAGCGTATACAGATAGGTTGGGAAACCAGTGGTCAGGTACATGGCATTGTTGTTTTCCCAGGTGTGTCCAAATGTGTGGTTAATTCCGAGCAAAGCCTTTTTCCATTGTGATGGTGAGCTGATCGGTATTAAATCATGTTCAATATGAATGTGTTCGGATTTATTCATTTTATTCTACTTTTTTTAGTTCTTCTGAATAACTTCTGGATCTGTTCTCCATGCTATAATTTTCTAGAATCCCGATGGACTCTGAAGGTGAATTATACATGAGTACATCGATTATTGAGAGACCCGGAATGAAGCTACAATTATTCTGTTCGTATTCTTTAAAGCCCGGATTGATAAAACTCAGTTCAATTCCATATTCATCAAAAGCACTCTTATCATATAAAGATTTACCACCGGACGAATTTATATACAGACTGGCCTTTTCCTGTCTGCAAATATCTATAATCTTATCCTGTGATTTAAGATGCCGGTTGTTATAAATCACAGAACTTGGAACTATTTCCTTATGTATCCCTATATAATTCACTAAAATATTTAGTGTAATATAAATCAAGCGAGAGATGTACACTTCATCACGATACAATATTTCCTGTATTATGGGATAAACATTATTAAAATAGGGGGCGCATCGGTATGAAAACTCAATAGTCTTCAGAAGTTTCTTTTTCCAGATAACCTCTGAAACTATTTTAATATCTTTTATCAACCTATTTTGAGATGCTCTTTCCAGGGGTATGCTAAAACAATATGGTTTACCATCTACTAACAACTTATTCCTGTTTATCCAGCCTTTCTTTATATAGTGCACATCATCCAGCAATACTAATTTATCGACAGCCTGAATTAACTGGAAATATCCTACATATGGAAAAATATAAGGTTGCATTATGGCAAGCTTCATATCACAAATTCCTTTTCATGATATGAGCTATATACCTAACTGAAGCATCATCCAGTTCGAAATACAATGGCAGACAAAGTACACGTGAAGATATATCTTCCGCTACTTTAGCACGCTGCCCTGAGGTGTACGGAAGCTTATTTAACGATGGGAAAAAATACCGGCGTGGGAAAATTTGCTTCTCATTCAAAGCATCCCTGACCTTTAGCATACTATGCTCAGAGGGAAAGCTAACCGGATAATACGCATAGTTGTATATTACATCTTCACTTATTACCGGTCTTTCTAAACCAAATCCACCGAGTAGAGTGTCGTAAAGCCTACTTATTTCCTTACGTCTTTCAATTAATTCATTTACCCTTGGTAGCACGCACAACCCCATGGCAGCATGAAATTCAGAATTCTTACAATTAATACCAAGTCCTGAAAAACGTTCAGGGCCATCATGGCCAAAATTGATCATATATGTTATCTTTCTGGCAAGTTCATCGCTGTCCGTTATGATAGCCCCTCCCTCAATGGTGTGAAATAGTTTAGTTCCGTGAAAACTCAGGGTAGAAATATCACCATGGTTCAAAACCGAAGTACCGTTCTGCTTTACACCAAAGCCGTGAGCGGCATCATAGATTACCTTTAAATTGTGCTTAGAAGCTATCTCTTCAATTCTCTTAACATTACAGGGGTTGCCATATACATGAGTAGCAAGTATGGCACTGGTTTCAGGTGTAATGGAATCTTCAATTAATTCCGGGTTGATGCACCATGTATCGGGATCTATATCCACAAAAACCGGAGTGCACCCTTCCCATACGATACTGGAAGTGGTAGCCACATAGGAAAACGGTGTAGTAATAATCTCCCCTTTTAAGTCAAGGGCTTTTATTGCTACTTGCAAAGCCATGGTACCATTATTGACCATCATTAGGTGTTTTACTCCTAATGTATCTTTCAACTTCTCTTCCAGGTTTAAAAATAATGGTCCATAATTAGTGACCCATCCACTTTCCCAAATCTCTTTTAAGCAGGATATATATTCTTCCAGGGGTGGGAGGAAAGTTTTCGTTACCTGTATATTTTCCGGAACAGATGGCTGTGGTATTGATTTTACAGCACCATTTCCATCAAAGACATCCCTCAATAATACTTCTGAAGCATTATTGTATTTCAGTCTTTCCCTTCTCCTTCTGCTTTTTATACTTTTGAGGATCATGTCACTATCCATTGGTTAAGAATTCACTAGAATTTGCAATCGCGTTTTTACTTTATTTTTGATCCTTTTCTTTAGTTGTTGAGCTTTATAATATTTTGGCCATTCATATCTAATAAGATTTCTTTTCAGTGCTTTTTTCACAGCTTTAAAATTAATGTCATTCTCTTTCAGATAGCCCTTTAACCAATTAAGGTAGCGTAGCCTGTAGATATGATAGCTACCTTCACTTTGAGTAGTCCCACAAATTGATTCAGGTCTTAACCGGTATTTATCGTAACATTTATCAGACACGTAAACTGATGCGAATAAATACACTTTAGTTAAAAATAGCTGGTCTTCGTATAACCCATAATGAGCATCAAGAAACCCTCCTAATTTTATTGCTACGTCCCTTTTAATCAGAATACTACTTACACAGGGCCCTGTACCCTCACCCAGTGGATAAAGAGTATTCATTAAGACAGGTGGTTGATGTACAATGTTTGGTGTACACCCGTTTCTTACAATTTTATCTTTCTTACTTTTTCCAGCCCAACTATTCCAATACAGGGTAGCACCGCAAATCATATCAGCTTCGGGATACTTATTCTTTATATCTACTTGATAGGCTAATTTCCCGGGTAACCAAGCATCATCAGAATCAAGTAATGCAATAAACTTACCGTTTGCCTTAGATAAGCCAAGATTTCTACTTAGACCGGCTCCCTTATTTTCATGATTATCATGGTGCAGATATTTTATTTTAGCATGAGAATTTGCCAGATCACGGGCAATCGTGGAGCTGTCATCTTTCGATCCGTCATCTATTAAAAACAGCTCCCAATTCTCATAGGATTGGTTCATAACGCTATCAACTGCTTCGGTTATAAAATCTTCTACGTTAAAAAACGGCATAATTATCGATACCAGTGGTTGTTTATTCATATCAATACCTTTCAAGCCAATCAGATAGTTTTTGTTTGAACTCTTCTCCATTCCAGTTCTTTACCTGGAACCTTGGCAGTGTATAGGGTGACTGCCTGCCATTAACCAGACATTGCCCGGTTGTATATGCAAAATCGAAGCCGGCCTCTTTTACTAAATTCAGACTGTCTTTATTAAATTTACCGTAGGGATAGGAGAAAGTGGTTATTTCCTTCTTCAACCAAGTTTCTAACATCTGCTTTCCTTCAAAAATTTCTTTTTTCTGCTCATTTAAAGGCAATACCGAAAGGTTCGAGTGAAAGCTGGTATGGGCACCAATATGTATGCATTCACTTTTGCTGAATTGAATGAGTTCATTTTTAGTCATTGGATAATAATCCACACGACCCGTATGACCATTACCAGACCATTGTGTTACATTACTCATTATATCTTTTTGATTTTCAGGTGAGTAGTCTCCAATCATTTCCCATAAAGCATTATAAAGGCCGTGTCTTTTGGTAGGTGTATGTTCTCCAGCTGTCCAATTTTTATATTTTTGATAGTCATCTTTTTCGAGAATGGAGTCTTCTTCCAGGTTCCATGAAAATTGCTTTGTATCCAGCTTAAGTTTGTCAGGCAGCTGACCCGGGGTGAGAAGGATGCGCTCCAATTCATCCCACCAAAACTCTTTATTGCTGTTGATATAACCTGCAGCGATAAAAAAGGTAGCTGGTATTTTATACACCTCCAGCCATGTCTTTGCTTCATACAGGTTATCGCGGTACCCGTCATCAAAAGTCAATGCAACAGCTTTTTTCAGCCGATTCTTTCGCATGATTTGATCCGACAGCTCATGAAGGGTTAATACTTCATCAAAGCAACTTAATACCTTAAGTTGCTCCTTAAAATTAGCGGGTGTAACACATAATTCCCACGGATCATTGTCTACATCCGCTACCCGGTGGTACATCAGGATGATACCTTTTGGCCTTAATTTTCTTCTCACTTTACTCAGCTTTGTTCTAATTATACCTGCCATACTATCCCCTGTTAGTTACCTTTAAGGTGATCAAAACCTGATATAGCCGATCATTATAGTCCAGTTCACTCCTGCTCACCTCTAGTCTACTGATGCCATATAAGAAAGCTGAAGCAGATAATACATTGCCAAAAGTTTCGATCTCATATTGAGCCTGAGGAAATGTTTCTTCCATAATTAATTCCATTGATCTTTTCGTAAAAGACCATAACCAGTTTTTTCCCATTTCACCCTCTTCAATCTGGCTGATTCCAGGTACTGTCAGCAACAGACTGCCCTGCGGTTTCAATATCCGATTGCAGGTTCTCAGCGCTGCCTTATAGTCATAAATAAATTGCAGGGTTTGCGTTAATATGATACAATCAAATGTATCTGAGGGTATGTGATCCGCCTCTTGTAAATCCGCCACAATGGTAGCTTTAGGGTTACCCTCGTTGATATCAAGGATGTCGCTTATCGTTACATTATCCTTGCCGTATCGAATTGTATATTCATTATCTCCAATTTCCAGGATCCTACCTTTTATAATATCAGCATTACCGGCTAAGAAGTTTTCGATGTAATAACGGTCTATGGCTCCACCCCTGTAAGTACCAAATTCTCTACACAGCGGTGTTATCCTTCTTAAATCACCCCAATTAATCTTTCCTGTTGCAGGCAGATAAGGTTTACCAGACCATTTGGCTACTAATGCATCTGGCCAAAACTTTCTTAGTACAGACTTAAATCTTTTCGGGAAGAATCCATTAAAACCATTCGCACTATTTGAGTTCGGGTTAACTTTCGGTTCAATAGTATCTATTGATTGGAGGCCTTTGCTCATACTTCAACTTTCCTATAATTACTCTCACTGGATAATGACTTGGTTTTATGATTACTTTCTTCGGAGCTCACCACTACGCTATTCGCCTTTTCTGTTTTCTGATACTCTTTTAGCCCCTTCCTGATAAACTTGATAGGGTATAAAATAAATGCGCCAATTCTGTATGTTAGCGTATCCTTGATTTCAGATAAGCATTGAATCATCAACTCCTTTTTATAAATCACATCAACTACGTGGGTTTTAAAAATTTCTTCATGATTTTCAACGAGATTTTTAATCAAGTCAGGCCGTACATTAAAAGTTTGCTTGACCATGGAATTAAGACTGTTTCGATACCGGTATAAATACTCAGGTATTGAATAAACTACCCATCCCGAAGAAGTAACCGATAACCAAAAATCCCAATCTTCATAGCCTCTACGCATCGTTTCATTAAACCCTCCGGCATCCTCCCAACAACGATAGCGAAACAGAGCACTGGCCCAACAATTATTGTTTGTAAGAAAATTTTCAATCCCACCACCAATCGGCCGTAAACTTCCGGTTATACCTGTATGATCAAAGGTATGTGCAAAGCAGGTAATTACACCTATTTTCGCATTTTCTTGGAGTATTTTTTGAGCTTTTTCCAGAAAAGTTGGATCAAAATAATCATCGGCATCTAGAGTGAGTATGAACTCGCCCATACTGAATTTAATCCCATGATTCCTGGCTGATGATACATGTCCGTTCTCTTTACGAAGTACGGTTATCTTTGCATGACGGGCTAACTCATCCAAAATATCAATGGTATCAGTATCATCTGATCCGTCGTCAACTATTATAATTTCATAGTTTTTACACGTTTGTTCCCATACACTGTTTACGGTTTCATAAATGAAAGCGCCATGATTGTAACATGGAATAACCACAGTGATAAAGTTTCTTACTCTTTGCATCATATATTAAGATTTGCAGGATGGTTTGAGATTTCAACTTGCCTGTTTCCCTTATTGAACAGGCCTCGTATATATTTAAGGGGCTTTGTAAAGGCATTCCCAATTTGATACGTCCGTGAATTGTGGATTTCACTCAGTTCCTGAATCTTCAATTCTTTGCTATACAATACATCGATTACATTATTTTGAAAATCAAGTTCATGATTTTTCGCTATTGTTCTCATGAGTTCAGGTTTTTTTACCGTGGCGCTTTTTACCATAGAACCGGGAGTATCTCTGTACCAGTATAAATACTCTGGTATTGAATGAATTCTCCATCCGGCCGATGTTACAGATAGCCAAAAATCCCAGTCTTCAAAGCCCTCCTTCATGGATTCGTTATATCCTCCTGCTTCTTCCCAGCATCTAAAACGGAATAGAGCACTTGCCAGACAATTATTAACTGTCAGAAAGGCTTTTACTCCCCCTCCTAGTTTGTGTTGATAGCTAATATTTCCTTTGTGATCAAATACCTTCGCGTAGCAGGTAACAACACCAACATCAGAATGTCCTTTCAATACCTGAATGGCTTTCATCATGAAGTCTGGATTGAATTTATCATCAGCATCAAGGGTAAGGATATACTCACCTTTGCTATGTTTTATGCCATGATTCCTTGCCGAAGATACATGACCGTTTTCCTTATGCAAGACGGTTACTTTTGGATGGTCTAGTACATTTAAAACTTTAATGGTGTGAGGGTCATCGGATCCATCATCCACAATGATAATCTCATAGTTACTGTACGTCTGGTCAAGTACACTTTTTACGGTCTCTAATATATATTTGCCATGGTTATAACATGGAATGATAACACTGACAAAGTCACTCTCTTTATTCATAATAACCTGTTTCGATAAATCCGTGTCACCGGATCTTAAATTTTTTTTAATTAGTACCATCATAAATGAGGATTATAGAAAACTTACCTTCATTTATATTTTGACTAGGTTCGTCTCATATAATTCTCTTTATAATGTCTGTTACGTTGCATACTCCCTTAAATAACAAACTTTTGTTTACGTAAGCTTAATTAACAATTACTATACATAATATATATTTATATGATTTATAATAATTAATATTTACTTATCTAAACTGTTTTCTAATAATTGAGGAAATTTTAATTATTAAAAAAAGAAATAGTTAGTTTTATTAGTATGTAATAATGAATAATTAATAAAGCTTCAAATTCTTTTAACCAAATTGAATAAACAGGTCAAACAGATGAAATACCGTTCTTTTGCTGATATGAGTAGAACTATAGCATTAAATCTTCATAAGATACCAACCGATGTTGATTTGATCGTCGGCATACCCAGAAGTGGATTATTAGCGGGTAATATGGTAGCTCTTGCCCTTAATATTCCGATTATTGATTTGGATGGCTATTTAGAAAACCGTCTGCCTCGTCATGGGTTCACTCGTAAACTCAAAATTAATATGACGAAACCTCAGGATGCAAAACATATTCTGATAGTTGACGACACTATATTTTCCGGCAAAACAATAGAGCGGGTAAAGGTGATGATTCAAGAAGTTCCCACAGATCAACAAGTTTCTTATTGTATCATCTATGCTGACCCACAGAGCCTGAATAAGGTTGATGTCTATCTTGAACAGCTAACATCACCCAGATCGTTTGAATGGAATTTGATGCACATCCCGTTGATACAAAAATGCTGTATTGACATTGACGGCGTTCTTTGCAAAGATCCAACACCCTTGCAAAATGATGATGGTACAGCCTATCAGCAATTTCTAAGAAATGCAATTCCTCTAACTTTTCCTTCACATAAGCTAGGTTATCTGGTCACAAGTCGTCTGGAGAAGTACAGGAAAGAAACGGAAGACTGGCTCCACAAAAACAAAATACGTTACCGGAAATTGCATATGCTGGACCTACCTGATGCCAATACACGACGCAGGCTCAATATACATGCAAGCTTTAAAGCACAGATATTTAAATCTTATCCAGATTCACCATTATTTATTGAAAGCGACCAAAACCAAGCACTTCAAATCACCAGTTTAACCGGCAGGCCGGTGCTGTGCTTCTCTAATCAGAAGCTGTATACTCCTGAGTTTTCGAGGGCATTGATGAATGTGAAAATAAAAAGCTACCATTCCAGAGTTCTTAGAAAAGCTAAAAAACTGTTCAATCAATATATACCTTCAACAAATTTCAATTTAGATAGTAATCCTGTGCTGATGGAAGCTTCACCTAAAAATCCGGATAAAGCCTATCCACAATTCAAAGAACTCACAGAACAGGATTAAGAGAATTTTTTTATGGAATATAGATCTTATAAAGACCTATCGAAGGCCATTATATCAAATATTTATAAAATACCAAATGATGTTGATTTGATAGTGGGTATACCCCGTAGTGGGTTAATGGCGGGCAACCTGATTGCAAGTTCATTAAACCTGCCTATCATTGACCTCGACACTTTCCTGTCTAATTACAAATTAAGTCGTGAAATTAAGGGTTCAACTTCTATCCATTATGATTTACCAAGGGATGCAAAACATGTGTTATTAGTTGATGATAGCATTTATGCAGGAAAATCAATGGCCCATGCAAAAGCACTGATCAAAAAAGCTGCTATTAAGCAAACTATCACAAGTTGTACTGTATATGCCAATCCTGATAGTACACACTTGGTTGATATCTATTTTGAAAAGCTGTCCTCACCGGGATGCCAGGAATGGAATATTCTGCATCGCGATAAACTAGAACATTTTTGTGTTGATATTGACGGGGTGATATGTATAGATCCGACAAAAAAAGAAGATGATGACGGACCAGCTTATCTGGAGTTTCTGAAGAATGCAAAACCTCTGATGATACCATCGCATAAAGTAGGCTACTTAATAACCGGCCGGCTTGAGAAATATCGTAAAGAAACTGAATCCTGGCTGGAAGAACATCATATAAAATATCATAAACTATACATGCTTGACCTCCCTAATGCAGAAATCAGATGGAAACTCAGAGCTTCACCCAAGTTTAAAGCAAAATTATTTAAGAATCTTACTGATTCACCCTTATTTATCGAAAGCGATCCTAATGAAGCTAGAACAATCGCCAGACTTTCAGGTAAAAAAGTATTATGCTTTTCCAACCAGTGTCTTCATGAACCTCAGATGTCTACGGCTCTGATTGAATTAAAAATAAAGGACTATTACAAGCGAGTAATCCGGAAAATCCAAAGCTTGACTGAAAATAAAGGTCCTCATTACGCACATAATAATAGCCTGATATCAAAACCCCACAACAGTGAAAAAATGGAAGTAATGGATCACGATTGAACCATAGTAATCCATTTTAAAATGACTCTAACACAGCCGATTATACAAAGAGCTTAAGTAAATTAATAAAACCTTCTAGCCACAACACTCCTACCATGGGAAAAACTATTAAAAACCCCATATTACCAATATTAACCAAGCCAGGCTTAACTACTTTTATATTTGATATGAAGGTAGTTGAATCGGGAGCTATAACCTTTTTAAACGATTTCTTTTTTGATCATGGCTTTGATATTATTTACCATAATTACCTTGATGCGGTTCAAAAACAAAAATACCTTGATCTTGTTGAACGAAAAAACTGGAATACTGACATAAGTAATCCTGGATATATACTCACGGTATTGGATTTGAATCCATTGAAACCCAATAAAAAAACTTTGGAATATTATCCTCAGTTAGATAATGCGCACATATTTTTCAAGGACTGGGCATTTCAGAAAATGGATATATTTACTAGTAATCAGCAAAAAAAGGGTACCGGAATCAAAGGGTATTTTCAACGTTATACTGCCCGAATGGAGGGCTACTATAAGCCTTTTATTCAAGGTCAGGATATAATAGATTCGACCCTCAACTCAGCTGAAGCATGGCAAATCATTGACCACGTTATACCTGAAATGAAGCCGTATTTAGAACATCAAATCGTATCAAGGCATAAGGCTTATAAACCACCGTTCCCCATTATTAAGGTTTTATCGGGCAGAGGGAAAAATGCGCGGGTAGACCTGATAGATTATAAAGGGAAAAAAGCAGTCTGCAAAACATTCCGGATAGGACGAGAAGAGGCTTTTATAAAAGAATTGAAAGGCTTGCAACTTTCTGCTAAGATTCAGGAAATCCCAAAACCCTATGCCTCAGGTGAAAATTGGGTCGTTATGGAATACCATGAAATGGCTATGGACCTTGAAGCTTTTACATTTATACCCATCAAACTGGCTGAAAAGATATTTGCTACATTAAAAAAGTTATTCAACGAGGGATTCGCCCATCTTGATTTTAATAAAAATAATATCATTGTAACGGAAGATGAGAGCGTGTATATCATTGATTTTGAAGATTTACACAAATATAATAAACAGCCGGGTTCCTTTAAGGACAGTTACGACATTTCCGGGGTCATAAATGATGGAGATATTCCTTCCCGGCCGCCGAGGACTTACAATTATTGGTATCCGTTGATAGGCTTGAAATTTGACAGCTTAATGAATGATTCTTTTTATTTAAAGAGCTTAAAAAGAATTCTTTATATCATGAGTAGCTTTATAAAAAATCCATTACGGGATTACCTTGTTCAAACTAAATCCTCTATAAAAAAGTTAATCTCTAAAAAACGCATTGCTGACCCTATCAGTGGGAAAAGAAGAACGGTGCAACCTTATGTTATAAATCCTCTTTATCAATGATAAAACGAAGTTATTTACAATGGCCAACCGAAGATTATTTATTGCCATCCCTCTCTCACAAGAAGTAAAGGGTACTATTGAAGAAGCAGTAAATGAATATCATCTACCGGGAAAACGGGTACCTATTGATAACTTGCATATCACTGTGCATTTTTTAGGTGATACACCCAAGTCGGATATTCCCTTTATTGAGGATCATGTCGATAATGTAACCAAACAAACCAAGTGTTTCTATCTCTGGCCAGAAAAAATAGATTTGAAGAAATCTCGATCCGGTTGGATGGTATGGGTCGTAATCAATAAGTCACAGCCTTTTATAGATCTAGTGCATAAGCTTAGGACAGAGTTTGATCCTGAAAAGATTTCGTCGAGGATTTCACCGCATATAACGTTAGCCCGTTTGAAGCAAACACCCGTGGAAGACTCTAAAGTATTTCCCATCCCATTGTCATTTGAACCTATTATGGTAAATAATGTGGTGTTATGGCAATCCAGGACAGAACAGCCTAATGCAGTTTATACATCTCTGAAAGAATTTTCTCTGCAGAAGTAGTCTCTGATATTAACCAATATTTATGGGTTAAGTTTTAACTTAATCAGATGATATTATAGTTATATGCCCGTCAAGCAGTAAAACACAGAAAATTGTAAATACTCTTCCAGAAGTTATTCATCATTTCCAGGCATTACACTGATAAATGTGTAATAACGGGCTAATCATACTATGAGATCAGCTTCATTTCAAAACCTTAAATAGAAGCTTTATAAAGCTATAATAGCATTGGATAACTTCTCCGCTTCTTCCGTAATGTATTTTCTGAACCCCTCTTCTGTTTTCCACTGATCCTGATCAAGCCCCCATACGGAAAAGAAATAATGTTTTGCCGGCTGACCGCTGGTACTTTGTTGCCCGATGTATTGGGTTTCGGATATTATATGACTAAACCGCTTTTCAGGAACGGTTTCATAGCCGAGGTTAAAAAAGTTGGTATCTGATGTTCTTCCGATTTTACCCGCTTCGTCAAGGGGTACGATCACCGCCATACCAAGCTCATCATCATTTAACGATTGCACGTCATGAGTACCTACGGCTTGAAAATCTCCGGCTACAAATTCAAATGGTTCCCTTTCTAAATGACTGGTAACAATACCGGTTACAATTTGAGAACCATTTGAATTACCCGTTATGGTCACATCTGATTCAAACCAGTATTTTCCCGGATAAATGGAAATTAACTCAACAGCTTGAAGCATCTCCCCATCCACATCCCAGCCTTCATAGCGGAGCTCAAAGACTGAGCGAACGGGTCCTTCCGTGATTTTTTGGTATTCGTATTTTTCAGTTGAACCCAGGCGGAACAATGAATCGTTTTCCAGAAGTGCGATGCCACCGGAACCGAGAGAACTTCCACAATGAAGCACATCCATACCCCAATCAGACAAATCATGATAACTACCCATCTCAGGCGTTTGAATTTTATCAATGATCATATCCGGCTTAAGTTTGCCAAACAAATCTTTCACGTTGCGGCAATCAAAATAATTACGGAAACCAATTTTATCGTTCTCCCAATTAACACCCTCACCCTGAGAGATAACTTTAAAATCATCTGTACAAGGTAATGCTTCGTAGTAATCTACTTCGGTATAAGACCCATCTTCCTGTTCAATACCCAATCGCAGATTGGTGCGGTCCTCAAAAACAGGTAACTCCGTATTGTTATCAACCCATTCTACGGTAATATCATGCTGCTCTTCCGGAGCAAAATTCAGCAGCAAGGCGATTTCATCCCAATCACCGTCATTATTCATATCATCTAATTGGTAGGGGACCAAAGATTCATCAGCATATTTAAAGATAGGATACTTCCCTTCCTCCATACCTTTATTTTGCAGTTCATTTTTAGTCAAAACAATAACCTCATCTGAACGCTCTGTATTCTGAGGGTTTAGGAAGGAAAGAGAGGCTTCTTTTCCACAAGAAAACAGAAGACTACTCATCAAAAATATTGCCGATACTCTAGTATTCATATTAATCCTCTATTTCGTTTTCGCCTTTTACATAACCAAAATTTGCCAGGATCCCGCCGTCAACATATAGTACGTGACCATTTACAAAATCACTGGCTTTGGATGCCAGAAATAAGGCTGCATTCCCCACGTCATCTGGTTCGCCCCAACGACCTGCTGGTGTGCGGGTCATAACCAGGTCGTTAAAAGGGTGGTTGCCTTCCCTGATGGGTGCCGTTTGGGCTGTTGCTATATAACCAGGGCCAATGCCATTAATCTGGATATTATATTTTGCCCACTCGCAGGTCATATTCGCGGTTAGCAGTTTCAGTCCGCCTTTTGCTGATGCGTATGCTGAAACCGAATTACGGCCGTACACACTCATCATAGAGCACAGATTAATGATCTTACCCGCTCTTTTTTCAATCATCCTGGGAGCCACACGCTTTGAAACTATCATCGGCGCAACCAGATTAACATCAATAACCTGCTTAAATTCACTCACAGGCATATCAAGAATTGGAATACGCTTAATGATCCCAGCATTATTGACCAGGATATTGATATCGCCTACTTCCTTTTCAATTTGGGAGATACCCTTATCCACTTCATCTTCATCGGTTACATCAAAGCTAAATGTATAGACGTCGACACCTTCAGCGGCCAATTCTTTTTTGCAGCTTTCGAGTTTATCTTCAGAGCGCCCATTCACACAAACAATTGCACCTGCTTTACCTAACATCTTTACAATAGCCATGCCAATTCCATGGGAACCGCCGGTTACTAGAGCTACCTTTCCGCTTAGATCAAATAATTGTTGAATCATATTTTAAATCCTAGAATTCTTAATTTAAAACCAGCCCTATCTCAGATCACTGGGTTCTACATGATCCATGTCAGAATAATCGAGATTTTCGCCGGCCATACCCCAGATAAAGATGTAGTTACTGGTTCCTGCGCCCGCATGAATTGACCAGTTGGGTGAGATAACAGCTTGTTCATTATGCATCCATATATGGCGGGTTTCTGATGGCTCTCCCATCAAATGACAAACGGTCTGATCTTCGGGCAGGTTAAAGTAAAAGTATACCTCATTCCGGCGGCTATGCTTATGAGGAGGCATGGTATTCCATACGCTCCCACTCTTCAGTTCTGTAAGGCCCATCTGCAGCTGGCAAGTATCTACTACATCGCTAATCAACAACTGGTAAATATTCCTTTCATTGGAGGTTTCAAGAGAACCTTTATGCAGTACGCTTGCTTCAGCCTGAGTCACCTGTTTGACCGGGTACTCCTTATGTGCAGGAGCTGAGTTGATATAGAAATGCGCTGGGTTCTCAGGATCCTCAGATCGGAATTCGACATCTTTACTGCCTTTTCCAATGTACAAGGCATCTTTAAAATTCATCTCATATACTGTACCGTCAACAACGACACTTCCTTTACCTGCTACACTAATTACACCAACTTCTCTGCGATAACAAAAGTAATCAGCTTTTAACGGATCTATAGTTTCCAGCTTTAATGGAGAATCCATCGGCACGGCTCCTCCAATGATAAACCTTTCTATAGAAGAATACACCAGCCGTATCTTGCCGGATTCCATGATGTTCTCAACTAAAAATTCCTTTCTGATTCTTTCGGTATCATACGACTTGAAATCTTCGGGATTGTATGCATGTCGTTCTTCATAAATAGTGGACATAATCTTTCTAGTTTTTTATTCTACTTTGTCGTTTTAATGCTTCCAGGTAGTAATAATCGGCGTAGTTTAGGGCTACGCTAACCTCATCTTCTCTGTTTTTATTCCCTACGCTGTTTCGTAATAAGAATCCCCCATTTGACCCATCATTAGCCCGGTATTCGGAAGAGGATAGGGTATTAACGATTTTATCAGCTGCTTCCAAATACTTTTCACCATTATCAGATAATTCACTTAACTCATAAAGTGCGGATGCCGTGATAGCTGCTGCGGAGGCATCGCGAGGAGCATCCGGAATATTGGGATCATTGAAATCCCAGTAGGTAACAAGATCAGATGGTAAATTATTTAATAAAAATCCTGCGATATTTTCTGCTGTTTCCAGGTATTTTTCATCGCCGGTCTCCCGGTAGGTCATGGTGAATCCATATAAACCCCATGCCTGTCCCCGGCCCCAGGCTGATTCGTCGCTATATCCCTGAACGGTTCGTTTTTCAACAGGCTCACCTGTTAGGGTATCATAACTCACAAGGTGATATGAACTACCATCATCACGAAAATGGTCTCTTAAAGTAACATCGGCATGAGAGATGGCTGCATCTCTGTATTTGGGATCACCCGTTTCCTTAGATGTCCAAAATAACATTTCCAGGTTCATCATATTGTCAATAATTACAGGATATTGCCAGTCACCATGATCCCATGACCTTATGGCTCCTACTGAAGGATTATAACGGGTCATTAGCGATTCTGATGCCTGAAGAACAATGTCCTTATAGGCTTCATTTCCAGTTAAACGGTATCCGTTTCCAAAACTGTTATTCACCATAAAACCAAGGTCATGGGTATTTTCCCTGAACTGTATTCCATCGAGTTTTACGGTATTTTCATCAGCTATTTCCCTCCAATATTCATCACCGGACATCTCATACATATACCAGAAGGAGCCTGCCGGAAAACCACAGGTCCAATCAGCTTTAGTCATTCTGTAACCACCATCCTCTTCTGGGTAAGAACGAGGGACACTATCGGCAGGGATGGCATCTACTAAAACCTTTAATTGATCATTCAATTCTGCATTCAATTGTGAATAGCTTATTTCTTCATTAAGGTCTGAACAGGAAGAAATCGCAACTATAAACCCTATTATAAATACTATATTTGTTTTCATTTTGTTTGAATTAATTTCACAATGTAATTTTTATAAAATATAACATGAATTACTCTTAATTCCTTAAGGAAATTTTATGAAACAAACACAGAAATCATCATCATTATAGTAGAAATCGATTTTTTGCGGATTGGATAATTTGAATTCACTTAAGTATGCAACTTATTGGTTCACATTACTTTTAAATAGCAGCAACCATATTATTTAGACTATACCAATATATCATCGATGAAACTGTTAATCATTTTAGCCACTTGTTCAGGCTGACTAAGCATTGGCAGATGCCCGGAATCCAAATAGTCAATTTTCGTATTCTTTAGCCTTTGAGCTGCTTTTAACTGAATATTAACCGGTATACTTTTATCATTTTTTAAGATGATATAAAGGCTTCTGCAATCAGGAATAGATTCGGATATAATACCGGTGTATAATAAGGGTGATTCAGCTTTGAATCGTGAGATTACTTTAGCAGTTACTTCCTCCGGTAAATCGTTACACAGGCCTTTCTTGATTTGGGTATCAGGCGGTGTAGTCCCAAACATCGTTATTATAAATCTGGTGATCATTCTTTGTATCCATGGAAACGAAGAAAGAAAGGTTTCCCCTTTTTCCGGTAGGATAGCAGCTATTGCTACAATCCCTAATAATCTGTCTTTTAGGTGTTCCGCTAGTTTATTGCAAAATATACCGCCAATTGAATGAGCTACAAGGATGATTTTCTGATTTTTACTTGTTCCAATTTGCTGTAAGATCGCATCATAATAATCATCAATTGTTAGTGTGCCATTTACCTGGCCAGGATAATCAACTAGTTGTATCTGAAAATCCAAATAAGGAATTGTATTCTCCCATATCCAGGGTTTCAGGCCTGCACCGCCAAGAAATACAATGAGGATTTCAGACATAGTTGAGTTATTAAAGATCCACCTTGCTAAATACTAGAATAATGAAATAATTAGCATATTTGAAATATTAAAGTTTATTTAGCGATTCTAAGATTGCCACAAGTGAACCCTAATAAATTCTAAGAAAATGATTTCATTAACTCTTTTACTATGGATGACTTTAGTTTTATATGTTTTTTACTTTGCAGGTCATGTGTTTGATTTGCTGGCGAATATTCCTAACTGGAAATCAGGTGAGGTTCACGATGTCACAAAATATCGTGCTTTTTACAGCAATAGCTCACCAAAAACGTATTTTCTTCCATTAGTATTGGGAACACCATTGGTCAGTCTCGTTACATTATGGTCTGTATGGCAGTTAGATGGTTCCATTTATCTCTATATCGGCATTTCCTTTATAATCTCAGTTATCATTCTTGTATTAACCATTAAAATATTTGTACCCATCAATGAATATCTATTTATGTCACCAGAATCAGAATATGATCCGGAAAAGTTAAAAGAGCTTGTGTCTAAATGGATCTCACTAGATTATCTCAGACTCTTACTTCTAGGCATTGGTATGTTGACATCTATCCTTGCGTTGCATAATTACCTGATAAATTTATAAGCTCATAATCTATTACTTTGCGACGATAACCTGGGTATTTCGTTAATATTTACTGGGCTGCTAATCTCCTAAAGCAGACATCTTAAACTCCTCCAACTCCGGTACCGTGCGTGCATTTTTCATAATGAGTTCCACCTCATTGACTATTTGCGGGAATTCTGAGGCGATGTTATGCTGCTCCCGGATATCGTCAGCCAAATTATATAGTTCTATTTCAAGCCTTCCTTCACTTTTGATATTCTTCCGGAGTGCTTTCCAATTTCCCATTCTAACAGCTTGTTGTCCTCCTCTACCTGGATACTCCCAATACAGATATTCATGTTGCTCCTGATCCAGTTCATTACCTTTAAGAACCGGCAAAAAACTTATGCCGTCAATATCTTCGGGTGAAGCAATACCCGCCAACTCATTTAGTGTGGGCATGATATCCCAGAACGCTGTGATATGATCGGTTGAACTTCCGGGCTCAATGTGACCCTCCCAGGCTACGATCATAGGAACGCGGATACCTCCTTCATGAAGCGTTCCTTTTCCCCACCCACTGGTTCCTAAAAATGGTGAGGCACTGTCAAAATAAACCGGATCAACACCATAACCTTCTACAGGGCCATTGTCACTTGAGAACATAATAATCGTATTTTCACTCAGGCCCAGTTCTTGTAACTTTTTGACAATATCCCCGACCTGTTCATCCAGATAGGAAATCATAGCAGCGTATGTGGCATTTGGATTACGAACAGGAACATAATGCAAATTACCTGTACTTTCTTCGTTCAGGAAATAGGGTTCTTCTTCCCCGAACTTATTCACATAATAGTCAATCCATCGTTGTGGTGCCTGAACAGATACATGAGGAATGGGGGTAGGCAGATAGAGAAAAAAAGGATTGTTTTGATTCTCTTCAATGAAATTAATGGCTTCATTATGCATTAACGTCGGTGAATAATCCGGCTGATCATGAAATAGAGTGTAGCTTTCCTGATCGTAGGGATCCAACCCTTCGGGCAACGGCTGATGCGGATCAACCAGATCGTTATCAAGCAGAATCCGCTGATTATTCTTCCAGAGATGGGATGGATAATACGTATGCGCTTGACGCTGGCATAAATAGCCAAAGAAAAAATCAAAACCTTGGTTGTTGGGGTGCCCTACTGTGAATGGTCCGCCATTCCCCCATTTGCCGATAGCACCGGTGGCATAGCCTGCTTTTTTTAAAAGCTCTGCCACGGTTACCGTTTCAGGAGGGATGGGTCGCTGGCCTTCCAATTCAGGGTTTTCAAACATCGCTTCAAAACTCCAGACATCTCCCCGTTCATTCATTTCGCTGTTACCCCGGATGTATGAATGACCGGCATGTTTACCGGTCATAAGATTATACCTTGAGGGTGCGCATACCGGTGAACCGGAATAGTGATTCGTAAATTTCATGCCTTTTTCTGCAAGCCTGTCCAGATTGGGTGTTTCTATCTTTTCCTGTCCATATGCACCCAGCTCACCGTAGCCAAGGTCATCTGCCAAAATATAAATGATATTCGGTGGTTCATTATCCTGGCTCTGAGCAGCCAGGAATTCACTATTCATTAGTAAAAAGAAAATAAGGAATGCGCCTTTCAAGGTATTAGGTATCATTTTTTTATGTGATAAGAATTGATGTAATCAATGGATACGATATCAAGGATTATGACCCCGCCATTGCTGTAATAACTCCAGTAACTGTTCTTTTTTTTCAGGGTACTCCCTACCCAATTCCTGGTCTTCGTATGGATTCTCAGCTAAATGGAACAATTCAGGTTCCGATAAGTCATCTCCGTGTGCGATTAGTTTCCAGTCTCCATCGCGGACAGTACGAAGTCCGGACTGGCGCCAGAATAAACGTCGCCCTGCCAATGTAGTTTCTGATTTTTCACCTGCAATGATGGGCCAAAGATTCTTCCCCTCTAGTTTTTCAGGCAACGGATTATCAGGATTCGTTATTTGTAATATAGTTGGGGCCCAATCCAGTATATGCGTCGGATTATTTATCTCGCCGCCAGCCGGTATAACACTAGGCCAGTTCACTAATGCCGGGACGCGGATTCCCCCTTCATAGAGATCCGTTTTCCACCCACGCAAGGGAGTGTTATCGCCGAGTTTGGTATGTGCTGCATATTTGCCATTGTATTCCGCATCAGGGGCACCCCAGCCCTTTTGCCCTCCATTGTCTGACATGAATATGATTAAGGTATTATCCCTTTGTCCTGATTTTTCCAATGCATCAACAATCCTGCCAATTTCATGATCCATATGCGTGATAACAGCGGCATTGTGACGTCGCCAGATATCATCAAATACATCATCGTATGGTTCTATCCACTTCGGCGGTGAGTTATGCGGATAATGGGGAGCATGATGTGCAACATAGAGAAAGAACGGGGCATCTTTTTCTTCCGAAGCCTTTTCGATTACACGAATTGCTTCATCTGTGATTAGGTCTGTGACATGTCCATCCTCTTCTATAAACTGGTCATTACGATGCCATGTAACGTAATCTCCGTATTTATACCGGTGGGTATAAGGGTCAATCTGGCCACGCAGATAACCATAAGAAGTTGTGAAACCATGATCCAGCGGACGATGATCGGGTGTATCACCTATATGCCATTTCCCGCTGATATGTGTAGAGTAATGTGATTCCTGTAATCCAAAAGGCAGCAACATATCCGCGGGTCGTACATCGGTAGTGGAACCCAGGGGACCAAACACTTTAAAAAGTGCCGGACTTTGTCCCGTCAGTAGCGCTACTCGTGAGGGGGAGCAGGTGGAGTATGCATAAAACTGATTCAGGCGAACACCACCCTCAGCCAACCGATCCAGATTAGGAGTTTCAACCATGGAACCATGATACCCAATATCATTCCATCCTAAATCATCAGCAACAATAACCACAACATTTGGTGAACTTTCTGATGGTTCTGCCACATCAGTAACAGGTTCACTTTCGGAGAGCACGCAACCCCAAAGGATAAGAAGCATTGCTATACCTAAACTGATTTTAAGGTGGTATAGACGAAAGGATACATTTACCATGTTCATTACCTGGTCATTTAAGGGGTATTTATTTTGACAGCATTTCTTGTCTCCGATAATATTTTGCCATATAAAGCCTACATCCTTAACTCTAATCATTACAAGAATGGAAAGCTTAGGTTACCTATTAATTGGCTCTCATATATTAGAAAATAATTTAAATAAAGCAAATATATTAAATCGTATATACTTATGAGGATTGCTTTTATATAAACGGGTAGGCTGCTACGCTTATCTGCATTTATCCCACCTGTAGAGCCCATTGGGGTAAAATGATTTACATTACTTTGTCATTTTGACATTAAAATTTTTTAAAAAAAGAGATACGTTAGAACTATTTTTGTTTTATCATACCCAAAATAACAGTCAAATCTTATAGCAGGAGTCATAAAGTATGGGCAAAGAGGATTACATATGCGAGGATTGCGGCGCCATAATCGGCGAGGTAGAATACACCATGTTTGATGCCATGTGTGAAGTATGCTACATGCAATTGCATGATGAGCCAATAAAGCAAACCTCTGATTCATCCCTTAACTATTGACCTTCCCCAAATTACTATATTACATTCAGGGATGAGCCTTTACTAATTGCTGATCTATTAATGCCAAATGGTTAATTTGGAATGGCCATTTTTAATAGCAAGTAATTCTGAATTCCCTCATAGAAATAAGAAGCTTATTTGTTTCTCTTTTATGCGTCTGATTTTAACACTTCTAAGTTTCTATAGAATCAATTTATTATTATAGTCAGGATGATGAATTACAGTAAACATTATCTATGTTGCTGTTGAGAGGAGAAATATTATTTATGTCAAGTAGACCGCTTACCATTCTCATGGCCCTTTCAGGAATCGCCGTAATTATTTTCGGCGGTTGCCGTACTTCAAAAGAGGTTTCATCACCTGTTAAAGTACCGGAATCCTTTTCTGAGTCCGGTACAAGTCTTGTCTCTAGCCAATGGTGGAAAAACCTGGGTGATGATCATCTAAACGCTGCTATTGATACCGCCATGCAATCAAACTTCAATCTGTTAACGGCATGGGAACGGCTCCGCGAAGCGCAGGCGGTTACAAAAAGAGAATCATCTGCACTCTTTCCCGAGCTTGACGCATCCGCCACCGGTGAAGTCATTCGTTCTTCAGACCGTTCACAAGAATCAGAAGAGATTCAGCTTGGCCTTTCATCTTTTTATGAAATTGATCTCTGGGGGCGGATTCAATCACGTGTTGATGCGGAAAAGTATCGCGCCCAGGCAACACTTTTAGATTATCAGACGGCGGCTTTATCACTTTCAGGCGAAATTGCAATTACCTGGTATCAGCTTGCCGATGCGCAAAATCAACTGGCCCTTGTTGTAGAGCAGATTGAAACAAACCTGACCATGCTGAAATTATTAATAAATCGTTTTGAAACAGGCCTGATTCCAAGCGTAGATGTGCTTCGACAGCAGCAACTTGTGGAAGCAACGCGGGAGCAGAAACTATACGAGGAAACAAACGTTCAGGTTCTTGAGCATCAACTGACTATCTTATTGGGCCAAACTCCCCAATCTGAAGTTGAATACAGGCCTGACGATCTTCCGGAACTCACACCAATACCGGATGCCGGGGTGCCCGCTGACCTTGTTCAAAGGCGGCCTGATGTGCAAAGTGCGTATTCATTACTTTTAGCTTCCGACCGGGACCTCGCGTTCGCGATCAATAATCAATTTCCGAAGCTTACTCTATCCGCAACTTTAACAACCCCTGGGACCAATTCAGGAAGCGTATTTGACGAGTGGGCGCTTTCATTTATGGGCAATCTGCTTGCACCCATTTTCTATGGTAGCCAGCTCAGGGCGGAGGTAGACCGAAATGAAGCTATCACACAGCAACGAATCTATGAATACGGACAAACTATATTGATTGCATTTCAGGAAGTGGAAGATGCATTGATCCAGGAAAAGAAGCAGGTTCAAAGCATACAAAGCATTGAACGGCAGTTGGAACTAGCCACCAAAACATTCGAACAGCTTCGTTTTCAATATCTGAATGGAAGTGGTAATTACCTGGATGTACTTACAGCTTTAGATGGAATCCAGCAACTGCGGCGGGATCTTCTAACGGCACGACTAACTTTAGTGGAGTACAGAATATCCCTTTATCGTGCTCTGGCAGGTTCCTTTGAAACAGAAATGATGGCGGATGAATAAGGATGAGTTTAACTGATAAATGACGATAATTGCCTGACAATTGATTATACACTAACTACCGGTAAAACAAGATATTAATAAAGATATTATATGGACTGGAAAAAAACACTCATAGTTTGTCTCGTTATTCTGTTTGTTGCAGCAGCAGTTACCTGGCTCATTTTTTCTACCGAACCTACAGCTACCGAATCAGATGCAACGAAGGAAACTGCCATGCTTGTAGAGGTGATTAAGGTTGATCGGAATACCTTTACGCCAACAATACAGACAATGGGTACTGTGGAGCCTTCGCAGGATATTACCTTAAGTCCGCGTGTAGGGGGAGAGGTCATTAACATATCAGAAAATTTTACCCCCGGTGGGTATGTGAAAAAAGGAGAAGTACTTTTAGAAATTGATCCCTCCGATTACAAACATATTCTTCAACAACGAAGAAGTGAGCTGCAACAGGCAGAAGCCGATCTCGAGATAGAAATGGGTCGCCAGAACGTGGCCCAGCAAGATTATGAACTACTGGATGACGAACTGACGGGAGGAGGTAGCCGATCTCTTATACTTCGCGAGCCACAATTGAATGCGGTCAGATCAACCGTTGCATCTGCCGAAGCCGCTGTTCAGCAAGCCGAACTCGATTTACAGCGAACAACCATCAGGTCTCCGTTTAACGCCTATATCCTCAGCCGGAATGTAAATGCAGGATCACAAGTTACCCCCGATGATAACCTCGCCAGGCTTGTGGGGTTTGATGAATATTGGGTCGAAGCCACGGTTCCCCAGTCCAGCCTTCGTTGGATTACATTACCGGTAGATGGTGAAGAAGGTTCACCGGTGACCATAAGAAACCGCACAGCCTGGCAAGAAAATGAATACCGTCAGGGAACATTATTCCGGCTGGTGGGGGCCCTGGAAAATGATACACGTATGGCTCGTGTGCTGGTTTCCGTGCCTGATCCGCATGGTTATAAAACCGGGAATACAGACCAGCCCAGATTGATGATTGGATCCTTTGTAGAAACGAATATCCAGGCCGAAAAGCTTGAAAACGTCATTCGTTTGAACCGGGATTATATCAGGCAGAATGACACCGTCTGGGTTATGGATAATGATTCCCTTGACATCCGGGATGTTACCATCATTTTCCGTGATGCTACTTTCGCATACATTACCGGGGGGTTAGATGAAAACGAACTGGTGGTTACTACAAATATAAGTACAGTAATAGAAGGAGCGCCGCTAAGGCTTGACGGCTCTGAGACTGCAGTTGCTCAGGATTCACTTGAGAATGGGAATTTATAATATTGACCCCAGACTAAATACCCTCTGAATGAATAATCCCGATTCAAATAACATCTACTCCGGCCCGATCGCCTTTATGGCTCATAATCCGGTGGCGGCAAACCTGTTGATGATGATTCTGATCGGCGGGGGAATTTGGACGATGTTCAATATTCAAAAAGAGGTGTTTCCACAGTATCAGCTGGATATCGTTGAAGTGAATGTAGCCTATCCAGGAGCATCACCGGTTGAAGTAGAACAGGGAATTTTAAGGCCTGTGGAAGAGGCCATCCGGGGTATACAAGGGATTAAAGAAGTAACGTCGACAGCAAACGAGGGTTCCGGGGAAATATCCGTTGAATTGGTAGTCGGTACCGACGGGATGAAAACCTATCAGGATATTAACCAGGCGGTGAACCGCATCCGCACGTTCCCCGATAATATTGAAGAGCCCGAAGTTAGCCTGCAAACGAATCAGCAGGAAGTGATGACCATCGGTATTTACGGTGATGCCGATATCTGGACTCTACGGACGCTGGCAGAGAATGCCCGGGATAATTTATTGGCTCATGAAGAAATCACCCAGGTTGAGATTGGGAACGTACCTGATTATGTAACCCACGTGGAAATACCCAGAGATCGGCTACGTGAATATGGCCTGACTTTAGGAGAAATTGCCAGTATAATTGTTCAGTCCAGCGAGGATATTCCGGCCGGCGCTATTGAAACAAGTGCCGGGGAGATCTTACTACGTATGCAGGAACGCAAACAGTGGGCTGAAGACTATGGGAATATCGAATTGATTCCTTCCACTACGGGCGGAAGTGTTAAACTGGCTGATATTGCTGATATTACTGATGGATTTGAAGAAACTGGATTTCATGGTGAATTTAACCGTCAGCCAACGGTTGATTTGGATATTTTCAGAGTCGGGAATCAGTCTCCTCTGGTCATATCCGAGGCGGTTGTAAATATACTCGATCAAGTGCAGCAGACTTTTCCTCCCGGTGTACAATACCGGATTGACAGCAGCGCCGCAGATGATTTTGATGACCGGTTGTCTCTGCTGATGAAAAATGGTGTACTGGCTATTCTCATTGTAATGATCATCCTGGCTCTTTTCCTTGAGTACAGACTTGCATTCTGGGTAATGATGGGGATGACGATCTCTTTTATCGGCGCCATCCTGTTCCTGCCGGTTATCGGAATCAGCATAAACATGATCTCCATGTTTGGTTTTCTTGTAGTACTGGGTATCGTTGTGGACGATGCCATTGTGGTGGGAGAAAACGTTTATGAGTACCGGCAACGAGGAATGAGCTTCATTGATGCCGCCATAAAGGGCGCCCAGGATATCAGCCGGCCGGTCACGTTTGCCATTCTTACCAACATTATTGCTTTTATGCCGTTGCTGTTTATGCCGGGCGTAACCGGAAAATACTGGTGGCCATTACCCGCTGTCGTCATTGTGGTACTGGCCGTCTCACTATTTGAAGCCTTGTTTATACTGCCTGCACACCTTGCTCACAGCTCAAAAAAAGAAAGGTGGAAAATCGGTGATAAAATTCATTCACTGCAACAATCCTTTGCAGACAAGGTCAACAGGTTTATCAACACGAAATACAGGCGTTTCCTGGGTTTCTGTTTACGAAATCGCTACGTCACCTTGTGTACAGCTTTGGCGCTGCTGCTTGTAGTTGGCGGTTACGGTTACAGTGATCATATGGGCATGATTATGATGCCTGAAGTTTCAGCCGATGAAATCGAAGCGGGCGTCAGACTCCCTGTGGGCACAACACCCGACCAGGCAGCGGCCGTAGCCTACGATATTACAGATGCCACCCATCGCATGTTTGAGGAACACAACTTGTTTGAAGTTGCGGAAGGAATAAAAACCAATGTACGTGGACAGAGTTTTATAGATGTTGAAATTGTAATGAAGCCTCCCGATGAACGGGACATGACAGCAGGGGAACTTATAGAGTTGTGGAGAAATGAGATCGGCGACATTGAAGGTGTAGATCAGATGACCTTCGAAGCAGAGCGTGGCCCTGGCGGACATCGGCAGGATATTGTTGTGGATCTGAGCCATTCCGATATCGATGTTCTGGAAGTGGCCAGCCTGGCCTTTGTTGAACGCATGGAAGCTTTTGATGCGACCCGGAATGTAAATGACAACTATGACCGCGGTAAAACCCAATACGATTTCAGGCTCCTGCCGGAAGGCCGGAAACTAGGCTTAACACCCTCGGATGTAGGCAATCAGCTGCGCGATGCTTTTTATGGAGCATTAGCCATGCGGCAGCTTAGGGGCACCAACGAAATTGAGGTACGGGTCAAACTGCCCAGGCATCAACGTCAGGATATTTACCACCTTGAGGATTTTGTTATACAAACTCCATCCGGGACCCAGGTTCCTTTATTCGATGTGGCAAGCCTTGAAAAAGGAGAAGCTTTTACCAGCATTAACCGGCGGGACGGCAGAAGGGTTGTCAGTGTAGGCATGGATACTGAACCGGCTAATGCCGTAGGGCAGGTTTTGTCTGCCATCCAAAACAATGTGCTTCCTCAATTGAGTGCCGATTTTCCTGGAATTACGTGGAGCTTTGAAGGCAGCCAGGCTGAAATGCGGGAGTCAACACAAGCTCTTTGGAGTGGCTTTATTCTGGCTATGCTGGTTATTTACGCTCTTCTCGCCGCTGCTTTTGGAAACTATATGCAACCTATTATTGTAATGGGTGCGATTCCTTTTGGTATTGTGGGCGCGGTTATAGGCCATATTCTGCTGGGATACGACCTCTCTCTGGTCAGCCTGATGGGAGTAATAGCACTCTCCGGTGTAGTTTTGAACGATTCTTTAATTATGATTGACTATGCCAATAAAACACGAAAAGAGCAGTCTCAATCTGCTTTCGATGCCATCCATGAGGCCGGCCTGCGGCGATTCCGCCCGATCATACTTACTACATTTACAACATTCGGCGGGCTCTCCCCTATTATCTTCGAAACATCACGACAAGCATATCACCTCATCCCGATGGCGATCTCCCTCGGCTTTGGAATTGTTTTTGCGACTTCTATTATTTTAGTGATCGTACCATGCCTCTATATGATTCTCGAAGATGCCGTTTCACAGTTTACTTGATATATTTTCATACATTAGAGCCCGGAGCAAACATTAAGTACCTGATTTTTTTGAAACAGGAAATCTAACTCAAGCCTGATGCAAAGACCCCTGGTATAGGAATTGTATAAAGCTAAGATAGGGGGTTAATGGAGGTGCTCAGGATGTTTTTCTCAAGAAACAGGTCGAAAACTTGAGAAAACTATTAAAAATCCTGGGGGCTATCTTAATGTCCATTTAAACA
>JBBDQY010000021.1:0-50598 GCA_040905745.1 Balneolales bacterium
GCATGCTGAATTGGATTAAATTTGCCGTACTTTGATCAGCTATTAAATTAATAACAAAACAAATTTTACGGTGAGCGAACAAAAAATAATTTTTTCGATGGTTGGAGTGGGCAAAGTATATAAGCCCAACAAACAAGTTTTAAAAGACATCTACCTTTCTTTTTATTATGGTGCTAAAATTGGCGTGCTTGGGCTGAATGGGTCAGGGAAAAGCAGTCTTTTACGAATTATTGCAGGACTTGATAAAGACTATTTGGGTGATATCTCAAGGCAAAAAGGTATCTCATTTGGCTATTTAGCGCAGGAGCCAACCCTTGATCCTGAAAAGACGGTCAAGGAGGTCGTTGAAGAGGGTGCCCAGGAGACCGTGAATCTGCTAAAAGATTATGAAGCTATTAGCGCTAAATTCTCAGAACCTGATGCTGATTTTGAAGTTCTAATTGAAAAGCAGGCCAAGCTTCAGGAGAAGATTGACCAAAAAGATGCATGGGACCTTGATAGTAAACTTGAAATGGCCATGGATGCTCTTCGTTGCCCTGAAGGGGATACTCCTGTCAAAGTTCTATCTGGCGGGGAGCGTCGTCGTGTAGCTCTGTGTCGTCTCTTGCTGGAAGAACCCGATGTATTATTGCTTGATGAACCTACGAACCACCTTGATGCCGATTCAGTAGCCTGGCTGGAACAACATCTTGCCCGTTATGAAGGGACTGTAATAGCCGTGACTCACGACAGGTATTTCCTTGATAATGTGGCCGGTTGGATATTGGAATTAGACCGCGGACAAGGCTTTCCCTTCGAAGGTAATTACACATCATGGTTGGAACAGAAAAAGGCACGTTTAAAGACAGAAGAAAAGCAGGAATCCAAGCGCCAAAAAACACTGGACCGGGAATTAGAATGGATCCGCGCTAATCCAAAAGGACGACGAGCAAAAAGCAAGGCACGTATTTCAGCCTATGAAGAAATGCTATCCGAGGAACAGGAGAAACGCCGTGAAGATTTGGAGATCATTATACCGACTGGTCCACGTCTGGGAAATAAAGTAATTATCGCTGAAAACCTGGCTAAAGGCTATGACGGCAAACTGCTTTATGATAACCTCAGCTTTTCCCTGCCACCCGGTGGTATTGTAGGGATTATTGGACCTAATGGTGCGGGGAAAACTACGCTTTTTCGTATGATTATGGATCAGGAAACTCCCGATGATGGGAAAATTATCATTGGTGAGACAGTTAAGACCGCTTATGTTGACCAGGGCAGGCCACTCGATCCTAAAAAGACCATTTGGGAAGAAATATCTGATGGACAGGATATCTTGATGCTGGGTAAACGTGAGGTTAATTCCCGGGCATATGTAGCTCGATTTAATTTCACAGGAAGTGATCAGCAGAAATTAGTAACCGAGCTTTCGGGTGGTGAAAGGAACCGGGTACATCTGGCTAAAACTCTTAAAGAAGGCGGGAATGTTCTATTGCTGGATGAGCCTACAAACGATCTGGATATCAACACACTTCGTGCTCTTGAAGACGCTTTGCTGGATTTCGCTGGCTGTGCCGTAATTATTTCTCACGATAGGTGGTTTCTTGACCGTACCGCCACGCATATATTAGCATTTGAGGGCGACAGTAATGCCTATTGGTTTGAAGGTAATTATTCGGAATACGAAGAAAACCGACGTCAGCGCCTCGGTATCAGTGCCGATCAACCACACCGTATCCAGTACAAAAAACTCACACGGTAAATGAGGTGAACCAAAAAATACCAACCCGAATAAAACCATGGCGGCAGGTTCTGGATTTTATAATCCACCTCCGCTGGCATTATCAGGTTTTTATTTTATCGGGTTGTTATTTACTTGGTGGTCTTTACTATGCCGGAAACCCCGAATGGCCGGTTTTTGCTGTTCAGTTTATTAATGTGCATCTGTTTTTATTTGGCGGGGCCACAGCATACAATTCTTTTTGGGATAAAGATAAAGGCAGGATAGGTGGATTAAAGCATCCTCCCGGAATGACAAAATGGATGCACCCTGCTTCATTGATGCTTCAATTTTTTGGATTATTACTTGCCCTGCCATTGGGATACTACTATTCAGGTGTTTATCTGATCAGCATGATCATGTTCTGGCTATACAGCACGCCATTGGCCAAATGGAAAGGACGGCCCTGGCTGAGCATGGTGGCAATCTCAGTAAGCACCGGTGTTTGCGCGTTTCTTTTAGGTCATTTCGCTCTGGGAGGATCGCCAGATCCCTGGCTACTATTACCTGCAACAGGCTGTTCACTGATATTGCTCAGTTTGTATCCAGTCTCCCAAATCTTTCAAATGGATGAAGACCTGGAACGCGGATACCATACCTTTGCGATCACCTATGGTTTACAGGGTATAAAAAGATTCTTTGTTGCCGCATTCACTACAGGCATCTTTATCATTGGTTTTACACTGAGGTGGGTTGATGATCAGATTGCCCTCATCTTCCTGATGGTTTCCGGAGCAGCGGGTATATTGATTGCCCTGCAGCTTAAGCAGATAAAAGGGGTCGAAAGCGATTATGAACGGGTGATGAAGATGAAATACGTAACTTCTTTCGCCTTTGTTTTATTTATCACGATCTGTTTAGCATCAGGCAGATAAAAACCCTGTTTATTATTTCACAAAAGAACGATTATAATGAGCAATACGTTATAAAATTATAATATTATTAACAGGTTCGACCCCATATAATTTGCTCTCATTTTATTTTTATCTCCATTAACTAATATGATTACCCACGCACACCTTACAAAAGCTATATCCTATACACAGTACCGAGACAGAATTGATAACCTTCTTAAGGAAAATAAGACGACAGGGGAGAATCATACCAAAGAACTAATTGCATATACGCGTCTGAACGTACATAGAATGCATAGGATAGAAAAGCAGGCTACCTTGATTCCTGAACTGGATGCTAATCTAAAACAGCCTATGAAAAAGGAACTATGGATTATTATTTCAGAAGCATGGTGCGGAGACGCGGCTCAATCTGTGCCCGCATTACAGCGAATAGCTCAGGCATCAGATGATATTACCCTGAAAATATTGTTAAGAGACGAAAATTTGGATGTAATGGATAAATACTTAACGAATGGATCCCGATCAATTCCGAAGTTGATATGCCTTGATGCTGAAACCCTGGAAGAAAAATGGACCTGGGGTCCACGGCCAGCCGAAGCTCAAGCATTGATGAACACCCTGAAAAAAAATGAGAATTTAACAAAAGAAGATAAAGCAGCTAAACTTCATGGGTGGTACGCCAAAAATAAAACTGAGTCCTTGCAGAATGAGATATGGAATTTATTAAAGGATGAAATTGTATTCATCTAGAGTCCGGTTGTGCATTATAAATAAGGGTTGACCATTGAGTTTTTACAGATAAGAAAAGTATGTGTTTTGGGTTATTTTGATTACTTTAGCCCTGTCTGAATGATGCTCAGTTCCTCTGGTATTAACCCTGACTTCATAACTATAAAACATTTCCTTCTATGGCAGAACGCAGATTTTGGCTCATGAAATCCGAGCCTGACGAATTCAGCATCGATGACTTAAAAGCACGGCCCAATCAGGCTACCTGGTGGGAAGGTATACGTAATTACCAGGCGCGCAATTTTATGCGTGATGAGATGAAAATAGGTGACGGGGTATTGTTTTATCATTCCCGGACAAAGCCACTGGCCATTGTAGGTACGATGAACGTAGCATCTAAACCTTACCCCGACTCATCTCAGTTTGATCCAAAATCCAGGTATTTTGACCCCAAAAGCCCGGAAGATAATCCTCGGTGGATTTTAGTTGATGTTCAGCTGACACAAAAATTCAGTAATCCGGTTTTGCGTGATGTAGTCATGGAGACACCAGGCCTGGAAGATATGATGCTGATTAAAAAAGGCTCTCGCCTGTCTATACAGCCGGTAACGAAGAATGAGTGGAAAATTATTCATGAATTGGCTGGAGTTAATCCCATTTAAATGAGGTTAGATATATGACTGGGCGTGCTGGAATGACTATATTATCCTTTTTTATTAGATGACACATATGGCAAAAATTACTTCAAAAGCTGCGGCAGATAACAATCAGTTATACTTGCGGACCAAAGGAATTCTACCAGTACAGAAGCTAAAACTTCTGGCAGACGTGGGTGTAATATCAGCTCCGAAGGGATATGAAATTAAAGAAGACCAATTTCAACCGAATTCCATTGACCTCAGACTGGGTGAAGTCGCTTATCGTGTTCGTTGCAGTTTTTTGCCGGAGAACGAAACCGTGTCCAGTAAACTTGCAAAGCTCACCCAGCATTCATTCAATCTTACGGAAGGTGCTGTATTAGAACCAAATTGCACCTATATCATCCCGCTCTTAGAGAGGCTCGAACTACCTCAGTCTGTAACTGGATTTCATAAGATGCCATTTATGGGCAATGGAAAATCTTCAGGTTTTGAAGTAGTAGCCGACCAGCAACTGGCAGCGAAGGCTAACCCTAAAAGCAGCACAGGCCGGCTGGATATTTTTACCCGTATTATAACCGATTACTCTCACCGCTTTGAAGAGATCGTTCCAGGGTATCACGGCAATCTATATCTGGAAGTTGTTCCAAAAACATTCTCTATACGGGTTCGAACCGGACAACGATTGAACCAACTTCGAATCCGTCACGGAAACGCGTTGCTTAATGACCAGGATATTCTTCACGTACACCAAAAGGATCCATTATTATTTGGTCCTTCCGGAAAACCACTTGCTACCGATGATTTAAAAGTAAATGAAGGACTTTTCATGAGCGTGAGTCTTCAGGGTAACCAGGATAATATCATTGGCTACAAAGCCAGAAAGAACAGGGATCTAATTGACCTGGACAAAATTGGCCATTATAAAGCACGCGAGTTCTGGGAACCAATCTATGCCAATCAGGAAGATTATCTTATTCTTGAACCCGAGGCTTTCTACATTTTCGCATCCCGCGAGCACTGCCGTATCCCCAGGCATCTGGCAGCTGAAATGGTACCCTACGATACAGGTTCCGGCGAACTCAGGACTCATTACGCAGGGTTTTTCGATAGCGGTTTTGGAGGGTCAAAGGAAGATGGCGGGGCAAGGGCTGTTCTTGAAGTACGTTCTCATGATGTGCCTTTCCTCATTGAAGATGGTCAAACTTTCTTCAGAATGGTATTTGAGCCCAATACGGAAACTCCTGACTTCGTGTATGGTGAAGATATAAAAAGTAATTATCAAGGCCAGGACCTGAAGTTGAGCAAGCATTTTACGACTTAATCTGAAATTGCTTATTGAATGAATAAGTCAATAACAATGTGCGTCTGCCATCAGGTAACTTTTAAAGAACTCAAGTGCTATGTTAATGAAAATGATATGGATTTCGAAGAGTTACTTGCAGAAAAAAGGTGTTGTTTGGGCTGTCGCCTGTGTCGTCCATATATAGTAAAAATGTTGTGTACCGGAGAAACAGCTTTTGCTCCAGGTGATTACTTTATAAAATAAAATTATGAATCTGTTTTATACACCACCGGAGAAGGTTCAGGAACACAAACTCATTCTCGTCGATGACGAAGCCCGCCATGCTGAAAAAGTTTTACGATACAGGGTAGGTGACACAATTCATGTTTCTGATGGTGTGGGAAGCCGGCATGAAGGCCACATCAGTTTTATAGGGAATAAAACTATTCAAGTAGATATCAGACAAACATATTCAGAGCAAAAACCTTGTGAACTTGTATTGGCTTTAGGATTGATTAAAAACAGGCAACGCCTTGAATATGCCGTAGAGAAAGCAGTAGAGCTGGGAGCAACAGAAATCGTGTTGTTTAAATCAGATCACAGTGAGCGTGGAAAAGTGAATAGAGACAGGCTTCAAGCTATTGCACTGAGCGCAATGAAACAATCGTTACGGCCATTTTTGCCCCGTATATACTATAATGAAACGTTGTCTGATGCCGTAACAGGATATAATGATCATGTTTTTATTGTTGCCCATGAAAAAGCTAATGATGAAACCCTGGAGCTTTTTAAGCATGATAAGAATTATCTCATTCTGGTGGGGCCCGAAGGTGGCTTTTCGGATGATGAAATTAATACATTGCAAAAGAATAAGGCAAGGGTGATCAGTCTTGGTAAATATCGCTTAAGATCAGAAACGGCAGTGGCTGCTTTATTAAGTCGTTTTGTATAAGAACTTCTTTCCGATGCCGATTAACATTAAATCAATTGTCTTTTATTGCATAAGTCAGCCATACCTCAATCCGTACTGGATATTGAATATTACCTGAAATCGATAGACTTCGTTACTACAATTGATAGAGCCATTATTCTTGGTTCAGGAATGGGTGCTTTTGTAAACAGAATCGAAGAGGCAGATTCTATTCCATATGCCCAAATTCCCGGCTTTCCACAAACCAGTGTATCCGGTCATCCAGGAGATCTCTATACCGGGCGAATTGGAAATAAACGAATCCTCGCTTTTGCCGGACGATTTCATCTTTATGAAGGTTTTGAGATAGAAAAAACACTCCTTCCTGTACAGTTATCCAAAACCCTGGGGGCTGAACTTATTATTGTGACCAACGCGGCAGGTGGGATCAATCATAATTATGATATTGGAGATCTGATGTTGATAGAAGAGCTCATCAGTCCATTCGAAAATAATTCTTTAGTAGGGGAAAAGGCCTTTAAGAAGAATCAAATTTATAAAATAATTGAAAAGGTTGAAAGTCTGGCCCAGCGACTTGGCATCAAGATACAAAGAGGAAATTACGTTTATGTTAAAGGTCCATCATATGAAACCAAAGCCGAGATTCGGGCATTCCGTGCTATGGGGGCAGATGCGGCAGGAATGTCAACGGCAGCGGAGCTGATCGAAGCAGAGAGATTGGGTTTGAAAAATCTGGGTATATCATTGATCACAAACCTGGCCACCGGAATGAGTGTAACAAAATTAGATCATGATGATATCAATACTGTTGCCGATTTACGCGAAAAGGATTTTGGTGATTTGATGAAGCAGATTATACAATCGTTATAACTTTTCAGGATAAGACAAATAAAATTATTAGAGTTCATGGATGTTAGCATTTAATTTGACACTCCCGAACAACTTTGTTGCCTATTGACCAGATACAGACCTAGCCTGATCAAAACCGTATCAAGGCCATATCAACACCGTATCAACACCATATATATACGTCTTTGATATGGCCTTGATATGTCTTTGATACGGTTTTGATCAGGAATTGAACCACTGTTTTATTTTACTGAATTTGCTTTTAAAATGGACTATCGATGTTTTTTAGATATTCTCAAATTCTCTTTCAGATGTAATTTATTGTACACTAATTATTCCTAGTGCCTTATAGACCAAATCAATAATAGAAAGAAGTAAAAAAATGCAAGTGGTTTAGAATGGCAGAATTAATTTAACCGACATTACATTTTAGTTTACTTCTTCTTCATTTTCCTTCAACAAAATCATCTTAAATAAACAGACGATTTATCCTGGGCCATTAATCCCAGTGTGAGTAGGAAATGCCTAGAGCCTGACCCGGAACCAAGCCACCATTTACAGGTGGATTCCAGTTTATATCGGCGAACCTGAACACGAAACTTTTGTTGGCGGGGGCAGATACAGTAAAAAGCACTCCATTTTTAAAATCATCCCCTTGGGCTGTCATTTTAAAACGTTCACCTTCTTCACTGGCAGGGTTAAACCGGCCGTCTTCGTTAACATCCACCCATACTTCGGCTTGAGCCGGTGGCAATCCTTCAGGATGTTTATACATGACTGCAAAATCCTCACCTTTCCGGCCATTTTTGAAGCCTTCCGGATTTATCAGTTCGGGCCTTTCTGAGGGATTGAAATCGGGCAAATCAGGGAACCCTTCAACATCATTATTCCAAGAGAGATTCTCCATATACCATCGAGCCTGCAGGTAATAGTTCAAACCTTCATTTGAAGCGTTATGCCAGGTTTCGGCAGGATGAAACCCTTCGGTAACCATGGCCTGAATATCATTAGGGGTGATATTATACGTTCGATTTTGCCCATATTGGCGAAACCTGGGGCTATGTGGAACATTAGACCAGCCGGAGAATGTATTATCAGCAAATGCTAAATCACTTGAAATAAATACCAAAGGTACATTATAATCCAGAACGATAGAATGATGCTGGTTATACCAAAAGCCATTGCCATCCTCTTCTATAATAAAATCAGCATTGCTTTTGGACGGATGTTCTAGGCCAAATTTTATAGAAAACAGATGAGAAACCTCAGGGTTCGTTCTACGGCCGGCTTCCTTCATTTGGTCAACCCACCATCGATGGAAGCTACCATTAGCATCGGATTCTCTTCTAACCACGTATTCCCACATAAAATTATAAACTACATTTGGGTAATCCCAGGTCGCGGCTACGATACGTTCAATAGAGAGTTTATGAAGATCACGTTTTGTTAGATCATTGGTAACTTTTTTATCCCATTCCGAACTTTCATTGGGATATAGGAAATCACTTCCAGACCAATCTTGTTTTGAGTAATTCCATTTATAGCTCCAGGGGAACATATGGACGATTACATCATATTCCTTTGCCCATTTTGCAATGTTTGTAAGATGAGCCCATTCACCCTGGTCATGAGGAGTTTTTAACCTGGAGTATAATCCATCCCAGCCTACATTACGGTTGGCGTTGTCAGGTAGGATAGTCAAGTAGAGATGATTGGCATGCTTGGATATTTTCTCGATGCGAGCCTTATCCAAGTCATAAGGCCGGTAAATGATACCGTGGCCATTTATTCCCTGGGATCCAAAAAGAACGGTGGGCAACCCTTTGTATTCGAAATATCTGGAATTTTCCGGAAGTATTGTGAGATTGTCTGACATCGGTGATGGCTTTTCCAGAGTTTCTTCATAATCACCTGAGGGAAGATGGCCCACAGGGTCATCAAACTTTTCGTTACCCATACAGGATGCCAGAAATATGAAAAAAAGTATGAGGATATAAAAGTTACAATTCGATATTTTCATAAAGAGAATTGACAAATGGAATAAAAGAGGTTGGTAGCTTGGTGAAAAAAAATTAATATTAACTGGCTTATGATATTAATAGATTTTAAGAATTACAAACCTATACCATAGGCTAAACTCAGTAAAATCAAGTCTATGAAGAGTTAATGCAAGATAATTATTTTTTAAAATTATTTAACCCTGAACTGATAGATAGGCATGAGAAGATATTATAATTAGATCAATTTAATATCTTCATAAGTGCAGGTCTTTCCTTGAATCTTGTGGGATAAGATCTTAATAAATTAAGATTGATTTTATACGAAAAAAGTGGAAGTCTATTTTTTCATTACTACAGAAGGGTCTATTTTTCTCAGTGGATTAAGAGCAGGGCCTTCCAATACCCGTCCATCTATCGAGAAGCGACTGCCGTGGCAAGGGCAATCCCATGACTTCTCAGCATCATTCCAGTTTACAATGCATTTCATATGTGGACAAACTGCAGAATAGACGTGTAGATGTCCGATAGCATCACGGTAGGCGGCCAGTTTCTCACCGTTGATCTGTAGTGTTCTCCCTTCCAGCTTATCGATATCTGAAAAGGCTTCAACTTCTCCAAATTGTAAATAATCTTTGACATATTGAGTGGCCACATTGATATTTTCTTTTACAAATTCTTTTGATGAAGTAACAGGCTTAATCCTGGTAGATATATAAGGTTCAAGCCAGGGGTTGTTCAGGCCGGTAATCATATTGGATAACACCACTCCTCCAATTACCCCGTAGGTCAATCCATCAGTAGAATAACCGGTTGCCATATATCTATTGGTTGAACCCAGGCTACTAACTCCTATATATGGGGATCCGTCAGCAGGAGTGTAATGCTGGGCTGACCAATGGTGTTTAATGGCAGAACCTGGGTAAGTCCCTTCAATAAAATCTTCCAGTTCTTTATAATGCTGATTATATGATATATCAGATTGACCGGTTTTATGATGACTGCCCGCAAACATGAGCATTTCCAATTCGTTAGATTTTGCACCATGAGAGCTAATTGCATGAGCCGGCACTTTGTCGATATCCCAGAAGTTGCCATCAGGATAAGGTTCATTAATTTCGACTGCGACGACATAACTTCGATGGGGATATACCAACGTTTGGGTCATATTTATCCCCTTTGGAATATGAGTTGCCTCTATAATATGTTCAGATTCTACCATACCGTTAGGGGTTTTGGCAGTACATTTTCCTTTCTCATGTATGCGGGTCACTGGAGATTCTTCGTAAATCCGGCAACCCTGACGACTAAGAATTTCAGCCAATTCGGTAACAAATTTATAAGGATTAAATCTCGCTTGATTTTCCATTTTTGCAGCCTCTATAAAGGGAACTTTTAGAGGGATATCTTTTACGTAATTGATTTCCAAACCCAGTTTTTTCATTGCCTCAACTTCGTTGCGAAGCATGGGCACATTTTTGGCTTTATTGGTGTACATATACCAAGGGCGCCTGTGAAATTGACAATCAATTTTATTTTCCACTACAGTTCGTTCAACAAAATCTATAGCTTCTTTTCTCGAAGTTGCAATAGTACTTGCAGTCTCTTCATCAAAATCTTTTATCAGCTTACTGTATTTGTTCTGAAGTGGAACATACAGGTTTCCTGTAGAGAAGCCCGTAGTGCTTTTCGCCAGGCGGTTAGATTCCAAAACCACTACATCCTTGCCGACTATGGTTAACTGCATAGCAGCTATCAATCCGGTAATACCACCTCCTACAATGGTAACATCGGATTCTACATGTGAACTTAGAGCCCTGTATTCTTTACTTTTGGTTGTATTGGATGTCCAAAAAGATTCTGAATTAGTCGAAGTCTGCATGTTAGGAGAATCTGGTTAAAGATTTACGGATCATTAGTTCTGCTAGGAAAACTAAAGAAGCATTGGATTCATTTCTGAAATACTATCTATTTTAATAAATTAATATGATCTATCTTTTCGTAATTCTAAAAGCATTGGCAAATCGAAATCAATACTAATCAATAAGTGTCAATGCGATCCCCTGCAGAGTTTGAATCATGCAACTAAACAGAAGTTTAATCGTTAAATTTCTTTAAGCAAAAGTCACGATGCGCGACCTAATATTCCATAGGTTGACATGCCATCAAGAATCAAATTATTTAATGTTTACATTGCAAAAATTTATTGCAGCATTATTATTCATATTTATTTTTTTCATACCTGGAGTAGTATTCGGACAGATTGAGAATCCCGATGGTGAGTTGAAGAAAGCAAGCTCTGATGAGATCTGGGCCCAAACAATGCAGGGAAGAAACTTTAATGAATTCTGGAGTTATCATTTTTATCTGAACGACAGCCTTAAAGTACATGCCACCTTTTCAGTTGCTAATTTTGGCAGATTTAAGGCTCCGGTAAGCGGGCTAAGGTTGACAGTTCTTAACCTGGACGATAATGTACTATATCAGGTATCCCGGGAATATCCTTTGGACATTCTGATACAGAATAAAAGCAGCTATACTTTTAAGATGCATCCCGACAGGGAAGTTTATTTTAAAGGGAAATTACCAGATGAGCATGAAGTCAGGATCAACACTTCGAAAAACGGAGTAACTTACGACATCCACCTCACGTTCGAGAATATTGCAAATGGATACCGATGGGATCAGGGGAAATTTAATATTGGCAACGAAGAAATAGGCATCATAACACATATCCCGTACGCTGAGGTTAAAGGTTATGTTAGTGTTAACGAACATAAAAAAAAGGTGAAAGGTACAGCATACATGGATCATACCTTTCAGAATCAAACTATATCCCGTCTGATGCATAGCGGTTATCGATTTATTTATCACGAAGATGCTGATAATTGGGACATTCTTTATTTTTTATATCCTTCTGCCAGAGATAATAAAACCATTGGTTATCGTCTGACAAATCGTAATAACTGTATCAAATTACAAGGAACCCAAGAGATAAAGGATATCACCAGAAGCCGATCATTTCAAAATACGCTGGCTCAGGATATTGAATTGGAACTAGATAATAAAAAAACTATTAAACTCTCCCGTTCATCAGACGAGGAGATGTTCTCAGTATTTGAAGAATTAGGCTGGGTTCAACGAAGAGCAGCCAGAGCATTTCTGGGTGGAGAGGTCCTTGATTTCAGAGGTGAAGCGATACTAACTGAACCAAATAAAAAGCCTAAAAAAGGCAATTATAACTTCTTCAAAGTTGATTGATGCAGAAAGTTTTGTCTGCAATTGCAACCAAATCAATACCTCGCTTCTAAGATTCTTTTATCAATCCGGACCGAAATGCTTTTAAGAGTTCTGTTAAATCAGAGATGCGTTTTTTAAGTTCCAAACCAACATCGGTATCCCGGACACGAATTCGCGTGTTATTATCTTCGAGTTTTTGATTTTCGGAATGAATGTCGAGCTCTTCCTCGATTGCTTTTTGGGTAGATTCAAAAGGTTGGTGAGAGGCCAGAAGGAGTCCGTATGAGTTAAAGATGAGGGTGTAGCCTGCGATACCTGTTTGAGAATGGTATGCTTTGGATAATCCCCCGTCGATAACCAGCAGCTTTCCTTCCGCTTTAACCGGGCTTTCGCCTTTCTTTACTTTAACCGGCACATGACCATTGATCACACGCCCTTTATTAGGATCCAGCCCAAATTCAAGCAGAATTTGTTCAATGACCTTTTTATTTGTGCGCTGATCATAATATGGGTTCATCTCTTCTTTTTGAACACTTTTGTCACTAAGCAAATAACGTTCGAAGGTGGCCATTTTTGACTTGCCAAAAAGGGGAGACTGTGCTCCACCCCATAGATACCACATAGTATCCTCGCCATACTGCTTTTCTTCCGGGTTGCCTGTCGCAAAATATCCCTGCCTTGCTAGTCTCTCCAGTCTGTTCATGAATTCTTTCGGACTATGGTCTACACCTTCAAAAGTGAAATGCCTGAGCTTACCGGTACGGGTCATCGGAATACAGCCATGGAATAGAAGATTTCCATTATATGTTAAATACATGCTGCCGTTTGAGAAAAGGAAACGAACATGAGTCTGAAGCCGCTCACTGTGAGTAAATGACATTCGGATCTTTTTCATAACACCCTTTTCCTGGTCAGTCAATTCATAGGGATTCTTTGGATCTATGGTTGGGAAAAGATGATCCCTTAAGGGGTACACTTTTCCCTTGATGGTGATCGTGCCTTGACTGTAATCGATTTTATCGAGAAGGCGCTGAGACTCCATCCCAAACTGAGGTCGTCTTTCCACAATTTGCCCTTCCAGCTTGAGTTGGATCACCGTGATAGCTTTGTGCATACGGGCCATCAGTAGTTGCTCATTTTCTGTAACCGACTCACTCACTTGTTTAGGAAGAAACCTTTCGCAGGGATCATCTCCATACATATCCACAGCCAGGGAGACTAATGGCAGCATACTGATGGCGTAACCGTTTTCCAAGGTTTCCATATTTGCATAGCGTAAGGAAACACGGATTACATTTGCAATGCATGCTTCACTGCCGGCTGCAGCCCCCATCCAAACAATATCATGGTTACCCCACTGAAAATCGACGGAATGATAATCAAGCAGCTTATCCATGATTATATGGGCACCCGGCCCCCGATCATAAACATCACCGATAACATGAAGTCTGTCGATTGCCAGTCTCTGGATTAATTTAGCCAGGGCTATAATAAAAGCCTCTGCTCGCCCAGTTTCGATTATAGCATCAATAATGCTGCTATAATACTGTTGCCGATTGGCAATACTTTCCTGCTGGTGAAGTAGCTCTTCCATGATATAGGCAAAGTCTGCCGGTAAAGCTTTCCGAACTTTATTACGGGTATATTTTGAGGAAGATACCCGGCAAATCTTGATCAATCGGGATAATGTATTACGATACCATTCCTTAGGATCATCAACTTCCATAAGAATCAGAGGCATCTTTTTTCTAGGGTAATAGATGAGGGTAGCCAGGGTACGTTTTTCTTTGTCAGGGAGCGTTTCTTTAAAAACTTCCTGGATGCGACGTTTTATGGAGCCCGATCCATTACGCAAAACATGAAGGAAAGCTTCATACTCGCCATGGATATCAGAGACAAAGTGCTCGGTACCCTTAGGCAGTTCCAGGATTGCGCTAAGATTGATTATCTCTGTGGATGCTGCACGGATTGATGGGTATTGCTCGGCCAGCAGTTGTAAGTAACGCTTTTTTTCTTCTGAAAATGGCATATTGACTATGGATGGATACGTCTCTAAAATTGATAGCCAATATACATGATGATTAGCTTGTAATGCAAAATGACAAGTTAACTTTGAACAGAAGAGTTTACCTTTAGATCAAGTTAAGAATCAGAATTCTTAATGAGCAGGAATCGAATCTGTTCGGCACAGCCTGATCCCATGATTCTTCATCTCGTTGAGTGAATTATCAACATCTCCCTGGTTTCTGTTTACTCCGGCAATGGCATCGGTAAATACATGAGTTTTAAATCCTTTTTCCTGAGCATCCAACGCTGTGAACCGGACGCAGTATTCTGTCGTGAGTCCGCAGATAAACAATTGTTTGCAATTTTTACTGAGCAGATAATCCTCCAGGTTTTCATTAGTTGCTTCAAATGCTGAATAACCATCATCCTTATTACTCATTCCTTTCAAGAAAACTTTTTCAATTTTATCACTATCGAGATCTGGATGAAATTCAGCCCCTTCAGTTTCCTGAATGCAATGGGGTGGCCACTTTTCAAAATGCACGGTTTCAGCGGGATGCCAATCTTTAGAAGCTATTACCAGAGAAAAACGCTTGATAAGATCATTGACTACCAGCACTATTTTAGCGGCGCCTTCAACACCTAATGCACCACCCGGACAAAAATCATTCTGGAAGTCTACGATAAGTAAAGCTGGCATGGCTACTCCTGTTAAATGGTATGTTTGAATGTATCATGGTAAACCAACCTTCTGATGACAAAGTTTGATAAATAGGCAAATTTATGAGTTATTTTTAAAAAGTTTGGGTTCATAGTTGATCGGCTACGGTACTATCTTTGTAATGCTGTTTATCAGGTTATTGGTAATATTGGTAAAAATATATTTTTTCGAAAACCATCATTGCAATCCATAGGTATTCTTTAATATATTCCTATTAACTAAGTAGCAATCTCTTCTATAAGAAAAGCTTATGACCGACTGTTTTTTCTTCACTTAAAACGAAAAAAAATTAAAATTTCTTATAACAATCCCTATTCTATGCTCGTTAGCTTACCATTGTCTCATAATTAAAAAAGCCTAACATATGACATTCAAGAAATTTATCGCTCCTAACATTACAACCCTCCTCGTATTAGTTTTTGCCTGGTTTGCTGGTTTCGAAAGTACTTTCATTGATAGCAACAAGGATGATAAGAACCTGGAAAAATATCTGGAAGCACAAAGTAAAATCTATGAAAATTATGTTGATGTCCTTGAAATCGATGATCTGTATAAAAACAGTATCCGTGGTTTCGTAAGTAACATTCAAGATTCTACTCTAAATATATCGGGAACTCCACTAGATACAACATTTACAGACCTCAAGGTTACATCTCTTCGCGAATCACTTGTAAATTTTGAACGGGCTTACCGTTATATGGCCAATAATTCTCAGGACGAGAATATAGATAAACGTGTAGAAGATGCCATTAAAGGGATGTTCAACAAGCTTGACCCTCATTCTATTTATATTGAGTCAGAAAGAACCGAAGAAATTGAAGAACAATTTGCAGGAAAGTTTCAGGGAATAGGAGTTCAGTTTCAGGTATTGAATGATACTATTACCGTGATCTCAGCCATTTCTGATGGGCCCAGTGATCGACTTGGCATCCAATCGGGTGACCGTATTATAGAAATTGATAGTAAAAGCTCGGTAGGCTTTACTGAACAAGATGTAGTAAAACATTTACGCGGTCCTAAAGGAACCGTTGTCAAAGTCGGAATCAAGAGACCTATGAACGAGGAAATCATCAACTTTAATATTGAACGTGATGATATCCCTATGCACACCGTTGATGCTTCTTATATGCTAGATGATCAAACAGGTTATATCCGTGTCAACCGGTTTGCCCAAACGACCCACTCTGAATTTCTCTCGGCCATGAATAAACTTGAGGGATTGGGTATGGAGCGTCTCATGCTTGACATGAGAGGCAATCCGGGTGGTTTCCTCGATCAGGCTGTACGTATCACGAATGAATTCTTCCCCCGGGGAACTAATCTGGTTGCTACTAAGAGCAGGCACTCACGTTTTACCTCTAATTATCGTGCAAGCCGCAATGGTCGCTATATGGAACTTCCACTGATCATGCTTGTTGATGAAGGATCTGCTTCAGGCAGTGAAATAGTAAGTGGTGCGCTGCAGGACCACGACCGCGCTCTTATCGTAGGCCGTAGAACATTTGGAAAAGGGCTGGTACAACAACAATACACCTTGAATGATAATAGCAATATCAGGGTGACCATTTCCAGATATAACACCCCCTCTGGCCGCTTGATACAAAAGCCTTACAGCAATGGACGTGAAGAATATGCTTATGAGATCAGAAGACGTGATCAAAATGATGCTGAGAAATTTATGCAAACTGTTCCGGATTCGCTTACCTTTCACACTACGTCAGGCAGGAATGTCTACGGTGGCGGTGGTGTAGTACCGGACCATCTTGTTCAGTCAGATACAACGGTCAATTACGTTTTTACACTTATGCGCAGTAGGAATGTAGCGAATCTGTTTGTTAGGGAATACCTTGATAAAAACAGCAGCATTTTCCGGGGAGAATGGGAAACTCGTTTTAACGATTTCCAAAAGGAGTTTAAGTTCTCTGACAAAGATCGTGAACACATTCAGGAGATGCTTGTAGAGCAAGGCTTAATGTTTGATGACGAATTGGAATATCCAAAGGTCAAAAATGATTCGCTTTACATAAGCCATAATCGTTACTTAACGGATGTCAAAGATGCTGAAAGCTATATGAAAGCCGATCTGGCCCGTCAGGTGTGGGGTAATGAATATTTCTATCCCATTATCAACAATGAGATTGACGAGGTTGTGCGCGAAGCCCAGACATTATGGCCAAACGTTAAAGCACTTAGGGCATCCCGTTATGAGGCTTTACAGGATATCTAAAGCATGTGAAATAGTATCTCGACGGAATTATACTAGAAAAGCCACCCAATTTATTGAGTGGCTTTTCTGTTTTATGGAAGGTAGATATATTTGACAAGAAGTAGTAGTATATTTCCAGGAAGCAATAAATGGAACGTTAGTAATTTATACTCATTTCAGGAGTATGGAGACAGCCCAATCCCACATCAAAAAAATGATATCCTTCCTGAGTACATCGGAGAACCTGCCGGATGATGCTAAGGAAGTCGAAATCCGTCAGACTCATGGATCAATTCTTGCCCTGACACCGATGCATGTATTCAAAGTCAAAAAGCCAATCGATTTTGGTTTCATGGATTTTACAACGCTAGAAAAAAGGCAAGCTAATTGTCACAGAGAGCTTACTCTAAACCGTCGTCTATGTAAGGATACCTATCTTGATGTAATTCCTATCACCCAAGATGAGTCAGGTTCTTTGCATTTCGGGGAAAATAGAGGAGAGGTAATTGATTACGCTGTAAAAATGAAACGATTGGAGGACGGTTATTTTCTTAAAAGTTTATTAAAAAAAGAAGAAGATAAACTCGAATTAATAGAGATTGTTGGTAGAAAGCTGATCCAATTTTATCAGGATCCGGAAACTCCTGTTGCGGCTAATGACTATGGCACATTGTCACATGTTAGAAACGACTGTCAGGGTAACTTTCAGGCAATGGATAAGTTCCCTGAACATGTGGTTAACCCGTTGCTTCTGGAGACCATAAAAGCTTTTACTTTTAATTTCCTGGCTCGCTTCGAACACCTGTTTATTGATCGGAAGCAAAATGGAAAAATTCTGCAATGTCACGGTGACCTTCATCTGGATCATATACACTACAAAGATGGAAAACTTTGCATTTATGATTGCGTAGAATTCAATGAAGCATATCAAAGCATTGACATAGCCAACGATCTTGCATTTCTGGCAATGGATCTGGAACATAATGGATATATTCGGGAGGCTGCTCATTTTACCACGGTAATGGAAGAAGGTTTGGAAGATTCAGACCTTTCCAGGCTCATGCATTTTTATAAAGTATATCGAGCCTGTGTTCGAGGCAAAGTACATGGGTTGGCGGGTTTGGATACTAATTTACCAGAGAGTGATCGCCTTAACCACCTTGAGTCTGCAAGATCATTCTTTAATTTAGCCTTACAAAATGCTTGCTGTGGACCAGACCCATCGGTCCTGATTATGTTTGGCCCTATTGGAAGCGGTAAGAGTACCCTGGCTGGTGAGGCGGCGAAATTATTTGGTTGCCCTCATCTTAACAGCGATGTACTTCGTAAACAACTTTTTAATCTTCCTCCTGATGAATCGTCACCCGATAATTTAATTGAGGTGATGTATAGCCTCCAAACGACAGATCAAGTTTATAATCTGCTTATCGAAAAGGGGCTTCAGTATTCCAGAAATCACCTTACTTTTATAATTGATGCCACATTTTTTAATCCCGACAGGAGAGGTGAAGCACGGCTTGCCTTTTTGGCTTCGGCAGTAAAACCCTTATTTATTTTTATTAATGCAGAAGATGAAATAATCCAACAAAGACTGGCAGACCGGGATAAAGGTGAAAAGGTCATTTCTGATGCACGTAAGCAGGAATTTGATAAACTGGTAGCAGAGTACCCTGAGCCCAATTTTGAAAATTATCAGAATAATCTGATAGAGATTGATAATTCAAGAGAGTTGGATGATGTTATTGCAGAATTACTAAATAAACTCTCGATAAGGTCAATGGAATTAATGACCAAATAAAAGGATACTAAGTTCAACATATATTAGAACGGAACTGAAGCCCTTATCCTGTAAAACAAATCATAGTCTTCATCGAATCCTAATGTGTTAACAGGTTGGGCTATACCCAGTGAATGCAGTATTCGTACGCCTCCTATTTGGAGGATGTTTTTTAACTCTATACCCGTTCCTAGTTGGTTCCGGTAACTGCGGTCACCATTATTTTGGATATTACGCAGGCTGCCAGCATCCAGAAAAGATGAAATACTGGTTTGGCCGAGTACTGCAATCCCTAGCAGCTGGGTTCGCAGGTTGACAAAAGGAACACGATATTCAAGTGTGCTAAAAAGCAGCTGGTCTCCGATTAGAAATTCACGGTAACCTCTGACACGCTCATTTTCAGGCAGTTCGAATAAACCTATGGGATCATTAAAAGGCACAGTGATATAATCGCTTCGTGTAAAACCAATGATATCCTGAGGGAAAGGGTCTCCGTACATACCCAAGGCACGAATATAAATATAAAATCTGGCGCTCCCCAGCCCGGGAAAAATTGAATATGCGGCAAGATCAGGCCGGAAATAACTACTATCGGTAAATGGACCCGGTATCGCTCCGGTCAGTCTTAGTCGTAACCCCCAGCCATCTTTTTGTTGGATGACATTTGACCGTGAGGGTAATTGCCTTTTCATTGTGTACGTGAATCGTAGATCTGCCTGCTCACCCGCTTCCGGTTCGGGATAATCGGAAGGCACATCCAGAAAATCATGAGCATTGTAAATACGGCGTCTTGTATATCGAATTCGCAGCTGAACATCACTTGATAAGTAAGGAGTATCAAACCAGTCAAGTGGTTGGGTTATAGTGACTCCACCACCATCTCTTTCCTGAAGCAGCAAGTCAAGGCCATAGGATCCAGCAGAGGGTTTCCTTTTATACATATCGAACCGAAGTGAAGGCCGGAACTGGTTGTTGGTATAAGAGATATAAAAAAAGCTTTTATCCAGTATGTCGGTAAATGATATGCCACCACCAACCAACAACATATGCATGCCTACCGGTTCTATCCACGCGGTTCCCGCTGCGATCCCGTATTCGTATTCGCCTAACAGGTTGCCGGCGTAATAAGGGCCAGCCAGAGTGAGTCCATGAGTCAGGTTCCTGAATGAAGGATAGGGATATTGTTCCTGAATCAGATTATGATCGGGAGTCACTGTTTTAGGAATCTCATTTGGGGGACGATGCTCCGTCCAAGTGGCATAATTGTTAGGAACATTCACACCGGGTGCCGGACCCATGGGCGTAGCGTCAATTAGAAATGCTGAATCATTACGCTTGGTTTCAGTTCCCTGTATCACTAACCGGCCTTCCTGGTGTAGAGAATCAGGCATAAGCCAATCTCGTATTGAAATGCCGGTAAAAAGATGGGTGACCCTTCTGGGTTCAGAGGTATTGCCGACATCCATCATATACACATTTTCGACCTGATCACGTAAAGAAGTGTAGGCTATAGATGAACCATTAGCTATCCAAACAGGGTCTCTGTCGTCATGTTCGCCGCTTGTAAGAGTTGTTATCTTATGAGTATCTATATCAAGTAAAATAATATCCCTAGTCCCGTCTTCTGTAAACCGTGAGATCAGCATGCTTCTATCATCCGGGTGCCATTGGATGGACAATAATTGAATATCACCCTCGAAAAAGGTAATGGGTTGTTCTTCACCGGATTCCATATTCATTACTGTAATATTATCCGTGCTTCCCTGGCTGTGGATGAAAGCTAACTGTTTACCGTCTGATGAATAGACCGGCGAACGTGCACGTTTATTATGAGTTAACCGCTCAATTTCTCCAGATAGGTAATTTGCAACGTATAAGTCATTGACAATAGAACCTCCCCCACCTCGGGTGGTACGGGAATAAGTGATTCGATCACCTGAAGGATGCCAGCTTATAGGCGCATTAATTGAACCCATGGCGATCAATCTTCTTTTCTGTAGAGAGTCATTACTAATGGTGAATATTCCATTAACGGGGCGATCCAGAGAGACCAAACCCAGTACAGCTATTTGGGTAGTGTCGGGGCTGTATTTGATATCCTGAAACCAGGTTGCCGGTAAAGTTACAGGGTCTGATTTCAGGGAATCCAGTCGATCCATCTGTCCGGCTAAACTATTGTAATAAACACTGATATGTTTTTCCCATTCTTCATAGAATTCATTATAGGATTTACCAATGGAGGCACGGAATGCTGAATTGAAATCATGCACCCTAGCCAGGCCAAACAAACTCGATTTACGATGCTTAAGAAGCTTTACCAGAGATGAATCTCCATACTGCTCCGCAAAATAACGAACCTGAGAATTCCCAAGTGCATACATAAGCGCCCCATTCCAGGCCGATAAGCCGTCTTTATAATCCAGACGGTCTTCAAAGGCAGCGATGCGAAGCCAGCGATCACCACGACGTGCATCCCAAAGCTCAGTTTGGTATTGTGCAAATCCCTCAGCCCAAAAACGGGGAAGTGGGTTGGCTAATAGGTAGTCAAAAGGGCTAATATTTGATTTTATCAACTCATAATGAAATACGTGAGCCAATTCGTGTGAAATGACCTTTCTCAGCCATTTTTCTTTTCCCGTCCAGGTATTGGCATAATCATTAACATGAACCCAAATATTGACATAGGGATTACCCAAAGGCACAGCGAAACCATTTGTAATTTCATCCTGGTCTGTCAGGTAAATTCTGATCTTATCAGGAAGCTCCATGTTCAAGTTTTCGGAAAGGACTGAATAGGTTTCTTCAGCTATAGCCGCAGCATGGTTTTGTATGTTATCCAGATGAGAAGGATAGATGATTTTAAAATGCTCCGTCTCTGAAACAACCCAATCTAGTTCAGGGTGGTTTCTGCCACTCGTTTCAAAAAAAGTCTGAGAGTATCCGGCTTCAAATACGCAGACTATGATAAAAAATATGAAGGCCGCCAATCGGCAAAAGAGCAGATGCACCATCTACTCCAAAAACTTATAATGGGCTACACCTTCAAGTATACCGGCAGCGTATTCTGCATCTGAAAAGTAAACTCGTTGATTTCCCTGAAGATCTTTAAGTTCATTACTGTGATTACCTACGACCACGGCCAGTCGTTTACCGTAAAGCATTTCATAATCATTACCAGAATCACCGGCTACTAGTATTTTCTTCGGACTGATATGCCATTTACGGCTCAGATAATCAATGGCTTTACCTTTAGATGCTCGTTGGGGGAGTATATCTAAATAGGCATCATGAGAATAGATAAGTTTATAACGAAGTTTTGCCTCGGCCAATTTATTATGCACCATTGCCAGGTGATCCTCGCTAGGGTCCAATACATAACTAAGCTTGAAGCGCCGTTCACCGTCTTCTTCCTGCATTTTAATGAAATCAAGTTGATTCATAACCTCCTTAATGCGATCCGGCTTCCACTGATAAGAGATGTGAGCGCTCCATCCATCATCAAGTTGCATATTATCAAAGCTGTTGCCATAATATATTTCTGTTCCAACCGAAGCGATGATAATATGAGGCGCAGGAACTCCTTTTTTCGTTAGTATATTTTTGACTAGTTCCAGACTTCTGCCGGTAGCCACCCCAAAAGTTATATTTTTTCTTACGTCAGAAAGGGTCTTAAAAAACGTTTCCATAGCCTCATCATCGCCAACCAGAGTATCGTCAATATCAGTTATCAGCAATTTGTCAACTTCTTTTAATCGTTGGCCAGGAAATGATGATTTTGATTTATCTACATTCTCCTGGGCGTACTTCTTAACTACGGTTTTGATCTTCTTGATGTAAGTATCCGTATGGGCGTTCCAGGAATAATGTTCTCTTACGCCGTTGATGCCATTATTCGAAAACTTAGTCCATTTGTCGATATCGACAAGTATTTGCTTGATCGCATTACTGATCTTGTCGGAATTCGTTGTATCCACGATGATGCCGTTCTTGCAATTTTTAACAATATCCTGCGGACCACCATCATCAGGCCCTACAATGGGTACCCCTGTTGAGGCCGCTTCAATTATGGTCAGTCCGAAAGGCTCTGAAAACGCCGAATTAACAAATACCCCACGGCTAGCAGCAGCCATCCGGTAAAGCTCGGGAACCTCATTATTAGGATCATGTTTCTTAGGAATGGCCATCTTTCCATACAAATCATATTTATCCATTAGGTAAAGTAAATCATTTAAAACTTCCCGTTCATTATCATCCATATTGTCAATGTCTTTGCGGATGCCGGCGAAAATGGCCAGGTTTGCGATCAGTTGAAGCTCCTTATTGGTTCCAAAAGCTTTAACCAACCCCTGTATATTCTTTTTACTATCGGGCCGGCAGATAGCTAGAATGAGCGGCTTATTGGTATTCTTCAGAAATCGATCCAACTCAGACTGCATTTTATGCCTGGCCTGCATGAATTCTTCCGATTTTTCTCTGTTCTCGTCTTCGTCATAGTAAAACGGGTAGAATTTATCGATATCAATTCCCGGCGGGATCACCTGGTATACAGGGATCTCATGATTATCATACAAAAAATATTGCTTCTTTATTTCATGCCGTGTACTGGTAATAATCATATCGGTGCTGCGCAGTACCTCCTCTTCAGCCTCGATACGTCGTTTGATATTAAATTGCTTATCGATTTGTTCAATCGGCAGACCTTCATTTTTCATGGAATTGAGCTTGCTCCTACCCAATGAATGCCCGGTAAAGACATAAGGGATGCCCATCAAATCAGAAAGTCGCTGAGCTACATACCCGGCATCGGCATAATGGCCATGAAATAGATCCGGATTAAGTTTGTTCTTTTTATTAAAACGTATCACATTATCAGTAAATTCATTCAGACTGGGCCATAATAATTCTTTTCGCATATAGCGTCTTCCACCGCACCGTATACGCACAATCTGAACATTATTACCCATAGGTTCAGTTTCTTGCTTATAGCTGGGGCTTACCTTTTTATCATCTATATAGCGGGTAAAAAGATCAACCTTTTCAACCTCTTCATGTTCACCAAGAGACTTTGCAAGATCTACAACATACTTGACCTGACCTCCGGTATCTGCATCCCGGCCCAATTCCAGGTTATCTGAGCGGATGAGTCCATGGATACTGAATAACTGAAGGTGTAGCTTTTTGTGATTTTTACTCAAAACGATAATATTAGTAATGTTTTCCGAAGTGGTTTAAATAACTTGGCAAGGCTGATGATTTTAACAATATAGTACATAAACACGTTCTATAGTTCAACACTAATAACGTTCAGCTCAGAAAGATATAAGAGGATGGAGCCCTTTTTATAGAATAAAATTCAATTCAAAAAGTATCAATCTAAACATCTTGATTCAAAAAAAGCCCTTACAGATATCTTTATAAAAGCGACTAAATAAGTGTCTACTTGTTAACTTATCTTTTGCCAGAATAATTTCTATGAAGGACATGTTTTTGTAAAATCAAGGTTTTACTTCCATTTGTTCGATCAAAAGTTTACATTATAAACTTGTAATCTGAATGGCCATTACCCTGATTTATTAATGCAAAACATAGATACTGTTCATTTAAAGATACTTTCTGTTAGCTTTGTCATCATCATCATCATCATCATCATCATTGGAACTTTAGTGGTTCCTCAGCCAGCCCGTGGACAGGGATCTACTGGAGATGATTTATGGCTACAATACGAAAAAAGACAGACAGAGTATAACGAAGCAGGGAGGGTTCTTCTTACGTGGGGTGTTGCCGGAATGATAGGGGGCGGTTTATTCTCTTTAACAGACATTGGCGACTTCGGTCGTATGACAGCAGGGTGGGGCATAGTAACTACTGTTGTTGCTGCTACATCTTTACTTAACCCCGTTCAGTTCACTTCTGAAAAAAACGATATCGCTGATTTACTTCGTTATGAACAAAGGTATAACAGGATTGTAGCTATTAAAACAGGACTGAGTTTAAGTTACACAGCAGTGGGGCTTGGTATGGCCCGCTATGGAGAGACCCGGAAGGTCACGGAATATGGGGCCGCCATTTTCGCCCAAGGAGCTTTTTTTCTGGTTTATGATTCCGTTTTACTATATTTGTCAAGCCGACATCTAAGTGACCTCAGTGTTTATCCCTCTATAATCAGTAGTGTGTTACCCGATCAAACCACTAATCATTCAGGCGGCATCACTCTCAATATTCAATTTTAATAATAACAAAGCATTTTATGAGCACAGAAAACGACATCAAACAGGATATTGAACTTCCGGATGTACAACTGAATATTGTAAAACCCAAGCAGCCTATTGAAGTCCCTATAGTTGAGAATCGAATTGCTACCAAAAATGCAAGTCCTAATTTTATACGTCACATCGTTTTTGATATATCAGGTACCGAACTTGAAGGAAACGTTATTGCCGGCCAAAGCATTGGTATAGTGCCAGATATACTTGACAAAGATGGAAAATACCCCAAATTACGACTCTATTCGGTAGCTTCACCAACCAATGGCGAAGATGGTGGGGGTAAGTATATTTCCACAACCGTAAAACGTCTGTTGGATGAACACTGGGAAAATCAAAGTATCTTTATGGGGGTTTGTTCAAATTATCTGGCTACACTTAAACCTGGCAGCAAAGTAAAAATGACAGGCCCCAGTGGAAAACGGTTTTTACTCCCAAAGAACCCGGAGAATTACAACTATTTGTTTTTCGCAACCGGTACGGGTATAGCTCCGTTTCGTGGAATGATCATGGACCTGATGGAGAAGAATGTAAAAAGTGAAATAGCCCTTATCTTCGGATGTCCATATCGCACCGATTTATTATACTCTGAATACCTTCAGCCCCTGGCAGAGTCAAGGGCAAATTTTCATTACCTGAAATCTATTTCCCGGGAAGATCCACGGAAAGATGGCTCCAAGCATTATGTTCAGACACAAATTGAAGATGAAAGTGAATTACTACATCCAATTCTGAAACAGGACAATACACTAATTTATGTTTGCGGACTTAAAGGAATGGAAACCGGAATTTATAAATCACTGGCGAAGTACGGATTCAAAGATTACCTCAAAATTTCCGAAAAGATTGCCGGTAAAGATCCGGATGATTGGGATAAAGAAGATCTAAAACGTAATGTTAAACCATCCAACAGAATGTTCCTGGAGGTTTATTAATCTGATCCACTAGGTTCGCCCCGTCTGTCACGCAGATATTGCTCCCTTGAATAACGTGAAGAAAATCTGGCATAATGTGCAGGCCTTACCTTTGAGCCATATCTATTTGCAAATACTTTTGTGAATTCTGCCCCCAGAAAAACTACCATAATATTGTAGTACATCCAGATCAGAAAAATTACAAATGATCCGGCGGCGCCGTAGGTAGATTCAATGCCTCCCCCGCGAAAATAAAGTTCGATGGTAAACCGGCCTATCATAAACAGGATTGTAGTTACAAATGCCCCAATCATGACATCACGCCATGGCACATAGATATCCGGCAGTATCCTAAAAATGATTGTAAACAGACCCGTAACTACGATTACAAAAAAAACCGTATTTAAAAAACTCCAGAACGCTATACCTCCCGGCAATATCGTATCCAGGTAGGGTGCCAAAAAAGCAAACAAGGCATCAACTATAAAGGAAGCGATAAGGAATGCTCCAAAAATAAGAACGAGGACCAGACTCATCACCCTATCGATTAAAAACTGTATAAATGTATTTTGAGTTTCTTTAGGCTCAACATCCCAGACGGTGTTTAAGGAAAACTTAAGTTGGGCAATGACCGTTGTTGCCGCGAACAGTAATATACCTAACCCAATCATAGTTTGCAGAAAACCGGATTCCTCCTGACGTGCACTGGCCACAAAACTTTGAATGGATTCAGCCATATCGCGATCCATGACCTCTTGCATGGCATCGGCTAATCTACCTTCGCTGGCTTGTTCTCCAAAAAAAAATCCTGCAAAACCGGTAATGATAATTAACAGCGGTGCCAGAGAAAATATGGTATAAAAAGCCAATCCGGCAGAATGCAGAATAATATTATCTTCATACCATTTGTTAATGGTCAGCAAAGTAACCGTTTTTATCTCATACCAAATCTGTGAAACATTCAAAAGAACTAAAATTATGGATTATAAAGTCCGTCAATATAATGATAAGGTTTGAACTACAAATATAGAAAATAATAACATAGCTTTAATGATCTGAACACTCTGCCAAGTTATAAACCCCTATTCATTATTCACCATTCATAATTGTAATTTATACTTCCCTTGTTTTTGCATAAATTAGGGGATTGCAAATCCCGGCGCCGTATGGCGTTTCTTTTTTTCAACTCAATTTAACATGTCGCATAAAACATCCGCGCAAATAAGAAACGATTTCTTTCAATTTTTCGAATCTAAACAGCATATCATTGTAAACAGCGCTCCGGTTGTACCTCAGGATGATCCAACGTTGCTATTTACCAATGCCGGGATGAACCAGTTCAAACCGATTTTTCTTGGTGAACAAGAGGGATATAAAGACCATTCAAAGATACGGAAACGTGTAGCTAATACACAGCGCTGCATAAGAGTAAGCGGTAAGCATAATGATCTTGAGGAAGTAGGCCATGATACCTATCACCATACCCTCTTCGAAATGCTGGGCAACTGGTCATTTGGCGATTATTTTAAAGAAGAAGCAATTGAATGGGGATGGGAGCTGCTTACTAAAGTCTGGAAAATAGATCCTTCACGCCTATACGCTACGGTATTTGCCGGCGATGATCAGGATGGACTACCAACCGATGAGGAAGCTATTGAGTTATGGAAGTCTAAAACAAACATCAATCACGAACACATCCTTAAATGTGGTAAGAAAGATAATTTTTGGGAGATGGGTGAAGTAGGTCCCTGCGGACCCTGTTCCGAAATCCACGTTGACCTCAGGCCTGATGAAGAAAGAGAGAAACAGCCCGGTTATAAACTGGTTAATAAAGACGATCCACGTGTGATGGAAATATGGAACCTGGTCTTTATTCAGTATAACCGGCAAAAAGACCATACCCTGGTTACCCTGCCCGCCCAGCATGTGGATACGGGGATGGGATTTGAACGTATTGTGGCTGTTCTTCAAGGCAAAACCTCAAACTACGATACCGATGTATTTTTACCTGTTATAAAACAGGTGGGCAAGCTGGCTAAAAAAAGCTATGGCGAGTCAGAAAATCTCGATATAGCCATGCGGGTCATTGCGGATCATATAAGAGCCGTATCATTCTCTATTGCCGATGGTGCGTCACCGGGCAACGACGGCAGGGGATATGTGATCCGCCGTATCCTGCGCAGAGCCGTACGTTATGGCTGGGATTCTCTGGGATTGAAAGAACCTTTTATGCACAAGCTGGTTGACGTATTGGCGGAACAGTTTCGTACCGTATTCCCTGAACTGGATGCGCAGAAAGCCTATGTAAAAAACGTTATCGAAGCCGAAGAGAAATCCTTTATCAGGACCCTGGGGCAGGGAATACAGCTATTCCAAAATATGATGGAAGGAAAAACTAAGCTACCGGGTGAAGATGCTTTTATGCTGCATGATACCTATGGTTTTCCTATCGATCTCACCGCTTTAATGGCCCGCGAACAGGGTAAAGAAGTTGATATTGCTCGTTTTGATGAGCTTATGTTGGAGCAGAAAGAACGTGCCCGCAGTGCAGGCAAATTTGGTATTGCAGAAGCAGGGCAGGACGAATGGACCTACCTCAATGGCAGGGAAAATGAAACGGAGTTTATTGGTTATGATAACCTGGAAACCGAGGCTACCATTACGGCCTACCGCCGTAGTGAAACTCAGCCTGCTATTATCCTGGATAAAACACCTTTCTATGCCGAAAGCGGAGGACAAGTGGGCGATATTGGCCTGATCAGAAGTGCAAACGAACACTTGCGGGTTCTGGATGTAAAAAAAGCCGATGGCCGTTTTATACATTACGTAGATCACCTGCCGGACAATCCTCAAGGTGAGTGGCAGGCTATTGTAGATCAGGAGCGGCGACTTGAAGTCCAGAAAAACCATACCGCTACCCATCTGCTGCATGCTGCTCTCCGGGAAATACTGGGCTCGCATGTCGGGCAAAAAGGTTCACTGGTGGAAAATGAACGACTGCGTTTCGATTTCTCACATTATGAAGCTATTGAACCGGCTATTTTAAATCAGATTGAAGAGCTCGTAAATCAGAAGATCCAGCAAAATATCCCACTTCTGGAAGAAAGAGGAATACCTATTGAAGAAGCCAGGGCACGCGGGGCCATGATGCTTTTTGGGGAAAAATATGGCAATGAAGTAAGAGTCATAACCTTAGACCCTGATTTCTCGGTAGAGCTATGTGGGGGTACCCACGTAACAGCTACAGGAGAAATAGGCTATTTTCGTATCACCTCGGAAAGCTCGGTTGCTGCCGGTATCCGCCGGATTGAAGCGGTTACGGGGAAGGCAGCAGACCGCTATCTGCGCAAAGAGAAAATGTTGGTCGAGAAAATCAAATCCTTAGTTGGGATATCGGATGATCCTGTGGCTGGACTGGAAAAACTCATATCTGACAAAAAAGAGCTGGAGAAAGAGGCAGAAAAAATGCGGCTGCAAAATGCAGGCATGGCTCTTCAAGGTTTGCTTAATGATGCAGAAATGCTTTCTAATGACATCAGGCTAATCAAGGGTGAAGTACCCGGCGTAACTATGGATGTACTTAAGCAGCTTGGCTACGAATCTATCAAGAAAAGTCCGGAAAATACGATAACGGTACTGGGATCCAAAGATGAAAAAGGCGGCAAGGCTTATCTTATGGTCGCTGTTACCGATGATGTTATAAAAAAAGGTGTGAAGGCAGGTCAGCTGGTCGGACAACTGGCTAAGATCATTGGAGGAGGAGGAGGAGGGCAGCCGAGTCTGGCAACCGCAGGCGGGAGGCAACCCGAAAACCTAAGCAAAGCCCTTGACGAGGCAAGAAAGGTTATAAGCGAGAAACAGCTTATTTAACATTATACCCAATAATCTCCGACAGATACTATGTGGAGTTCATGGCACGCTGGATAATTCTTACAGGATGCATATTTATTATCGCAGGGATAATTATGCATTATGCTCCCTGGATATTCAACTGGTTCGGAAGTCTTCCGGGTGATATTCGTATCCAGTCGGGAAACAGCCGGATTTTTATACCGGTGACTTCTATGATCCTGATCAGTATTATATTAACCCTGGTGGTCAACCTGTTGAGAAGATTCCTGGCATAGGATTCATAAGTCTCAAGGAATTACTGCCAATGTATAGTTGTTTCAATCTGTTGCTAAAACTCAATCTTGTAACTTATATTGGGAATCAGAATCATTTCTCTTTCTTCCTCGATCGTGTTCTTCCGGAGGTTTAATCTGTGGCCATAAAACTCCTGGTAGCCGGTGAGGTTCATGAGTTGTAATGACCAAACAGAGGTTATTTTGCTTCTGATGACCCGGTATTCGATAGTGGCATCAGCATAGAATACGGGTGGTTCACTGAGGCTGAAAGCTTGAGATTCGTCATAAACGATGTCCTGCCTTTCCAGGCTTTCTGTATGGTCGATTGGAGATATTTTTTTACCGCCCATTATACTTAAACGGCCGCTGAACCCAAGCATACGATGACGATTAGCTCCGCCAAACTCCCATTCGCCCCCACCCAGCAATGCAAGCGTGTACCTGCGGTTAAACCGGGTATTTCTCCAGGTGCCATCACTGCCCTGATATTGGGAATCAAATAAGGAACCACTGACCAAACCATACCACCCATCATTAAAATACCTTTCCAGAGTCACGTCGAGCCCGTAGTTTTTCCCGTTTCCATCGTTCACAAATGTGTCTTTGATAAACCAATCCAGTTCCAGGTTGAGGAGTGAATACGATGTTCCCGGAATGACAGGCACATCAAACAGCCGCTGATAATAAACCTCGGAGTGGAGTCTGAGCCTTGGTGTTATCATGAAACTGTACCCGGCCACCAGGTGATCCGCTTTCACAAGGTCAAGTGATCGATTTGCAGGGCTGGCAAAATAGATGGAAACAGGTTCTGTCTGCGAATGTCGGCCGTATGATAAGCTGTAAGTATGTCGGCCTGCACTGTAGTTTATACCTGCCCTTGGTTCAATAGATGTGCTGTTTGTTAAGGCAAAATGCTGAACGTGCAAACCGGCTGTAAACGTAATTTTGTTTATATCAAATCGGGATTGGGTGAAGCTCTGATAATGCAGGCTACTTCCGGTAGCGTCATTTAGGGTTTCCAGTGGTTGAGCAGGATTATCCGCATAACGAATACGTTGATTATAGCCTACCCGGCTAAGAATGAATCCCGTCCGGTTCGAATGAAATGGGTTCACCTTAAAGTTTATTACAGACCTGGCTGTCAATTTACCACTAGAACTGTTCACATATTCTTTAGGGTAAAGTATAGTTCCGTCATCATTGTATCGGTCAAGTGAATACCTTAGTTCATTACCTGACGCGGCGATAGTTGAAGAAATCCAGGTATTCCCCGTCAGCGGTATACGGTGCCTGATACCTGCGGCGCCAAATCCAGTAGGACTCTCGACCTCTTCCCGGTCTTGATTATAAATCCAGTTATCAGGGTTGCTGTTGGCAGTCTGCCCTGAATTATCCATGGCACCGATACCCCAAATGCTGAATGTTCCTGAATTCGATGTAGGGATATTGATCTTGTAGGAAAGGTTTTGATAAGAAATGCCGCCGGCATCCTCAGGGAGCAAGGGGGTAATTAGAGAAAAGGTAGAATAACGATAGTTAAACAAGTAAGAAGCCCCATCCGATAAAGGAAGCGGACCTTCAGAAGCAGCGTCAAGTCCAATGGCACCCAATCGTATGGCATTTTGATACTTCCTGTTATTACCATTCCTGATATTGAGGTCGAATACACCGGAAAGGGCATTACCGTACTCTGCAGGAAATGCCCCTGTATAGAAATCCGAATCAGAGATCATATGGCTGCTGAGAGCGGTGATACCACCCCCGCCGAGAGTTAACAAGTTGGCGAAATGGCTGGGTGCGGGAATCCCGACACCCTCCATTTGCCAAAGTACCCCTTTCGGAGCATTGCCCCGGATTACGACTGCGTTATCTGACAAGGAGCCTGCAACGCCTGCAAATGATGACACGAGCCGGGCCGGATCATCAAATCCACCTGCGTATCGTGAAGCTTCTTCCATACTGATAAGTCTAGCGCTGTTGACAGCCATAGCATTAATCGGTCTTTCCTTTAGAACCTCCGGCTGAACTTCAAGCTCATCCAACTCTATGACAGATTCCCGCATGGTAATATCCAGTACCGTTTCACGCCCTGATGTTATCAGAATATTGGTGACCATCCGGGGCTCAAATCCAATGGCAGTAAATCGTAAACTCTGCCTGCCAACCGGGACATTCCTGAATATAAAATATCCATCTAAATTGGTAGTGGTTCCGGTTAAGGGCTCAATATCAACTAAGATAATGTTTACACCGGGGATGGGGCTTCTTGAGGCCGCGTCAGTAACCTGTCCTCTCACGATTTGAGTTGGGGTTTGTGCCAATACCTGCTGGCCAAGTATGCAGCCACCCAAAAATAGGAGAATATGGAGATAGTATATCATAAATAGAACTTGCTCATAACGTTCAAGGGTGTGATGGGTGAACCATTAAGAGTTGTTTTAGAAAATCAATAAGATTTGATTTAAGAATACTATGGGATGATTTGTTTATGCCAAAAGATTTTATTGAAAATATAAAACCTTTAAATCATAGTTACAGTTTACTTTGAGCTGTCAGAAATTTGCTCAGCTTTCGGAATAGGTGTAAATTAAATTCTATTGTCGAAAAATGGACAAATATTACACCACTACTGCTAAATCACTCCATCTACAATTCTCATGAAAAGTTTCATTCTGCTTATCCTGCCGGTCTGCTGTTTGTTTATAGGCTGCAGAACTACAAATACGGTAACTTTAAATGTACAGGAACCACCCCCTGTCACACTGCCTGAAACTTTTAATCGTGTCGGAATTATTGACCGGAATATTTCTGATTCCGAAAAAGGAGTTATAGAGAAAATAGATCAAATCTTCTCAGTTAATGGAGCGGAACTGAAAAAGGAAGGCGCTCATGCAGGTATAAACGGATTGTTTGATGAACTTTCGGGTAATGACCGATTTGAAGTCGTGAAACAAATTGAATATGAGCAAAAAGACAAACCTGCATATGGAGTTTTTCCGGCTCCCCTGAGTTGGGATGAGATTGAGGACATCTGCCTGGATCATCATCTTGATGGGCTCTATTTGCTTGAATTCTATGATATTGATACCGCCATTGATTACGATACGGATATGGTTACCGCCAAAGCTCTTGGGTTATCCGTTCCTGTGCTTGAGCACGAGGCCACCGTACGGACGGTTATTAAAACAGGATGGAGGATCTATGACAACACCAGCAAAACTATTATCGATGAATATGTGATTACGGAACCAATAATTACATCAGGCAGGGGTATTAATCCTGCGGAGGCCATCAAAGCTTTAACCGGCAGAACAGAGGCTATTCAAACGATGAGCATGCATATTGGCAGAGACTATGGCCGGAGTATTCTACCCTACTGGATACCGGTTAAACGGAATTATTATGTGAGAGGTAACGACAATTTTAAAATGGCTAAACGCAGAGCTCAAACAGGCAACTGGGATGGAGCGGCTGAATTATGGCTGAACGAAACAGAGAATTCCAGTTCCAAGGTTGCTGGACGTGCGCATTACAATATGGCCATTATTAATGAAATCAATGGAGATATCGATGAAGCTATTGAATGGGCCAGGATTGCTTATGAGGATTATGATGATAAAAGAGCATTACGGTATCTGAGGATTCTGAAACGGAGGGAAGAGAGTATAGATATGTTAAATCAGAGGGAGAATGAGTTGGATTATGAATGAGAAGTTTGAGGTTCATGAATGGTAGAAAAAGGGCGCTGAGCGCTGAGCGTGGGGCGCTGAGAGGAAGGAAGGGCGGTGGTTGTGGTTAGAGATTCTGGTTCCCGGAATGTCCTGACGTTCCGGGCGTGGGTGATGAGGGTGCCTTTCAATGGCATCATCCATAAATGTAGGGGCCGACCTGCGTGTCTGCCCCGGGTTTGACATACGTATGCTGGAATTGTACCCATGAGAAGAACCGGCAATCCATCCCATGGCCAAAATACACCACCCATATGGTCAATATGCACAACAATCACCAAGCATGATGTATCTCATGGCGGTAGACAAGCTTCATTAGCACCCAAGTCGAGAAGCCGCCACTTTTGTTCGAGCCGACCGCTTACCCTGTACGATAGCCCCAAGACGGTATTCGGTCGAGAGCGAGTTCAAGTGGCTTGATTTTTGTGAGGGACCCTATTGCATCAAGGCAAAGGTACAAAGCTAAAAGAAACAATATCTTAACCTTCCCATGATCAAGCTATATAAAGATAAATGAGATATTATACCTAACATTCCGTACCTACGGCACGGGAGGTGGGATATATTCAAACACCATCCTTAAAAAACATGGTTAAACCAATCGAAAGGGAAAAATGTAGATTGATTAAAGATTCCAGGCTCGGTCAAATTTGGTGTTCTGTTTCTGGATGATTAGAGGGGGTGTTGGTATACTTGCAATAATGTTCTGAATCACGGATTAAACGGATTAAGGGATTGCACGGATTAAAACCTCCGTGAATTCCGTGTAATCTGCACAATCCGTGATTCAGACAAAAAAGGAGATTAAGAGCATCCCTGAGGAGTAACCAATGTTGCCTGAATTTCTTATCTATAAGCAGGGCTGGATCTTCACCATCATCCAGTTATAAAATTAGAATTTTATAACCACCCATTCATGTTCGGCAGGAACATTTTGCCCGATTCTGATTCAGGTCATAGTGGTGAATGATCGCTTTTCCTAAATAAATAAAGTACCCTTATTTAAACAGACATAAATTCATCACATCAACCAAGGCTTGACCTCGTCCTAAACATGTCCCATACCACGGGGAGTTTGTACGGAGCTGTATGGGAGTTGTATAGGACGAGGTATCACCTCAAAAAAATATGTGCACTTTCTGAAGTATATCTAAACGCCCTGATAGGAATAAGTATTTATGAACTAAATCACATAAATAATCATAAGGCAATACCCTTAATTTTCCTAAAAAAATAAGGTTGTTGACACAATACGGAAATTATAAAAATGGCTTTTTTACCAAACCATTAGTGCTGATAGATCATCTTTCTGGTCATCCCTCCGTCAATTACCAGATTTTCGCCGTTGATGAAATCATTATCCGGATGGGTCAGAAAGAGGCATGCTCTTGCAATGTCGGCCGGTTTGCCGACTCTTCCGGAAGGATGTTGATGGTGGTCGACCTCTCTAAGTTCCTTATCATCGCCGGTATGGATCCAGCCCGGACTAATGGAGTTGACTCGAATATGGTCATCAGCATAGGATAAAGCCATGGCGTGTGTAAGGGCCAGAAGGCCGCCTTTTGAAGCTGCGTAAGCTTCGGAGTTTTTCTCCGACATCAAGGCCCTGGTTGATGCGATATTGACAACACTACCACCGCCCATTTTTCTCATAATGGGAGCGGCTTCACGCGTCAGTAAAAAGCTGCTTCTTAAGTTCGTGTTCAGAATATGATCCCAGGAATCAACCGTGAACAATTTGGGCTGGGTGAATTCTGATAACCCGGCATTATTAATGATAATATCGATGCCATCGAAGATGTCTACGGTGTTTCTGACAAGGTTGCGTATGGCTTCGGGATCTGAAACGTCACATTCGACGAAACGGGCTTGCCCATCCTCTTTTGCCAGTTGATCCTGAAGGTTGATTCCGTTTTCAGTATCAATATCAGCAATGATCACATGGAATCCCCGGGATGCAAAAGCACTTGCTATAGTTTTTCCAATTCCATTTGCTGCTCCGGTTATAATGACCGTTTTGCTCATTTTTCACCTCATTCTATTTTAGTTATCTGGCGGTATTGTAAACTAACAAATCCTATATTATTAGGAACAAATCTATGAGGAATAATTCTATGAAGCTTATTACCCAACTCACCGCCCTTATCCTTTTCCTTACCCTTTTTATAGCAAGCTGTGAGCTTGATGGATTAGGCTTTGATTCCAAACCCGATAACCGTGAGTCGCCTTTCTCAATTAAGGATGCGGTAGTTACCCCAGATACGGTGACTCCCGGCGATACGGCTACTTTTACAGCTCTTGCAGCGGGAGAAGTGGAATATATTGAGAAATTTCTTTGGTCAGGATTCTATAGTACTCAATTAACAGAGTCGAGTACTTATCTCTGGGTAGCTGACTCGGTTTTAGGAAACAGAGAGTTTATAGTGACTGCAATCGGAACTGCACAGTATCAACCCTCAAAACCAACCCTCAAATGATAAATTTTTTCAAATAGTTGTTGAAGAATAAATATTAATAATCACGGGGTTAAAGATTAAAATTGAATATAGAGTTGCTTTTTAGATGATATTCTGATTTATCATAATTCATAAAACAGTTAAATTTTATATAATCCATTTATAATAACTACTCTTTAAGCTGAGATTAGAATGTAACACTATGAATAAACAGTATCTCCAAAAAACCATTCTGCAAAATTCCCGTTTTTTCAGTATACTTGGGTTCTTTATCTGAAAGAAATCATCCAATATTATATGTACGTACCAAAACCTCTTGGAGTTTGAATGGGAAAAAAGACTGAGGCAGCCGGATTTACGCCTACCGGCGCCGTTTATAAAAGTACAAAACTTCCAAAGCCTACAAAGAAAACACATAAAAGTCTCGGTATTAAAAAGGATGAGCTTCTTGGGCTGTTTGAATGCATGTATCGGCAACGTCGTTTTGAGGAACGTGCTGCTCAGATGTATCAGAAAGGTAAATTTGGTGGTTTTCTGCACCTGTATATCGGCCAGGAGGCTCTGTCATCCGGCCTCAACCATGCCCTGAATGCTGATGACGATATAATCACTGCCTACCGTGATCATGGTATGGGCCTGGCCCGGGGTATTCCAACCAAAGCCGGAATGGCCGAATTGTTTGGAAAGAAAACAGGCTGTAGCAACGGTAAGGGCGGATCCATGCACTTTTTCGATGTTGAAAAACATTTTTGGGGTGGACATGCTATCGTTGGCGCTCACCTTCCTTTAGGTGCCGGCATTGCCATGGCCAATAAATTAAGGGATGAGAAGAAAGTCACCGTGTGTCTCTTCGGTGATGGTGCCGTGGATCAGGGTTCCCTGAACGAGAGTTTCAATATCGCCCAGCTATGGAAACTTCCTGTGGTATATGTAATAGAAAATAACGGCTATTCTATGGGAACATCAGTAGCAAGACATAGTGCCGGAGAGTTGGTAGACCGCGCGCTTCCTTATGGTATGAAACATGATATTATTAATGGGATGGACTTGTTTACGGTAATTGAGAAATTTCAGCAAGTGGCTGAAGAGGTTCGCAATGATTCTTTGCCTCACCTGATCGAGGTTCGTACGTACCGATATAGAGGTCACTCTATGAGTGATCCCGGTAACTATCGTTCCAAAGAAGAAATGCAGGAATTCAAAACATTTGATCCTATCGAACGCTTAAAAACGTACATCCTGGAAAATAACATTGCCGATGAGAAAAAATTAGAGGGCATTTCCGAAGAGATTGATAAGGAAATTCTGGAGGCCATTAAATTTGCCGAAGAAAGTGATTTTCCTGATGATGAGGAACTTTATAAGCACATCTATGCTGATGATGATTTTCCTTATCTAAAATAAAGCCAATGACTTATAATTTAACACGATATTATTTAGGAGAAATGAATGGCTGAAAAACAGTTTCGTGAAGCTTTACGCGAAGCCATGACAGAGGAAATGCGCCGTGACGAGCGCGTATTTATCATGGGTGAAGAAGTCGCAGAATATGATGGCGCCTACAAGGTCACTCAAGGTATGCTTGCTGAATTTGGTGGCCGGCGTGTGATCGATACACCCATTTCTGAGCTTGGTTTTGCCGGAGTGGGTGTGGGTGCTGCTATGAACGGTATGCGTCCGATTGTTGAGTTTATGACCTTTAACTTTGCTGTGGTCGGCATCGACCAGATTATTAATAACGCCGCAAAAATACGCTCAATGAGTGGCGGACAAGTTAATATACCTATGGTATTCAGGGGGCCCAATGCTTCGGCCGGCCAGCTTGGCGCAACTCATTCCGTGGCTTTTGAAAGTCTATATGCCCACTTTCCCGGCCTGATTACTATATTTGCAGCTGATCCATATGATGCCAAGGGTTTATTAAAATCGGCTATCCGCGATGATAACCCGGTGATTTTCCTCGAGTCTGAACAGACTTATGGAATGAAACAGGAAGTTCCTGACGAGGAATATTTAATTCCCATCGGAAAAGGAGTAATTAAGCGGGACGGTTCAGATGTTACCTTGGTAGCTCACGGGAAAATGGTCCATGTGGCTCAAATGGCTGCCAAAGAGCTGGAAAAAGATGGGATTGAAGCGGAGATCATTGATCCCCGTACCATTAAGCCTTTCGATATTGATTTGGTTATCGAATCGGTGAAGAAAACCAATCGGTTAGTTATCGTTGATGAATCCCATCCATTTGGCGGTGTAGCCGCTGAGGTTGGATTTCAGATTCAGCGCGATGCTTTTGATTATCTTGATGCGCCCATTTTAAGGGTTACGGTACCGGATGTTCCGGCGCCTTTTGCCAGGAACCTGTTTGATTTGTGGTTCCCGAGTCCGAAAAATGTAATTGATGCTGTTAATACGGTTACTTACAGAAAATAATCATTAAACTTTAGAGTGTAAAAGTATGGCCATCGTCATTGATATGCCCAAATTGAGCGACACCATGGAAGAGGGTGTTATTGCTAAATGGAACGTAAAAGAAGGAGATGAGGTGAAAACCGGCGATATTATCGCAGAGGTGGAAACCGATAAAGCTACTATGGAGGTCGAAGCTTTCGACCCCGGTACCATTTTGAAAATATTCGTTAAAGAAGGCGATGCCGTGCCTTTGGGCGGTAAAATGGCCATCATTGGTAAGCCTGATGAAGATATTTCTGATCTGTTGGGCGACGATGATGGCAAGGCTGAACCTGTCAGCAAAGAAGAAAAAGAACCGGTTGAAAAAGAAACCTTGGAATCAGAAGCTGAAGCCGAGGAAACTAAAGGTAAGCCTGATGAATTTGATCCGGAGGCTGAAGATGCTAAGGCAGATAAGGTTAGTGATAAGAAATCTACCTCTGATGATGGTAAAATTAAGATATCGCCCCTTGCAAAGAAAATGGCTAAGGATAAAGGAATTGAGCTTTCCAACATTCAAGGCAGCGGGCCACAAGGCAGGATCATCAAAAAAGATATTGAAGAATATAAAGAAACACCCGGTGCTCAACAGCAGGCAGCCATGAAACGGCCTGAAAAAGATGAGGATGTACAGGTCAGCCAAATGCGTAAAGTAATTGCGAAACGACTGGCTGAAAGTAAGTTTGGTAGCCCTCATTTCTATGAGACCATCGATATTGACATGAAGAAGGCCATCGAGGCCAGAGAGGGTATGAACGCCAGCGGCGAAGTTAAGATTAGCTTTAATGACTTTGTGGTCAAGGCTTGCGCTATGGCTCTTCGTAAGCACCCCAAGGTGAACAGTTCCTGGATGGGTGATGTGATGCGCCGTCATGCCGGCATCCATGTAGCTGTAGCTGTTGCTGTGGATGAAGGTTTGCTAACACCGGTCATTCGTGACACTGATTTGAAAGGTTTTGTCCAAATATCGGCCGAGACTAAAGAATTAGCCGGCAAAGCCAGAGACAAAAAACTTCAGCCGGAAGAATGGGAGGGAAGTACCTTTACGGTAAGCAATTTGGGTATGTTCGGTATTGAAGAATTTACAGCCATCATCAATCCTCCAAATGCATGTATTCTTGCTGTTGGAGCCATTCGTGATGTTCCGGTTATTGAAGATGGCCAGGTTGTTCCGGGCAAACGAATGAAGGTGACCTTATCCAGCGATCACCGCATCGTAGACGGAGCGACATCAGCTCAGTTCTTAAAAACTGTACGCGAACTTCTGGAGAATCCTGTGAATATGTTGTTGTAGTTTTTCAAAATATGACCGGTAGATGTTAAATAAATGAGCCTATGAAAGGCATTGTCCTTGCCGGCGGTACTGGCTCACGTTTGTATCCGCTAACAAAAGTTACCAATAAGCATCTGTTACCCATAGGCAATAAGCCTATGATCTATTATCCAATCGAAAAGATGTTAGATGCCGGTATCAACGAAATCCTTATAGTAACCGGCACGGATCATATGGGCGATGTTGTTAATCTTCTCGGGTCAGGTAAAGAATTTGGATGCCGTTTTACGTACAAAGTACAAGATGAGGCCGGCGGTATAGCTCAGGCTTTGGGATTAGCACAGAATTTTGTAGGAAATGACAGTATGCTGGTTATTTTAGGGGATAATATATTCAACGATTCGTTAAATGATGCTGTTAAAAAATATATAGGCGGAGCTCATATAATGATTAAAGAAGTTGAAGATCCCACACGTTATGGAGTGGCTGAAATTAAAGGTGATAAGATTGTTGGGATCGAAGAAAAGCCGGTACAACCCAAATCATCCTTTTGCGTTACCGGTATTTATATGTTTGATAATGAGGTATTTAATCATATCAGAAAGTTAAAACCATCAGGTCGTGGTGAGCTTGAGATCACTGATGTTAACAATTTCTATATTAAGGAAAATATGATGCGGTATTCCGTGTTGAATGGCTGGTGGACAGATGCAGGAACTCCCGAATCGTATAGGATGGCCAACGAACTTATATATCGAAATGAAGGGAAAATATGAAGGGACGCATCCTGCTACTCGGTGCCGGTGGCCAGCTTGGAAAGGAGTGGGAACTCTACCTGAAAAAAAATGGCCTGTCTTATAAACCTTGTACTTCCAATATGGTGGATATTACTGACCAGGCAGCGCTTAGGTCAGTATTTAATAGCTATCATCCGAATATTGTAATAAACTGCGCGGCTTATACCCATGTTGATCTTGCAGAAGACGAGGATGAAGAAGCACGAGAAGTCAATGGTGAGGCCGTAGGCAGTATAGCCAAACTTTGTGAGGATGCAGGAGCAAAACTAGTTCATTATTCAACGGATTATGTATTTAAGGGGGAGCAAGGTGATCAGGAAGTATTTCCTTTAGGCTATCCTGAAACTCATAAGCCTCAACCCATCAATACATATGGGTGGTCAAAGCTGATGGGGGAACAGCTTATACAAAAGAAATGCTCCGATTATTTGATCATCCGTGTTTCCTGGTTATTAGGGGCACACGGAAATAATTTTGTAAAAACCATGCTCCGATTGTCTAAAGAAAAGGATAAGCTCCAGGTGGTAAACGATCAGCTTGGTGCACCCACTTTTACTGACAATCTGGTGTTTAATACAGTGGCTTTGATAAATACAGGATATAAAGGAATCATACATGTTTCATCAGAGGGCTTGACAAACTGGCATGAAATAGCCGTTAAAATATTTCAAAACAAAGGAATAAATTCGAAATTGGTTCCTATTCCTACCTCAGACTATCCCACGATTGCTGACAGACCGTTATACTCCCGTTTAGATATCAGCAGATTAAAAGATATCCCCGGCGTTCGCATTATACGCTGGCAGGACGGCCTTCAGGAATTATTAGATCAGATAAAATAACTTCGTTGCATACCGTGCAAAATTCATGACCTTTGAACCGACTGAAATTAAAGATGTAATTCTCATCAAGCCTAAAGTATTTGAGGATGAAAGAGGTTGCTTCACGGAGACCTATCGTGAAGGCCTGTTTCGGGAGCATGGTATAGATCAGAATTTTGTGCAGGATAATCTTTCCCGATCAAAACAAAATACACTTCGGGGGTTGCACTATCAGATAAAAAACCCCCAGGCGAAGTTGGTAATGGTTACCCAGGGTGAAATTTTGGATGTAGCCGTTGATGTCCGTAAAGATTCACCAACTTTTGGCAAGTATGTTACTGAGGTACTTTCCGGCAAAAACAAACATATGCTTTACCTTCCTATTGGTTTTGCACATGGTTTTTATGTACGATCAGAAACAGCCACCTTCCTCTACAAATGCAGTGATTACTATAATCCAAAAGGCGAGCGAGGGATAAGATGGAATGACCCTGATATCGGAATCCCATGGGGTGAAGCTGAGCCCATCCTATCCGATAAAGATAAAAGTCTGCCTTTATTGAGCGACGTAAAAGATCTGCCTTAATATTTAACAACCTCTCTTCTTTAAGGCTATACGGATCCCCTTGAGTGGTAATTAAACAAATGAATAAATTTATTTGTCATAATATGATATATATTATATATTAATGAAAAATCAGTTGCTTATTAGGTTATTTATTCTTAAAACTAGCTGAGCAAACTATGGCCATATTAGAAAAGGTTTTTGGGGAAATTACTCCCCCATTTATCAAGAAAACCATTGATTATTTTCTAAATAAGGGGACTGGCAAGAGCGGCAATCCATTATATGATAGTACAACAATAATTGACACCATTATTGTTGACCCTATTTTATTAGGTTATTCAACAGGGAAACCTATATTTACCATCCCATCGCACAAACTGCGTTACCATGGCGGACTTGCTTATACTTATGATCAGCATCATTTTTTACGATACTATCGAGGGGGACGGGCTGCTTTTCAGAAATATTACGAGAATCATCAGCCGGGTAATATTTTTGAAAAGCACTTTTTAAAGGTTCCTGACAGACCCAATATTCTCAAAAGTGGAGAGGGCAGATGGCTTTATGGTGTCCCCTGGTTGTATACACATGAGGGTACACATAAAGAGGAAAGCGGCTTATCATTATCTCATGGTGAACAGGCTTACGGTCCGGTTTCGGAGAAAAAATTAAGGCTGGAAATGAATAGGCTTGATAATATTCATGAGTCATTAAAAAAAAGAGGGCATCAGCCACAGGGAATCGATGGTTATCCCCGTGGATATTTTCTGATAGATTCTAATAGTAAATGGGTTTTTTTATTGGGTGCCGGTTTGCACCGAGTCGCAGCCATGGTACACCTTGGTTATACATCTATTCCGGTACAGTTTAAACAGTTTTTCCCCCGAATTATAAAAGAGAGTGATTGTTCGGAATGGCCAATGGTAAAGAAAGGTTGCCTTTCCGAGGAGGAAGCTTTGCAAATATTTAACCGGTATATGGAAGGTGTACCTGTTAAAGAAACAGTGAAATGAACAAAATCATGTACCAAGCACTTCTTTAAAGGTTTCAAGTTGCGTAACTGGATTTTTGCACTCAAAATTACGGCAAACATAGGCTGTGGTTTTGTTATCCACAACTTTCTTGCCTTTCAGAGTAAGGTAAGATGACTTCTGAAAATCCTTGCCTTCGATGAAAACTGAGAGAGGATCATAAGATTTTGCCCAGGTTCTACGGTATGATTCTGTTTCAGAACCAACTACTACAATTTCTTTACCAGGTTTGATCATATTAACCGCACCTTGCAGTAAATATCCGAAAATAGTGCCATGTTCCAGACAAACTTTTCCGAGCCTTTCAATGGCATTATATGCTATAGATAGCATTTCCTGATCACCTGTCAGGATTCCCAGCCTTTGAAAAGCCATACATGCAGCGGAATTACCGCTGGGGGTAGCATTATCAAATATATTACGGTTATTAGCAATTAAAGGTTCATGACTTTCGGATATATAGTTGAAGGCATGATGCTCTTCATCATAAAAATCTGTTTTTAGTTTATTAACTAGTGATAAAGCTTTATCCAAATATTTTTCTTCACCGGTAATTTCAAATACGTAACTCAGCGCCTCGGCCAGTAAAGCATAATCATCCAAAAACCCGTGTTGCTTAGTAATCCCCTTGCTGTATGTTCTAAATAAAATATCATCCTTAAAAAGCTTGGTGATCATTAGCTCTGCATTGGATACGGCTAGTTCTTTAAATAAATCATCACCTATTGCTTTATAACATTTACAGAGGCTTTTGAGCATCATGGCATTCCAGGAAGTAATGATTTTATCATCCAGCCCCGGGCGGCTGCGATGCTGTCTTTTTTTGAGCAAAATAGACTTACTTCTTTGTAGAGATTGATTAAGAGCATCGATGCTAATGCCGAGCCTTTCAGCAGATTTTTCAAGGGGTTCAGAAAGGTTGAGGATGTTTTTACCTTCCCAATTGCCTTCAAGGGTTACAGAATATACTTCTTTGAAAATGGTTAAATCTTCATCATCCAAAAGATGATTAATTTCCCGAAGTTCCCATACGTAGTACTTACCTTCTTCGCCGTCTGTATCAGCATCCTGGGCTGAGTAAAACCCGCCTTCATCCAGAAGCATTTCCCTTTTAAGCCAGCCTATGGTTTCATAAATGGTATCTTTATACAAGTTTTCTCCGGTAACCTGCCAGGCATCACAAAGGGCTGAAACGAGCAGGGCATTATCGTATAGCATTTTCTCAAAATGAGGAACCAGCCATTTGTCATCGGTGCTGTATCGATGAAAGCCACCTCCAATTTGATCATAAATTCCTCCCATGACCATCTGTTCAAGGGAATGCTGAGCCATCTTTTTAGCTTCTTCATCTCCGCTGATGTGATAATAACGCAGTAAAAATTCAATCCCCATAGATGATGGGAATTTGGGTGCATGAGAGAAGCCCCCATGTACAGGTTCATAACTGGTTTGATAACTTTTAAAACCGGCATCTAATAGCTCCCGGTTTAAGGTGCCGGATTCAACACGACTATACAGGTCTTGCTGCAATGCCTGGGTCATTTTATCAGCTTGCTGCTGTACGTTTTCAGGATCGGCCTCGTAGAGGGTTGCCAGTTTATTTAGTATGGTCCGAAAATCCGGGCGTCCGTGCATGCTACGCGGGGGGAAATAGGTGCCTCCGAAGACAGGGATTTTATTCGGTGTGAGCCAGACATTCAATGGCCATCCTCCCTGTCCGGTCATCATTTGAATGGCTTCCATATAAATAGAATCAAGATCGGGCCGCTCTTCTCGATCTACTTTAATATTGATAAATTTTTCGTTCATCAATTTTGCTGTTTCCCTGTCTTCAAACGATTCATGTTCCATAACATGACACCAATGGCAGCTTGAATAACCGATACTCAGGAAGATGAGCTTGTTTTCAGATTCTGCTCTTGCCAATGCTTCTTCCCCCCACGGGTACCATTCTACAGGGTTATAAGCATGCTGAAGAAGGTATGGTGAGGTTTCATTTATAAGCTTGTTGGATTTCTTCATTTCAAGCATTAATGAATATGAAGGGAAGAGATTCAGGTAATCACTTCCCTGTAGGTATAATCTGTAAACTAAGTTTCCTTAAATCAGGAGCCTGGCTTGCCTGATTCACCCCAGATTTTCTTATCTCTTCGCCGATTCGTTACACGACTTACCGTAATGGCCAATTGATATAACAAGATCAAGGGAATACCAATCATAAACTGTGATATGGGATCGGGTGGTGTTATAAAGGCAGCTAATATGAAGCAGATCACGATGGCGTGTTTCCGGTAGGTGATCAGAAATTCAGGTGTGAGTATCCCCATCTTTGATAACAGGTAACTGGCCATCGGAAGCTGAAACACAATCCCACATGCAAGGGTCCACATGGTTAATGAAGAGAAGTAGGCATTGATGTCAAAATCGTTGCGTACCATATCGGAAATATGAAATTGGTTGAAGAACTGCAGGGCAAAGGGAGTGAGAATGAGATAACCGAACATAACACCTGCAATAAAAAGAAGGGTAATATTGAATACGGTAAAGCGTGTGCCTTTGCGTTCTTCTTCATTGAAAGCGGGTGTAATGAATGCCCAAAATTGATAAAAAAACACCGGTGACCCAATAATGCCACCGACTACTAATATGGTGCCCCAATATGTAAAGAACTGGCCGGGTAACCTTCTGTTTTGCAGAGAAAGGTCTATGGCGTTAATACCAAGCAAATCATATATAAAAAAAGATGATTGGGTGGGGCCTAATAATACGACATCCATTATGAAGTCGGAGAAGATTAAGGCTATTATTACACCAATCGATAAACCACCCAAACCTTTGAATATTCTCCAGCGGAATTCTTCCAGGTGGTCCAGAAAAGACATTTCCCCCAAATTATTTTCCGGTGCCTCGGCTTTGGGTAAATTGGCATCCATTATTTGACGATCGGCCATTAAGGTAGTTCTAAATGAGGGTTATTTGTTTTAAAGAGGAGGAGTTGGTTTTATTAGGGTTTAACTTTTTTTAATGCCAATTTATTACGCAGTGACGAAATCATATAAAGGAAATAATTCGCACAGGCTTTTTACCTCTCCGGCCACCTGCCATTGGGTTTGTTCATTATTTGGGTCCTGGAGTACACGGTCGATCAGGTTCACAATGCGAACAAATTCATCAGCACCCATACCTCTTGTGGTCATAGCCGGTGTCCCGATACGTATTCCCGAGGTTACAAAAGGACTTTCGGTGTCGTAGGGTACCATATTTTTGTTAACCGTAATTTCTGCTTTCTCAAGGGCTATTTCAGCATCTTTGCCTGTGATATTTTTATTTCGCAGGTCAATCAGCATCAAATGGTTGTCTGTTCCTCCACTTACTAGATTGTAACCAAGTTCCGTGAAACGATGAGCCATGGTTTTGGCATTTTGGAGCACTTTTTGTTGATACTCTACAAAGTCGTCTTGAAGTGCTTCGCCGAAACTTACGGCTTTAGCGGCTATTACATGCATTAGTGGACCACCCTGAGTTCCCGGAAATACAGATGAGTCTAACAGTTCGCTCCAGTTTTTTGTACGTCCGGATTTGGGAGCTATCTTCCCGATTGTATTTTCTCCGTCTTTTCCAACGAGGATCATTCCTCCACGAGGACCACGTAGTGTTTTGTGGGTGGTTGTGGTAACGACATGAGCCCATGGCAAAGGATTGTTAAGTAGCTTAGCGGCAATCAAACCGGCCGTATGGGCCATATCCATCCATAAAAAAGCGCCAACTTCATCAGCAATATTCCGGAAAGCTTCATAGTCAAAGTCACGTGTGTATGCTGAAGCTCCTATGGAAATCATCTTTGGTTTTACTTCTTTAGCACGTTCACGAATCTTATTCATGTCTAGCCGTCCTGATTCTTTATCTACACCATAGAACTGAGCATTGTACAACATTCCGGAAAAATTCACAGGAGAACCATGAGTGAGGTGTCCGCCATGAGCAAGGTCCAGGCCTAATAACGTATCACCCGGTTGCAGAAAGGTCAGGTAGACCGCTGAGTTGGCCTGCGCGCCGGAATGGGGCTGAACATTTACCCAATCTGCTTTAAATAGCTGTTTTGCACGATCACGAGCCAGATCTTCTATAGTGTCTACATGTTCACAGCCACCATAATAACGTTTTCCCGGCAGGCCTTCAGCGTATTTATTGGTTAACGGTGAACCCATAGCTTCCATGACGGCTTTGGAAGCAAAGTTCTCAGAGGCAATAAGTTCAATATTATGATTTTGTCGATCAGTTTCTTTTCCGATCAGATTATATATTTCCTGATCCTGTGCCTTTAAATTTTTCATAATTCGTTTTAACGTTATTTCGTAAGATCGTTGATTTTGTTAACCCGCCTGGTATGACGTCCACCTTCGAATTCAGTATCCAGCCATATTTTAACAATATTAAAAAGTTCTTCATTCAAAGTCCGGCCAGGCAGACAAAGGATATTGGCATCGTTATGAAGCCGGGTAAGGGCAGCAGTCTCTTCATCGTAAACAAGTGCAGCACGAACATTGGGGTATTTATTGGCAGTCATGCACATTCCCTGGCCGCTCCCACAAACTAAGATACCATAGTCATATTCTTTGCTGTCTACGGCGCGAGAGACCAATACAGCATAATCAGGATAGTCAACTGAATCGGTGGAATGAGTTCCTAAATCTATAGCTTTATGCCCTAGAGTATCTAAAATCTGTTTTACACGTTCTTTGGCTTCAAACCCGGCATGGTCTGAAGCAATTGGAATATTCATACGGATATTTTTAATTCTGATAAAAATTATAGGTAAAGATCAGCATTTTTTGGATGATATTAAAGCACTCAGCGTTCATTTGTCAACGCAAAGACCAGTAGATTGACACCGAGTTGAAACGCTTTTTCACGGATATCATTTGGATTATTATGGATATCGGCATCTGCCCAGCCGTCTGTCAGGTTAGACTCATACGTATAAAATAGAACCAGCCTTCCATCACGATATATTCCATAGCCTTGCGGTGGATTATTATCATGTTCATGTATCTTTGGAAGGCCATCGGGAAAATCATAAACCTGAGAGTATATTGGGTGTGACAATGGAAGTTCGATTAATTCTTCATCAGGAAATATTTCTTTTATGACCGGACGGATATAGGGGTCAAAACCGTAATCGTCATCAATATAGAGAAAACCGCCATTATCGAGATATTTCCTCATATTCGATGCTTCAGCAGAATTAATGACGATATTGCCATGGCCGGTCATATAAACAAAGGGATACCTATGCAGTTCCTGACTTCCTATAGCTACATCCTGGTATTCCCTGGTAATAGGGATTGAAATATGGCTTTTGGCATACCGGATAAGGTTGGTGAGAGATGAGGGGTCATTATACCAATCTCCTCCGCCCCGATACTGGATACGTGCTATGGTAAACTCACTACTATTCTGTGCTTTAACTTCCTTATTATTGGGAATTAAAAATAATAAAGTCAGAAAAATCAGTAAATACAAGGTGCAGGCAGACGATCGAAAATACATTATAAGAAGGTTGTCAAAGCTATAAATGTTGTGTATTAAACGAGTAGCCCATCAATAGATTATCAGTAGTCTGAATAAGAAAGGTTCTATTCAATTCAGGTAAAAATGCACAGCAAATATCCTAAAAGTAATCAAGGTATCCTAGTATTAACCTTATAAAAGTACCCATAAAAGCAATAATGCAATCATAACCCATATGACAAGGTAAGACCATGAACTTTGTTCCGGGAATTCGTAACCGCAAATGGGGCAAATCTCATTTTGAGCATCAACTTCTAAAGCACAGGATGGACATTCTTTGGTTTTCATGAGCAACGTAAATTCTAACCTTTAGGTACAAATGCGGGTATACCTGTAATTTCACGGCCTAAAACGAGTCCGTGGATATCATAAGTGCCTTCATAAGTATTCACTGATTCAAGATTTACCATATGATGGATTACGCGATATTCGCCAGATATTCCATTACCACCAAGCATATCCCTTGCCACACGGGCTATATCCAGTGCTTTACCACAGTTATTACGTTTAGCCAGGGAGACCATGGCCGGGTGAATTTTACCTTCATCTTTTAATTGTCCAAGCCGCAGTGCAAGCAGCTGCATCTGGGAAATATCTGTTAGCATATTCGCAAGTTTTGTTTGGATGAGCTGGTTGGCAGCAAGTGGGTGTCCAAACTGCTTACGTTCTTTAACATAGCGACGTGCGCGGTGATAACAGTTTTCCGCTGCTCCCAACACCCCCCAGACAATGCCGTAACGGGCATTATTCAGACAACTAAAAGGACCTTTCAGCCCCTTTATCTCTGGGAATACATTCTCGTCAGGTACAAAGACATCCTGAAATATTAACTCTCCGGTAAGCGAAGCACGCAAAGACATCTTTTCATGGGTTACCGGCGCAGAAAAGCCTTTCATACCCTTCTCAACCAGGAAACCCCGAATCTCACCCTCATCGGAGCGATTTTCTTTAGCTTTTGCCCAGACAACGGCAACATCAGAAATAGGAGAATTTGTGATCCACATTTTTGCTCCATTCAACACCCATCCACCATCTTGTTTTATTGCCGTTGTGGTCATAGACGCGGGGTCAGATCCATGATCAGGTTCAGTTAATCCGAAACATCCAATCAGATCTGCATTTGCCAATTTTGGGAGAAATCGTTGCCGTTGTTCATCGGTGCCAAATTGATCAATGGGGTGCATAACCAGTGAAGATTGTACTGACATAAAAGAACGGTAAGCTGAGTCAACCCTTTCAATCTCCCGTGCTATGAGGCCATAGGCCGTATGGCTGGCACCGACGCCACCGTATTCGGGATCCAGGGTAGAACCAAGTAAACCTAATTCTGCCATTTCCTTTGGAATATTCTCATCAAAAATCTCATCCTGATTTGCACGCAAAGCTCTTGGTTCCAGCCTGCTTTGAGCATATTCCCTGGCTGTTTCCATTATCATACGGTCATCATCTTTTAGAAGTGATTCAAATTCAAACGGATCATCGATATTGAAGTTTTTATTAGGCATAACATTGAAATTAAATTCGGGAGATATGATGAAGGTATCCTGCTCTTAATAACCTGAGTTCGATTAATAATTTGCGGGAAAAGGCCATTTAAATCATTGC
>JBBDQY010000022.1:0-9600 GCA_040905745.1 Balneolales bacterium
TAATGTTAAGATAGCTTAACATTATATTAGGACTATTGCAAGTCTTTATACGAGAAGGAATTAATCAAATAGATGATTAATGTGTTGCCTATCCGTTTTTAATATAGCTAGCTGCCTGCCGGTATTTTAGTTAAAGTGACTACTTTCAAGTTCAGTGTTTTAGGATCTCCTAAGCCTCAAGTGGTGAACCTTAATGCAGCATATATCTTTAAACTACCAACAAGTGATGCTGTAATTACTACGGTAGTTAAGTCAGATCCTGTTTATTTAGAAATCACTACCGCCGTTCCCACAGCTTTAATAATTCATGAATTATTAACAAATACTTATAAGCACGCATTCAACGGTCGGAAATCGGGACACATTACCATTACCCTAAAGCAGTTGGGAAATACGGTAACTTTAGTGATCAGCGACGATGCCTAAAAAAACGAAGGGTTCAACCATGGGTTTTACGTTGATCAACGGCCTTGTCATGCAAATTAAAGGTTCCATTACTTCAGAAATGAAAAATGGTTCTACATTTGCCATTTCATTCCCCACTATCCAATCTCCTGGATTGGAACAGTTCGTTGACAATATGATACCAGGATGTTAGAGCGATTGAAATGAATTCCTCAAATTAACTGACCTGCAAGTACTCACTGTCTGAAGTGCGTCTGCCATCCGCGGAAGTAAAACTGATCCAGGTATGCAGGCTGTCCGGTAAGGATGCCATATTTTGGGGGATCTCCAGTTCAAACTGCCCGCTTCTCCGCTCAGCAGCCCTCAGGGAATACTCCACAGAATCAATTTTATCATGATATACCAGAACCATGGCCATATCGTGATCACCCGACGGTTTGCCCGGCTGGGGTACAGAATCCCAGGTGAATTTCAATATATTCCCATCCAACGCCACACCCGCACCACTTGCCGACGTTAATGTTCCACCGGAGACTAAAACCTTTGAATAATCGATGTTGATATCCGGATACTCACCCGTAAAAACACGTTTGCTGTTGGCCGAATAAGCCACGTCGCGTGTCGAAAGTCCTTTGGGAAGCTCGGTAAATCCCGCCCTGATAAAAGGCTTGAAAGTACTCAGCATCGCGGACATCAAACTCAGCTTCTTCCGTGAAGCAAGCTGCCTGGGCGTCTGCGGGTTATGAATCTTATCCGGTTTTGAACGGATGTAGGGCTTGCCATTCCGGTGGGAGAGAATCACATTGCCTACCGACCCGGAGGCCGGGCCGAAAATGCCGTCTTTAAAAGTTGCCATAGTGCCAGATAAATTTAGGGTTCAAACCTGATTATCAGGTCCTAAGTAAAGATATATAAAAACCGTATCAAATCCATATCAAGGCCGTATATATATGGTGTTGATATGTTGTTGATATGGTCATGATATGGTGTTGTATAAGACTATATATTTAGTACCCCATAATTTTATATATTACCTAATCAGTAGTTTATTGTTCGTTTATAAAACTTTAAATGTCAACCATGGTGAGCATATTGAATTCTTTTTATGAATAGTCGGATAAAAAAATTAAGCAGCTCAGTCCATAGCTTATTCCAAATAGCCCAGCCGGAAAAAATTTATCGTAAGCCACCCGGACAAATACCCGGCACGGCTATTCACACGGGTGTTAAAAAAGTTGATGAAGTTTTATTCACTATCCATGATTTTAGTAACGATCACTACGATGTTATTTCTCTTGAAAAAATTGAAGAATCCAAGCCATATTTGCAAGATCAATCCAAAACATGGATACAGGTCCAGGGGTTACATGATATTGATAAACTGAAAACGGTATGGGATTACTTTGGCCTCCATCCTCTTATCCGGGAAGATATTGTTAACACCTCTCAACGTTCCAAAATTGAACCTTACTCCGACTTAGTTTTCATAGTGTTACGGATGATTTCTCATAAAACTGATTCTGAAGGACGCACAGGTTTACAAACGGAACAAGTCAGTATAGTTCTGGGAAAAAATTTTGTGCTTTCTTTTCAGGAGAGTGATGAACCTATATTTGAACCGGTTTTTAAATGGTTGAAAATCACGAATACTCAGCTAAGAAAACTTGGATACGACTATCTCTCATATGTTTTAATTGATAATATAGTTGATCATTACTTCCAGGCTCTGGATTTGATTGGAGAGTCAATAGATAAACTGGAAGAACAGATCATTTCCGATCCAAAAGAGGGACATTTGCATAAAGTTCACGCTCTTCGAAGAGATTTAAACTTCTTCAGAAAGTCGGTTTGGTCATTGCGTGATGGCATTAATTCGATGATCAGAGATGAATCACCATTAATAACTGGTGAGGTTAAAATATTTTTGAGAGATGTGTACGATCATGTGGTACAGGTTTTAGACAATATTGAAATTAACCGGGAACTGATATTTGGGCTTATAGACATAAATATGTCAGGATTGAGCAACCATATGAATGAGGTAATGAAAGTCCTTACCATTATAGCCACCATTTTTATACCTCTGACTTTTATAGCCGGAATATATGGAATGAACTTTGATCCTGAATCAAGTCCATTGAATATGCCTGAGTTACATTGGTATTTCGGTTATCCGTTTGCCCTGTTATTTATGTTGGCCCTGGCTCTGCTCATGCTTTTATTTTTTAAGCGCAGAGGGTGGTTTTAAGCCTCCGGAACCGGCTGGGGCCGTGATAAAACTATTATGAGCTGGATGAAAATAAGAAACTGGAAACAGATAAAAATTTTCATGGTGTATGGTGTCATAAGGAATGGCTGGAATGCTCCCAAGATGAAACCTATACTTCCAGTTGATACAATCGAGCACTTTGTTTTCGCCTAAGGTATTTCTGAGTTTTCAACAATGATGTGGCAACTTCGGTGGATCAGGAAGAAATACCTACAAAATTTGTAAATTATATTCTTAACAAAGCATGAGGTTTATTAAAGCTTTTAATAGTAAAAGGTTGTCTTTAGATTTATTATTGATATTTTATAACAAAATGTTCTAGGTCTTAATAATTACCCCAAAAGTTACGCTACAAGCGCAGATGAAAAGCATTAAACCATTCCTAAAGAATTGTTGATTATATATGTGATCTTTCTCAGAGCCAATTAATTCTATGGATAACCAATTTTTTGAGCAACCCATTCTTAACTCACCGTACGAATATCCAGTAAGGCATTGGGAACTGGATGAGCATGGGCAACCCACTCAAAGAATTTTAGAAACCCGGAGAAAAGCTGAGTTTATTACTCCTATACCCAAACCGAGAAAACGCAAAGGTACTACCGAGCAAAGCCAGTTCGCTTTTGATGAAGGCAAGGGAATTTCCACGGAAACACAGCAATATGATCCTACACCCATCATCAACGAACTCCGTAAGCATGTTGACCGATGGAGAAGCCTGCCAAATCAGGTGGACTGGAAGGTAACACCTGAAACAGCCAGGCTTCTTAAGCACTGGCGACATCATAAGTTCAATAACCTCAGACCTTTCTTTTGTCAGGTTGAAGCTGCCGAAACGGCTATATGGCTTTCAGAGGTAGCTCCAAAGTCAGGTAAATCGGAAAAAGGGTTTCTGGAATATCTTGCTAATGCCAATAACGAGGCCAACCCTGACTTGATGCGGCTTGCTCTGAAACTGGCCACAGGTGCGGGTAAAACTACGGTCATGGCCATGCTTATTGCTTGGCAGACAATCAACTCAGTCCGCAGGCCAACTAGTAAAAACTTCACAAGAGGTTTTTTGATCGTTACTCCAGGCATTACCATTCGTGACAGGCTCCGGGTACTTCATACTAACGATCCCGACAGTTATTATCAAAGCAGGGAACTTGTTCCAAATGATATGCTTGCTGATCTAAATAGGGCAAAAATTGTAATTACCAATTACCATGCCTTTAAAATGCGTGAGCGTATTGATTTATCTAAAGGAGGACGTTCATTACTTCAGGGTAGGGGGGATGCCTTAAATACATTGGAAACGGAAGGACAAATGCTCCAAAGGGTAATGCCTGACCTGATGGGTTTGAAGAACATTATGGTCATTAATGATGAAGCCCATCATTGCTATCGTGGAAAGCCCATGATTGATGATGATTCGTTAAAGGGAGATGAAAAAAAGGAAGCAGAAAAAAATAATGAAGCTGCCCGATTATGGATTTCAGGAATTGAAGCTGTCGGTCGAAAGCTTGGGATATCGCGGGTGATGGATCTTTCGGCAACTCCTTTTTTTCTTCAAGGCTCCGGCTACGCAGAGGGGACATTATTTCATTGGACCATGAGCGATTTCTCTCTAATGGATGCCATTGAATGTGGAATTGTCAAATTACCGCGGGTTCCGGTCGCCGATAATATTCCAGGTGGAGAGATGCCCAAGTTTCGCAACCTTTGGGAACATATCAGTAAAAAAATGCCTAAAGGAGGAAGGGGCAAGTCAAAAGACCTTGATCCATTAAGCTTGCCTGTTGAACTTCAAACGGCCCTTGAAGCGCTCTACGGTCATTATGACAAAACTTATGATCTTTGGAAGGAAGCCGGTATCGATGTTCCTCCCTGCTTTATTGTGGTATGTAACAATACATCCACCTCCAAGCTGGTGTATGATTATATCTCCGGTTTCCACCTTGAAGACAATGACGGATCCAGTCAGCTCGTGAACGGCCGACTTAAACTCTTCAGGAACTTCAATGAACATGGCGAACAATATGGACGGCCTCATACGCTCTTGATTGACAGTAAGCAACTTGAGTCCGGCGATGCCTTGGATAAGAATTTTCGCAATATGGCTTCCGATGAAATTGATCGCTTTCGGCGGGAGATTGTTGAGCGAAGTGGAGACCGTAAACAGGCTGAAAATATAACAGATCAGGATCTTCTGAGGGAAGTCATGAACACTGTTGGGAAGAGCGGTCGGCTTGGTGATTCTATTCGTTGCGTGGTTTCGGTGTCTATGCTTACTGAAGGTTGGGATGCCAGTACCGTTACACATGTTTTAGGTGTGCGTGCCTTCGGTACGCAGCTGCTCTGTGAGCAAGTGATTGGCCGGGCGTTGAGACGGCAGTCATACGATCTCAATGAAGAGGGTTTGTTCAATGTAGAATATGCCGATGTGCTGGGTATACCTTTTGATTTTGCGGCTAAGCCTGTTGTCGCCCCGCCCCAGCCTCCCCGGCAGACCATCCATGTAAAAGCAATGAAACCTGAACGGGATCATCTGGAAATTACCTTTCCTCGAGTAGAAGGTTATCGAACCGAACTTCCGGAGGAACGGCTCAGTGCTAAATTTAATGATGATTCTGTTTTAGAGCTCACGCCTGAACTAGTTGGACCTTCTAAAACAGTAGTTGCGGGTATAATAGGAGAAGATAATAATATAGGTCTTGAGCATCTGGCTGATTTAAGGAAATCGACACTTTTGTTTCACCTCACCAAACGGTTGTTATATACAAAATGGCGTGACCCCGGCGATGATCCTAAGCTCCATTTGTTCGGCCAATTAAAAAGCATTACCAAAAAATGGCTCGATACCTGCCTGGTCTGCAAGGGTGGCACCTATCCTGCGCAATTAATGTACCAGGAGCTGGCTGATACGGCCTGCCAACGAATAACTGCAGGTATTACGCAGGCACATATCAACGAACGGCCAGTCAAGGCTGTTCTTGACCCTTATAATCCGACAGGGTCAACGAAATATGTTAATTTCAATACCTCGAAAAGAGACCGATGGGAAACTGATTCACGCCGGTCACATATTAACTGGGTGATCCTGGACAGCGATTGGGAGGCAGAATTCTGCCGGGTGGCTGAAAATCACACACAGGTCAAAGCTTATGTCAAAAATCACAACCTTGGACTGGAAGTACCCTATCGCTATGGATCGGCTATGAGAAGGTATATTCCCGACTTTATTGTGCTTGTTGATGATGGAAACGGTCCGGATGATTTGCTTCACCTCATTGTGGAAATAAAAGGCTACCGACGGGAAGATGCAAAGGAAAAGAAAACGACCATGGATACATACTGGGTGCCTGGCGTGAATAACCTTGAAAAATACGGGCGATGGTCATTCGCAGAGTTTACCAGTGTGTATGAGATTGAGGTTGATTTTGAGGAGAAAGTTGAGGCAGAGTTTAACAGAATGATAGATGATAATTGTGAATTTAACTATCGGGAAACTGGATTTGTAAAATGAAGAAAGAAACTATACAAACGCTGACATCTACTTTTGAAGCCAATGCTCAGCGTGCTGAAAACGGGGTAGAGTTCTGGCTGGCCCGGGATATTCAACATCTGTTAGGCTATGCGGAATGGCGAAACTTTATGCTGGTTATTAATAAGGCAAAAACTGCATGTGAAGTATCGGGCCATAATATTCCTGACCATTTTGTTGACGTCAACAAAATGGTAGATTTAGGTTCGGGCAGTCAGCGTGAAGTTGAAGACATAATGATTACCCGTTATGCCTGCTATCTGATTGCTCAGAATGGTGATCCAAGAAAACAGGAAATTGCGTTTGCCCAAACATACTTTGCAGTACAAACACGTAAAACGGAACTCATCGAACAGCGGCTCCTTGAAGCTGAACGACTGGCAGCCCGAAGGAAACTCACGGTCTCAGAAAAAGAATTATCACAGGTGATTTATGAGCAAACAGGGGAAAATGAAAATTTTGCATGGATTAGGAGCAAAGGTGACCAGGCCTTGTTCGGAAAATCTACAAAGAGAATGAAATCACAGTGGAAAGTACCAGTTAAAAGACCACTTGCCGATTTTGCACCGACCATAATTTTGAAAGCAAAAGACTTCGCCACTGAGATTACTATTCATAACGCGCGTGAACATAAAATGAATAGTGAACAAACCATTTCCGGAGAACATATAACGAATAATAAGGCCGTTCGGAAAACTCTCATAAATCGAGGCATTCGGCCTGAAAGCCTTTCGCCCGCTGAAGACATAAAAAAGGTAGAACGCCGGCTTACATCCGAGGAAAAACGTTCCCTGAATAACCCTGATGCATTATGAATAAAGAATGAAGAAAAAAAGGACAAGTAAATCCGTCGAAACCATCAGACACGGCGAATCCTCCCGTAAGAATATTCCTACTGCCGAATACCAGTCTTTGATGAATAAGGAGGATCAAAATCCTGTTCGGGTGGCTTATGAGCGGCGGAACCGGGACCTGGACCCACAGCTTGTCTGGCGGGGCAAGGATGAACAGGACTGGTCGGATCTGATCGTCCAGGCATCGCCGCTGTATATTCAGGAAAAGGTGCACCCAAAAGTACTTATCGACGACCTTATTCATCAAACCAAAAAGGATGAAGATGAAGAAGACCGGCAATTCGATCTGTTTGGTGATTTTAACGGCCTTCCGGACGATAACGCAAAGACCGAATTCTACCAGCATGACGCCAATTGGGCGAACCGTTTAATCCTCGGCGACAGCCTGCAGGTGATGGCCTCGCTTGCAGAACGCGAAGGTCTTCGAGGTAAAGTGCAATCAATATTTATCGATCCACCTTATGGGATTAAATTCAACTCCAACTTTCAATGGTCTACTACTGATCGTGACGTAAAGGATGGTAAAACAGATCATATTACCCGTGAACCTGAACAAGTTAAAGCATTTAGAGATACATGGCGAGACGGAATTCATTCGTATTTAACCTATTTACGAGATAGATTAACAGTTGCTAGAGATCTATTAACGGAAAGTGGATCAATTTTTGTCCAAATTGGTGATGAAAATGTTCATCGAGTTAGGGCAGTGATGGATGAGGTTTTTGGAGAGGAGAATTGTTGTGCGGTAATTGCATTTAGAAAAACTGGGGGGCAATCTGCAAAAACACTTTCGTGTGTGGCAGATTATGTTATATGGTATGCAAAGAAATATGATCAACTAAAATATAGGCAGCCATATCGGGATAAAACAGGAGAAGATCGTCCCTCTATTTATCGTATGGTTCAGGATAAAAGAACTGGTATACGACGAAAGATCAATAAAGAGGAAAAAGAAACTAATAGTATAGATGAAACTTTGGAAATTTTTGCTCCTGATACCTTAGTATCTCTAGGTGCCTCAGCTAAAGGTAGTTTACCATTTAGTTTTGAGGGTGTAGAATACAATCCTGGTAACAATCAACATTGGAAAACCACTTTTGTAGGTCTTAAGAGGCTCGCAAAAGCAAACCGATTAATTAATGTTAGCACAAGTCTATACTACCTGCGTAAACTTTTAGATTTTCCCGTAGCACCAATGGATAATTTATGGCAAGATACAAGTGCAGGTGGTTATTCTGATGATAAAATATATGTGGTGCAAACCAATCGCAAAATTATTCAACGCTGCATTTTAATGTCAACAGATCCTGGTGATTTATGCCTTGACCCTACTTGTGGTTCAGGGACTACTGCAACAGTAGCTGAACAATGGGGGCGTAGGTGGATTACTATTGACACGTCACGAGTTGCATTAGCTCTTGCTAGATCTCGAATCATGGGAGCACGCTATCCTTACTACCTGTTAGCTGACTCCTCAGAAGGTCAGAGGAAAGAAGCTGAAATCAGTCGAACAGAACCTAGTCACAATGCTACTTTCGGCAACATAAGACAGGGCTTTGTTTACGAACGTGTACCCCACATCACCTTAAAATCCATTGCCACCAATGCCGAGATTGATGTGATTTGGGAAAAGATTCAGGAAAAGCTTGAGCCATTGTGTGAACAAATTAATTCATTGCTACGCAAGCAATGGAAAGAATGGGAAATACCCAGTAAGGCTGACAAGCTGTGGTCTGATGAAGCAATACAACTCCACGGAAAGTGGTGGAATCAGAGAATTGCCCGGCAAAAGGAAATCGATGCTTCCATTGCTGCCAAAGCCGATCATGAATACCTGTATGACAAACCCTATGAGGATAAAAAGAAAGTTCGTGTAGCCGGACCGTTCACTGTAGAAAGTCTTTCTCCACACCGCATGCTGGTTATGAATGAAAACGATGAACTGATCAACGGTGTAGCCGAACCGGAGGAAAGGGATTTCACCCAAATGATCCTGGAAAACCTCAAAACAGCCGGTGTGCAGCAGGCACATAAAGAAGACAAAATCAATTTCACGTCTCTCACTCCCTGGCCCGGCGAGTTTATATGCGCCGAAGGCCGCTACATGGAAGGAGAAAAAGAAAAGCGGGCAGCTATATTAATTGGCCCCGAATTTGGCAGCTTACAACGAATCGATCTGGTAGAAGCCGCAAAGGAAACAGGCGATGCCGGTTTCGATGTGCTCATTTCGTGTGCCTTTAACTATGACGGCCATTCATCCGATTTGGAAAAGCTTGGCCGTATCCAAATACTTAAAGCCCGCATGAATGCTGACCTGCACATGGCCGATGACCTAAAAAACACCGGCAAAGGCAACCTCTTCGTTATCTTCGGTGAACCTGATATTGATATCAATGAAGTTGAAGATGATAAGATTCAGGTGAAAATAAATGGTGTAGATGTATTTCACCCCCAAACCGGTGAGGTCCGCAGTGACGGGGCCGATGGCATAGCCTGCTGGTTCATCGACACCGACTACAACGAAGAAAGCTTCTTCGTCCGCCACG
>JBBDQY010000023.1:0-1572 GCA_040905745.1 Balneolales bacterium
ATTTATATAACAAAACCTATAGGTCATATTATGAATACAGTAAAATTATTTTCTTTATTTTTCGCTTTCAGTTTATCGTTTGTTTATGCCTGTAATGCGATTACCGCACAGAATCAGGAAAAACAGGAACTAAACGCTGAACAGGCTGAAATGATGGAACAAGTCATGAGGGACTCAACTCTGATGAATCACATGATGGATGAAATGATCGAAAACGATCAAATGCGCATGCAAATGATGGAAAACATGATGGATAATATGGATCCTGAGCAAATGATGAGCATGTGCAAGATGATGATGCAGAATGAAGAAATGAAAAATATGATGCATGAAATGATGATGGGTAATGGAATGGGTATGGGTGGAATGAACATGAATGGAACGGAACATCAGGAGACGAATGAAAAGTTTGGCGATGTTCCTCAGGCATTTCAAACCCAGCTTACTTCCGTTGTGAATGTTTACCTGGAAATTAAAGATGAACTGGTAAACTCTAATTTTGATGCCGTGCAAACTAGTATAGCCGAACTGGATCAAACTTTAAATCGGGTGAACAGCAACCTGCTCGAAGGCAATGCACGAGATATCTGGACAGAGCATATGCAAAATATTCACTCTAACCTTGAAAAGATGGCTGATGCTGATGATATTGATGCTCAAAGAGTTCACTTTAAGTTCATCTCGGATGCGATGGCTAAAAGTGCATCCAGCTTCGGTATCGATGGCGTGGTTTACCTTCAATATTGTCCCATGGAAGATGCAAATTGGTTAAGCTGTGAAGAGGAAATAGCCAATCCTTATATGGCAAATATGCAAAATTGCGGTGAGGTCATTGAAAAGATTGATTAGGACTATCAATCTTTTCGATAATTTAATTTGTTGATAACCAAGGCAAAACTCAAAATTAAATCAAATTTATGCTTCTGATTTTAAATCTGGCCTTTGCCAGAGTCGACAGCAATGCATAATGGAGTGATGTCAGGAGGTGGCGTTTTGGCATGTTGTCAACCAGAATGTTCCATCTAATTCCTGAAGAAGCAGATCAGGAAAAACATTTAGATTTAGCATTCTGTTGGCACTGAAATTACTTTTCTTATATATAAGAACGTCTTTTAAAAAAAAATGGTGATACGTAAAACACTTCAAACTACCTTTCTGTGGGCATTTCTTGCGATGATGTTTACAATTCTATTCACTTCACACATTAAAGCAGCTCAGGTAAATCAGAAAACCGGCTGATCTTGATGGCGTCGGATTAACAGAGAAGCTTGGTGATATCATTTCAGATGATATCTTGCTGATCAATGAAGAGGGATTGGAGGTTCCCATTTCTACTTATTTAAATAACGGGCGACCTGTAATATTAAATCTGGTTTATTACGAATGTCCTATGCTTTGCAATCTTATTTTAAACGGATTGAAACAGGGCGTCAGCGAATTAAGCTGGGTACCTGGTAATCAATTTGATATTTTGAGCGTGAGCATATCACCCGAGGAAACACATGAAGTGGCGTCATTAAAGAAAAATTCATACATGAGCGGACTGAATATTCCAGGCGCCGAAGATGGTTG
>JBBDQY010000024.1:0-23952 GCA_040905745.1 Balneolales bacterium
GAAAGCCTTTTTTTACCAAATTTGTTTTAAACCGTTGAAATGCAGTATTTTATGGTAGATATGGATACATCCACACAAATATTACTATCAATTATCCGGGGCGGTTCGCCTGAGAGTAAAAAACTGATCTTGGAAAACAGGGAGCAACTGATCGAAGCATTGTGTAAGGAATATGATTCTGAGGTGGCTTTGGTAGTTTGTAGATATAAAAAAGCCCGGAGCAAATAAATGAACCGGGCTGAAAGGTTAATGTTAACATTAGTGTTTGAGAGCGGTTACACCTCAACTATATAAGACCTTTTATTTTGCTTCAAGGCAAAAGTAACAAAGCTAAAACATATAATACCTTAAACTTCCCAAAATCAACCCACATAAACCTCAAAAAAATAAAAACATTTAATATTAAAACCTCCTTATATTTACACAACCCCTAAACAAAAAACACAACCCCCATGCCAAACAAAACCCTCCACAAAATAATAGAATTCCTATTCCGCATCACCTGGGATTCACACTGCCCCGCCTGCGGACAAGACATGCCCCGCATCAAGCGAACCAAAATCTACAAGCTCATATCTAAAACGATGCCTGTAACACGCCATACCTGCTGCGGACATAATTACACCGTCCGGGACTATTATTAACACAACGTTCAGGTTGCACAGCCTCTGTTCGCATTGTATGGTGATTTCGAAATTTATTTCAGATAAGTAAAAAAAACCTTTCCCTTACTTTGCATAACTCGTATATTAACAAGCCTTAATATTAGGCTTTATCCCATACCCATGTTGGGTTGAATTATCGCCTTTCTTTGCTCATTTGTACCATTTCAGATAACTAAGTTGGGAGTGACAAGGCGATAGCTTTGTGTATAAGCACTAGAGATTCTTTAAGATAACCAGAACCTCAAAAATTTATGAAAGAAGAATTACTCAAGCGTATTAAAGAACGTGATTAAAAAGTCGGGATTATTGGATTAGGCTATGCTATTTTGCTCTGCTTTGGACGTTTCATGAGAAAGGTTTTCCTGTAGTTGGATTTACTGTCGACCAAAATAAGATTGACGCAATTAACAACGGCAAGACCTAAATCAAGCATTTTACAAATGTGAATCCAGTGCTGTCTAATTCCGAACGGTGTGTTTTTTCTTATGATTTTAGCGATGTCTCGAAAGTAGACACCGTTCTGATGAGTGTACTTACCACTTTGATTAAGTATCAGGAGCCAAATATGTCGTATGTGGAGGCTATTGTTCGATCCATTGCACCTCACAAAAAAAGGTAAGTAGTTCTGGAATCCACAACCTACCCCGCTCTACCGAAGAGTTGATCAAGCCTATCTGTGAAAAGCTTAGTGGGTTAAAAGAAGTTGAGGATTTCTACCAAGCCTATAGCCCGGAGCGAGAAGATCCCTGCAATCTCCATACGGCTACCTAGGAGATGACGCTTTGGCAAATGCAGAAGCCATGTGCATGAGCGTGATTAATCAAGCCGTACCTGGAATAGAGACAAAGACTACTGAGGCTGTCAAACTTGAAACATGTTCCGTTCGATCAATATCGCCTGGGTCAACGAGCTGATGACCAAAACAAAACCTTGGTTATATGCCATTTTATTTGGGACCTTGTGAGAGTCCATTGCTTAACCATAGACCCTTTCTATCTGGAAAGTCAGCGAACCCTATGTGATGAATTGCTTTCGTTGATATGTAGATGGAGGGGTTATTAACCTTTAACATAGCTTCTTTTAACTGTTTTTCTTAACCACAACTTCATATAGACCAACTTTTAAATTAATTATAAAAGTTGAAAACTGACATAAACAAAAATCGACAGCAAAAATGATTGATAATTTAATGAGAAAAGCAGAATTCACAATTAAGAACAGAAAAATTGGTGAAAAGTATAAACCTCTAATCATTGCTGAAATTGGCATTAACCACCAAGGGTCACTTCAAATTGCAAAAGAAATGGTTGATGCAGCAATATCTTCTGGTGCAGAAGTTATTAAGCATCAAACACATATTGTATATGATGAAATGAGTAACCTTGCAAAAAAAACGATTCCTGGTAATTCTAAGAAGTCAATTTATGAAATTATGGATGATTGTTCATTAAATGAAAAAGATGAATTTGAGTTAATGAAATACGTCGAAAAAAAAGAAGCAATTTTTATTAGCACCCCATTTTCAAGAGCTGCTGCAAACAGACTTGAAAAGTTTGGTGTTCCTGCTTATAAGATAGGATCAGGAGAATGTAATAATTTTCCTTTATTAAAACATATTGCAAACTTTGGAAAACCCATAATTTTAAGTACTGGTATGAATGACTTAAAAACTGTGACTAAAGCTGTAAATATATTAAAAGAATATCAAGTTCCATTTGCTTTACTCCATACAACTAATTTGTATCCTACAGATCCAAAGTTAGTCAGATTAGGTGCTATGGAAGATTTACAAAAACATTTTCCTGAAGCAGTTGTAGGGCTATCGGATCATACTATCAGTAATCATTCGTGTTTTGGTGCAGTAGCATTGGGGGCAAGTATACTGGAGCGTCATTTTACTGATCGAATGGATCGCGAAGGACCTGATATAGTATGCTCAATGGATCCTAAAGCTCTTAAAGAATTAATTGATGGTGCAAATTTACTTCAACTAATGCGTGGAGGGGCAAAAGCTGAATTATTAAAAGAGGAGCAAGTAACTCGAGATTTTGCCTGCTCAACTGTGGTTGCAGAAAAAGTTATTTTGAAAGGCGAAGAATTTACTGAAATGAATATATGGGTAAAAAGGCCCGGTTTAGGAGAAATAACTGCTGAAGATTATGAAAGCATAATAGGAAAAAAAGCTGAGCGTACAATTAAAGCTGGGGAACATTTAAAAAGGACGGATGTGATATGAGTAGGAAAATATTGTTTATAACTGGCACGCGTGCTGATTTTGGGAAACAAAAGGCGTTGATGGAAGCTGTAAAAAAGCATCCGGATTTTATATTGAGTATTTTTTGCACGGGAATGCACTTGATGTCGAAGTATGGATACACCGTAACTGAGTTGCAGAAAGCGGGGTTTTCAGAAAATCTTTTTCATTTTCTTAATCAAGTGGAAGGAGAGAGTATGGAAGTTGTACTATCAAATACCATTGCGGGTTTAAGCAGGTACTTGCATGAAAATAAAGTTGACTTAATCGTTGTGCATGGTGATCGTATAGAAGCATTAGCAGGTGCGACAGTGGGGGCTCTAAGAAATACATTAGTCGGACATATTGAGGGTGGTGAAGTATCAGGTACAATAGATGATTTGCTGCGACATGCTACTTCTAAAATGGGACATTTGCATTTTGTTGCAAATGTAACAGCCGTAAGAAGGTTGAAACAATTAGGAGAAGATGGAGAGAATATCTTCAATATAGGGTCTCCTGATGTGGATGTTATGCTTTCTAATAAATTACCTGTTTTAGATGAGGTTAAGAAACGATATGAAATTCCTTTTAATCACTATGGCATAGCAATATTGCATCCAGTAACGACTGAATTATCCCAAATGAAAACAAATGCTCAAAATTACGCAGAAGCATTAATAAGAAGTGGTAAAAATTATGTTGTTATTTATCCTAACAATGATCTTGGTACAGAACATATTTTAGATGCATTTGAACCTTTTAAAAAGCTAAATAACTTTAAAATATTCCCATCTTTGCGATTTGAATATTTTCTAACGTTGTTGAAAAACTGTGACTTCATTATTGGAAATTCAAGTGCGGGAATCCATGAAGCTCCAGTATATGGTGTTCCTACCATAGATATAGGAACACGACAACATAACCGGTTTAAATATGAATCAATACAAAATATTTGTTTTGATTCATATAGAATTTTAGAAGCCATTGATATGGCAGTTGAAGCAAATCGATATAATCCTACTATGTATTATGGAAAAGGCAATAGTGCAAAGTTGTTTATCAAAGCTCTTGAAAATGAAAAATTTTGGAAAACAAAGACTCAAAAAATATTTTTTGATCTAAAAATCAATGTATAAAAGAATTGAAATTATAGGAATTATTCCGGCTAGAGGCGGCTCAAAGGGAATACCCAGAAAAAACATAGTTGATTTAGGCGGCTACCCTTTGATTGCTTGGTCAATTATCAGAGCTAAGAAATCAAAATTTATAGATCGTGTGATATTATCTTCAGATGATGATGAGATTATAAAAATTGCTAAACAATTTGGTTGCGAGGTACCTTTTACCCGTCCAGAACAATTCGCTTCGGATGAATCTTCAAGTATCGAAGTTGTATTACATGCATTGGAGAGGTTAAATTTTATATCAACAAATCAATACTTTGTTTTGTTGCAGCCAACCTCACCTTTTAGGACTACAGAAACGATTGATCGGGCCATTGAATTTTCTATTGATTTTAAATACCCGTACGTGATCAGTGTTAGCGAATTAGATAAGAGCCCATATCATATTTTTATAGAAAAGGAAAACAATTTATTGGAACCAGTTTACAACATGGATACAAGATATACACGTCGGCAAGATTTACCAACTACTGTGGTGTCTAATGGAGCTCTTTATATTTCGAAAGCAAGCTATTTTAAAAAAATAAAATCATTTAAACCCGAGACCATCCGCTATTATAAAATGGAAAAAAAAGAAAGCATTGATATCGATACGTTGCAAGATTTAGAATGTGCAAGGGAAATTGTCAACAGAAATAATTTACGACCGTGAAAATATTACAGGTAGCATCTTTCATTGGCAATATCGGAGATAACGCTAGTCATATGGGTTTCAGGAACATCCTAAATCAAATAATCGGAAACGATTATCAAATTGATGAACTTGAAATTCGTAAGTTTTACAAAAATTATAACTTGTCCGATAAATCCTATTTTGACAAAAATTTTGCAACTCTGGCTAACCAATATGATTTACTTTTTATAGGCGGAGGCGGATTTTTAGATTATTGGATTGATGGTAGCTGTAACGGAACTTCATTCGACATCTCTGAATCTATATTAGATTGTATTGAAATTCCAATTATCATCGGTAGTGTAGGAAGCCGGCCACACAAGGCTGTTCCAAAAGGGAATATAGAAAAATATAAGCGTTTTTTGATATATATAAATTCTCGTGAGAATATGTATGTTTTGTTGAGAAATGACGGTTCAAAAGAACATCTTGAAAAAGAATTTGGAAATAATTTAGTCAATGATATACCGGAAATATTAGATCATGCCTTTTTTTATTTGCCCCCCCCCCAATTGTGTAAAATTTTCGACAGGAAATATATTTTGATAAATTCCACATTAGATCAATTGAAGATGCAAAGTGATACTAATAATCTTACATCAAAGGAATATCATGAAGAAATGCGAAGAGTAATCCAATTTATCATAACTAAGACTATATATGATGTATTATTTGCGCCTCATATATATAATGATATAAATGCAGCTATACAATTATTGGATGGTATCGACGACTATAATATTCGAAAAAGAATTAAAATAGCACCTTATATACAAGGAAATGAGGGTGCAAATTTTATTTTTAATCTATATAATGATTCTGTTATGAATATTGGAATGAGATTTCACGCCAATGTTTGTAGTTTAGGTTTAGGTAAGACCACAGTAGGTTTAAGTGCTTTAAGTAGGGTCCAATGCATGTATAATTCAATAAATAACCCAAACGTAATAAAAATTAAGAAAAATTTTAGTGATGTAATCATAAAAAAGATTTCTGGACTAAATGCTTCTAATAATCCCAATAATATTTCTTATTTGAAAAACCTTATGGAAGATACTAAATCGAAATACAGTATGATATTTAAAAATATTATTCGAATACAATAATAAGAATTTTTTTATTTTATAATTTTGTAAAAAATGTATAATTACTTTATTAAGCTTTTCTATTTACTTCCTAAAGGTGACTTATTAAAATTAATTTTTCTCTTCTTTATGATGTTGCTAGCATCAATTTTAGAAGTTGCTGGAATAGGAATCATCCCATTATTCGTTTCAATGTTAGCTGATCCGAATCAAGTACTAGGCTTTGAAATATTACAAGTATTTTACAAGATTTTTTCTATTGAGGATAGCGAGGATCTATTAATTGTAGGATCTTTTTTATTAATACTGATATTTATTATTAAAAATACATATATAACATACTTTAAATACATACAGAGTAAATTTGTTTGGAACAGGTTTAAAATAATTTCTAGCACACTTTTTAAAAAATATATGAACGCCCCTTATGAGTTCCATTTAAATCGTAACAGTTCTGAATTATTGCGTAATGTCACCCAGGAAGCCCAACATCTAGTAAAATTTGTAATGGTTCCATTACTAAATATTTCAATGGAAGTAGTGGTTGTGATCGGCATACTAATGTTTCTAGTTGTTTTGGAGCCTTTGATAACATTTGGAGTATTTATTCTTTTAGGGTTTGTTGGGGGTGGTTTTCTTAAGTTAATTAAGAAAAAAACTAAATTGTTCGGCAAACAGGCACAGAAAGACCGAGCTCATATGATAAAAGCTGTTCAAGAAGGGGTTGGTGGTATCAAGGATATCAAAATTTTAGGGAGAGAGAGTTGGTTTGAAGTAAACTTAAATAAACATTTAAAAAGTTACACAAAATCCCAGACATTTAGAGAAGTTGCATCGCAAGCGACGAAACCAGTCATGGAAACCTTTGCGGTAATAGGTATGTTATGCATCGCTTTAATTCTTTTTGGGCAGGGAAGAAGTTTAAGTGTTGTAATAGCAGTATTGACTTTATTTGGAGCTGCTACTATTCGGTTAATGCCTGCATTACAACACATAATACAACATTGGACTAATTTGCGATATTACATTCATACAATTGACCCAATATTTAACGACACTAAATTATTGGTTCACTCTCATTATACAAATAGTAAAAAGAAACAAGATTTAACCCCATTCAAAGAAAGTATAAATTTTGATAATGTTAGCTTTTCATATTTTGAATCTAAAGAGAAGGCTGTAAAAAAGTTGTCATTTAAAATTAGAATAGGTGAAGCTGTAGGTTTTGTGGGCTCTTCTGGAGCTGGGAAAACAACTGTGATAGATTTATTATTAGGTTTACTTGAACCTGATGAGGGTAAAGTATTAGTAGATAATCTAGACATAAAGAATAATATATGGCAATGGCGCAGCCTAATAGGCTATATACCGCAATATATATACTTAAAAGACTCTAGTATTCGAGAGAATATTGCATTTGGTTTACCTACATCAAAAATTGAAAATAAAAAAATTGAGAAAGCACTAGAAGTTGCAAACCTCAGTGAATTAATAGACAACCTACCAGAAGGTTTAGATACAAAGACCGGTGAAGGTGGAATGAGACTTTCAGGTGGACAAAGACAAAGAATTGGGATTGCAAGAGCTCTATATCATAATCCAATGGTAGTTGTTATGGATGAAGCTACATCAGCATTAGATAATATAACGGAGAGTATAATCATGAATGCAATTGAAAAATTAAAAGGTAAAAAAACAGTAATTATGATTGCACACAGAATAAGTACGGTAAAAAATTGTGACACCATTTATTATATGGAAAATGGTCATATCATACAAAGCGGTAGTTATGAAAGTCTCATTATGTCAAATAATAATTTTCGTAAAATGTGTTTAGAAAAACAAAATTAATTTTTTAACCTACTCAAATCTAAATGAAAAGAATTGCTATCACAGCTGAATTAAAAGAAAGAGAGTTATTGTTTCTTTTAATCTTAAAAATAAAGCTTGAATCACAGGGACATATTGTGAAGTTTATAGAAACCAGACTTCTGTGTGGTTTGAAAATACTAAAATTTAAACCCGACATAATTATAGTGAATGGTTTAAGAAGTAAAAGCAACCTTTATAAACAAATCCTGATACCGAAGATGTTATTTGATACAAAAGTTATTTCAATTTACTCTGAGCAAGTAGGGAAAAATAATGGTTTAGTAGAAACCTATAATTACAAGGAGATATTAAAATCAGTAGATGCTCATATTGCATGGGGACCATATTTCGCTGAAGGATTGTCAAATTTAGGAGTTGCACAAAATTTAATACATACATCAGGTTCCCTTTCTTTAGATATACCAAAATATTTGAATGAAGATTCAAAGGTTAGAGAAGTTCTATCAAGTAGATATAATCTTGACGAAAAAAAAGAATGGATAGTTATTGCCGATAATATAATAAGAAGAGGGCAACAAGCTGCTAAATATGATGTAAGAAGATCAGAATTTAACAAAATGGTAATTAGTATAGCTGAAAATATTGAAAATGTTGAAATAATATTTAGATCTCATCCAGAAATGATGTCTGATGATATAAGAAGTTTAAAAATGGTATTTTCAAAGTATCCTAAAGTAAAGATTATTAATGGAGAACATATACAAATATGGATTTCTCAGGTAAATTCAATGATAGTATGGAGATCAACTTCAGCTATAGAGGCTTGGACAGCTGGGAAAAATGTCTTTGCATTTCAAACTTCTGACAATGAGTATGAATATTGGCATGAAAAATTCATTCAAAACTATAGTGAAACAAATAAGCTAATCAAAGTTATCGAAATGTCTTTAAAAGGGTTTTATGAATTACCAAGTGAATATCAAAATTCTAGAGAAGAATACTTCTTGAATTGGTTTTTTAAAAACGACCAAAAAGCCATCGAAAGGCTTATAGAAGTAATTAATAATATAAGTAAAGTAAATACATCAAAAGTTTTTAAACAAGATTTCAAATATTGTAAAGTAATCAGCTACTATCTAATAGAATTAATAGTATATATTAAAAAAATTATATTAGGAGATTATAGTAAGTACTCAATAAATAATAAAAATATTATAAATCTAAAAAACTTCCTTAATATATAATGAGTGTTATACTTTTGTTACTAATATTTGGAGTAATATTATATACACTACTAAAATTTGGTGATTGGTATGTTTTAGCTATAATGCCAACACTTACAATATTAATGGATATAATTATAATGCACGGTGTAGGTGATGATGCAGGTAATAGCATTGCATTTTTACGAGGAACTATACTAATATTCACTTTTATAGTCTTATCTAAGAGAATTAATAAATATAACTATAACTATGCCATAATTATAATATTTATATTTTATCTTTTCATAATAACTACTATAATAGGTCATGTGGATGAATCCATACTAATAGGTTATGATTTTGTTGCAAGAATATTTATCACGCTCTTTTCATTCATTGTATCCTTTTCAATAATTAACAATGAATATCAATACCAAAAGTTATGCATGTATACTATGCTAGGAGGTGCAATTTTTATAGTATACATTATAATAGCTAATATTTTTGGATTTGGGATGAGTTTATATGGAAAAGAAGATGATTTAATAAATCATAGCTTAATCTCAGTAGGAAACATGGGGGGGAATTCATTTAACTATTTAGCATATACAATTACTGTATTGCCTTTAATAGTATATAATAATAAAAAAAAATATATCAAGATACTTGCTTTTTCTAGTGGTGTGTTGGGTGTTATTATATTGCTACTTACTTTTCGTAGGTCAGCACTTTTTATTATACTTGTATCTGTTCTACTGCATTCTTCAATGATTAACAATAAAAATTATTTAAAAATATTTCTAAGTGTAGCATTGATTTCTTTGCCTTTACTAATATTTAGCTATTCATTTATTGAAAATATATTTTCTATAAGGGGGGAAAGTGTCTTGCAGTATGAATCCATATCATCTGCAGGAGGCAGAACAGGTGAAATAGAATATGTTAACAATATAGCCTTGAATTCAGAACTGAAAAATATGATGTTTGGTACATCATTAAATACTAGAGGCGTCTATGGAAATTATAATAGAAGCCTTCATTCAGATATAAGTGTTTTAATTTATAGATTCGGCTATATCTCATTATTATTATTTTTAAGTATAAACTTTATAATATATAACACATTTTCAAGATTAAAACGGTATTCACCTGCTAAAATATATGTAATGGTTTTTGTTATTTTTTTTATAACAAATTTATTAATGATGATACCAGGCAGAATGACTTCTTTAAGCTTTAACCTGTTGGTATATATTCATATGGGTGCTATAATGGGATTTTTGTTGAAAAATAAAAAAGATGTAAGCGAAAAGAGTTATTTAAGGTGAGTGCATGATAATACTTATAGATAAATACTTTATCTATCTATATAAGATAAACATTGTGAATTATTTTGAATGAGTAAAATTTTATTTTTAATTCCTCGATTGCAAAATATTGGGGGGGTCGCAAATTATTATTCTGTGCTTAAAATTAAGATGGATGCAAATCAGAAATTTATTTTTTTACCCAGAGGAAATAAGAAAAATAGTTCAACATTAGTCCGTTTATTACTTGATTATATTAGGTTTATAAAAGCTATAAAGAGAAATAATGTTAATTTAATTGTAATTAATACATCACTGGGTGTGGGTGGTTTTTTCAGAGACTTTTTATATTTCTGGATTACTTCTAAAAAAATTAAGAAGGTAATATTTTTCAGAGGTTGGAATTTGGACTTTGAAAAAAAAATAGAAAACTCTTCATTTTATAACAAAATATTCTTGAATACCTTTTTAAAAGCTAACCATATTATTGTACTCTCGTCAGCATTTAAAAAAAAACTTATCAGTTGGGGTTATAAAGGAAAAATTTCACTGGAAACAACGATTGTGGATGAATCACTGATTGAAAACCAATCTATAGAATCTCTACATTCAATGCGTAAAAAGCTTGGGAAGAAAAATATTCTATATTTAGGAAATGTTAAGAAGGAAAAAGGAGTATGTGAAGTTGTGGATGCAGTACGTACCTTGACAACCTTAAATAAAAAAAATGAACTGACTGCAATTATTGCCGGCTCCGGAATTTTACTTGAGACATTAAAGTCAAAAGCAGAAAAAGAAAAGTTACCAATATTTTTTCCTGGTTATGTAAAAGAAGACTCTAAAATTGAAACCTATGCTAATTCTCACCTCTACGTATTCCCCTCTGTTCATGGAGAGGGAATGCCCAACTCTGTTCTTGAAGCAATGGCATTTGGACTACCCGTAATTACTACAAGAGTAGGAGGTATTCCCGACTTTTTTGAAGAAGGCAAGATGGGGTTGTTTCTTGAGAACAGAGAGCCCCATCATATCGCAGAAAAAATTCAGTACTTGTTGGATCGTCCGGAATTGAGAAGAGAAATGTCAGAGTATAATTACAACTATGCTAAAGAGCATTTTTATGCAAGTAAGGTGGCAAAACGTCTGGAGAAAATATTAGAAATGGTGATAAAAAAAGATGACTAAACTTCTGATAAAAAACGATTATCCTACAAATTTGGAAAGCTTTTTGTTAAATAGGCTAAAAAAAATATCAGAAGATAATTTTAAAGGTTATGATCCTTATGACGGCTGCAGCAGCAGATTTAAACTTTTAAGTTTTAATCGATATACTCGGCTATTTAGCCAGTACTTCAATAAATTCAGCCCACTAAATATTAGGCCTTTTTTTGGTATTGATAAACAAGTGTTTCCACAAGTTCCTGCTTATTTTGGGTTGTCAGTTTTTAAATTGGGTGTACATGATCAGTTTAAGGATGAGTTAGACTGGGCGGTTCAGTATTTTCAGGATATCAGCTTAAAAAATAAGTATGGGTATCATTGTTGGAACTCTATCGGATTCCCATTACAAATGAGGTCGGGCTATTCTGAGGTTGATGTTCCGGATGTTGTGGGTGGAAGTTTAATCGGCAGGTATCTCTTGCAATATTATCTGTATCATCCAAGAGAAGAAGTAAAAGAAGTTATTTTAAGTCAATACTACTTTTTTCTCAATGAACTCTATGTGGATTTGGGAGAACAAGGATTTATTCGATATCGTCCAAATCAACCTAAACATAAAATTACGTATAATGCGTCTTTACTTGCCTGCAAATTTCTAATGGAGGTTGATAAACATTTTGATACGGATAGTTCTGTAATTTTAAAAAAGTGTTTTGAATTAGTTATTAATCGACAAAAGGGTGCAGGGCAATGGTATTATACTATTAACCTTAATACTATGAGCGAAAAGAAGCAAGTCGATTTTCATCAGGGTTTTATATTGGATGCAATATTGGATTACATTGAATCTTCCAAAAATGATGGAAAGTTTTTGACTGCCTATAAGAAAGGCCTCGAATTCTACTATAACAATCAGTTTATGAAAAGCGGGCAGGGGATCTATCGCTATCCAAAAAAATGGCCTGTAAATATTCATAATCAATCCCAGGGAGTTACTACGTTTTCAAGAGCCGGCCAGTTCGATCCAAAATTCATGGAATTTGCCCAAACAATTGCAGATTGGACTATTACACATATGCAGGATAAGAGGCACGGACATTTTTATTATTTAAAATATCCGTTCTTTATAAACAAAGTTCCCTATATACGTTGGAGTGATGCTAATATGCTGCTAGCTCTTACAAACTTGATAAATGCCTCAAAACAATTAAAAAATTAGATTTGAAATCTATCCTATTTTATTTCGGTCATCCTGCTCAGTTCTTATTTGCTAAGAATACAATAAACAAGCTTCAGGGAAAAGGCCATAATGTCCTAATATTTATAAGATCAAAGGATATACTCGAGGAATTAATAGTATCATCAGGCTTAAATTTCCAAAACATCTTGTCTGATGGTCGCAAAGATACTACGTCAGGGATAATTCTAGGAGTTATCAAAAGGGGAATACGCTTATATCATCTAGTTAAAAATAATAAAGTGGACATTATGGTAGGTACCGACCCCACTTTAGCACATGTGGGGAAGCTGTTTGGGGTTCCAGTAATAACCACTCTGGAGGATGATGCGGATATCATTCCAAAACTTGCAAGAATCACCTTCCCATTCACGACCCATATATTTACGCCTAATGTGTGCAAAGTCGGAAAAAAATATGAGTCTAAGAAGCTTGCATACGAAGGCTATATGAAGCTTGCTTACTTGCATCCAGTTTATTTTAAGCCTGATCACACCAAGGTCCAAAGCTGTGAGTCCCCTTATATACTTATAAGGCTTGCCAAATTAACTGCTCATCATGATGACGATATAACAGGAATAGACCTTTCCTTTATAGACGATTTACTTGAAGTTGTTAAAGGTAATTATAAGATTTATATCAATTCAGAATATGAGCTTTCGGGTAGATATGAGCAATATCGCCTCAAAACAAACCCTTCAGATATTCATCATATACTGTTCTACAGCAGTTTGTTCATATCAGACAGTCAAAGTATGACTGTAGAAGCTGCTGTGTTAGGAACGCCCTCTATCCGATACAGCAGCTTTGCCGGCAGAATCAGCGTTTTGGAAGAACTTGAAAAAAAATACTTACTTACTCATTCCATTACCCCCCCTGCGAAAGAGGAGTTATTGGAAACCGCAAAAAGTATGCTGTATCAAAATGATATTAAAGCTTTATACCAGAGCAGACGGAAAAAAATGTTATCAGAAAAAATTGATGTGACTGAACTTCTGACGGATCTAATAGACCGTTACCCACTGAGCTTGGCAAGGTTTAGAGATTAATTTAGACATAATTTATATTATCATTGCATCTAATATACTAAACATTTCATGCGAATTATTTCAATTGTTGGTGCCCGTCCCCAATTTATCAAATTAGGACCGTTATCCTGTGAATTGCGAAAAAACCACGAGGAGATCATCATTCATACTGGTCAGCATTATGACCATGATATGTCGAATCTTTTTTTTGAACAGCTTGAGATACCTAAGCCGGATGTGAACTTGGCAGTTGGTTCGGGTTTGCACGGAGTGCAGACCGGCAGGATGCTTGAGGCGATAGAAAAAGAGATTGTCCGATTTAAACCAGATATGGTGTTGTCGTTTGGAGACACCAATTCTACCCTAGCCGCTTGCCTTGCCGCAGCAAAAATAGAGACACCTGCTTTGCACATCGAAGCTGGGCTCAGAAGCTTTAACCGTTCAATGCCCGAAGAAATTAATCGTGTGGTTGCGGATCATACGGCGGATCTTCTTTTCGCACCCACACAGGTAGCCGTCCAGCACCTTGAAAGGGAGGGGTTAAAAGAACGTACGGTTTTAACGGGCGATATTATGGCGGATTCTGTAGCTTTTGTGCAGGATAAGTTGTCAGATAACGGCACTACTGAAGGAGAATATCTTTTAATGACCCTTCACCGGCCTTATAATGTTGATGAACCAGAGAACCTGAGGCTTCTTTTGGATCATCTTGGCGTTATGGAAGAGAAGGTGCTGTTCCCAGCCCATCCGAGAACCCGAAAAATCCTGGAATCCTATAAAATAATAATTCCCGGTAATATAAAATTGATTTCACCTCAAGGCTATATTGAGTTTCAGGGCCTGATCAAAAATGCGAAGAAGGTGATTACCGATTCGGGAGGCCTGCAAAAAGAGGCATATATTGCAGGCAAGCCCTGCATTACGTTGCGCCCTGAAACCGAGTGGGTCGAAACGGTTGACGCCGGCTGGAATGTTCTATTGGATATTGCCGACCGTGATCTTGCTGAAAAGATAAAAGTATTTGAGCCCAATGGTGTTAGGCCTGATTTGTATGGAAAGAACGTAGCTAAAAGAATGGTTGTAGAAATCGAGAGTTATTTTCATAAGATTTCATGAACAAGTCATTTTCCATTGCTTAAATATTCTTATATTAAGATCATCTAATTAAAAGGCCCTAATTCTCTTTTTTTTAAATGAACTTACTCAAAAAAGTAACTTTTATTACCCCTGGATAAATCATGAAGAACTTTGCTATTACCGGCGTTGCGGGATACATTGCCCCCCGTCATTTAGAAGCTATTAAGAACACAGGCAATGACCTGGTTGCCGCTGTCGATCCCCATGATTCCGTGGGTATCCTGGATCGTTATTTCCCCGACGTGAGTTTTTTTACCGAATATGAGCGTTTTGATCGCCACCTGGAGAAGCTTCGACGAGGTACAGTAAAAGATAGGGTTGATTACGTGACCATATGCTCTCCCAATCACCTTCATGATGCCCATATCCGCCAGGCCATGCGTATCGGGGCGGAACCTATTTGCGAAAAGCCATTGGTCCTGAATCCATGGAATCTGGATATCCTGGAAGATCTGGAACAGGAATATCATTCCAGGATCAACACGATTCTGCAGCTTCGCGTCCACCCTGCACTATTGGTACTGAAAAAAAGGCTGGCAGAATCCAATAACGGCACTAAACATAATGTCCGCCTGAGCTATATTACCTCACGGGGCTTGTGGTATAAGCATTCCTGGAAAGGCGATATTGAAAAATCAGGGGGCATTGCCACTAACATAGGCATCCATTTCTTTGATATGCTGATCTGGCTGTTTGGTGGTGTTGAGAGAAGTGAACTTCATGTATCCGATGATCGTAGAACAGGCGGTTTTATGGAATTGAAGAATGCCAATGTTCAATGGTACCTCTCTCTTGACAGCAATGATCTGCCTGCCGAAGCTGTATCTCAACACAAACCTACCTTCCGTTCCATTACTGTAGATGGCCGGGAAGTGGAGTTTAGCGGAGGCTTCACCGACCTGCATCAAAGGGTGTACGAAGAAACACTGGCAGGACGTGGATTTACCATTGCTGATGTACGGCCTTCCATTAAGCTGGCTCATGAGCTTCGCACCGCTAAAGTTTCCCAGAAATTTGGTGAATTGCACCCCTTCCTTCAAAACGGTAAATCAGTAGCCATTTAATAAAGGATATTTATACTTTGAGCGATGAACGTATAACCCGTCTTGACGGTGTCCGCATCCATGAGAGCGCATATATAGACGCTCCATGTGAAATTGGTGAAGGCAGCTCTATATGGCATTTCTGCCATGTTCAAAGCGGCACCAAAATAGGAAAAGGATGTGTTTTGGGACAAAATGTCCATATTGCCAATGATGTATTGATGGGCAATAATGTAAGGATTCAAAACAACGTGGCGGTGTATACCGGTTGTGAAATTGAAGATGACGTTTTTCTTGGGCCAAGCTGTGTGCTGACCAATGTCACCAATCCCCGTTCTCAGGTTAACAGAAAAAGCCTCTACGAGAAGACTTTGTTTCGTAAAGGGTGTTCGGTAGGGGCTAATGCCACCATTGTTTGCGGCATCACACTGGGACGATATTCATTTATTGCCGCAGGTTCTGTGGTTACCAAAGATGTTCCCGATTACGCATTGATGATGGGAAATCCTGCCCGGCAAAAAGGGTGGATGAGCCGGCACGGACATCTTTTAAAAGAAAATGGCCGGAATGGGGTGATGGTTTGTCCCGAATCCGGTTACCGGTATGAGCTTCAGGATGATCTTACTATGATATGCCTGGATTTAGATGAAGGGAGTTCCTTGCCTGAAGATAAGTCCATGGGATATAAAAGTTATGACGAATTGAAGTAATTTCGTCAAGTATCCTGACACATTATCCAAATTACGTACCAAAACTATTCTATTTATGATTCCAATTCTAAACCTAAATCCCGAGATTGAACAGCTCAGGCCCGAAATTAACAAGGCGATCGCGAGGGTTATTGATACTACCCAGTTTATCATGGGTCCCGAGGTAAAGTCTTTTGAACGGGAGGTTGCTGATTATCTGGGTGTGAAATATGCCCTGGGTGTTAATTCAGGAACGGATGCTTTGGTCATAGCTTTACGAACCTTAGATATTGGTCCGGGTGACGAGGTGATTACTACGCCCTTTTCATTTTTTGCCACGGCCGAGTCCATTGGCATAGTGGGAGCGAAACCTGTATTTGTGGATATTGATGCTGCAAGTTTCAATATAAATATAGATTTAATAGAAGACGCTATCACTTCAAAGACCAAAGCTATAATGCCCGTCCATTTATATGGCCGGCCTTGCAATATGGATGCCATTATGGATATTGCCAAACGCCATGATCTTAAAGTCATTGAAGATTGCGCTCAATCCTTTGGAGCCCGTTATAATGAATCTCACACCGGAACCATCGGCCAGGTGGGGGCTTATTCATTCTTCCCGTCCAAAAACCTCGGGGCCTTCGGAGACGGCGGGCTGATTGCCACGAACGATGAGGGTATAGCTGAAATGGCTGATAAACTCAGGAAACACGGAGCCGTCAAAAAGTATCATAATGAAATTCTTGGGTACAATTCCCGCCTAGACAGTATACAAGCAGCCGTACTACGTGTTAAGCTTCCCTACATTGATTCCTGGAATGAGGGACGTATCAAAGCTGCCCACCACTATAACCGCTATTTCGATGGGATTGAAGGAATCAAAGCACCGGAGATTGTAGAAGGACATATTTTCCATCAATATACCGTCTGTTTTGAAGCCAAAAAACGTGATAAGATACAGGCTTTTTTGAAAAATAATGGGATTGGCACCATGATCTATTATCCTATTCCCCAGGATCAACTTCCAATCTACGCCGGGCAGTATGAAGAAATGCCGGTCAGCCTTCAACTCGGAAACGAGGTGCTTAGCTTACCAATTGGCCCATCTATATCGGAACATGACCTTAAAACCGTGGCTGAAGCCGTCATTAAGGCTATTCAATAAACAACATTGCCTTAATAAAAGAGTAGGTTATTTAGTGGGATTAAATCTGATAAAAATCAGATGTTGATTTACCCTGAAATATTAGTTAGCTTTAATTAGTAATTCTTTATATTTTTAATCCCCATATTTGCCAAATTTTACAAACTACTCCGATGGCATTTTTACATTTGCAATCCAATGTTGCACATAAAATAACACCTGATCAGGAAACGCAAGAATATGATTTTCGTCGGGCGTTTGATGAAGAAGTGGCTAAATTTCTGACATCAAGGCTTAAAGATGCAGAGCTTAATACGAAAGCCGTTCATGTTTTCACTCATGAAGGATTAAGTATAGGAGCTCATCAACCAAATTGTATCGTCAATACCAGCCGGATCAATGACATTCAGAGGATAAACAAGTTTTTTGAAGCGGCTAACAAGGCTCTTCCGTTAAATGGCTATTTAATAGGATTTGTGGAAACCATTCAAACAAGAAAAGCCAGGATATTATCCCGTTTCCCCAAACCATTTTCTCAACTATTCTATTTTATTGATTTTGTGTTAAACAGGTTCATTCCCAAATGGAAAGTTACCCAGAAAGCTTACTTTAAGCTCACCCATGGAAAGAACCGGGCGCTTACCAAAACCGAAACACTGGGCAGGCTTGTTTCCTGCGGTTTCCAAATTTGTGACCATAAAGATATAAATGGCCATACCTATTTCATTGCCAAAAAAATTAACCTCCCTTCCTATAACCTGAAACCGACGTATGGCACATTGGTTAAAATGAATCGTTATGGCAAGGATAAAAAGATGATAGGAGTATACAAGCTGAGAACCATGCATCCCTATTCGGAATATCTGCAGGATTATGTATATCAGAACAATAACTTGCAAGACGGGGGTAAATTCAAGGATGATTTTCGAATTACCCAATGGGGCAAAATTTGCCGCAAACTGTGGCTGGATGAGATTCCAATGTTTATCAATGTATTAAAGGGAGAGATGAAAATTGTCGGCGTAAGGCCGTTAAGCCAGCATTATTTTGATTTGTATCCTGAAGCTCTGCAAGAAAAACGCACTAAATATAAACCGGGACTTGTACCCCCTTATTATGCGGATATGCCCGGAACACTTAAAGAAATTATAGATTCGGAGGAAAGGTATCTGGATGAATATGCTAATAAGCCTTTCCGAACTGATGTGAAATATTTTTATCTGGCATTTAAGAATATCCTGTTCAAAGGGGCAAGAAGCAATTAATGGCCTGGGGTACTAAATCATTTGCCAAAGCGTACTCCTAAAATCAATCCGAGGTTATTGGTATAAACCTCTCCTGTATCAAAGGCCAGAGCAGCGAGCAGTTCAATATTATTTTTTCCGGGCAAATGTGTTGTAGTTTCCATCAGGAAGGAGAATTGCTCTTTCCCTCCCTGAAATTCGAAATCGTCAAAACCGGCACGTTCTGCGTAAGTACCGTAGTTTCTGCTGTAGGTTAACAGGAATCGGTGACGAATGCTGTTTGTTAAAATTCCTTCTATACCTACATGATGAGCCACAATCCGGTTACTTATTATTTTTAGCCGGCCTGATCCTTTTTCATTATGTGTTAAGAATAATGGGGTCCCAATGGTTCGTTCATGATAAGTCCATCCTGATCGGTAAATAGAATTGTTGTAATAATTATCCCATCCTCCTTTTCCTGTGGCCCTGGAACCTGGCCCATCAGGCCCATTCTGCCATTTGGTGTACAGGTGTTCGTAGACTATACCGTCAATCAGACCTTTTTTGCTGTTCTTTAGGCTGAACCCCAGCAGCCCGTCCTGTGGGCTGTTGAACTTTAGTCCGTCTTTGTCTTCGATCAAAAAGTGTCGGTAAACGTTTAGGTTATAAGTTCCACCCTGCAGTTCAAAACCGATATCCCATATCCCCCGGCTGTCACCATACATATACGCCTGCCACCCCGCAGGAGCATCCTCATCAGCTCCCCCGGTCATCAGAAATATCCTTTTGAAATCCTGCAATGATGTTGATATTTCACCATGATCAGGTGAGTTTCCGCCCCAATAGCCAAAATGGGTGAGTCCGCCGTATATAGAAAAAACGCGATTACCATTAAACCGGGCATAGGCACTTTTCTCGTGCAGATAGGGGCTGGCAGTGTAGCGGTCATTTTCAAACCATCCGTGGGCTAAATGCCCTTTTATTTGTATAAACCCATGGGTGTAAGGCAGGGCCATATATTCCGGAATGCCCAGACGTATTTTGGGCATGGGTGTCGCGTTGGTGCTTATCCCCATGGACCCGCTTGAAAGAGTCTCGTCGTGGTTGCCGATCGTTTCGATCATCCTCCCGCCAAAAAGCTCAAATGCTCCGTATCCGAGGTTCAGGTAAGCCTGGTTGAAGTATAGGGCCTGTTGCCCAAGGGGCCGGCCTACCATGTCAACCCCCGTCTTGTATCGAAACCACGTGCCGAGGTTGCCGGTGGCTTCCATAGTAGCCCGCATGAACCCGCCAGTTTCCCCCTGTCCGAACATACTGTGCCGGTTGGAAACCAGCCAGAAAGGGGCTTTTTCGGCTGTGCCCGCGATTGCCTGGGTTTCGAGGGAGTAGGTAAAGGTCTGTCCGTATAACGAGGCAGCGCCTGCTAAGATCAGGGTTATTAGGGTAAAGAGTCGGAGCATTAGGTTAAAATGGGGTTTTGGAGAGTCAGATAATTTAGCGAGTTTTAGGGAGAGTTGTAAGGGGGGGGCAGTTACAAATACGGTGGCGAAGTTAAACTAATGGAAGGGTCTTAAGCTCTTTCAATCTTTAGTTGCCTTGTAAATATAGGCATTCGCCGTGGCGGTGGCCATGCTGCCGAACAGGCCGGGTCCCCCTTTGGTGTTATATTTAATGCCGCGGATTTCGCCGGGCGCCAGGTTTTGGCTGCCTGTCTGGTGGTCTAAGGTACGGTAAAAGTCGTACATATTGTCATCAATGGCATGGAAGAGCAGCTGGTTGGGTCCATAATGTGCGATGTTATCCCATGGATAGGGGACCATGATCAGGCTGGATTGGTTTTTGAAGGCTGCCTGGTTGGTGATTTCCGACCGGATATGGGTGAAGCCGGGCCTGAACAGATCGCTGGATTCGTATTTTGGTGTGAGTCCGTGGTTCTCGGCGTCGAGGGATTTGGTGGCGAGCATATAGTGGGCCTGTCGGCCGGGATAGGCTGATTCGGTAAGATGATATTCCAAAGGGTCGGCCTGCATGAAAGTTACGGTATCCCTCACGGTATGAACCACGCGGAAGGTATCGGGAACCGTGGTAAATGATGATATAACTTTGCCGGATTCAGGCAGTTTGACCACCAGTTCATAGGTTCGCAACGGCCGGGCCATATTTCCGTTTTCTTGCGGGTAGGTATACCTGCCTTCACGGGAATTATGATAGTTGTATTCGGCTTCCCGGCCACCCTGTTGGTCTAAAAGGTAGACGGTTACATCCGCTTCACCGTCAAACATCTTGTTAGGAGCGAAATCCTCCCCGTGCGGTGAGGTCATCAGCAGCTCAACGCGGGGAAGCGGGTCCATAGCCGTCATCTGGCTATACACAAAAACCTCGCCCTCGTATTCTTCGATTTCATATAAGTCGCATCCTTTGGTAGCCATCAGGAGACATAAAAAGGCCAGATAATAAAAAGGCTTCCCTAATTTCATGGCCATGAATCCCTCCTGAAAGCTTTTTCCGGTTAGTTTCAAAATGACAGGGTATACGTTAGTGATGGAATAACCGGCAGCATCGTCACAGCCGTTTTTGCGGATTCCTCGTCAAAGCTATAGTTGTAAAACCAGACATTCCTTCTGGAATACACATTGACGACCTCAAGCCTAAGCTCGGACGCTACTTTATTAAACAATCTGCCGGACCGTGTTATGCCTGCATCCAGCCGGTGGTAAGCAGGCAGCCTGTTCGCGTTCACGCCGCCCACTATGACAGGGACCGGCCGGGAACGTTCGACAATATCATTGAGCACCACTCCGCCCAGGGGCTGAGTGTACGGTTGTCCCGACCCATAGCTGAACACCGATGAAAACTCCCAATGATCGGAAAGCCTTACCTTAGCCACCACGTTCAGGTCGTGGAGGCGATCATAGTTGTGCGGGTAAAACAGGTTATCATTGACCTGCGGGCTGCGCTTTTGGGTGGTGCCCAGGGTATAGCTCATAAAGCCGGTAAACCAGCCCGTATACCTTGACAGAAACACCTCAAGTCCGGCCGCGAAGCCTTCCTCGAAATAAAACAAATCCTCATAAGGTTTGCCTGAGGGGTCTCCGCCAAATGGATCAAGCTCGAACATATCGTGCATGGTCCGGTAATAGGCCCCTGCCTCAAGCTCATAGCTATCCAGGAAACCGGTCTTATAGCCCAGGGAGTACTGGTTGCTGTAAGATGGAGGTACATTCTCCGCGGTAGAAAGCCACACGTCAAAGCCGCTTATGGATTCGCTGGTAATCAGGGAGGCGAACTGGTAATATCGTCCGGCCGAGGCCTTGATCGCGGAACGCGAGGTGAGGCTGTAATCAACCGTAAGGCGCGGTTCCATCCTCAGATAATTGCCATTGCTATACCAACTCCCGCGAAGGCCCGCATTAAGCTGCCATCTTTCCCCCAGCTGCCGGTTAGCCTGCAGATAGCCGGCAGTGTAGGCATTGGCTATATGAGAAGAAAAGGTATTTATATCATTATTCCCTTCGATCATGTTAAATGAGATATGGCCCGCGCTTACACCGGCCATCAGCTGGCTTCGTCCGTTGGGAACCCATTCCATGCCCACCCGTCCTGAGTAATCTTCCACGCGGTTATCTTTGGCCGCTGTTTGCCTGCCATATCCGAAGGCCGGAGAATTGAAGTACCGCGATGCCGAAAAGCTGACCGAGGAAGATAAGCGGCCGGAATAGTTACGGTCCCAGTTAACGGCTCCTGTTTGGTTGCCATACCTGAGCGTGAAATTCTGCATGTCATTCAAGGGGTAGCTCAGGTTATCCATACTGTTGTAGAGGCTCAGGTTTATGTTATCATCGGGCCCGGCGTCAATCTGCATGGAGGCGTTCAGGTCATAGAAATGAAAATGATCGGGTATATTTTCCTCCTCCATGCTTCTCAATACAGAAAGGGTCGGCTCCAGCGTAGACCGGCGGAAAGCCAGCATATAGGATCCCGTGGAATGTGGGCCCTGCAATGTCGCTCTTGAAGACAGCAGCCCCAGGCTTACCGATCCACCCGTTTGCTTCGTGTCGCCCCGCGAATTGCGCACATCTACGACCGAGCCCAATCGTCCGCCGTATGCCGCAGGGTAGACGCCCTTATGCAGGGTCACACTCTCCACGATATCCGGGTTAAACGTCGAAAAGAAACCATAGAAATGAGTCGGGTTATACACCGTTACCCCATCCACAAGGATCAGGGTCTGGTCCGGGCTGCCGCCCCTCACATGTAACCCGCTTGAGAAGTCAGAAGAGGCCATCACTCCCGGCATAAGCTGAATGGAGCGGAATACGTCAGAGTGCAACGCGGAGCCCATGGAATTAAGATACTCCATGGGTACATCCATGGTTCCCGGTCCGGTTAGGGAACGGGCCATCACCGGAGCGCCCTCAACCACGAGATCGGCCAGCAAGATATCGGCGGGGAACAGGATCGCGTCAACCTGCTGGCTTTGGTTAGGAAGCACATCCACCTCCTCCTGCCAGGCCTCGAAACCCAGGTAAGTGAATGTTATGGTATGGACGCCCGGTTCCAGGCGCAGCTCGTAGTACCCCTCTGAATTGGCTGACCGGCTGCTTGACATATTGGCCACCTGAACGTTCGTGGCCCCGAGCGCCTCGCCCGATGCGGCATCTGTGATATACCCATAAACCCGCCCTTTTGTGTCGCTTTGGGAAGCATGGGCCAGGCTGTTGGCCATGAAGAACACCAGGGTCAGAAGTGCGATCAATACCGTTCTGTAGTTCATGGATTGCGCGTATGTAGTTGGTTATGAATAGTTGTATATAGTATATCATTTATTGTATATATTGGCTAATTATAGTTGCCTAATTATTTTTTCTAAAGAATCCTGTTTTTGACCGGATGGGGTATTTTGAGCGCTGAGCGCTGGGCGTGGGGCGGTCATGAGAGGAGATCTTGGGGCATGGGAAATGAGCACTGAGCACTGGGCGCTGGGCGCTGGGATGGTGGGGAGGCCAGAAATAAGAATGCATTCTGAAGGTGGCGCTATCCAAATGTAGGGGCCGGCCTGCGTGTCTGCCCCGGTTTTGGAAGCAAGGTAGGCGATG
>JBBDQY010000024.1:24052-49503 GCA_040905745.1 Balneolales bacterium
GAAGAGGGAAGGTCAGAGGTTCATGATTAGATTCCCACCTACAATGTAGGGGCCGACCTGCGTGTCTGCCCCGGTTTTGGAAGCAAGTAGATGGGAATAGCCTTATATTACCGGCCGTATTACCGGATATCCAATTAATTTAAAATAAGTACCAGGCTTATGAAGAAAACCATTCTCCTGACCGGGGGCACCGGATATATTGGCAGTCACACGGCTGTGGAACTGATAGGTTCGGGCTATGAGGCCGTCCTCCTGGATAATCTGTCGAACAGCAAGGCCGTGGTCGTGGAGCGTATCCGTCAGATATCGGGCACTGCCCCGGCTTTGGTTGAGGGGGATATCAATGACAGGGTGGTCCTCCGGCAGGTATTTGAGGAGTATGATATCGAGGGCGTCATTCATTTCGCGGGCTTGAAGGCGGTGGGGGAGAGCAACGACATCCCCCTGCATTATTACCGGAATAATATCAGCGGCACGGTGACCCTGCTGGAGGAAATGGACAGGGCGGGGGTGAGGAATATCGTGTTCAGCTCATCGGCCACGGTCTACGGTGATCCGGAGTCGGTGCCCATCACCGAGGAGGCGCCTTTGCAGGCTACCAATCCTTACGGGCGCACGAAGTTGTTTATTGAGCATATCCTCAAAGACCTTTCGGCTTCCGATCCGGCCTGGAACATCGCCATCCTGCGGTATTTTAATCCCATAGGCGCCCACGAAAGCGGCCTGATCGGGGAGAATCCCAAGGGCATCCCCAACAATCTTCTGCCTTTCGTGGCCCAGGTGGCCGCCGGACAAAGGGAGAGTCTCCGTGTATTCGGCGACGATTACCCCACACCCGATGGCACCGGCATCCGCGATTACATCCATGTGGTGGATCTGGCCAAAGCCCACGTCAAGGCTTGCCGCGCTTTGGAGGTCCGCCCGGGGCTCATCATCACCAATCTGGGTACGGGCAAAGGGTATTCGGTGCTTGAGGTGGTCAGGGCTTTTGAGAAGGCCAGTGGCAGGAAGGTCCCTTTTACCGTGGCTCCGCGCCGGCCCGGCGATGTGTCCGAGGCCTACGCCGACCCGCGCCACGCCAGTAAGGTCCTCGGCTGGCAGGCCGAGTTAGATCTGGACAGGATGTGTGTGGATGGGTGGAGGTTTATTTGTAATATTTCGGATTGATTTATTTTATTTGATTATTTGTTGTTTTGGGTATAATCAATCATTTGAGTTGGTTTGGATAAAGTTGATTTTGGGTAGGTTAAGATATTGTTTCTTTTAGCTTGTTACTTTTGCCTTGATGCAAAAGGTTCCTCACAAAAATCAAGCCAATTTGAACTCGCTCTCGACCGAATACCGTCTTGGGGCTATCGTACAGGGCAGGCGGCCGGCTCGAACAAAAATTGGCGGCTTCTCGACTTGGGTGCTAATGCAGCTTGTCTACCGCCATGAGAAGTTTAAGGGTTGGTGATTGTTGTGCATATTAAATATATGGGTGGTGTATCAGGTTATGGGATGGATTGCCGGTTCTTCTCGGGGGTGCGATCCATGCATCCGTGTGTTAAAAACCGAAGGTTTTGAAATGATAATGCCCTCCATGATCCATCTAACAAACATTTCGTACCTACGGCACGATTATTATTGTATCATGCCGTTTTTCTACAAATAGGTAGTCCCTACGGGACATGGAGATGGGTATATTCATCCACCATGTCATACAAAAGATCGCATTTATCAGAATTTATTCGTAGAAATGATATCCACATCACCCGTGCCGTAGGTACGGCATAAATGGATTGCCGGTTCTTCTCGGGGGTGCGATCCATGCATCCGTGTATTAAAACCGAAGGTTTTGAAATGATAATGCCCTCCATGATCCATCTAACAAACATTTCGTACCTACGGCACGATTATTATTGTATCATGCCGTTTTCTACAAACAGGATGCTGGATGGGATAATAAACCACCATGTCATACAAAAGATCGCATTTATCAGAATTTATTCGTAGAAATGATATCCACACACATCACCCGTGCCGTAGGTACGGCATGTTTGTAGAATGACGGGCATACCCCCAAAACCGTGCCGTAGGTACGGAATGTTAGGTGGGGGAAGCAATACCACCCATTGTTATCATGCTGTCATATGATCATTGCTTTTCGCTTGGGAAGCAGGTTTTGAAATGATAATCAGCCCTCCATGATCCATCTAACAAACATTCCGTACCTACGGCACGGTTTATTATTTATCACGTGGTTTTCTACAAACAGGTTGTCCCTACGGGACATAGAGATGAGAAATTCAGGCAACATTTTTTAATCCTCAGAGATGCTCTTAATCTCTTTTTTTTTCTGAATCACGGAGGCATATTTGAGATTTTCTCAAATAATCCTATATTATGTGAATAAGTCTCGTGTATTTGCGTTTCTATGTTAGATATCGTTGATATTTATACTTAAAAATTGAATTGCTCTCATGCTTATACAATTTATTGTTGAAAATTTTAAATCCTTTCGAGAGGAAACGATCTTGAATATGGTGGCTGGTCCTTATTCCGATCATGAAAACCATATATACGAGTTTAAGGATGGCAAGGAGGGAAAATTGCTACGATCATCAGCGTTATATGGCGCTAATGCATCAGGTAAAACTAATCTTGTAGAAGCTCTGTTGTTTGCGAGAAATTTGATCACTGATGGTACCATCGGTGAACAAAGAATAAACGTCCAGCCTTTTAAACTTAGCGAAAAAAGCAAAAACAAGCCTTCACGGTTCGAATTTGTAATCAAGCAGGAGGATGTTATTTATCATTATGGTTTTATTGTGAATCATACGAAAGTGCTTGAAGAATGGCTGTTTGCTACGCCTAACAAAAAGGAAGTAAAATATTTTGAGCGGTTCGATTCGGATTCAAATAGGATTCGCCTCTCCATAGGCACTAATCTGGCTGTAAGGGGGTCTAAAGCTGGCAAAGTACTGGATCTTATTGCGGAAACTACCCGTTCCAATCAGCTTTTTCTAAAAGAAGCCTATGAGAAGAATGTTGAGAAATTAAAACCTGTTTACGACTGGTTTGATTCCGTTCTTACGGTTATACCTGTCGTTTCAGAATATACGCCTCTTGAATTAAGGGCTTTTTCTGATGAAAACTTTACGGAATTTTTAAGTTCATTCTTAAGTAAGGCTGATACAGGGATTGAAAGCATTCAGGCCCATTCCACGGATATGAATCTGGATGATCATTTTAGTGACCTTCCTGTGAAACTGCGTGAAGATATAAAAGAGAGGGTAAATAGTGGCGGGTCTGTTGTGTTTAATTACACAGACCGGCGAAAGTATGCCGTACTGAATAATGACGATGGTGATATGGTGGCTATCAGTCTCAAAGCTCGTCACCGTATGGATAATGATAAATTTATTGATTTTGAGATATATGAAGAGTCAGACGGTACACAGCGCTTACTAAACATGCTGCCTGCCTTGGCTGATATGGGGCAAGCCAATAAAGTATGTTTTATTGATGAGCTTGACCGGCGTATGCATACCCAATTAACTCGTCATTTTCTGGAGTATTATTTCAATAAGTGCGGTAATAACAATCAGCTTATTTTTACTACCCACGATACTAATTTATTGGACTCGGATCTTTTAAGAAGGGATGAAATTTGGTTTATCGAAAAAGGCAATACGGAGGTATCTAATTTGTATTCCCTATCTGATTACAAACCCCGCAATGATTTGAATTTAAGTAAAAGTTACCTGCAAGGCCGTTTTGGAGCTATACCCTACATAAAATCAGAACCTGTATAATTAATTAATCAGAATGCCTCGAACTTCAAGAAAAAAAAGGCCTATTACCCGGGGCGAAGTTGAATTCAAGGATGCGTATTTAATTGTTGTTGCTGTTGAAGGAGCCAAAACTGAGAAATGGTATTTTGAGCTATTTCAACCCAGGAGGGTCAAAGTAGTGGTTCGTGAAAATGTTGAGAACCTATCTTCACCATCACAAGTCATAGAGCAGCTGCATAATTACAAAAGAGAATATAATCTGGATGAGACGGATCAGCTATGGCTGGTCATAGATCGGGATAGATGGAAAGCTGACGAAATTCACCAGGTTTGCAAGGAGTGTAACGAGCAAGGGTATTTAAAGGCGGTTAGCAATCCTTGCTTTGAATACTGGCTACTGTTTTACCACCATGAGAAGAGTTTGAGTAGCTCAAGCACAGACGCTAAAAAACAACTGCGTAAAATTCATAATGACCTTTTCGGCAAATTGAGTCCTTTGTATTCCAATATTGAACGCACGAAGGCTGCGATATCACGGGCAAAAAATGCTGACCCTGATCCCGATGCTCCTTTTCCCCAAACATCAGGCACACATGTTTACAAGTTAATGGAGCAATTTATATGAGGGTAGTGGTTGAATCCAACGGTGGCACCATATCACCGAAATAGCTATTAAGAGGAAAAAAATGGCCAAACCGATAAAATTAACACCCGTATTAAAAGGAAAAGACGCTGTTAACTTTTATAACAAGTTAAGGTTAAACAAAAAAGAAGGTCTAAAAAAGCAGCGTCGAAAATCCATAAAAGAACAAGCCGATAAGCTTCGCGCGATCATGGAAGCTTAATTCTGTTTATGGATTTTTCAAAAACTTATCCAGCAGATTTACTTTCTGACCTTTCCAACCTCCCGTGCCGTAGGTACGGCATGTTAGGTGGGGAAGCAATACCACCCGTTGTGATCATGCTGTCATATGATCATTGCTTCTTGCTCGGGAAGAAGGTTTTGAAATGATAATGCCTCCATGATCCATCTAACAAACATTTCGTACCTACGGCACGATTTATTATAGATCATGCCGATTTTCTACAAATAGGTAGTCCTTACGGGACATGGAGATGGGATATTCATCCACCATCTTTTAATCCAACTGTGTTTACCTGGCTATTTCGGTGATACTATGCCACCCATTTCGGTGAACTTGTGTCATGAGAACCGGGCGCTGAGAGGTGTGAAGGTCAGTGGTTGTGATTGGAGATTTCCGGTTTAATATGAAGGATTAATCTTCACCGTTTACTGCGGGCCAATTGCATTGATGATAAAAAGAAGAGTTACCATTTATTCTTATTTCTTCAATTTCATCTTCCAAAGTTGTTGTGATTATAAAGTCACAATAGGATTCTGAGTGATTATCTCTGCAATACTCGCTCAACTTGAGCCGAATTTCCTCGTCATCTTCATGCATTATCAAAGAATGAGCACGGTTGTTAGGGGTGCCATGTGGGGCAGGGTTTCCTCTACAATCAGGATCATGCTCAACATCGGCAATTTTATCAAATGTTTTTAATAGACTAACAGGAAACTTGAATATTTTGAATCCCATATAGTCTGTAAAATTCCCTTTTTTATTTACTCTCAAGGAGATAAGTTCAAAAATAGATTTGAGGGTAACATATTTATCCCAATTAACAGATAAGCCCTTTTCATCAGGTTTTAAAGAAAAATGTCCAGCATTAGGGTATTTTCCAGGTTTCTGGCCTATACGGTCAGGAGGAGGAACTTGTCTGTATACGAAATCACTATGGGGTATTTCTTCAATAGGCCAATTACATGGCCTTACTTCCCGAGACTCTCCATCCATGAAGCTAAATACTTGGTTATTTTTTTGGCCGAAACATTACCCTTAACGCCCTCTTCATCATCTTTTAGATCACCATAAAAATATGCAACCATTTCATCACCCTTTCGACGAATATTAATAAGCATTCGGGCATGGTCAGTACTCCAGAATATATCAACTGTACCGCTGCGTGTTGGATTTATTTCAGGAGCTTCAAGAAGGATCTGTTTTTCAGCCAATAAATATTTGGCATACATTAAAAGAAAATCTATAGAAGCTTGATATACATCTTTGTCGATTGCTAAAGCTCCTTGTTCATCCCAATCTTCCTGTAAATCAAGTAGATCATGAGAATGTGTAATTTCGTCATAGATATGATTTAAAGAAAATTTCTCTTTTAATTTATCTAAAGAATAAGATAACACATTTACATTAACAGTTTCTTTCAAATCAGAATGCAAATACTTTCTAATGAGAGTATTGCATTTTAAGGGTATTGTTTTAAAGTAGCTATTTTCATTAGAATCAAAATTATCACTTAATAAACTTTCAGCTTTTTTTGTCTTATTTTGATTAATATCTTCTTCCCATATTTTTGACAAATCACCTTTAGTTACATGAGTTATATGTTTAACTACAGGTTTTTTAGTTTGGGTATCTGTTATCATTAGTTCTAATCCGTTATAGAAATAAATTTCAGGCTGCTCAGATGCTTTTTAATAGCTTCTTCCTTCTTTTCAGCTCTGTTTATTTGCTTTTTAAGTTTTGAAAGATCCGTCGAATCGAGTCCGGCAAAAAACGTTTTATAATCGTCACCCTCCTGATATTCAATCTTGAGACTGTGTATTATTACTGATTGGTTATCATTAAATTGTATTTTTTCCTTGAAAAGCATTCTTACATCAGTTAAGACTTTGCAATCCCTGAAGACCTTATCATTATCAGTCATCAGGTTGATAGCTTTATAGGTATCAATCAAATAGTCGGAGTTAGAAAGTACAACTATTAAGTTATTGAATAATGCTTTTCTTTCCTCATCCTGAAGCTGCTTCTTCTCTGCAAAAGATTGTACAAAGTCGTTTGCAAGCTTTTCTCTATCTGACTCGATACCTAACAGACTACCAAAACTATAGATTGTGTTTGCAAGGGAATACGCATTTTCTAAATCAGGCAGTTTGCTTTCAATTTCTCGTTCCAGGTTTCTCGGCCCTGTTCCAACTTCCATACTCTTCAAACATTCCCCAAGTGTCTTTATTTGCTGTTCGGAAATAGTTACAAGTGAATGGAATCCAGGTTCAAAATGAACTGGAATTTTGATATTAGACATAGATTAGGATCCCAAGTATGTTTTTTTGAAATATTTATGATCAAGATAAGTTGCTGATACTGTATAAATCCTTGGTAAGAGCGTAATAAAGGTAGTTTTGTAAAGTACAAATAAATAACCTTATTTATTAACAAATACAATACTTTTATTAGTTCCTACGCTAGGTGGGAAGATCAGAGGGGAGAAGCATTGATAAACCTTGTGAATATTTGATTATCATTGCTTCTCGCTTGGGAAGAAGGTTTTGAAATGATAATGCCCTCGTACCTACGGCACGATTTATTATAGATCATGCCGTGATTGACGACATTTATTCCTCCCGTCGAACGGGAATTATAATTGACGTTGGTCAGGAAACGTTTTGTTGTATAAATGTTTTTATTGGAGTAAAATCCTAAATAACTTTCAAAATTCCTCTCATATTCAAATGATGACCAGGGAACGTACAAACGTATTCATAATTTCCTGTTTCTTCAGGCACAACAAAATAAATAGTTTCAACTTCACCTGGCTTTAGTAAGGATGTGTGGAATAGAACCTCTTCCGAGGTAGGGATATATTCCAATTCTGCCCCTTCAAGCCCTAGCTTCATGGCATGTGTGCCTACCAAGTCAGCAGTCTCAGGTTGTACTATTACAAAATTATGCAGCATATCATCATTGTTGCTAAATGTTAATGCTACTTTGCTACCTGCTTCTACTGTAATTTCATCCATATCAAATCTTAGTCCCGGAAGGGTACCAAGCTGAATAGTCAGATCTGCCCCATTATTCCAATTAGCTGGCATCTTCAGAACATTTTTTGATGAATCAATAATTGTTGCCATCTCTTCATGTGGTTTCTCTAATGCTATTGAGAATTCACTTTCTGGTAGATAATTCATAGTGTAATAACCAACAGGATGGAGTATACCTGTACCAGTATTCGAAATTATGTCTTGTGTTTTTATTTCATAAATGTATCCTTCCCGCATTTCATTTATGTAAAGGCGTACAGATTTTAGGTCTTCAGCAATTTCAAACCTATTAATAATTTTACTCTCACGATCAATAATTGGGCTCCCGTATTGCCGGTGATATTTATATCTAAAACTCGTTATTTGGTAGTTTTTGATTTTTGAAGCTGTTTCCACATCAACAGGCTTAGTAAAATTAATTGTAAAACCATTTGATTCTGCAATAATTGAATGCATTTCAAATGGAATAACACCATTCCATTTAAGGCGATCAATACCAAAACTATTCTGACCGGTAGAGGACCAACCTCTACTTGTCATACCTGTAAATATTTCATTATCAGGACCCCATTCGAGTCTGACAACCCCCGAAGAAAATGCTTCTCTGAAACCAAATACAGCTCCTTGGTATTTACCTTTAACTTTTTCCAGACTGACTCTCATAATTTTTGAATGCCCCTGATCACCTACAAGTAATTGGTTTGCAAATGGACCAACCTGATCATCATTTTCAATTAATAAAATGTCTGATGTGGATATCCCCATTATACCATGAGGTAACCAGACTGCCGGTAATTTTAATTCAGGAATATTTTGGGCTTGTTCCTGAATCGATAATCCATGTGAATCATCGACATCATCAATAGATAAACCAATGGGGGAACTAGGAAGGTCAGTCCATTTAAGTCCTTCAGGATGCCCTGCAAAATCACCTTCTTCGAGATGGGTAATCCAGCCGGAGGCTATCCAGTCACCCTGATTTTCAGCGTAAAATACATCACCTTCCTCATTGACCCCAAATCCTAAAGGAGAGCGTAAGCCGGTTGCCCATGGAATCATTTTCCCATCTTCTGTTATACGTAGCATCCAGCCTCTCCAGTCTATCAGGCTGCTACCTCTCCCTGTCCATGACAGGTTGAGTGTAACTAACATTTCTCCATTCGGAAGTAATTTTGGTCCGTATGAATATTCATGATAATTTCCGGTTAATGGCCAACTATATATCGTTTTGAATGAATCAGCAGTACCATTATTACTTCGATCTTCAATTCTGGTTAACTCGCCTCTCTGGGTGACGAAATATGACCCATTCCGATAAGCAATACCCAGTGGTTCATGAAGCCCTTGGGCAAACCTTTCGAATATTGGATTTTCACTTCCAGGATCAGAAATCAACCAAAGCTCTCCTCTGCGGGTTGCAACGGCTAATTGACCGTGTTCGTTAAAAACCAATCCCCCGGCCTCTATTATAATATCCTCTGGAATGGGTAGAGGATCTATTATATAATAATCTGATTCTTTTGGAGATTGCCCACTTGATTCTGCCAGATTAATTGAAAAACAAAATAGAAATAAGAGTAAGTAAAAAAATAATTTCATCTGTATTATATATAATAATTACCATATAATGTCATATCGAACTTCCGATTTATTTTCATCCATTAGGATTGGGATGGTTAAGGTCTGCATTTCATTCACATCTACGATCGATGCTTTCTGACCACTGGACTTATGAATACGAATATAATATTGACCATCTACCCTATATAAACCATTAGGGAGCAATTCAATACTATCGGCATGCGCTATCCGGCTTACAATATTTTCATGAGTTCTATTGGATATATATTGAAGCTCTCTTATGAGTGTGTAGGCATTCCCAGACGGATAAATCTCATCATTAACTGAAATTCCCTGGTATTTAAAACTAAATTCAGGCCGCCCATCATCATTAATGGTATATCCCTTTCCCGTTAGTTGATCAAATATAGTCTGATCAACTAAATCGGCAGATGTATTTAATTGAGCAATAGGAACTTCAATTCTACTTTCAATGGTGGCATTCAAAGGGACTAACAATTGACTTTTCCCACGTCCCACCCACATACCAGAAACATCAGCAAAGGGACCTTTCCAGAAAGAAATAAGTGAAACCATGTTTAAATCATAACTATAATGAACTTTTTCTGGATGCCCAATGGACAGTACATGTGTACGTATACCACCGCTGTCGTTAATAAACCCCCCTATACGACTAGACGTTGAATCTGACTCTATGATAAAAGGTTCATGTATTTGTCTAGTTGATTCTTTTATTTCTGCCCCTAAAACACTTTTTTCAATACCTGGGCCTTCATACCAAAGTGACAAACGAGGTCCACCCCACCCTGTTGAAAAATAGTGAAATATTAGTTGATGTGTTCCTTCAGTAAGGTAAGTTATGTTACTATTAGTAGCATTTCGTTCTTGACCATTGATGTGTATAATTCGATCACCATTTATATATAAATCACCCCCATTATTCACTTGTGCTTGAAATAAGTAGTTGCCCTCAACGGGAACATCGAGTTCTCCTGAATAAGTTATAGCATAATGATCATTTTGTTGGCTTATCGAATCAGGGTTCAAAAAACTAGTCGTTCCTTCTTTTGTTATTTTCAGTGTATCAAAATCTGGCATATACCTGTTGCTGTGTTGATAAATAGTATATTGCATTTCTTTGAGGGAGAGATGGCCTGAATTTCCAAATAATTTGTATTGAAGATTACGATAAGCCACCGGACCGTGATCACCCTGTAACATTAAAGGAGCAATAGCAACTTCATCGTTAAATTTTGCTGAACGTGTCGGTCCTGTAACTTCAATATTCTCTTGGACGCGAATACCATTTAGATTAATCCATTCAAATTTTGCATTGCTGATTTTATTTCCATTGTCATCAAAACGTGGAGCACGGAATAGGATATGAAATTCCTGCCACAATCCGGGTGCAAACCCGGCATTAACTATAGGTGCATGACCTTCATACCCTTTTTTGCCATCTGGTCTAGATTTATCCCAACGTTGATAAATACCTCCAACATCTGAAAAAACAGGATTTTCCACATTCCAACTATCAAAAATCTGTACTTCGTATCTTCCCTGCAGATATATACCGGAATTAGACCCTTTGGGTATTAAAAACTCAACTTTAAGTTCAATATCCCCGTGTTGCAGTTTAGTAAACAAATTGTTTCTGCTATTAGCGGTGGGAACATTTACAAGAGTACCTGTCCCATCCTGTATCATCATTGAGTTTTTAATCTGATAATCAGATTGGATTCCACCGGCAATTTTCCAATTATCTCCCAGAATGTTAAAGGCATCAAGGTCTTCAAATGATATTTTATTTAAAGGTAAGACGCTGATATCTTCATTCGCATTAGTATGTCTATTACAACATAGGATAAGTACAAATCCAATAAGTAGAGTGAGGCGGTCAGGTATAGGTTTAAACATACGCTTGTAAATTTAATTCAGTTTAATTTAGTACCATCCCTTGATATTAAAACGTGATTTGTCATTCGAAATAGTTCAATCTGATGATATTTATGTGCAGATTGAAATGAAATGATTACAATAAAAACACCTTTATTATCACTAACCCTGACACTAAAAAATAAGTAATTATCGATTTATCATTCGATTACAATAAAGTAAGTCTTGGATCTTGTATATGATGCATGAACGTAGAGGATATATTCACCCCTGCCATCGGGTGTAATACAAGTGCAAGTAAAAAAGGGTACACTTACAATTCTTAGAGGATAGGCATGTGTACTTTATTTTTTAATTAGTGTCAGGGTCGAAGCATCTAAACGTGTTTTAATAGTAAAGGCTATTATTTGGTTTTTTTTCCAATTCAGATGTATTTGAATTGAGTTCAGTAGTGAAAGTCATTTAATAAAAAAAGACAAGAATTGATAATTTAAATCGAGGATTAGTTATGTATATGACATTAACAAATATTCTAACTTTTTTTAAAGTTGGTTTCAATCTAAGAAATAATAAAAGGCTACTTACAGTTGGGTTTCTATTAATGGTAATTTCTATAATCGGTACTAAAACGGCACATGGGTCGATATCCGAAGCTGACTCACTTGCATTAGTAGCTCTATATAATAGTACCAATGGAGATGAATGGATTGACAACACCGGGTGGTTGGAGGCGCCTGTTGAGTCATGGTTCGGAATCGACAGGACAGATGATGTGGAAGATGGTATGATCGTTATTACCAGGATAGATCTCAGAGAAAATAACTTAACGGGTGAACTACCTGCTGATTTTGGGAATATGATATACCTTGAGAGGTTAAATCTGAGTGGAAATTTTATTACTGGCGAAATTCCGACAGAAATGGGTGACATGACCTATTTGGAAAGGTTGGATTTAGGTGATAATCAATTGAACGGGTCTATACCACCCTCACTGGGAAACCTTGAATTTTTAGAAAGATTGGACTTAAGCGAGACACTGATCACAGGTGAAATTCCTATTGAAATGTATAATCTTGAAAGACTCGAACGACTGGATTTGAATAATTTGGAGATTACTGGAACTATTAGCCCTCAAATCACAGGTCTAACAAATTTGGAAAGATTGGATTTAAGTAGTACAGCATTAGAAGGAGATATACCACCAGAGTTGAGCCAGCTACAATGGTTAGAACGGTTAGATTTAGGCAGTAATGATTTCACAAATGGAATTATCCCTGTAGAGATTATGAATATTCAATATTTAGAACAGTTGTATCTGAATAATACAAACCGAACCGGAGAGATACCGGATGGCTTAGGGAATCTGCAATTTATAGTAAATATTGATTTGGGTGAAAATAATTTTGAAGGGCAGATACCGGATTTGAGTAATTTGCAGCATTTGGAATCTTTGCGGCTTTCGAACAATAGTCTAAACGGTGAAATTCCTGTATGGATTGGTGATTTTGAATCCCTTGAAAGTCTCGGATTGAATGGGAACCAATTGAACGGATCGATACCAGAAGAATTAGGCTCATTATTGGAACTAAACACATTGTCACTGAACGATAATGATCTATCGGGTGGTATTCCATCAGATTTGGGAAATTTGATTCTTTTAGATTCTTTAAACCTTGCCAATAACCAACTGAGTGGGGATTTATCAGCGGAATTATCCGGGATGGGATCAGGTGATGATGATTCAGAGACAACCACGATGGAAGTATTTATCGTTTCCGGAAATACCGGGTTAACAGGTGATATTCCAATGGAATTCACAAACTGGGATCCCGATGTCATGCGGGTCTTTTGGTTTGACGGCACTGGTTTGACTGAACCTCAGGAAGATGCATTTCAGGATTGGCTGGATGCTATTTTGGAGCCGGGACCGGATGATGATGAAACAACATACAGAAGTGTAAAGAGGGCAGATGATGAACCCACTTCGTCTGATCAAGATTTGGTAAATAATCTACCAAATGAGATTCAACTTCATCAAAACTATCCTAATCCGTTTAATCCGGTAACAACTATTCGTTACGAGTTATCCTCAAATGTCCATGTAAATCTCAGTGTTTATAATGTACTAGGACAGAAAGTTTCGGAACTTGTAAATGAGCAGAAGGGCTCAGGGTATTATGAAATAAATTTTAATGCTTCCCGATTATCTAGTGGTACATATGTCTATCGCTTAGAAGCTGGAGACAGAGTTTTGACACATTCCATGCTGTTGATCAAATAACTCATGGATTATGATAAATAGTGTGGCTGCATATGGTTGTCACACTATTTGTTTATACAGAAAGTTATTAGAATCCCTGTCTTATTTTTGATAAAGTATCATGATACTACACCTTTAAATAGTTGTGAATTTGCTTTGTAACAATCTTAATACTGTTTTATGTAAGATTTGTGTTTTTTTAATTTGATAATTTGCTAACAAAATTAAAAGAATTAAAGTTTGATTCACAGGTTGTACTTGCCTGATATGGATGGAATTCAAACAAGTATAGTATCCCCCATTTCAATATCGATGAGAAGACAAAACAAAGTTCATGGCTGCCTGCTACAAACTATGATCAAGGTTTTACAGCTTAAGGATTTCATAAACTATACTTTCCGAACAATGAATCATTGACAAATATATTTCATCAATTGCGGACTATATTACTCTTATTGCATATTTTTTCGTTTTCGGGGGATTCCGAACACTACAAAGTTACTGGAACTGTAGTGGATGAAGAGGCAAATCCTATCGCCGAACGTCCGCTTATTCTGTATAATGATGAGGACGAACCATTGGCCATGGATACAACAGATTGTGCAGGGCGGTTTGTACTTATCTATAAGAGGGAGTCGACATCTGCTGATCTGTTCAATACTATGAGCAGATCTTCTGGTTTTAAATTAGGTTCATCTTACCCTAATCCTTTCAATCTAAAAACTGTTATACCGATTGAAGTTCCACATAAATCAAATGTCTTTATTTCTGTGTACAATATGTTGGGTCAACAAGTCATGCACATTAATGAATATGTTAGCCCGGGTATTTCGGAAATTGTTGTCAATTTCGGAGGTGAATTATCTCAGGGTCAATATTTTCTGCAAATACAAGGAGATGGATTTGCAGAAACCGAAGCTATGACATTCATAAGTGCTGGAATAAATAATGGAAGTTCTGGGATTAATATCCGTACTGATGGACAATTAGCAAATAAAGTAATGAATAATTTAGATGTAATTTTTGACGCAGGAGAATACCGGTTGTTAGTTGAAGGAACAAGATATGATGAAGAAAAAAAAGTAAAAGTACCATCATTTCAAAATTTAGATATTGGTTTCATTGAAATAACAAAACGAGAATACCCCCTTTTATGGGTTGAGGAATTTGATATCGATGGCCCTCCGAATCCAGTAAACTGGAGATTCGAAACCGGATTTCAAAGAGGGGAAGAATTGCAACTTTATCGGGAAGAAAATGCCTGGGTTGAGAACGGAATGTTGATTATCGAAGCACGAAGGGAAAGAGTAAGGAATCCTGATTTTAGTCCGCGTGGTGAGGATTGGACTGAGACAAGGGAGTATGCAGATTATACATCTGCCAGTATACATACCGGTAGAGGACTTCAGGATTGGACCTATGGACGTTTTGAAATGCGAGCAAGATTCGAAACAAAGAAGGGATTCTTTCCGGCCTGGTGGACTTTGGGTGTTGATTGGCGTCGATGGCGCTGGCCCTTTAATGGTGAAATTGATATGATGGAATATTATGGTTCCACAAACGAAATATTAGCAAATGTGGCCTGGGGTTCAGAGGATTCAGACAAGCCTGTATGGCGAGCATCAAGACTTCCTATTTCAGTATTTGGAGAAAATTGGTCTGATGAATTTCACATATGGAAAATGATCTGGGATGAAAAATCTATTCGATTATATGTTGATGATTTACTTTTGAATGAAGTTGATATTACAGAAGCAACTTACCCTGATGGATCAAATCCGTTTCATAATCCTCATTACATGCGCTTAAATCTTGCAATTGGTGGTCACGGTGGTGGTGATCCCACTGAAACTGAATTTCCTACACGATATGAGGTTGATTATATAAGGGTATATGGATTAGCGAAATAATTAAAAGTTTTTTAAATACGTAGATTTAATAATAAAAAAAAATTTTTAAAATGCTTGGTATTATGCAGTTGCCAAGCAATGTATAGTGTAATGTTAGTGTAAAAACATTGTATTTACTTCATTTGAATAATAACCAAGATTTTGCCATCAATCGGTCTAAATGTAAATAAAATATGGGGATTTGACTAAATACACCTATTGTATTTAGGAAGTTTAAAAATCACTCAAAAACGAATAGCTTGTATCTCATTAACCATGTTTATCGAATATACGTAGTTGCTGTTACGCTTTATAATTTGTAAATACCATTATAAAAAATGATATTTCAAAAATATTTTCTTGTTATGATAAATCAATGTTATCGATGACCGAACAAAAGAATATAAGTTCTCGAAAGGAAAATGCGGATCAAAAGCCCAGCAGCAGTGAAAGTGCATTGGGAAATATCCAGAGTCAAGATACAGAGTTAATGACTGCTCCAAGGCGTAACGTAACAGTTAAACTCGTAAAATCCATCAGAGAGGAAGACAGAGATGCGTTCAAAGATATTTACCGCAAATACAATGCTAATTTGTGTGAGTTTGCATTTTGGATGGTTAATAACAGAGAGGATGCAGAAGATCTGGTTCACGAAGTTTTTTTAAATATTTGGGAGAACCGTCATACTTGGGAAGCCACAGATAATGTTCGATCATATCTCTACCGTTCTGTAAAAAATAAATCCTTGAATTATCTAAGGCATCAGAGTGTGGTTAAGAAATGGGAGGATATGTCGAAATCAATTGAATCTGCTTCACCAGCCTCACCGGAAGATAATCTGCTTGAAAATGAACTGAAAGAACGCATTCATTCGGCAATCAATAGTCTGCCAGAACGCAGAAGAAAAATATTTTTACTAAATCGAAATCATAAATTGCGCTACAAAGATATTGCTGAATTACTAGATATATCCTATAAAACGGTAGAAACCCAGATTAGCCGCTCTCTTAAAACTTTGACTTTTTTGCTGGATGATTATTTATAGCCAAGATAATTCTATTCATCAATAAACTAGCATAAAACTCATTTTTAAAAAAGTGTATGAGAAAAAGGTCGGAAGTATAATCTTTAATAGATTTTTATTCGAGTACAAACATCTATACAACTGAAAGTTAATTGTATGTTTTCCTTGCGTGTGGCAATATTTAAAAATTCAGTGTCAGGGTCGACGTATACAGAAGTGTTTTAATTGTAAGGACGGTTTAAAACGGATTTGGTTAGATCATTTTTGCTGATTTATTATTTCCTAAATTTTATCCAGGTAGCCGCCGATGTCGATTTGTATTCAATTAAAACACGAGCTAATTCAGTAAAAAATGTTATATGAATTATTCAATAAATAAAAATAAACACAAGTACACGTTTTATTTTGCAATTATATTGTGTGTCAATTTGTATAATTTAACAGATGTGTACGGCCAACAGGAAATGGGTGTTGTTAGCGGTAAGATCATTGATCGTTCAACAGAAGAACCACTCATCGGTGCAAATATAATCATAAACGGAACAACAAGAGGTACTGTTTCTGACCGCAATGGTAATTTTCGTATCCGACGGGTACCTGAAGGGGTATATTCCTTACGAGCCAGTTATTTGGGCTATCAATCAGAAGAGCAAGAAGTAAACGTTGAGTCAGGAGACCGTGTCTATATAGATTTTTTTCTTGGATCCACTTTAATTGAAGGTGAGGAAGTTGTAGTATCTGGTATTTTACGAGGGCAATCCCGTGCTTTACAAAAACAAAGAGCTGCTCCATCATCCCGGAGAATTGTCTCCTCAGAAATCATGGATCAGCATGGAGATGATAATATCATAGGAACCATCGGGCGGTTACCAGGGGCTCGCCTACGATATGATGAAGGTGATCGCGTCACCTTGACGTTGCGAGGTGTTGGTATTGGAGGAATAAATGTTACGATGGATGGAATGACCATGGGAGCAAATACCGGAGGGCGGGGTACAGATCTTAGCGCATTCTCAGCAGATATGATAGAGAGTTTGGAGATTATAAATGCACAAACTCCAGATATGGATGCAGGAAGTCTTTCGGGAACCATTAATCTCGTAACTCGACCAATTACTACTCGTGAAGCCGATTGGAGAATACGTGGCAGGAATGACTATGGTTTCATGCCTGATCGATCAGAACAAATGTATTATTTAGATCCACGTTTCTCTATACGTTACCGCCAACAAGTGAGTGAAAATATTGGGGTGCAAATTCAAGGTGATTTTCGTCAAAGAACCCGTGATGCTGATAAGTTGGATGTAGCATGGATGACTATAGGACCTGATGCTGACGGTATATGGTCAGATGATGGGGATGCTATGTTTATGCCCGATAGCTATCGACCTACTAATGAGTTGGTTAAAACCCAGCAGTATAATTTTAATTCAACAGTAACTTATAGCCATACAGAAAATTCATGGTTTTATTTACGTGGTATGATGAGCGAACGTCAAGTACATGACCAATACAGAATTCGGGAAAGGCCCACATTTGGCAGAGGTGAGGTTCTGGATGTTTCTGATGAGGGCGATATTGTTACCGTTACAAATTATCGAATCGATAGTGAATATAGAAGGTATGATGAAACAAGTGGGAACTCTCAATTTTCGATCGGTGGTGAATCTCTGATTTGGGATGATCAATTACAAATGGATTTTTCACTTGGCTGGGCAACAGGTTATGGTTTTGAAGATAACCGTTGGCAGTATGATTTTCGTAATGATGAAGTTGATGCATTAACTGAGATACGAATGATAGATGGCCAAATACCCCAGGTTTCTTTGACCAAAGAGGCTAGAGATCCGGCGAAATCTCACTTTAGACAAGTAACAAGGGACGAAGAATGGAGCAGGGATAATAATTACATTGCAGATTTGAACTTTAAAATTCGAAATATTGGATTTTTAGACGGGTCATTTAAATATGGTGGTAATTTTCGTCATAGAAATCAAGCTGATCAACCTGAAAGATATCGATATGATTGGAATGGTTTTGGTAATCTGACGCAGGATCAGTTTATCATGGAAAATGTTCGCAGAAGTGATAATACGGTGACTCCCGACTGGGAATGGGGACATGCATTCGATGAAGAGGAGTTTCATGATTTCTTTATTGCCAATTATAATAGCTTTGAATTTGATGTAGATTCGTATGCCCAGCGTTTCGATACCAGAACCGAGAACTATGAAAGTGTATACTCAGCTTATGTAATGCCGGAAGTTAAATTTGGTCGTGCTCATTTGATAGGTGGTGTACGTATGGAAGCAACCCATGCAAAAACAACCGGGCTGGAAGTTATAATGGATAGAAGGCGCCAAATACAAGAGCTAAATAGAGCGACTGCGAATGTTGAATATTTGGATTTCTTTCCATCAGTACATTTGAATTATTCATTAATGGATCATTTACTAGGCCGTATTTCGTTTTCAACAGGCCTTCAGCGTCCCGGGTTCAGTGACTGGACACCAGGATTCTCAGAGGATCAATCACGGGAACGGTTGACCGTTGGAAATCCAAATTTGGAACCGCAATATGCTTCGAAATTTGAGTTTCAATTAGAACAGTATTTGAGTGATCAGCTTGGGTACATTTCAGTTGGTGTTTTCTATATGGATATTACCAATATGATTACTGAACTAAGGGAAAGTATTATTATTGATTCAGAGGTATTCGATTTTGAAGGATTTGAAGATTATGAAGGTTGGGAGTTGAGAAGGCCTATTAATATTGAAGAATCTTTTAATACTGGTGTGGAAGTTGTATGGCAACAACAACTTACATTTCTTCCTGGAAGGCTTAGTCACCTTGGAATTAATAGTAACTATACATATATATACTCTGAAGTTGAAATGATTTCACCAATTGAGCGAACTGCAAGAGCTTCGAATTTGCCCCCTCATGAGTTAAATCTTTCATTAAATTACGAGGCAGGACGTTTCTTTGGCCAGATTTCAGGGTTGTATATGTCCCGACATATCGAACGCTATCATCGGGATGATTTTATCTATAATGGTGTGCCTGTCTATTTTGATACGTATGAGAATACAACATTTCGCCTGGATGCCAGCTTTAATTTTAGAATATCAAGCAATATTCGATTGAATGCAGATGCTGTAAACCTATTAAATCGACCTTATAGGGACCGGTATTATCAACAATTCTTAGGAGCTGGAGTCACTCATCCCGACATGTTTTACAGGATTGGAGAGGGAGGTGTAACCGGTTCCGTAGGGTTGCAAATTAACTTTTAAAATGCAACAGGCATTTCATCTTACTCCTCGTAAAATTATCGGATTTTCAGCAGTACTATATTTTATTTAACTGATCTAACTTCATTAAAACACTAATAAATTTCGTCGTAGAATTATGCAATTCCTAATAAATCACTTTTTTATACTGGTATTTGGGCTTACAGTTAGTTTTGGAAATACAAAAACAGATAAAGTTGAACCTGTCGGATATTGGAATTTTATTGAAAAGTCAGCATACGATATATCAGGACAATATTATGCAAATATTAAGGACGACTCTTATTATGATATGGGAAATGGCCATTATGCTATTCGCGTTAATGAAGATGAAGTCGCCATGCGAATTCCGGTTGAGGATGAATCTCCATTGGCTATAGATAAAGGAACAGTCTCTTTTTGGATGAATTATGCATGGGATGGCCGTCAAATTGATGTTGTAAGTTACGATAATAGTTCCATCGAAATACAATTTTACAGGCGACACCTTATGCCCAGATTCAGAGGAGATGGTTTTAGATTTGGTTCAAATATGATCGATGACGATTGGTCCAACCAGATCCTAAGAGAATTCGCTTTTTATCCCCATGATAAAGCGGTGGCAAATGAGGGTGAGTGGCACTTTTTTGTCGTGACTTATGATTATGAAAATGAACAAATTATAGGATATCGAGACGGAGAAAAAATACACATCGTTGATTTGTCTCACCTAGATGAATCAATTGCTATGGAATCACTGAAACGCAGACATGAGCGTAATTCCCTTGAAGAAATAATTGTTGGTGACGGTTTTTCAGGTTTTATTGGGGAAGTGGGAATATATGATAAAGTGCTATCGCAGAGACAAGTCACCAACTTGTATAATGAGACAAAACAATTATACGAAGGCAGGACAGATCACATTGCAGAAAGGCAATCAGAACTATATGAATACGCAGAAAAAGACAGCACGTTGTATAATGCATGGTTACAATATAAAAGAGTGACCGATATTCACGAAGGTAATGAATCTGTCATGAATCAATTGGTAATTGATTCATCAAACCCAACGATTGTTACTGCCGGCAGAGAATTATCGAATGCAGTGAATAGAATTTGGGGGAAGAATGTCACGATTACAAAAGAATCAAGTGGTTCATCCAATGTAATACTTGGTACTCCAGAAACTTCTGATGTTATTCGGACGGCTATTGACGGGGGGAAAATTGATTTGACGGAAGTGGAATATGATGGATATATAATTAAAACGGTAAATATTGATGGAAATTCAAATATTATCATAGCTGCCAATAAACCGGGAGGGGTTATTCACGGAACTTTTCACCTGATTCGCAAAATATCACTCAATGAAGACCTGACTAATCTAAGCATCATAAATTCGCCCCATGTCGGAGTACGTATAGTAAATCACTGGGATATGTTTCGTGGTCATACAGGCGACAAATGGCTTGATATAAGTATTAGCGAATATAATTCAGAGGGTAGCCGTTATCATTCAATTTTTAGTTGGGAAGACCTTCGGACAGGTGAAACTAAAAGAATTGAAGACTGGGCAAGATTGCTTGCCTCGGCAGGGTGGAATGCTATCGCGCCTTCGGAGATTAATTGGGAATCCCGGAACAATTTCATGAATCATTTGGATGAAGTGGAGGTGTTGGCTGATATATTACGTAACTATGGAATTCAATTGTTTTGGAGTCCAAGTTACCTGCATGCACTTAATGAGAGCACGGCAAAATCATTATATGCACGGGTTCCGGATTTTGGTGGTTATCTGTTGAAATTGGGATCAGAAGCACAATTTGGAGATCCACGGCCTGCAATGGTGAATGATATAGCTGACAATCTGAAACCATATGGGGGTTTGGCTCTGGTACGCACTTTTGTTTATGGCCGTGGCAGGTATTATAATGAAATCGAAAGAGTTGATAACTTCAGACGTTGGTCGTTGTATAGAAATACAATTCCATATGCAATATTTGAACCGGAAGATGGCAATTACCGTGATAATGTTGTCATTGTAAATAAAGCAAGCCCTTTAGATTGGGATCTTTCTGCCCCCGATGTAACTCCACTGGATGGAGTCATTACCGATCAAATGTATTCTCCTGAAATGATGATATCGAAACAATATATCCTGTCATGGGTTGAGAAATGGAAGAAGTGGTTTGTCGAAGATAATTTCCGTGATGGGCCGGGAAGCCAAAATAAAAATTATATTGATATGGTTCTTGGTATTTCAATGATCAGCCCAACGGCATCATGGACATCGAATCCTATAAATATGGTTAATTACTATGGTCTTGGGAGGCTTACCTGGGATCCTGATGCTAATGTCGATGATATTTATGAAGAGTGGGCTTCCCTCACGTTTGGAGATAAAAATAGCATAGTTGAAACTATGAATGAGATATTATATTTAAGTGAAGATGTGATCAGAAATTTATATGTCTATCGTGGATACAGGGGAGTATGGCTTGACCGTGGAAGTGATGTCCTTGCACAAAATAAAACTCCACACTGGGTAAATGAGGAAGGGATTGGAATTTTTGGCTCAAAGGAACAAAAACAGGTTATCAATCAGTTTTCTTCTGTGTTGCAATCAAAATTTATGGATAAAAAACAAGCAGAGGGTTATTTGCCATTTTTCCATTTTGTACCCTGGGATTATGAATTGTCAAACGGGATGACTGTTATTGAGGATTTTTATTATGGTCTGGATACATCACTTAAAGGGGCTCATCGACTACTAGAATTGTGGGATGAGCTTGAGGGATATATTGATGAAAGGAGATTTGAATACACAAGAAATCATATGGAATTAAATATAAATTACGTCTCAAAATGGCGTGATAGATACATAAAAGCGGTAGAACAAGTGACAGGTTTAGAGTATTCAAATAATAGGTTATGAAGTGCAAAATATTAGATAAAATGTCATTATTTTCTTTATGTCATCAGTCGATTGTATCATTACGCTTTATGGTAATCATTTTGTTGTTTATCGTAATGTTGATGCAATTATTTAGCAAAACTGCAATCGCAGATCAAATCCCAAAAGCAGAGGATCTTTGGTTGAAATATGATAAAATAACTGATGAATCTAAAAAAAATGACTATGAATTAGCTCTTGGGGAGATTCATGTGAATGGAAATTCCAAGATGATGAAGGCTGTACGAGATGAGTTGGAACTTGGTATTAATGGTTTGCTTGGACGAACAGAAGATTCACAGGTTGGCAATGCGGATATTATAGTTGGCACACACAAATCATCGGATATTATCAGGGATCTTAAATTGGAAAATGAACTTAAGAAACTTGGTAATGAGGGGTTTATCATCCGGGAGACAGATTACAATGGCAAACCCGTTATTGTAATTGCTTCTAAGAGTGAGGTGGGTGTACTGTATGGTGCTTTTCGTTTTCTCAGAGAACTTCAAACTTATACATCAATTTACCAATTGAATGTGATAGAATCTCCGAAAATTGAATATAGAATGCTTAATCATTGGGATAATATTGTGCCAACACAATATGGAACGGTTGAGCGGGGATATTCCGGACGGACATTGTGGATTTGGGATGAGCTGCCTGGTCGTCGCCGTGATCACTACCGGGACTATGCACGAGCTATGGCCTCTGTGGGACTAAATAGTGTGGTTTTAAACAATGTAAATTCGGAACCTAAGATTCTTACAACAGAATATTTGGATAAAGTAGCTGGGTTAGCAGATGAGTTTCGACCCTATGGTATCCGGGTGTTTTTATCGGCCTCATTTGCTGCTCCTTTGCCCCCGGCTGATCGTCCGCGATTCAAGAGATGGGGTGGTATCGGTGATCTTGATACAGCTGATCCATTGGATCCGCAGGTCCAGAAGTGGTGGCAAAACAAAGCAGACGAAATATATAACTTAATTCCGGATTTTGGTGGTTTTCTGGTTAAGGCAGATTCTGAAGGAACTTTTGGCCCTAATGCATATGACCGTTCTCACGCTGAAGGTGCAAACTTATTGGCCGATGCTCTTGCCCCTCATAGAGGTATTGTTATCTGGCGCGCTTTTGTTTATGACAGTGATATTTATGATGATCGTGTCAAAGCTGCCTATGGAGAATTTAAACCCTTAGATGGTGAATTCCGGGACAATGTTGTAGTACAAGTTAAAAATGGGCCGCTTGATTTTCAGCCCAGGGAACCGGTACACCCCTTGTTCGGTGCTATGCCGAACACACCGTTATCTATGGAATTTCAAATTACCCAGGAATATCTTGGACACAATATACATCTCGTTTATCTTGGGCCAATGTGGGAGAAAATACTGAATTTTGATACTTATTATGATGGGAAAGGTACAACGGTGGCACGTATCATTGATGGTTCTGTACACAATTACGATCATACCGTAATAGCTGGTGTTTCAAACGTAGGTATAGGACCAAGACCCGTGAATTGGACAGGACATCCATTTGGACAAGCTAATTGGTATGCTTTCGGACGATTTGCGTGGAACCCCAATCTTGATTCAGAAAAAATTGCCCGAGAGTGGATACGTATGACCTGGCCATCAGATTCAATTGTTGAAGAAACGATTGTCGATATAATGATGGGTTCCTGGCAGGCAGCTGTAAACTATAAAGCTCCACTAGGATTAAACTTCACCGTGGAAGGTGGGCCGCATTATGATCCGGCGCCAGCTAAACGAGATGGGAATTATTGGTTTATCAATGAAAAGGGAATAGGTTTTGATCGTACATCGGAAGGATCGAATGCCATTAGCCAATATCATACGGTAATTTCCGATAAGTTTAATCATATCCATTCCGTACCTGAAGACTATTTGTTATGGTTTCACTTTGTTCCATGGAGTCATGAAATGGAGTCCGGACGATTGCTTTGGGATGAACTGGTTTATCGGTATAACAGCGGGGTGGAGTACGTCAATTCGATGTTATCTAATTGGGAGAAACTTGAGTCACACATTGAGCCAACAAAATTCAGACATGTTCAATGGCTTTTAACTGAACAACTGGATCATGCGGGTTACTACCGTGATGTTTCTATAAATTATTTTTCTGAACAAAGTGGTTTTTCATATAAACAGTAATTGCACCACTATTAACACCTGTTTAGTTTAATTGTTCTTTAAGGATCATTCTATTTGTAATTATTTTGAAGTTTACAGTTTCAACAGAATTAATATGTAGAAACCTGAGATCGATTTAAAATTAAACTTCAAGTTTATCCAATAGTCTGAATACGAAATTCCCCTCTTATATATGGCGTGAATATTAACCTTGCACATATACTAATTCGTTATTGATCGTCTCAAAAAGGAGAAAAATCTTCTGGAGTAAATGTAGTACTTGTAAAATGCTATAGTTCGATAGCCACTGTGATGAAACAATTATGATGGTAATGACTTCGCTGGTATTCAAGCGGTTTTCTCTTTGGAGGATTGCCAATGGTATGTGTATTTCTCAATATTATTGAATAGAACTTAGGTTAGAAGTGATTTTGATTCGAAAATTAATTAATTTGCATATAAGAAATGCTCATAAATTTATATAAGAGGAATCATTATTTTAAATCCAGAATGATCTTTAGGGTATCACATGAACGTTCCAAGTAGACTAAATAAATCAAATAGATTTTCCCCGGTTGATACATCATGGATTAATGGTGTATAGAGAATTAACTATTATGTCATTTGAATTTTTTGAAATATAATGATCATATTGATTAGTTTTAAGAAATAATAAAGAACTTGAATAACTACTAGAAGACTTTGAGAAACTGGTTTTCAGTCTCCCATGTTATTATTTACACTAAAAT
>JBBDQY010000025.1:0-1556 GCA_040905745.1 Balneolales bacterium
GGACATCCTGGGTTATAGTCCTCAGGATTATGTACTTGCATCGGAAACGGAAACTTTGGTCCGCTATGAATTAGAAGCATTAGTTGAGGATGTGGCCCATCTTTCACATCAAAGAGGCAAAAGTGACGATAAAGAGGTGTTTCTGAGCGACAGGCGCGGAGAAACAATTAAAATGGTTTATAATTTTGAACTATTTAAAGTAAAAAGTAGTACTGCTAATTTTCTCTCAATATCATTTAAGAATCCTCAAAGATCATCAGATAACAAGTCTGAAATCGAGCCATTGTTTGTGGCAGGATCACCGGCTATGAAGTCGGTTATGGCTCAGGTTGATTCACTTATTCCCTCGGAATCACATGTTTTAGTAAGGGGAGAAGCCAGTACTGGGAAAAAAAGAATTGCCAGAATGATTGTTCGTCCCGCAGTATTGGGTGGTGCTGACCTTGTTGAAATAGATGCTAAAACCCAGCCAGTATCATCCATCAAAGAGATGATTAAAAAGAGTCAAATAAAGCTGGTGTTTATTATTGCAAATATAGATCAATTATCAATTGTTGAGCAGAGATTACTAAAACAACTATTAGATGATAAAAACCTTATCCGGGTGATAGCCACAAGTTGTAAAGCTTTGGAAATCCTTGTAGAGCAAGATCAATTTGATGCCGATCTTTACTATTTATTATCTTTTCATCCCCTGTTGTTGCCACCTCTTCGCCAGAGAAAAGATGATATTCCGGAAATTGCAGAAACCTGGATAAGAAATGCTTCTAAAATTTTATTTGTATCGGAAATCCAATTGTTGGGATCAGAGATCGAAAAGCTGATTAACCATTCCTGGTCCGGTAATTTTGAAGAACTATTTAATGTGCTTCGAAAGTATATCTTATCTGGAAATGGTAAAATAATAGTTAATAATCAGCCAGAAACTAATGAACATGAACTTGACACTGAGCCGGAGGTATTGACGAAAATTATTACTTACGATGAGATGAACAGGCGATATCTCACTAGTGTCCTCAAAGAAACCAAAAATAAGATATATGGAAAAGACGGGGCTGCTTCTTTATTGGGATTGAAACCAACAACCCTGCAAAGTAAACTTAAAAAGCTGGGAATACGCTAGAGGTAACAGGATGAGGCAATAAACTACTTGGGGGGCTGACTATCCAACAATTGAATATCTTATATGGAGATCGGATAAAACTTCCCGTTAGTTCTTGTATAGGCGTTCATATCCCTGATGACCTACTTGAGGCTTATTATTGGCAAATTGTCGCTTCAGCTTCGAATTTAGTATAATCAAAAATTTTCAGTCTTATCCTATTTTTTACGGTGACGAGTTCGGACTTCATGTCATTAAGCAGATTATAACAGGCCAGCTCACCACGAGCCGAAGCTAAGAATAAATTTAACATTGGCAGCATTAACCATTTCTTACTGGTTGCGTATCTTGAGCTTTGAGCAGGTCTAATCGAGCTCAAACGAATCATAAAGCATTATAAACCTGAGTTCGATTAATAATTTGCGGGAAAAGGCCATTTAAATCATTGCTATTG
>JBBDQY010000026.1:0-8912 GCA_040905745.1 Balneolales bacterium
AAGAGGGGGCCTAAGTGTTTATAAAGAAAAACCTTATTTAAATATCCAATACTTGTTTAACTTCCTCGGTAATATCATAATTCTGTTGAGCTTCTTCTGAAGCATACAGAATGATAAAATCACCGTTGTTTGTCACGGTATTTAATACATAAGTCAGGTTTCTGCTGCTGGCAACCTGGTCTATAGCATCCTGAATTTTATCCAGAAGGGGACCAATTAATTCTGCTTGACGTTCTTGAACTTCGACCTGGAAATTAGTTTGAAACTCCTGTAATTCCAGATTTAACTCTGCCAACCGTTCTTCTTCCTGCCGTTGTGCGGCTTCAGATATAACTGCCAGTTTCTCCTGATATTCCTCAACTTGTCTTCTAAAGTCTGTTTCTTTTTGTGTAAATTCTTCTCTTTTACGCTCCACAAAATTTTGCAGCCGTCGTTCAATCGCTGCCATTTCAGGCATGCTCATCATGATTGACTGAGGATCTACATAACCAATATTCAAATCACTGCTTTGAGCTTCAGCTTCGGCAGTAAAGAGGCCAGTTAGGGCAAAACAACAAAGAAGAAGAAATATATTTTTTTTCATGTTCATGACTAATCAGTTTAACATTATGTTTAAAACTTTTTGGGTTATATCGAGTTCGCTTTTTCCTTCGGAAGATACAAAGATTAAAATCATTTCACCTTCGCCGGTTGCTTCATTAAGAACGTAATCAAGTTCTAATTCTTTTGCAACGCTTTCAATAGCAGTATTGATTTCATTAAGTATAGGCTGTAATAGCTGAGCTTGTCTCTGCTGAAGTTCTCGTTCAATTTGTGTTTGAAAGGCTTCTAATTCCTGATTCATTGCCTGAAGCCGTTCCTCTTCCCTTCTGATCTCAGCATCACTCATTCCATCCATACGTTGTTGAATATCTGTCCTTGCACTTTGAAATTCAATTGCCTTTTCTTCAAACTCACTTTCCTTTTCATCAAGAAAGCTATTGAGCTGGTTTTCAACCTCAACCTTTTCAGGAAGTTCGTCCAATACATCCTGTGGGTTTAGATACCCGATTTTGGGCTGGCTGTAGGCTCCGGCGGCAAGCAATAATACAGCCGCAATAGATAAGTTGAAATATTTTGTCATTGGTGATTAATTAATTTATAAAAAGCAGCATATGATAACAAGTTTTCCCATTAAATGTCAGGATCCAATTGTATGCCCATTTCTAATAATACTTCTTCACTTAGATTCCAGCTTTGCCGGGTGAACATAAACATGTAATCTCCTGATCGATCAAAAATAAAATCGAACCCATCCCTATTGGCAATGGTTGTAGTTGCATCAAAAATTCTTTGTTGAAGGGGCTCTAGCAACTCCTGTTGTTGTGCAAAATATTCACCATCTGGTCCAAATCTGGAATCAATATAATCTTCCCGCTGGCGAATTTTTTGCTTTATTTCCTCTTCTTTTTGTCTACGAACATCTTCGGTATAAAGTATCTCTTTCGCTTCAAAATCTTGTTGCAAGGCTTCTATTTCAACCTTCATTTCATCGATTTCTTCTTTCCATACCTGGCCTATACTAGCCAACCTTTGCTGGATCCCTTCATATTCAGGTATATTAGACAAAATAAATTCGCTGTCTATAAATCCTATTTTCTGATTCTGTGCCTGGGTTATCTCCCAGCATCCCAGCAATATAAAAGTTACAAGTAATATTTTACTTCTATACCTCATCAAAAGGGGGCTCCTATATTAAATAGAAATTGCCACTCACCAGCTTCAACTGCATCTCTGTTTTGAAGAGGGGGAAGCCCGTCAAACCTATAACCATAACTGAGGTCTATTAAACCCAGGATTGGCATAAATATTCTTGTTCCAATACCAGCTGAACGTTTAACATCAAATGGATCAAATCTCCCAAACCCCTCGTAGGCATTCCCGGCCTCAGCAAATAAATAGGGTATTAACTGTACCTGGTCACTGGATATCACAGGATAACGTATTTCGGTAAAATACTTGCTGTATACCGTACCGCCAATTTCCTGGTTGTTTCGAATTGGTGAAATTGAACCTTGTTGCCCGCCCGGATATCCACGCATGTCAATATTATCTCTGGTAAAGGTTTGGCGCTGCTGTAATTGAGTACCACCCAGATAATATCGTTCAAATTGACTTCTGCTTTTACTCCCAAAAAATCCCATATAACCATGTTCAAGACCATAAGAAGTCACTAACTTCCCGAATAATGGATTATGTTGCTGAAATTTAAATTCAGTTTTATAGAATTGATCAAAACCAGGCATTGGTGGTGCTATTTCAGCAGATAATGTCATTCTTGATCCCACATTTGGTGAGATTGGGTTATCCAGAGAATTTCGTTCAAGTGTTTCAGTAACAGATAAGATATTTGCCTGGCCTCCCATAAAACCCGTATAACCTTGAACATCAAAATATTGATATTGCAGTCTGGTGGATTGTTGGAAATAGTCATCCGGCCATGAAAGTCTTCTTCCGTAAGAAATACCGGCTGCAAACATTTCCTGACTGGCAGAACTTGATGCTCCACCAAATTGCTGCATTTGACCACCTTTGTATATGCTATACGATAGATTAACACCCATTGAATTAGGCCTTCCCAGGAACCAGGGTTCCTGGAATGAGAAGTTATAATTCTGATATCCCCGGCCGGTCACTTGTACACCGAGAGACAGCTTTTGTCCATCCCCACTTGGCAATGGACTCCATGATTCCCCTTTGAACATGTTTTGAGCAGAGAAATTATTAAAGTTTACTCTCGCTGACAAGATCAACCCGAACTGACGGCCTCCAAAACCACCTGAGAACTCAAAGTTATCCGTGCTTTGAGACTCATCAAGTGTATAAGATATATCAACAATCTTGTTCTCATAATCAGGAACGAGATCAGGTTGAATACCTTCAGGATTGAAATACCCCAAAGTAGATAACTCTCTGATAGTTCTCATAATATTGGAACGACTATATGTAGCACCAGGTATATTTCGAAGCGTACGTCTTACAACATCATCATGAGTTTTTGTATTTCCCGAAAAAGTAACTTCATTGATTTTGGCAACTTCATCTTCTGCAATATTAAATATCAGATCAAGGGAATCAGCACCAACGATCTTGATCTCAGGTTGAATATCTAAGAATAAATGTCCAATATTGTGATATAGACTAAATACATCATTTTCATCTTTGTTATTATAAAGGTTTTGATTATAAAGTTCTTCGTTGAACACATCCCCTTTTTCAAATCCAAGAGCCTGACTCAATTGATCGTCTGAATAAACAGAATTACCTTCCCAGGTAAGATTACGGATATGATATTGAGGACCTTCGTTAACTTTGATAAATACTCCAAGCGATTTTTTATCATCCCGAACATATACTGAATCTTCTATGATTCGTATATCGCGAAACCCATGATTGCGATAGAAATTTAGCAGGTTTGTTTTAGCTGTCTCATAATCTTCATCGTTGTAGAGCTGACGAGTTAAAAACCTCCACCAGGTATTTTTTTTAATTTCGTCAAGAGAACCTCGTAACTCCTTATTTGAAAAACTATCATTACCTTCAAAACTTATTTCGCCGATTTGAAGTCGATCACCACGATCTACTTCAAAATCAAGTGTGATTCTATTTCGAAGTGTATCAGTATTCGTTACATGGACATCAACCGTTGTATTTCTGTAGCCCAGGTCTTCATAAAATCTATTAATAGTATGGATTGCCTGAGCTTTAGAGGATTCAGTTACCGCAAAGCCTGTTGCAAGGTTTATAATTTCTTTAAGATCGTTTCTTTGTGAACGTTTGATACCAGATATGGTAAAACTTTCCAGCCTCGGCTGTTCAATAACTTCAATCAGCAAGTCTACCTGACTCCCATCTGTTCTTGTTCTGCTAATCTTAACGTCTGAAAATAAACCCGTTTGGTATAGTGATTTAATAGCACGAGGGATCTCTTCGCCAGGAATCGTTATAGATTCACCTTCTTCTAGGCCAGAGGATGTAGATATAAAGTTCTCTGTTCTGGCTTCGGCACCAATGATAGTTAAGCTCCTTATTACAAACTGTCTGGGAACTACGTCCATTGGATTGGTAATACGAAAGGCAGGCCTTTCGGTGCCTTGATCCTGTGTATCAATAAATTGTGCCTGACTGTTGGTACTGGCAAGGGTCAACAAAATTAAAAAGGGTAATGCCAGCCAACTGGTTTTTTTAATAATAAAATTCACGTGAGCAGTTTGCTACCTTTGTTAAAATTTTTGGGTTACGGATTTGTGAACGGGAAAAGGTTAGGAGATATTGGATAATTCTTATGAATGAAAATTTGAATAAGGACAAAAGGTAAGCTTTCAATGCCCATTATCAAACTGTTCGGAAATTTTACCGAACCGTCGTTCCCTTTTTTGATAGGTCGAAATAGCTTTATAAAGCTCATTACGCCTGAAATCAGGCCAAAACGTTTGGGTAATAAATATTTCCGAATAAGCCATTTGCCATAATAAAAAATTACTCATTCGAAATTCACCGCTTGTTCGAATCATTAAATCAGGATCAGGTTCTCCTTTTGTAGCCAAATTCTGAGAAATCAATTCTTCGTCGATATCATTAGGCTGAAGTTTTCCCTCTTTTACAAGTTCTCCAATTCTTTTGACAGCTTCCGTAATATCCCATCGTCCGGAATAGCTCAAAGCCAAAGTCAATTCCATATGGGTATTATCTTTGGTTATTTCAATAGCTTCATTCAACTGACCCTGACACGTTTTTGGTAGCCTGTCAATCTGACCAATAGAAGTTAAGCGAATATCATTATCATTAAGTTTTTTTGTTTCATTTCTTAATGACTGGATCAACAAATTCATTAATGCACTGACTTCCGTAGATGGCCGATACCAATTTTCTGTTGAAAATGCATATAGGGTTAGATGCTTAACACCAAGCTGAGCACAGGCTTCGGTGGTATCCCGCACTGAATCTACACCTGCTTTATGACCAAAAATACGCATATTACCTTTAGTTTTGGCCCAACGACCATTCCCATCCATGATGATGGCAATATGCTCTGGGATAGGCCCCGAAGCTTTCAATTCCACTTGCTCACGCTGGTCACGGTCAGTTTGTTTTTTTCCGTTTAAAGAAAGCGTTTTAAAAATTCCCATATTTTTCTTTTGATGATTAAAGCAAGAACTTTTTATTTATTGTCTGTACTTGCATTCTACTTTATTTCATTTAATAGGGATATCATTTCCAACAATGCCAAAGCTGCTTCTTCTCCCTTGTTACCGGATTTCGTACCCGCACGTTCCAGGGCTTGATCTATGGTATCCGTTGTAAGTACCCCAAATGATACAGGCAAACCGAACTTTAAATTTAAATTACTAACTCCATTGGTGACCGCTCCCGCAACAAAATCAAAGTGTGGAGTAGCCCCACGAATCACGACCCCTAAACATATAATACCGTCGTATTTATTGGTTTCCAAGAGTTTTTGGGCTGTAAGGGGAATTTCGAATGAACCCGGACAATATGCAATGGTGATATTATCTTCTTTTAAACCATGGCGCTTCATAATATCTATAGCACCATTTTGTAGCCTTTCGGTTATAAAATAATTCCAACGTGAAACTACAATACCAATTTTTAGACCTGGTACATTAAAGTAGCCTTCTAATTTCCTGATTCCCATTTCTTATTTTATTTGATCGGTGAGAGTGCTTTTCTTTGTTCACTTAAAGTTAACAATTTTTCACTCAAAACCGTATCAATGCAAATGGTACCAAAATTACTAATATCATGGTCCTTAAATCCGTGAAAATCTGAACCTCCTGATAAAAGAAGTCCGAAATTATTGGCGTAATCCATGTACTTTTTCTGTAGTTCATAATTATGGCTTGGATGTATATATTCAATTCCATCCAAGCCCGAATTAAGAAAATGACGAAGATCTTCATAAAGGTAATTGAGCCCAGGGTGGGCAAGAACGGATACTCCCCCGGCTTCCTTGATCAGAGATATAACATCAGCAGCCGACCAGTATTCACTTTTATGATATGCAGGACCGTCATCAGCTAAAAAACGGTCAAAGGCTTCTTTTTTATTGGCTACGTATGTTTTCTTTACCAGTACTTCTGCAATATGAACCCGGCTTATCGAATCAGTACCTGATTCTGCCATAACATCATCGAAATCCAGATCAAAACCCAGCTTATTTAGATTATGGACCATTTTATGGGCTCGTAAAATGCGGATTTTTTTTTGGCCATTAAGCATTTCAGTTAACCGGGAGTGATTGATATCAAAGCAATATCCCAGCATATGGCATTCTTTGCCTTTATAATCACTAGTTATTTCAACACCGGGAATTAAGGTAATACCCATTTCAACAGCAAAATCCCGGGCGGCAAGGTAACCTGATATGGTATCATGATCAGTAATTGCGAGAGTTGATATGCCTTTTTCAGCAGCAAGCCTGACAACTTGTTCAGGGCTTTTTATTCCATCCGAAGCCGATGTATGTACATGAAGATCTGCTTTGCTCAATAGTTTATTGTTTTAGTATGCTCTTATAATTCTCGGGGTTGCCTATGAGATTGATACCCTCTAATACGGCTTCGTCATAGTTTAAGTTATGTTTTAACCTTCCTGTAGTTCCTTCGTAACGAGATAACAATTCCAGATAAAGTTCTTTTTTAATTTCATCTGATTTTCGCTGCATCTCCAAATCTTTCTCGTTTTCTATTATTTCTTCTAGTTGAGCTAGCTGTACTTGAGCACTCTCCCAGAGGCCTTCATCCAGGCTTTCAGAAAACTGGGTATAATAACGTTCAGATTGAGTCTTAAAATCAAACTCCGCTTCTTCTAGATAAGTTAGAAAACCTTGATATAAATCCTCATCAACTGATTCCAAATTAAAATCCTTATGCTCCGAAAAATATTCATTAGCAAAGAAAAAATAATGGCTGCTTTGTAGTAAGGCTACTTCCAGCAAACTTTGTGGTCCATCTGAAATATGAATATCAGGTTCAATTCCCATACCTTCATATACTCTTCGTCCAGCCTTTGTTCGGAAAGGAACACGTAAAGAATCAGGCACGTCAATAGTATCAGACCCTACTATGCCTGCATATTGAAGTGATTGTATTGATCTACCACTGGGGGTATAGTATTTCGAAGTTGTGATCTTTATAGCCAGGTTATAGGATAATGGACGTATTATTTGAACCAGCCCCTTGCCAAAACTTCTGTCCCCAATTATAACAGCTTTATCTAAATCCTGTAAGGCACCCGTCACAATTTCTGATGAACTTGCACTACCACTATTTTGCAGAACAATTAATGGTTTTGTAAAAACTGGTGGCTCTGATGTTTTATATGTGGTATTTGTTTCATCCATTCGGCCTTTTGTACTCACCACTTCCTCGCCGGGTTCAATAAATTTATCAACAGTTTGGATGGCTTCATCTAATAAGCCACCAGGGTTATTACGCAAGTCAAGTATTAGGCCATCTAATTCTTCCTCATTATTCATTTCAATGATGGCCTTTCTTAGCTCAACCGATGCGTTTTGAGCAAATCTTCGCATAAGTATATACCCGATACGCTCTTCTGTATCCAATACTCCATAATAGGCTATATTCTTGATCTCAATTCTTTCCCTGGTAAGTTCGAAATCAAGTTCTTCATCCAGGCCGTATCGGGTTACTGTTATAGTGACCTTCGAGCCAGACTCGCCGCGAAGCAGACTTTGAAGGTCTTCCATATTCATATCTTCCGTTGAGGTCCCATTAACGGCTGTGATAACATCACCAGCCCTCATTCCCAGTCTGTCTGCTGAGTACCCTTCAATAGGTGCAATTACAACGAGTTTATCCCCGCGGTTACCAACTTCAAGGCCAACACCGGCATATTGCCCTGTGGTTACAATATCCATCTCCTGGCTGTCAGCCTCATCAATTATAACCGTATAAGGATCCAATTGCTCTAACATCGAATTAATACCATGCCTCATCAATTTTTCAGGCTCTACTTCACTGACGTAGCGCTTTGAAACCTCATCGTAAACCTCACTAAAAATTGTAAAGTTTTTCTTGATAAGAAAATAAGGATCAGTTTTATATACAAATCCAATAGTGAGCACCGAAAATATTAAGATGCTCATAATTGCTAGAACTTTATTTTTCATGGCTGGTATTATTTGTCAGCCTTAATTTGGAACTATCAACGTTTGTCCTACATAAATGATCGATGAAGATAGCCCATTAAGGCTCATAAGCTCTTGGATGGATATATTTAGTTTTTTTGCCAAATCATGCAAATTATCGTTCTTTCTAACAATGTACTGACCCGAATCATTCGTGGCGATACTTTGTGCAGAACCACCATTATTTCTTAATGATTGTTTATTTGCCAATGAAAGTCCATTGATCTGATCAAAATAACTCTTTTTTGATGAAGACACATAAATAGTTAATTTTTGCCCCGGGCGTATGGTATTTCCAATATTGTTCCAGTTCCTTATCGATGCTGAACGCGTTTCAAACCAATGGGCAATATGACCAACCGTATCTCCCGATTTTACTGTGTAATTTACAGCTACACTATTGGCAGGTTTGCTAACACTTGATGTTGAAGAAGAAGCCACTCTACTAGTTCTGGCTGTTTGAGCATGAGAAGGCCTGTTCGATCGGATTGCTACCTTGCTTCCTTCGGGTACAGGAATCACAAGATCCTGCCCAGGATGAATTATGCTTGTCATATTGTCATTAACCTGATACATATTTCTTACTGTTGTTCCATATCGGTTAGCAATCAAACCAAGGGTTTCTCCCTTTTTAACCGTGTGGATAACGATATTGTTGTGCTTTTTATCATCAGGAATATTATCAAAATTAGCTAAAAATTCA
>JBBDQY010000027.1:0-8865 GCA_040905745.1 Balneolales bacterium
ATGTTATTCTATTGAATAACATGATATTAAACCCTTATTCAGGTTCGACTAATTATATTATCATCGTCTATAAATTGAAGCATCAAATTACTCTGTGTAATAGAGAGCTAAGCCTACTCTTCTTCTTTCTTTAAATAATTCAGTATTTGATTAAATTCAGAAGACCGTTTTAAACTTTCGAGAAATTTGTTGTATCGAACTTTTAAATGAGGATTCTATTCAAAATTGAACTTTAGTGAATTTTTATTGAAGCCGACTAATAGAAGAAGAATTGTTTCTATATCATCCTCTACAGAGGGTGATGGATATAGATTTCCAAGAAGTTCTTTTGAGTAAGATTTTTTAATATTCTTAATCTTCTTAAGTATCACTTGATCTGGATTACTTTTTTCAATCTTTTCGATATTATCCAAAGCCTCTCTTAAAAGATTGTTTCTCCCAGAAATAGTATCAACAGTAAAAGCCTTGTTTAGAAGCTCTCGTGCTTCATTAATCTGATTATTCATCACATTCACATTAGTTATTGCCGTTAGGGATTGTTATTTCAAGATTCTTAGTATATAACTACCCAGCACTTTACATTACAAATTTAACTACTATCTTAGTTTAAGTAAATTTAAGGAACTTTTCTCGTGTGGATAGTTATGCAGGCTTTTAGAGGGTTCTATATTCATGCTCGTTTCTGGGGAAAATTTCTTTGAGTAATTCTGGGAGGCTTAAATTATAATTTAACTATTGATAACAACAATTAGACTTTTCCGTTACAATTATGTATTATATCAATATCTGATTGACCACGTGTCAAAACAGTTACGGAGGCGTCAGGTTTTTATCGGGCGCCTCTCGCTTTTTTAAGCCATTTCTCATACTCCCTTTGCTTTTTCTTTTTTTCGTGCTCGTATTCCATAACAAATGCGGTCCAGGGTAAAAAGTAGCCTTTCCTTTTGTTTAAAATGATTATGTAGTCTGGCTCGTTTTGCAGTTCCAGCCAAATACATATCCTCAATTCACCATTGCGCTTTTGTTCCCAAACTTTTAAGTTCCATTTGTCACATTGTTCAATGGTTGGTTTTGCCCAGGGGATACGTTCACATCTTCTTAAATCCGGTTCACGATTCGCTTCATCCCTACCCGAATGGGTCATATGGTAAAAAGTGTAAGCTTTGCCATTTACCGCAGGATGGTGTTTTAATCCTAACTTCTGCCCTCTGAAACTTGGCTTATTTAAAACAAAATCCTTTTTGAATGCCTCATAAACGGCCTCAATATACCGATTCCAGTTGCCACCAGAATCATTTAATTCAATTAGATCAGGTAAATCAATTTCCATCATTGGTCATAATAATTTGCCTGCCAGTTGAAAATATTGAATTTGGTTTCTTTCAGTAAAGTTGTCCTTTTCAGATCATAACCGCTTCTCTGCATTATTCTTTTCACGAGGGTGACTTTGCCTTCATTTGATTGTAAACCTCTACTTCTATATGCTAGGGCACCGGTTAGTAAATCTGTAAGTTGAAGGGAAATAACTTCACTTGATTGTACTTGCTGAACTTTATTTACAATCTCACGCGAATAATCATAATGATTATTCCGCAGAACCTCTTCAAGCTTAGCTACTTTCTCCCATCCCCACGTATCTTTTATATCAAGGTATATGTTATACCCAGCTTCAGGATCAAGAATAACTTTTAATAGGTTAAAGTACATTTTGTAGTAAAACTCATCGTGATCCTGGCCGTAGCGCTCGTGTTCAAGCTTTTTCTTGTTGGGAACTATGAGTGCCCGGAAATGCAGATCATCGTCATCGAAGAAATAATTCACCAAATCAAGGTATAATTTGGTTTTAGCAGGAGAAACTTTGTGCCATTTAATTTCAAAATCTGATGGGAGGTTATGATCGGCTTTAATTTCTTTGAGCCTCTGAAATATTTCGCTCTTTTTGCTTTCTGGAAACCATAAAGCCCCTAATACCATTACAGGGATATTGTCATTCTCTAAGTGACAACTTTCATCACAGTAGATATTAAATAGTGGCCTATCCTTTTTCTTTGCACTCATATAATTAAGCTACGTCAGTTTTAACAGTCACAACCGCTTTGGCCAATTGTTGCTGTATTTTACTTGCTTTATTCAGTCGGGTTTTGAGCTTATCGCAGAGCGCCATGAGTTCGTCGACTTTTTGTACTATACGATTTTGCTCCTCAAATGGTGGCACAAGAAATACCAATTTTGCTATCGCACCTAAGAAGAGATTTGCCTGTGCAGACTGCCTCGAGTTTGCAACTATCTGTGACTGTAGATATGGACTATGCAGGCTGTATAACAAGAACTTAAGATTGAAGTGATATTTAGCAGGTCGAATCATTGCAGCACTCCTTACCATCGAGTAGGTATTATCTCGATCAACAAGGGCGGCTCTTCCAACCGACCCGGAGCAAGAAATAAGGATATCTCCTTTATTTGGGTCACAGCGCTTTCTAATTCGTTCAAATTCAAAATCTGGAACATAATCCACATCTGATAACAAGATACCTTCATTCGTCACATTTCTCGCAGAAAGTAAATACTTTCCATTGCTTGAACGTTTCGGCGTTGAGTGCTCACCATCTGTAATTTTGGTTGTTAAATCGCCACAACGGATCCACTCCCACCCCTTTGGCACTGCAAATAGCTTCTCCTCTTCCGAAATCTGTAGCAATGCTTTTGGCTTCTTGATCTTCCCTTCATTCACCAGCCGCTCTTTCTCAACTGCTATCTTCTCTAGTAGTACCGATGCCGGTTCATCATTGGCATCTTGCGGCACGAGTTTACCCATGACGGCAAGTTGAAGAATGGTTTGCTTGAGGCGGTCTATGCTGTGTTCGGTGGTGAACAGGGTGTCGAAGTGGTACTGGATGCACGCCCAGTTGCCGGCCAGTTCGGTGGCATCGGCAGAGTTGGTCAGGGTATCGAGCAAGGTGTCAACTAGGGTTTCATGGGCGGCGAGCTGGTCGCTGGCCTGCTGCTCCAGTTTATCGCAGAGCGCCATGAGTTCGTCAATTTTCTGGACGATGCGGTGCTGCTCGGCCAGAGGGGGTAACGGAACAGACAGCAATCTAACTTTGTCTGCATTAAGATTTTGAACTACAGCACCGGCAGCAGCATCTCTAAATGATTTAGCTGAATGATTTGACAAGAATAAGTAATACAGAAAAATTTTACTAATTAATTCATCAGGCGTTCTAATAAGCAACCAACCATCATGAATACATCCATCAATAGACATAATGTATGGCTGACCAAAGCTCATTGAATTTGAAAGTATTAAATCACCAGGGTAAACCTTCCTAGTTTTTTTTAAGCCCTCTGGTCGTATTTTTTCATTGGTCCTATCAATGTATAGCGATCCTTTTTTTGCATCTCCAATTTTTATCCAATTGAGTCCCTTTGCATCATTGGTTATATAATCTTTAATAGGGCGAGGTGAGCCACCTCTCGCAATTACTGAAATATTATCGAGAAGGCACCACTTCCAGTTACTAGGAATTTTAAAAGTTGTGCTCAGGCTCAATCCAATCTCGTTTGCCTTCGTAACTTTAAAATTAGACTTTTTGGCTATACGATCTCTTTCAGCAGCAATTTTTTTTAAAAGCAAAGACGCCGGCTCATCATTGGAGTCTTGTGGTAGCAGCTTACCCCGAACAGCCAAATCCAAAATCAACTCTCGCAATTTCTTGATACCCGTCAGTTCAATTTTTCCGTTGCTACCCCGGCCGGTGGTGGACTTTTTAGTGACAGCGCTGGTCCACAGATCAAGGTGGTCGATGATGGCTCCGGCATAGTCAGAACGCTCAGCCTCTACGGTGGTTGGTATCCCGGACTCTGATGAACTCACGCTGCACCTCCCAGCTTGTCTTGTTCTTCTTCAGCTCCGAGGGCACTAGAGAGTATACCTTTGAGCTGATCGCGTATTCCCTGAATTTCTGCCTGTTGTTCTTCGTATTGGGCCAGCAGCTTTTTCGGGTCGTGGCTGACCTGCTCCCCGACATGAGGGTTCTTAATGTCTAGGTTGTACCCGCGGGTTTTTATTTCCTGAATCGGTACTTTCCAGGCGTATTCAGTTTCCTCCCGGCTCTTGAAGCCGTAGATCTCCTCACCCCACCAATTGATTTCGGCCTGGAACTCTTCAAACCTCATCGGCTTGGTCTTGTTGTAGTTTTTGACTCCATCAGGGTAGGGATGCTCATAATACCAGATCGCTTCGGTCGGTGTACCCTTGGTGAAGAACAACAGGTTGGTTTTGATACCGGTATAAGGATTAAACACACCGTTGGGTAATCGCACTATGGTATGAAGATTGCACTCGGAAAGCAGCTTTTCCTTGAGGCGGGTCTTCATTCCCTCTCCAAACAGGAAACCGTCGGGCAGTACCACGGCGGCGCGGCCTCCATTTTTCAGCAGGTGAATAAACAGCGTCAGGAACAAATCGGCGGTTTCCCTTGTACGGAAGTTCTGGGGAAAATTGGTTTCAATGCCGTCTTCTTCCATCCCACCAAACGGGGGGTTGGCAACAATGACATCTACCCGGTCTTTAGGTTCCCAGCTAATCAGGGGACGGGCCAGCGTATTGTCATGTTTAATGTTGTCCGGCACCTCAATCCCATGGAGGATCATATTAGTGGTGGCCAATAGATGTGGCAGGGATTTTTTCTCGACACCAAAAATGGAGCGCTGGAGGGTCTCTTCATCCTGAGGGGTACTTACATAATGCTTACGTTTGTGCTCGATGGTACAGGTAAGAAAGCCTCCCGTACCACATGCGGGATCCATCACTTTTTCATTCAGCTTCGGGTCTACCCGATTAACCATGAACTGAGTCACCGCCCGGGGAGTGTAGAATTCTCCGGCATTGCCTGCGCTTTGAAGATCTTTAAGAATCTGTTCGTACATACTGCCCAGTTCGTGGCGTTCGCTGGATTTATTGAAGTCGATACCGTCCTGCAACTTGTTAATCACCTGCCGCATAAGCTGTCCGGATTTCATATAGTTGTAGGCATCCTGGAACACATTACGAATCACCACACCGCGGTAGTCATCTCCCCGTGGCTTAATATTCTGCAAGCCTGGAAACAGGGTATTGTCAACAAAGCTTTTTAGTTCGTCGCCGGTAATACCCTCAGCGTCTGCGGCCCAATTTCGCCAGCGCAGGTTCTCGGGGATGGGCGAGCGATAATCTTCATAAAACATCTCCCATTCCTGCTCACGGTCATCGAATATTTTGAGGAATAACATCCAGACAAGCTGACCGATGCGCTGCGCATCGCCGTCAACACCAACGTCTTTGCGCATGATGTCTTGAATGGATTTGATGGTAGTGCTAATGTTCATAGGGTTTGTACTTACTGAGTTCGATTCGTTGAGTGTTTTTTGATAAAAGGGTTTTAAGACACCTGCTGATACAGGGCGTCTTCCAGGTCTTTTACGGCTTCGGTATATCCGGGCTTGCCACCAAAGGCTTTTACCAGTTCCATCGGAGAGCCCAATTTGTTGAAGGGATCCAGATTAAGAATGGTTACATCTTCAATGGTTTCGATACCTGAATCGGTGTATTTGGTGAGCAAGGCATCCAGCACCTGTCTGGTTGCCCCTTCGTACTTGTTGAAGTAATTGTTCTTGCGAACCTGCTTAGCTCGTTCTTTGCGGCTGAGTGCCGGCTGGTCATATACAATGTGGCAGATCACATCAAAGGGGTCGGGCTCATCACCAAGTTTTTTGCTGACGTCTTTGATCAGATCATCCCAGAATATGCCGTTCTCGGCAAGCTCCTCAATGACGGCCTGTTTGCGGTCGGTTTCATTCCAATGGCGCAGGAAATCGTCCAGTGAGCTGTACTGCTCTTTGACCTTCTTGCGGGTGTAATCTTTAAGACTCTCGGTGATGAGCTTCCCGTCAGGTCCCAGGTATTGCACTCGCTCTGCGACTATAGTCACGTTTACATTATCGACCACATAACGGACGCGCCTGCTCTCGCCATTAATTGTATCATCAAACCCTTCCGGTTCGAAGTCGTCAGTGCTCCAGGGTTCGTCGGGATCTGTGTCATAGCTCCCCGTATCATCGCCAACAATAGACTCTTCAGAATCGGGGTCAATAGGCTCTTGCTCATCATCCGGCACAATAGGATCTCCGGGCTTAGGCTCGTAGACCTTTACAGGCTCCCCGTCGAAATTTGGATCGGCAAATAACTCGGTGGCCTTTTTAAAATCGAGAATGGTAAACCAGTGTTTATTATAATCGTCGTTAATACGGGTGCCGCGGCCGATGATTTGCTTGAACTCAGTCATAGACTGGATACGCTGATCCAGCACAATTAGTTTGCAGGTTTGTGCGTCTACACCGGTGGTCATCAGCTTGCTTGTGGTTGCTATAACCGGATAGCGTTCTTCGGGGTTAATGAAGTTGTCCAACTCCGCTTTGCCTTCCAGCTCGTCTCCGGTGATCCGCATCACGTATTTGCGATTTTCGTTAACCCGATTGGGGTTCATGTTCACCAATTCTTGACGCATGCGTTCGGCGTGGTCAATGTCTTCGCAGAAGATTATGGTTTTTTGGAACGGGTCGGAGGTTTCCAGAAACTCGGTGACTTTGGCAGCTACCGCTTCGGTGCGCTTCTCCATGACCAGGGTACGGTCAAAGTCTTTTTGGTTGTATATGCGGTCTTCAATGACTTCCCCGAACTTATCAGTCTGACCTTTTTCCGGTCTCCAGCCCTGAAGGTCTTTGTCCAGGTCTACACGAACAACTTTGTAAGGCGCAAGGAAGCCGTCTTCTATGCCTTGTTTCAGGGAGTAGGTATACACCGGCTCACCGAAATAGTCTATGTTAGAAACTTCTTTGGTTTCCTTTGGTGTGGCCGTCATGCCGATATGGGTTGCCTCTGAGAAGTATTCCAGGATTGAGCGCCATGCTGAATCCTCTGCCGCACTGCCGCGGTGGCACTCATCAATTACAATAAGGTCGAAGAAACCTGGAGAAAAGTTTTTATAGATATTTTGGGCTTCTTCGCTACCGGTGACGGCCTGATAAAGGGAGAGGTAGATCTCATAAGATTTGTCCACGGTCCGATTAGTGACTTTAGTCATAGCCTGATCAAAAGGCTTGAAGTCATTGTTCTTGGTTTGGTCCACTAAAATGTTACGGTCAGCCAGGAACAGGATGCGTTTCTTCTTCTTGGACTTCCACAGTCGCCAAATGATCTGGAAAGCGGTGAAGGTTTTGCCGGTTCCGGTAGCCATGACCAGCAGCAGCCGGTTTTGTCCACGAGCTACGGCCTCAATGGTTCGGTTGATGGCTACGGACTGGTAATAGCGAGGAGTACGGCCACTGCCGTCGTCGTAGTACGCCTGCTCTACGATATTGCGGGAAGTCTGATCAAGACCCTTGTACTGGCAGTAACGCTCCCAAAGGGACTCAGGGGAGGGGAATTCGTTTAGCGACAGGAGAGTTTCTGTTTTACTACCCAGGCCGGTGCGGTCATGAAAGAGGAAGCCGTCGCCATTGGTGCTGAATACGAATGGCACATCAAGGGCATCGCTGTAGGCCAGCCCTTGCTGCATGCCTTCCCCCATGCGGTGCATATTATCCTTTATCTCAATAATCGCCAGCGGCTGGTTTTTCTGGTAGTTAAGCACGTAATCAGCCCGGCGTTTTTTACCCCGCTTGTGGAGGCGGCCACGTACGATAATGCGTCCGGCGGTGAAAGAAAGCTCTTCGCGCACCTGGTTATCGATATCCCAACCGGCTCGCTTAATGGCCGGAGTGATAAATTTGGTGCAGATATCTCTTTCGCTGAGTTGTTTTTTAACTTTGCTATCCATAAAACGAGATCATATCGGGAAACTATGGGGCGAGCTTTATCCCTATTTTTAATTAGTACCTCTTAATACTTTATAAAATGTCGTTTAATGGGCTGAAATGCAATAGCTCTGCTGCAGTAACTTAACTTTCATGTGACATAGGGTAAAGTAAATTTCAAAAATATTACTTTTGTTTTAGTGATATTAGTTTACATGAATCCTTCTCTAATTGTTAATTTACTGTTTGTTTTTCAATTGTATCTTGTTCAATGACTTTTACTTCTTCAAACAATTCAACTATATCAACTGGTATAAAATTTATTTTTTTAAGAGCCTTAAATAAAGTTTTATAATTTATAATCGGACTGGTAAATAATTCATTATATACTTGATGTAGTAATGTTTTACCTCTTCTGTTTAGTACCCACTTTGGATAATCCAGTTCAATACCGTTGGTGAATCGAACTGGTATAGTTTTCGTCTCTTCAGTCTGATTAAAATCAGAAAAATGTTTTGATAATATCGGTAATGCTTTTTCGAAAATAACATCGCTAACCTCCTGTAGTGCTTTTCTGTTCATTGTCTTAAGCTTATACTCCTCTCCCACTGATAAACCTAAATTCAGAATTTCATTGTGCTTCTCCTTATCGATTAATGCTGCATATACTATTATTGGATCTATAAGATAATTTTCTATACTATATCGCTTAATAATATAGATACCCTCTGATAAATTATTCCCGCTGTCCTTATCTATCAATCCTTGTATAATTTGTTCCAATCCTGAGTCTTGAAGCTTTTTTACCCAGTTTTGAACAACATCTTTCCCACCTGATTTATCCTTTGTAGAAGCAGGTATAAACACAAGTGGAATATTCCCTTCTATGCAATTTTCCTTTGTGAGGTTATCAAATAAATAAGAATAGAAATCTACATCATCTTTATCTTCAACAAGCAAATATCTTGTTCCTTCTCCGTATCCACCCGACCAACCCCATCTTTACTCCCGGGAGCATACCGCGTAGCTTGA
>JBBDQY010000028.1:0-35779 GCA_040905745.1 Balneolales bacterium
AGTTTCCGTTTCCGATGCAAGTACATAATCCTGAGGACTATAACCCAGGATGTCCTGAACTTTTTTGTTGACAAAGATTAGCTGGGCATTTTCCTTATTATCGATCCTAAAGATCATGGACAGGTTAGGCAAGAAATCAAGGACTTCTCTCCAGAAAGAATTTGTTGTAGTCAAAATGGAATTGTTTTTCACCAAATTTTCGTTCGGACAACTATATAATAATGAACTGCTTCATCCAAGGAAGTAATTTATATGCCATAATCTTCAGAATGCACTCTAGCAAACAAAGGTAAATTGCATCCGTTAATATGTAACTATCCGTTCAATATTAAAAAATATGGTTATGAACAGTGAAATAGACCTTGAAAAAAAACAGCGTATAATAAAGGCTGCCTTGGATATTTATACAGAAAACCCAAGTTCCTTTACACTTAAAAGCATAGCCAAAAAGGCCCGTGTAAAAGAAGCAGAAATATACAGCTTCTTCCCCAACAAAACAGCGATCCTCAAAAGCTTTTATACAGGTATTGTTCCCGCATACAACGAGATGATAAGAGAAATTGAAGGGTATGAAAAGTATGATTTGAGTGAAAAATTATCCAATTTTGTGTATAGCTCATTAGACATGATGCAGGAACAACGTGATTTTGTGGAAAAGACATTTGATGAACTCATTGTTCGTGCCCAACCTAAGTCTCGTTTTCAGATTCAGGTTGAGAGCCTGATTGAAGAGTTTGTGAAAAATGATCTAAGAATATCTGCTACCCATCAATATCTGCTTAACTCTATCGCATTCAAAGTTCTCAGCAGGGAATATCTTTACCTCATACAATATTGGATCAACGACGAAAGCCTCGGATCTGAAAAAACAATAGCACTGACCGACAAATATACGGCCTTCCTTAGTGAAATCCTGTATTCTGCTGTTATTGATAAAGGAATTGATTTAGGCCGGTTCCTTATATCAAATAGAGTATTAATGCCAAAACCACCATTATGGGAATCATGCATGGAGCTATTCTTTGACAAGGGGATGAGCAAATGAGTGATTTTCCGTCATCCCGCTTTGAACGGGGAAGAATTATGGCCGGAACCGGTTTGAAGGTAGGCACCAATTACGCTAAATATCACCTCAGAAAAAGATTTGGGAATCATGATGATAATTCACTCAGCAAACTTCATGATAAAAATGCCCGCCATATTTATAGTGAGTTTACGAAACTTCGCGGATCGGCTTTAAAATTAGCTCAGGCTCTTAGCCTTGACAATAGCGTGCTACCTGAAGAATTTATTGATGTCATGGCCCAGGCACAATATAAGGTACCTCCTATTAACAAAGCTCTGGTTCGAAATATAATTAATAAGGAATTAGGCAATTATCCCGAGAACCTCTTCGATTATTTTGATCCTGAAGCCTTTGCCGCAGCTTCATTAGGCCAGGTACATCATGCAAAACTTAAGGATGGTCGAAAAGTAGCCGTAAAAATTCAATATCCTAACATTCGTGAAACGATTGCATCTGATCTGGGTCTTGCTAAAATTCTTTTCCGTCAAATCAAGAATTCTGAAAACCTCGACAGTTACTTTAAGGAGGTAAAAAACAAACTACTTGAAGAGACTGATTATCTTCTGGAAGGGCGTTCTATTGACGAGTATCATCATCGTTATAGTCATGGAAATTTTATTACTCCTGAATGGATTAAGGAATTTTCTACAATGAAGGTTCTGACCATGACTTTCATTGAAGGCTATCATATGAGTGATATGATTTATAATAACCCGGGCCAGGAAGAACGTGACAAATTCGGTCAGTTACTTTGGGATTTTTTTCATGCACAAATAAATCCTTCCCGTACGGTACATGCTGATGCCCATCCGGGTAACTTCTTATTTACAAAGGAAAAAAAGTTGGGAATTATCGACTTTGGATGTATCAAAGAGTGTCCCAGTAGCTTTTTCGATGCCTTTATTTCTCTCGTACCGGCACATCTGGAAAAAAATGAGAATATGATCAACGAGCTTTACCTTGAGCTTGAAATGATCAGAAAAAATCCATCTGATCCGGAATATGAAAAGCAATTTCTTCAATTTTGCCGATCATTTGGCGAACTCCTGGTTAAGCCTTATCGGACTGAGTTTTTTGACTTTGGTGACCCTGCTTTCGGAGAAAAATTAAGGGAACTAGCTATAATCGCCGCTTCTCAACCCGAACCAAGAGGATCAAAGCATTTCGTTTATATTGCTAGGGTTAACCTTGGATTATTTCATATGCTTATGAAACTAAAATCAAAGGTTCGAACGGTAAATGCAAAAAACAGCATTTATGATTATCTAAAAAAAATACCTGTAAATTACGGAATAACTTGATCTATGAGCCCAGGGCAGGATCATAATCCTTACTTTTTTGATATGATTACCCGAAGAATATGATTTTGATACAATTAATACATAATTCTTCGGGTTTTAAAATTTTGGAAGTCTCCCTTAATCCAGGCTTCTCAAGTATTTAAAGAATTCCGAATCCGTAGATAGAATGACGGTAGTTTCCTCATCAAAAGTTGCCTCATAGGACTCCATCGTTTTAAGGAAATCATAAAGTTCACGTGAAGCAGTATTACGATTATAAGCATTGGCATAAATAGCAGTGGCTTCAGCTTCTGCCCGCCCCCTGATTTGGTCAGCTTCACGAACGGCTTCCGATTCAATCCTGTTCAGCTCTCGTTCTTTTTCACCTGCAATACGCAAGGCTTCACCTTCACCTTCTGATCTGAAAAGCTCAGAAATTCGATTTCGCTCACTGATCATTCGTTCGAATATCCGCTGACGAACTTCTTCCACATAGTTAATCCGCTTAAACCGGAAATCCAAGACCCGTATTCCTAAATCTGAAGTACGTTCATTAGCCCTTTGTAATACCAGGGTTTCTATTTTTTCTCGTCCTACATGAATATCCTCGAGCTGATCCAATTCTTCCAGAACTTCCTCAGTTTCTTCGGGTTCCCGGTTTGAAGAACGAACTAGTTCCAGCAATTCATGACCGGCCACAGCATTTCTGATCTCACCGTCAAGTATGTCATCCAATCTGGATTGACCACCCTGTTCATCACGCAATCGGATAAAAAACTGCAAGGGATCTGTAATTTCCCAGCGGGCATATGAATCAACAAAGATAAACGTCTTGTCAAGGGTTGGAACCTCTGTTGCATCACCATCCCAGTCAAGAAACCTTTTGTCAAAATAACTCACCTTCTGTATAAGAGGAACTTTATAGTTTAAGCCCGGTTCAGTTAAAGGCTCTCCAACGGGCTTCCCAAACTGGGTAACAATTGCCTGTTGAGTTTCATCAACAATAAAAACACTGCTATAGCCGACAAGGCCAATGATTACTGCGATAGCTAATATGATATAAAATATATTTTGTTTCATTAATTAGATGCCTCCAAAGCTCTTGTTTGATTAGGCTGCATTTGCAGAAGCGGAAGAACGCTATTCCCGTTTTCATCCATGACAATTTTGCTGCCAATATTGGGTAAAATAGAAGTCATGGTTTCGAGATACAGACGTTTTTTAGTCACTTCCGGAGCCAGAATATATTCTTCATATATGGAGGTAAACCTATCAGATTCACCTACTGAACGATTTACGCGAGTAAGGGCAAAACCTTCAGCCCGCTGAATAGTCTCCTGGGCAGCACCACGGGCACGGGGTATCACCCTGTTAAAATCAGAAAGGGCCTCATTAATAAGGGTTTCCCTCTGCTGCTGAGCCTGGTTCACCGCATTAAAAGATGGACGAACGGCATCCGGTGGATTCACATCCTGAAGTACAACCTGATCAATAGTGATCCCTAATTCATATTCGTCACTTAGTGATTGCAAAAACTCTTCTACCCTGGTAGCTACTTCCTGACGCCCTACGGTTAACACTTCATTAACAGTCCGGTCCCCTACAATTTTCCTCATAGAAGCTTCAGACATATCATGCAAAGATTTCTCCGCATTTCTGACTTTAAATAAATATTGATAGGGATCGTGTATCCTGTACTGAACCACCCATTCAACATCAGCCAGATTAAGATCACCGGTCAGCATTTGAGCCTCTTCAATTAAATCAGGTGTATCAGGCATATACTGTGTCCTTACCCCTACCTCTCCGGTACGAAAACCGAATTCCTGCTTCAACTGGCGTTCCACAGGTATTTTATAGACTTCTTCTATTCCCAGAGGCAGTTTGTAATTCAAACCTGGTGTTACCGTTCTTTCATATTTTCCGAATTGCAATACGACTCCAACTTCTTCAGGACCAACCTGATAGATTGAAGTAAAAAGTACAGCCAATACTATCGCACCCGCAATTATTTTACCAATGTGCTGCTTTAAAGCACGTAGCTCGGGTGGTAAATTGGCATTAGGATTTTCGTTGGCCATGGATAATTCTCTTTATGGGTTTAAAAAATGACAGAAAGCCATTTTAAAATTAGCACTCTAAATTACATAAATTTTAACTGGTTATCCTAATAACCTCTGCCTTCTGTATCACGTTTTGCTACGATTAACGAAACCAGTATTCGTAAAAACAGTAATGAATAGCAAAAAAAAGAGTGTCCATCGCCAAGCCTGGCCAGCCAAGTCAGAAACAGGAAGCGGAACACTGACTTGATCCGGCCACGACTATATCGCAGGGACACCCTTTAAAATATTATACGGCTCCCACAGAACAGGAAACCCTATAAAAGATTTTTTCACTTATTGAATTACAGACTCTCTAATATCGCTAATCCATAATTTTACGCAGAAAAGCAGGCTGCTCAGAATTATTTTTATCAATACGTTCTTCACGATTGTTGAGCAATACTTTGCTTGGCCCAGGCCTTCTAGTTTCTGTATCCTGAGTTTCCTCCTTAGAGATATGAATCTCCCCCCGTCGATTTATAGCCGGGATATCAAGATTCTTAAGATTCTTTTCCCCTTTATAGTATTCGTTGGAGTTTCTTGGGTACTGCCGGGGAATTTCTTCACTTTGTCCGGATCCATTGAACTGACCTAATCCTGATAAAGGACGCGGAGAGGGTCGTTCCTCTTTATTCACACCATTACTGGCCTGAATTTTCGTAGGATTTTCCTCATTTGAGAAATCAAAACCAGTAGCAATAACCGTTACTCTGATCTCATCACCAAAACTTTCATCTAAGACGGTACCGAATATAATCTCGGCATCATCACCGGCTTCCTGCTGGATGATACTGGTAGCCACTGTTGATTCTTTCATACCCAAATTAGATCCGGATGATATATTTACCAGAACATTCCTGGCACCCTGAATACTTACACCGTCAAGTAAAGGTGAATTAATAGCTTCACGGGCGGCAATCTCAGCACGATCAGGCCCGGATGCCGTGGCAGAACCCATAATGGCGGCACCGCCATCAAGCATGGTTGTACGCACATCAGCAAAATCCAGATTGATAAGGCCCGGCATCAGGATCAAATCAGAAATGCCGCGTGTAGCCCCATAGAGCACCTCATTGGCCATTTCGAAAGCTTCGGTCAATGTTGTGTCTTCGCTGCATATATCCAGCAGCCTCTCATTTGGGATCACGATAACCGTGTCACAATTTTTCTTAAGCTCATTGATACCCTCAATGGCATATTTCATACGAATCCTGCCCTCGCATTTAAATGGCATGGTGACAATACCCACCGTCAGGATTCCCTTGCGTTTTGCTATGGATGCAATCACCGGGGCACCGCCTGTTCCGGTTCCGCCACCCATGCCTGCTGTCACAAACAGCATATCGGCACCTTCGATGGCATCCTCGATTTCATGTCGGTTTTCCTCAACTGCCTCGCGGCCTATTTCCGGGCGGGCTCCAGCACCAAGGCCGCTGGTAAGGCTCTTGCCAACTTGAAGGCATATATCCGCCTCATTGTGCTTCAATGCCTGGGCGTCAGTATTTAAGGCTATATATTCCACGTTATTCAAACCACGTGCAATCATATTGTTGATAGCGTTACCGCCACCCCCACCTATACCTATTACTTTTATTTTTGCGTTTTCCTGGCTTTGTTCATCAAAGCTGAAACGTGAATGTGTATTATTGTTATTCATAACTTAGCTCCTGTTTTTGGTTTCCTGTATTCCGCTTTTTTTATCCTGTTTATAGTTCACTGAACCAACTCTTCATACGTTCTGTAATCCGAATCATCAGTTTTTCTACACTTGATCCTTCACTGCTGGAAGGAAGAGCCATTGCTGGCTTACTATTCGCTTTATTTGCACGCAAAGCATGCAAAACGAGCCCTACACCTGTGGCATAAATTGGTGTATTAACCTCATTAACCAAACCGCCCGATAACCCTCTTGGCAGCCCGATCTTTGAATCCATACCCAAAACTTCATTACCCAGTTGGCAGATCCCATCCAAAAGCGAACCACCGCCGGTTAAAACAACACCTGCACTAAGTTCGCTGGCATAGCCGCTGCGCTTAATCTCGATAGCTACAATTTCCATGATCTCTTCTACCCTGGCCTGAATAATCTTTGCCAGTATACTCTTCTTAATTTCTTTTGGAGGGCGGCCGGCAATCCCCGGAACGGTGATGACCATATCCTCATCCAGCAGGTCTACAAACGCGAGTCCATGATCGTGCTTAAGCTTTTCAGCCTGATCTTCCAGCACACTCAATCCGATGCGGATATCATCTGTTACTTTCTGGCCGGCTATGGCCACAACAGCCGTATGCCTGATGGTATTATCCTGGAATACGGCAACATCAGTAGTCCCTCCGCCTATGTCAACCAGTACCACCCCGGCTTCTTTCTCCTCATCATCCAGCACAGCGTAGGATGATGCCAAAGGCTCCAGGATCAGGTCATCCACCTGATAGCCTGCGCGCTCCACACATCTGTACATATTCTTAGCCGCCGAAACCAATCCGGTTATGATATGGACTTCAGCCTCCATACGCATACCGCTCATTCCCACCGGATCACTGATGCCATCCTGTCCATCCACAATGAACTCCTGAGGGATTACATGCAGAATTTGCTGATCGGACGGCAGCATGATCCGCTGACAATCCTCAAGCAATCGCTCCACATCTTTGATGGTAATTTCATTGTCTTTGTTATTTATGGTAATCACACCCTTGCTTCGCATACTACGGATATGGTCACCTGCAATACCTACATTAACCGAACGAACTTCAATGCCTGAAGCAAGCTGGGCTTGCTCAATGGCCGTTCGGATTGCATTCACTGTCCGGTCAATATTAACGACTACCCCCCGGTTCAACCCCTCGCTTGGAGCTTTACCGACTCCGAGGATGTTTATTTTCTGCATTTCATCGATTGAAGCAACCACAGCGCAAACTTTGGTTGTCCCAATATCGAGGCCTACTACAATGCGTTCTTCCATGATATTTGTTGCTTATTAGTGTGTATATGATTTTCCGTTATCCTACCTGATCTCATTTTTTATCTTGTCACTATCTGTCCTTCAAAACGTAAGTCAATATTATGAACAGAGGTAACCCCCTCATCCAGAATCATGTCTGAATAAAATACCATCCATGAATTAATCCTGTTTTTAAAATCACCGGTTCCAAACACCAGGCGATAAGCGTTGTCATGGCTCAGAGCCACGACCCCTTCGTCACCCGACCAGGCAATTTCACTGATAGTGATGTGAGCTGTACCATGATCGCGTGCAGCACCCAGGAATTTGGCCACCGTTGAATATACCGGGCCATGAAGTGTATCGGACTCCATCTCTTTCAGCGTGGCATAAAGCAATGGTACATCAACAGATTTACCCAGCTGAACCGGCAAGGGAATACCCTCACGATCCACATAGGTTCGTCCGTCTGCTTCAATTAATAATACTAAGGGCTCTCTTTCCTCTACGCGCAAACGAAGATTGCCTGAGGGTGATCGATTTATAAACGCCTGTCTGATGTAGGGCATAGACTCCACATTTTCCATAATTGTCAGAAAATCCAGGCTATCAACCCTTACATCTCCCGGAATTGCCATTTTACCAATTATGGCATCAGTTTCTGTAAAGTAATTACCGATCACTTCAATACGGTCCACCTTACTGGACCTGTTAAAATTCCATCCCAGTACCATAACAATGATCACAAGGGTCATTGCTGAGGTTAAATGCGTCATATAGGGAAAAGCCATACGAGGTTCTCTAACACGTTTTTCTTTAGAAATAGAGGGTGCCATCCGTCGGTTTACGTTGTCAGGCTGTTTTTTTCTAAATATGTTTTTCATTTTCTTCATTTCCTCCCCACCTTTCCAGCCAGTAATTCTTCTGAAAAAGCCTCACCATACTTGTAGATATCACCGGCACCCATGGTGATGATGATATCACCGGGAAGAACTATTTCCTTTAATTTGGCAGTAATCTCGTTCTTGTCTTCTACATAATGTACGTTCTGATGGCCAGTGCTTCGTGCCGTTTGTGCAATCATATCACCAGTGACTCCTTCTATAGGCTGTTCCCGGGATGGATATACATCAGTAACCACTAATACCTCGGCATCGAAAAATGATGAGCCAAATTCCTCGTGCAATTCCAACGTGCGGCTAAATAAATGAGGTTGAAATACAGCGACAATACGGCGTTTCGGCCAGCCGCCACGAGCGGCACTCAAAGTAGCCTGAACTTCTGTGGGATGGTGGGCATAATCATCAATCACCAAAATATCGTCTTTTTCGGCTTTAACCTGAAAACGCCTGAATACTCCACTGTAATTCTCAAGGCCCTTCCTGATGTTCTCAAATGACATTCCCAACTCTATGCCGATTCCAATAGAGGCAAGAGCATTGGATACATTATGCTTGCCCGGAGCCTGTATTTTAACCCGGCCAAGTTCCTTATTCTCTAAAATTACCGTAAAGGACGAAAACATCTCTCCGCTTTCAATATCGGCAGCCCGTAACTGGGCTTGTGGAGTGAATCCGTAAGTCATCATCCGCCTTTCAATTTTAGGCATAATGGCACGAAGCTTAGGGTCATCAAGACACAGTACCACTACACCATAAAAGGGAACTTTATTAGCAAACCGTATAAAGGCATTTTTTATATCTTCTTCATCTTCATAAATATCCAGATGCTCGATATCGACATTCGTAATCACGGCAAGCGATGGACTCAGCCTCAGGAAAGTACGGTCGAATTCATCAGCTTCAACGATGATAATATCACCCTTGCCTACCACCGCATTGGTCTTATCAAAACTATGGACCCGGCCCCCTACAATGATGGTTGGGTCAAAATCACCGGCGCGAACCACCAGGCCTGTCATGGTTGTAGTGGTTGTTTTGCCATGGGTTCCGGCAATACCTATACCATATTTCATACGCATCAGCTCGGCCAGCATCTCAGCCCGCTTAATCACAGGAATGCCCTGCTCCAATGCGGCTTTGGTTTCCACGTTCTCATGGGCTTTCACCGCGCTGGTATAGACTACCACATCAGCACCTTCAATATTCTCAGGAGAATGCCCGATAAATATATTTGCGCCAAGCTTCTCAAGGCGACTAGTCGCTTCACCCGCAGCTCCATCCGAGCCACTAATGATGTAGCCTCTGTGCAGTAAAATTTCCGCAATCCCACTCATGCCGATTCCTCCGATTCCAACCAGGTGGAGATGGCGTGTTTTCCCAAAAACGGGTTGAGTTTCTATTACCTTAGTCATTACTTCCTGACCTTTCTTTTTTCTGCAATTTCGATGATATATTCTGCTATCAATTTGGCGGCATCCTCTTTTGCGAGACTTTCTGCCGCCTTTGACATTAAAGCTAGTTGATCTTCATTATTAATGACACCTTTTACGGTATCCGTCAGAGAACCTATGGCTTCATCATCCTTTAATAATCTGGCGGCACCCTTTTGAACCATGGATGCAGCGTTTCTGGCCTGATGGTCGCCGGCTACGGAGGGTGATGGGATCAAAATACTGGGTTTACCCGTGGCCATAAGTTCAGAACAGGATAAAGCTCCCGCCCGGCTGATCACCAGGTCAGCAGCGGCATAGGCTTGAGGCATATTATATAGAAATGATTCCAATCTCAGGTTCTTATATACATGGCGATCGATTCCGGATTTCAGTGAATCATAATAGGCGCCACCGCATTGCCAGATAATATTCAACCCTAAAGCATGGTGCAGGCTGTCCAGGTTTTTTAAAATAGCATCATTGATGGTTCTGGCACCACCACTTCCACCAAGGATTAGCAAAGTTTTGGCTCCTTCCGGCAGGCCAAAATCAGCCAAAGCTTTGCTGGAATCACCTGATGTTATTTTCTTCCGGATCGGATTACCGCATAACTCCACTTTTTCTGCGGGAAAGTATTTTCGGGCATCTTCAAATGCGATGAAAATCCTGCTCGCTACCCCTGCTAGTTTTCGTGTAGTCACACCCGGGAAGCTGTTTTGTTCCTGAAGTACCAATGGAATCTTTAATTTGCCAGCCATCCAACCCAGTGGACCCGAGGCAAAACCACCACAAGAAACCACTACGTCAGGGGTGTGTTTCTTAAGTAAGGCGTAACATTGAAGCAGGCTCACCCCAAGCTTGACCGGGAACAGCAGATTTTTAACGGTCAGACGTCTGTGAAAGCCACTCACCCAAATGGGATGAATGGGATAACCGGCTCTGGGAACTGCAGACCATTCCATACGTTCCCTTGTTCCCACAAAGTCAATTTTTACGGGTTTTCCTGATTCGACTAAAGCATCGGCAATGGCAATAGCCGGATAAACATGTCCACCGGTCCCGCCGGCTGCAAGCATCACTTTAAATTCACTCATCATCAGTCCTCCTCTGTTTGGAGATATTGAGCAGGATGCCAATCATCATACCGGCGAAAAGCATATTTGTTCCGCCATAGCTGACCATGGGCATAGGCAAACCGGTAACAGGGAAAAGGCCGGTGGCTACAGCAGCATTCACAAATCCATACATGGCAATCATCAAAGTACAGGCTACAGCCAGCAAAGCCCCGGTATGGTCAATGGCCCGCCGGGCTATGAAAGCAATGCCCCGGAACAAGATCAAGGTATATAAAAGCAGGATGAATGCTCCACCGATCAAGCCATATTCTTCAGTAATGATGCTGAAAATAAAATCGTTATATGGGGCCGGAAGGAAATCTCTTTGTGAGCTTTTACCGATACCTACACCAAACCACTGGCCCTGGGCTACGGCTATCTGTGCTTGCTGAGCCTGGTAGCCCTGACCCAGTGCAAATTCTTCGCTTTCTATGTGAACAACCTGATCAATATAATTACTGAGCCGTGCCTGGCGCTGTTCGGTCTGCATAATCATGATACCGGCAAACATCAATCCTATTAACAAAAAGATTCCGATATGAAGGGCGCTGGTACGGCCTACAAACATCACAATAAGGCTGAGGACCAGTAATATTGCGGCGCTGCTGAAATCTTCCAATGCAATAAGTGCAAACGTAGTAAACACCCAGAGGATGATGGGAAGAAAACTTCGTTTAAAATCTTTTATGTATTCCTGTTTTTTAGTTACCAGTACCACTACATGGACTAAAAGAGCAATAGTGGCTAAAGTGCTTGGCTGAAAAGAAAAACCCGCCAGATTAAATGAACGCCGGGCGCCAAAAACCTCAGTTCCGTATAGTGTCACAATGATGAGAAAAAGCCAGCTTAACAATAAGGCTAATCGGCTGAACCGAACAACAATATGATAATCGATCTTGGAGAAGATCAACAAAACTAAAAATGATATAAACATCTTGACGATATGTCCACCCACCAGGTTTCCGGCAGTGGTTAGCTTCAACTCAGCAAAATAGGCGATAGACGAATATACGGCCAGCAGCCCGGCAATCATCAGCATCACTACACATACCAAAAGTATGCGGTCACTGGCCACAGCTCCATTCCCCGTCTCTGACGGGTCCAGGAAATTCGCACTGTTATATTTTGTTGAGTACAGATACATATTGGTTTTTACAGTGTATTCACAAGACTTTTAAAGGTGGACCCACGATCTTCATAATTCTCAAACATATCAAAGGAAGCACAGGCCGGACTCAGCAATACAACATCTCCTTTTTTTGCGGATACTGATGCTTTACTGACAGCCTCTTCCATGCCAGAACAGGCAAAAAACCGGGGAACTACATTTTGAATCTGGTCTCTTATCTTTTGGCGAGCTTCACCAATGGCAATCACCGTATGAACCTTTTCGCGTATTAGGCCGGCCAGACTGGTATAATCATTTCCTTTGTCACGGCCGCCTAGTATGAGTACTATCGGTACATTAAAGCTTTCTAGGGCATACCAGACGGAATTAATATTAGTTGCTTTACTATCGTTGTAATAGCGTATTCCCTCTTTCTCCCGAACAAATTCAAGCCGATGCTCAACACCGGCAAAGTGACCCAGGCTCTCACGAATAACATGATGATCTATTCCTGACAACCGTGCAGATAACGCCGTGGCCATACCGTTATACAAGTTATGCCTTCCGGGCAGGCTCACTTCTGCAACGGGCATCAGCCTCACCGCTTCTTCGCTGATTTTCAAAAAGATATATTCATCACGAACAAAAGCGCCCCTGTCCACTTCTCTGGTATCAGAGAAAGAATATCCCTCAGGACCATCTTTTTGAGGCTGCGAAAAATGACTACTCAGCAAGGGATCGTCAGCCCAGTAAATGACCGTATCGCCGGCTTTCTGGTTTTCTGATATCCTGAGCTTAGAATTTGCATAATTACTGAAGGTGTGATTATAGCGGTTCAAATGGTCAGGCGTAATATTCAGCAGCAGACTTTGCTGAGGCCTGAACGTATCAATATGATCAAGCTGAAAACTACTAACCTCCAAAACAAGATCTTTATCGGAGGCCGTGTGAGCAACAACATCAGAAAAAGCCACACCAATATTACCGGCCAAAAGGTAAGGGCGGCCGGCGGTTTGCCTTACATGAGCCATCCAGTTAGCCGCTGTCGTTTTACCATTACTACCGGTGATTGCTAAAATCGGACTCTGGCAGAACCAGCTTGCAGCTTCTATCTCTGAATACACTTTTTTTCCTGATGTAATATACTTTTGTACCAGAGCAGTTTCTGTTGGTACGCCCGGACTAACTACCGCATACTCTCCGGATTCAGCTCTTTGGCTGTGTCCATTTTCCTCATAATCGATTTGGCCATTCTTCAGCAAACTGCGCATAGACGGTTTAATTTCACCGCTATCCGTAACAAAAACGCTTGCCCCCTTATCCTGAAGCATCATAGCAGCAGCTACCCCGCTTTTAGCGGCGCCGATAATCACGATATGTTTTGCCTTAACGGATATCATCGAAGCTTCAGGGTTATGATGGTGAAAGTGGCTAGAAGGATGGCGATTATCCAGAATCGGACTACGATTTTAGGTTCTGCCCAGCCTTTCTTCTCAAAATGATGATGTAAAGGGGCCATCAGAAAAAGGCGCTTGCCCTGTCCAAATCGTTTTCTCGTGTATTTGAAATAACCCGTCTGCAGGATTACAGAAACAGCCTCAATCAGGAAAATCCCACACAAAATAGGCAATAGCAATTCCTTATGAACCATTAGAGCTACAGCACCAATTGCGCCTCCAAGGGCGAGTGATCCGGTATCTCCCATAAATACTTCAGCGGGATGAGTATTATACCAGAGGAAACCGAAACAGGCCCCAACAAGGGAGGCACAGAATATCGTAAGCTCGGCAGATCCGGGCAGAAACATGATGTCAAGGAAGTTGGAATAATCAATCCGGCTGGATACATAGACCAGAATACCCAATGCCAGGCCGGCAATAGCTGAAGTGCCACTGGCTAATCCGTCTAACCCATCCGTAAGGTTCACGGAATTACTAAGGGCAGTGATGATAAAAATGCATACAGGGATATATACGATCCAGCCTAATGATTCCCCAAAGATGGCATAATCAACGGTGATTTGCTTAAAGAATGGTACCGTGCTAACCGTATTCGTTTCCGCAAAATGAGGATGAAAATAGAGTACCGACCCAAGTAAGGTGCCGATGGTTACCTGTCCGGCTATTTTGAATTTGCCGAGTAGTCCTTTTTTATCTTGTTTAATGATCTTGATATAATCATCAATAAAACCTACAAGCCCAAGAAAGACAGTGACCAGCAATATGAGGATGATGTAGATATTTCCAGGCCTTGCCCACAAAAGTGTAGGTATAACAATAGAAAGCAATATAATAATACCGCCCATACTCGGCGTGCCTGATTTTACTTTATGATGTTCGAGGCCAATACCATCCCGGAAAGTTTCTTTTAACTGCATATCTCCAAGCCATTTAATGATATGCTTACCAAAAACAACCGATATGATAAGGGCAGTGAAAGCGGCCAGGGCACTTCTCACGGTGATATAACTAAACACACCTAATCCTGCAGTCCAGGGTAGGTCACGTAGATATTCAAGCAGGAGGTATAGCATTAATTCATCCCTCCCGGCCCTGTTGTGTAAAATCTCGATTCATAATTATTCAAAGCTGTTTCTGCAACCTCTTTATCATCAAAGTGATGAAAGGTGCCTTTGATTTCCTGCGTAGTTTCATGGCCTTTTCCCGCGATAAGAACGATGCTGTTCGGGTTGGCTTGGTGAATGGTTCTGAGAATTGCCCTTCTACGGTCCACATCACGGAGAATGCTTCTTTTTTTTGAAAAACCACGGGTTATATCATCTAAAATGACTTCCGGATCTTCATTTCGAGGATTATCTGAAGTAATGGTTATACAATCAGCATACTGCTCTGCAAACTTTGCCATTTCCGGACGCTTGGACACATCACGGTCTCCCCCGGCTCCAAATACGACATGCAGGAATTGGTTTCTTTTCTTTATTTCATGAAGAGTTTTTAAAACATTTTTTAGGGCATCCGGAGTATGAGCGTAATCAATAATAACAACGGGTAGGGCTACATCTGACTCAACAACAATTCTTTGCATTCTCCCCACCGGCCCCTCCAGATTACTCAATGCCCACACCGCATCTTCTTCAGATATTCCCAAAGCACGGCAGGCATGATAGGTCAGGGCGAGGTTGTATGCATTAAATTCTCCGATCAGAGGACTCTCCACCGTCACTCCGTCTACTTTTATGACAAGCCCATACGAATTATTCTTAAGTATGGAGTCGCCTTGAGATCCCGCAAAACCATATCGCCTGATATCAGCCTGACAATCGCTCACCATATACTCACCCTGAGGGTCATCGGTATTCACTATGGCAATGGCATCTTTTCCAAGGCCGTCAAAAAACTTCTTCTTGGTTTTTGCATATTCTTCCATCGTTTTATGGTAATCCAGATGGTCATGGCTGAGGTTAGTGAATCCAGCTACTTTAAAAGTAAGGCCGTTGATGCGTTGCTGATCTATAGCATGAGAAGATACTTCCATGCAGGCATAGCGGCATTTACTACTTGCGATCATTCGAAACAAAGAAGCCAGATCAGCGGCATCCGGTGTCGTCAAATGGCTTGGGATTCTGTGTTTATGGATCATGACCCCAATTGTACCTAATAAACCGGCACGAATGCCTAAGACAAATAAAACCTGGTGAACCAGAGTAGCTACTGTTGTTTTTCCATTGGTACCTGTTACACCAAATATTTGTACTTCCTTAGCAGGATATCCTTCAAATGCCTGCGCGAGCGGGCCAATTAACTGGCGTGTATCTTTAACTTGAATCTGAGTGATGGTGGTACCGGGAACAATTTCCTCAACGATAACAGCAGAGGCCCCATTATCTGCGGCTGTTGAAATATAACGGTGTCCATCAACCTTGAATCCTCTAAGTGCAATAAATACATCTCCCCGCCTGACCAGACGGGAATCGGTCACAAGAGCACGGATAGTTCTTGGTTGACTTCCCTGAACAGCCAATGGCTGACATAATGATATGAGTTTAAAGAAATTCACTGGGGTAATATTTGAGAAACAAGGGTTGACATGGAGGGGGTTTTTCCCCTGATAGTTACGGTTTTCCCCCGTACATATTGGGCACCCGCTTCGGGAAATTGTGCAGCAACCGTTCCTGAACCTACCATTTTTGCCTCATAACCTGCCTGGCTAAGAATGTGTAAAGCCTTACGCATACTTAATCCCTGAACATCAGGAATTACATTATGCCGGTCTGAAATTAAAAGTAATTCCTGTGGACTAGTTTCAGATAAAGTCAATTGAATTCGGCCTCTTTTTTCGATGAATTCTCCTGGCGGTGGTTCCTGCCCTGAAATATATGATCCTTTTCCTGTCTTTGAATATGAAAACCCGGTTGATTTCAATATAGCCACAGCTTCCTGCATGCTGAGGCCTTTCAGTCCCGGAGCCCGTGCCAGATAATGCTCCGGTTCGGGTTCTGGAACAGGCGGAGTTAAATGAAGCCCGTCATCCAGCCCAATAATTCGTTTGGTGATCTCCCGGAAAATGGGTCCGGCCGTATAGCCACCGTAATAACTTGTTTTAGGCTCATCCAGGATCACAAGGCAAACATATTGTGGATCATTTGTAGGATAGAATCCTACGAATGAGGCCCTGTACTGAGACCGATATTGCCCGTCAATAAATTTTTGGGCAGTTCCTGTCTTGCCGGCTATCGATAAACCTTCAATTTGAACATAACTTGCCGTTCCTGAATCCGAAACCACAGATTCGAATACCGGCATCAGCCGATCAATGGTCTCCGGTTTAATGACTCTCCGGATGGCCCTGGGACTATGTTCTTTCACGATATTACCTTTTTCATCAAGCACCTTTTCCAGAATATAAGGCTGCATCATGATTCCATTATTGGCGAAGGCTGAGTAAGCCTGTGCAATCTGCAATGGAGTTACCTGTACTTCATAACCTATAGAAAGCCAGGGAAGAGTCACGGGCGACCAGTTATAAGGCCGGCGCAAACGCCCTGCTTCTTCATTGGGCAGGCCGGCATTGGTGGAAGAACCAAAGCCCAGGTTTCGGGCATATTGATACAGCACTTCAGGTTCAAGCCTCATCGCAATTTCTGAAGTCGCTATATTGGATGACTTCATAATCACCTGGTCAAATGTAAGATCACCTAATGGATTGTGATCACGCATCCACTGACCATTGATCATACGCTGGCCTGAGGAAGGAGTTTTAAATATCTCATCATCCTGAATGGCCCCCTGCTCGATCGCCGCAATGCCGGTAACCAGCTTAAAGGTGGAACCCGGCTCAATCATATCCGATATGGCATAATTGCGGCGATTTTCATGCTCCGATGAGGCCGGGAAATTAGGATTGTAGGTCGGATAATTGGCCATTGCTTTAATAGCTCCCGTTTCAGGATCCATTACAATGACAGAGCCATAATTTGACCTTGTACTTTCTATCCCTGCTTTCAGCTCCTCTTCAACGATGGCCTGAATCTGCGCATCAATGGTAATCTGCAGGGAATGACCCTGTCTGGGTTTCTTCCGCGGGGCCCCCACTATAGCCCGTATGCGATTAGAACGGTCTCTTCTAACCTGCTGAACCCCTTCACTGCCCCGAAGCATATTATCAAAAGTTGATTCAAGGCCAATCATACCCTTCAGGTTATTATTTACAAAACCAAGGGCATGGCCTGCCAATGAATCATAGTTATATTTACGGGAATAATTTTCTTCAAGAATAACGCCACGAATACCCAACGCCTGAATTTCTTCATAGGCAACATGATTCAGCGCACGCTCTAACACCACATAACGGGAACCTCGGGGTGCTGAATTTAACCGCTGACGATAATAGGCAGTTCCCTGGCCGGTTACTTTGCCCAGAGTTTGCATCAAAGTATTAATCTGCTCCTGTGTAATACCCGGAACCAGAGGATCTAAAGCCAATCGATGGCTCACGGAGTTTGTAACAAGAAGCCGGCCTTTAGAATCCAGGATATCCCCACGCTGAGCCGGAATAGAGATCAGGTCTACAGCTTGCCTGTTCCACAGCTCACGAAGGTTTTCTCCTTCCATGAACTGAATACGCATAATCTGAAATACAATAGCGCATGGCAATAGCAGCACCAGTCCGAAAACCAGAAACATTCTGCCAATCATGGATACGCGGTAGATCATATTATTTATTCATTCGGATCATAGGATCGGCGGCACCGCCATTAATAAATCCCTGAGTTTTTGCAATTTGATAGATTTCAGCCGGCCCTGTCTTCCTGTCATAAGTCAGAGAATGCTCAGCATGGCTGCGTTTCGCTGTTTCATGGGCCCGCCTGAGGTCGGTTACCTCTTTAAGGATTTCCTGGGTAGCAAATACATGGGTTAGATATAAAAACCCAACTATCCCTATTGAAATGGTTGCAAGCATCACTTTCCAGGGGGAAAACCTGGGCACATGGATGGTCGACGGCGACTTCTTCTTTACCGCATGGATCGGCCTTTTAGATTCATGGTTATTACCTTTTAAACCATAAAAAGGTGTCTCAACCCGTTTTAAATTGGCAGATTTAGGCTGGTCGTAACTTTTTTTCGCTATCATGATGGTAACTCCGTTTTTTCGGCGGCCCTAAGCCTTGCACTCCGTGCCCTGGGGTTATTCTTCTTTTCTTCCTCACCGGGGGTGATGATTTTATTGAATACCACATTTAATGGCTTAATATCATTTCCGTAAAAATCTTTCTCCAGCTTTCCTTCCAGATTACCCGTCTTGAAATATGATTTCACCGGACGGTCTTCCAGGGAATGATAAGAGATGACGACAAACCTTCCTTTATCCTTCAACATAGAAGTACCTGCCTCCAGCACTCTTCCCAGCATATCCAGTTCATGGTTCACTTCAATTCGAAGAGCCTGAAAAATGCGGGCAAGTGTTTTTACCTGAAAATAATCAGGAGTGACGGATGCAATGGCATCCTTAAGTTCAAGCGTGGTTGAAAAAGGACGGCGTTCCACAATCATAGCAGCAATTTTTGGACTGTTCTTCTCCTCTCCAAACCGATAGAAAATATCTCTTAATTCTTTGTATCCATATTCATTGACCACTTTTTGAGCTGTAAGGCCCTGCATATTGCTCATCCTCATATCGAGTGGACCTTCCTGTTGAAAGCTAAATCCACGGGCAGGTTCATTGATCTGATGGCTTGATACTCCCAGATCCAGCAATATTCCTGAAAGGTTCCCGGATGCTGAAACCGGCAAGACGGCATCTATATAACCAAAATTACCCTTGACGGCCTTAAAACGGGGATCGTCCTTAAATCTTTCTGAAACGGTTTGTAAAGCATCGTCATCCTGATCTATGCCGTATAATATGGCCTCTGAACCAAGTTTTGACAGAATTAATGCAGAATGACCGCCGCCGCCAACGGTTCCATCCACATAAATACCATTTTGGTCGGTAATTAAATGAGTGACAGACTCCTCAAGAAGTACAGGATCATGATATAATGAGCTCTTAGTCATCTAGAAACCCTCCATCACTTTTTCAAACAATTCACGGTAGGTATCATCATCCAGTGATTCATCCTGCTTGTCAAGCATATCAGGTGCCCACAATTCAATGCGTTCACCCATACCGATAAAAATGGCTTTGGAATCAATGCCCGCCCAGTTTTTTAAGTTAGTAGGCAAAGGAAGCCTGTGCTGGCTGTCCAGCACCAGATCTTCAGCGGAGCGCAGGAAATTGCGTAACACGGTACGTTCTTCCGTCTTGAATACGTTAACTCTTTTCAACTTCTCCTCGACGATCAGCCATTCATCTTCGGGGTATAAAAGCAGACAAGTCTCCAGGCCGCGCAAGATTGTAAAACGGCCACCGGCCTCAGGGCTAAGATAACGACGTAGTTTATGCGGGAAGCTTACGCGACCTTTACTATCTATCGAATGTTCGTACTCGCCTTTAAAACTTGCCACAGGCACACCCATTTATTGATGATTAGAAGAAAGGGAAACTTTCCCACTTCTTACCACTTTCACCCACAAAGTACTTCATTTAAACGATAGATGTCAAGTAAAAGCATGGTTTTAAGCTGATTAAAATTGAGATAAAACGCTGAAAAATGAGGTTTTAGGGAAAAGCAAACCATAAACATCTGTTAATATTAAAGATATACTGATATATGCGATATATGTGTGCTCCCAAATGTTTTAATTAATTAATTATATTTTTTAAAAAAAGAAGCCCTATTTAAGAAAAAACCCAACTAAATTACCCCCCTGGATAACCAATCTGAGAGTGGTGGGAATTAAAAACTAACAGCAATTACCAACTCGACCCGGTGGCATTAATGCTTCGGATAATGGATTAAGATAATTTCAATCTCCATTTATTCAGAGACAGTGTTTCGGACAATAGATAGGAGAGATAAAAGTTAAAATTGTGTCCCTATTGATTAGCTGCTATTGGTTAAAAAGCCAAATCGGCGTATTATCGGGCATCAAAAAAACAATTGCCCTAAACTTATTATCGGAATGCAAAAAACGGATATCAAAAGCCTGACCAAAACTCAAATTGAGGGGTTCTGTGAGCAGCTTGGATTAAAACGTTATCGTTCCGACCAGATATTTCAGTGGCTGTTCCAGAAACAAGCCCGGTCTGTAGCTGATATGACCAATCTTTCAAAAGCCTTGCGGGATGAATTGGATCAGAAAATCCATCTGACCAATATCGACCTGGCCGGGAGGCAGGAATCCAAAGACGGGACCATCAAATTCCTTTTCCGCCTGCATGACAACCACCTCATCGAAGCTGTACTCATCCCTGAATTTTATGATGATGGAGTGGCCAACCGACTTACGGTCTGCATATCCTCTCAGGTTGGTTGCGTATTCGGATGTGCCTTCTGCGCTACTGGGAAAATGGGATACTTCCGCAGCCTGATCACAGGCGAAATTGTAGACCAGCTTCAATATATTAATAAGATATCCCTTGAAAAATACGGTAAAAAGATCAATAACGTCGTTTATATGGGTATGGGTGAGCCCCTTCACAATTATGACGCTGTGATCAATTCAGCCAGGGTCATTACAGATCCCTTAAGCCTGGCGCTCTCTCCCCGCCGCATCACCATATCGACTGTAGGGCTAACCAAACGCATCCGGCAGATGGGAAATGAAACCCTGCCCTTCAATCTGGCTATCTCCCTGCATGCCGCATCGGATGAAAAGCGCGATAAAATCATGCCCATCAATGCGTCAATGAACCTCAAATCATTACGCGAAGCCCTCACTTACTACCATAAAAAAACAGGTCAGCCGGTTACTTATGAATACCTCCTGTTTGATGAATTCAATGACTCCGCAACCGATGCGAACCTCCTGGCAAACATCGTAAAATGGATTCCATCCAAAGTGAATATCATCATGTATAATAATGTGGCGGGCGTAGAGCTGCAAAGGGCCCGGGAAACCCGCCTGGACAATTTTATCCGTACGTTAAGGAATAAAGACATCACCGCCACTGTACGGCGCAGCCGCGGGGATGATATCGATGCGGGATGCGGACAGCTCGCCATCCGGGAAGGCCAGCCTAAAGGTAAAAGCATGAGCGTATCCTGATTGACTGCCACTCGACCCCGGCATCCCTCGTCACCCTTTTTTTTACACAGAAACCAAGACCCTATTTAATGGATCAGATTAAAGATCCTGCCGAAACGTGGAAGGTAGCGTTCACTGTCCCAGGAAAAATAAATGAGAAAAGCCCGGCCTACCACGTGATTTTCGGGAACATAACCCCAGAAACGACTGTCTTCGCTATTATCACGGCTATCACCCATCATGAAATAATAATCCTGCCGGATAGTATACTCATTGGTTGGCACCCCATTAATCCGGAAATCATTGCCACTTTGCTGCACCTGGTTCTTTTCATACCGCACGATGATATCTCTGTACTGATGCCAGTTATCCTCCGTTAAAGTCACCACTTGCCCTTCGAAAGGCACTACAATGGGATCCAGGTTATGATGATTGCCTTCAAATCCGGAGGCAAAAGTAAAGGGCTGACGTGCATAATCATTATGATCTTCCGGCAAAATATAGGGCTGCACATCCACGACCTCAGCCCACCCTTCAATAACAGCGGCCACTTCCTCGGTCATATTCATCAAATACCGTTCTCCCCGGGACTGCACGATATTTGCACCGGCAGTTCGCACCCGTGTCGGACTCAGCCTCAAACGCTCCCGCGCCTCCACGATATAATTCTGCTCCAGTGTATTAAATTCCTCTGATTCGGATGGCTGGCCATTTATAAAAAGCCGTTTATTTTCAATGCTAACCGTATCACCGGGTATGGCCACTGCCCTTTTTATATAATTTGTCTTCTGTGAAACGACTTTATCATCGATAGGATAATTGAAAACCACAATGTCATTCCTCTTAACATCCATAAAACCGGGTAAGCGGAACCAGGGCAATTCAAGTCCCCGAATATGGAGTCCTGTAAAGGGAATTCCCAGACTCATGGGGCTGCGGGCTCCGTAATGCATCTTCGAAACCAAAAGGAAATCACCGGTAAGCAAAGTGGATTCCATTGAGGGGGTTGGTATCCGATAGGCTTCCAAAAACAGAGCGCGGATAATCAGCGCGGCAATTCCGGCAAAAATAATGGCATCCATCCATTCGCGGGCCCATGACTTAGCTTCATTGTGCTTTGGCCGTTGACGATCTTTTGTCTTATCCTCCAATTGCCTGGAGCTTTTCTTACTTGTCATTTATTTTTAATATGTTCTTCGATAATAGGGAAAGAGGGGCATAAGCCATCACCAGCGTGGCTCACTAATCTCATTTTGGCTGAAAGCGCCATTTTTATACTCAACACGATACCAGATCCTTTCATCCAGATCGAAATAATAATCTTCATACTCGCCAAGCTCATCCTCTTCCATCAGGATATTGCTCAACGTTCGTTTTATTTCAGGCATCAGATCAATATATCTGCTTGCACCCCCGAAAACCAGGCCATTGCTAAAGGGTCCGTCAACATCAAGAATCATGAGAGGGATGTTATCATTGATTACAAACCAGTATTCAAACTGAATATAATGACCGGGCCTGAAATTTTCACGTTCCATCAAATGGTCAACTTTTTGGGTGGGCGGGCCAAAAACCTGTTCCAGCCTGGCGCGGATCTCTGAGGTGGGGATTTGATCGATAACGACATTGCCCCGGAAGCCTTCACCTGTCCATTTGACATCACGGAACCGATTCTGAAAGGCAGTCCGGTCGGCCGTGGTAACTTTTTCAAACTGTGGTATTCCAAATGGATCGTTTTGAGCAACAACCTCTGCAAAGGGATAAATAAACAGTACCAGTAATAAAACGGGTAAAAAACGCATCATAAAATAGATTTAATCATTGTCCATAGATAACACCGCCAGGAAAGCCTCTTGTGGGATCTCTACGCTTCCCACTTGTTTCATACGTTTCTTACCTTCCTTTTGTTTTTCTAATAATTTTCTTTTTCTGCTGATATCGCCCCCATAGCATTTAGCCGTAACGTCTTTCCTCATCGCGCGAATGGTATCCCTGGCGATGATTTTTGAGCCGATAGCCCCCTGGATGATCACCTCATACATCTGCCGCGGAATAAGTTCCTTCAGTTTTCCGCATAACCTTCGCCCCCAGTCATAGGCCTTATCACGGTGAACAATACTGGAAAGGGCATCCACCGGCTCGCCGTTAAGCAGAATATCCAGACGCACCATATTCCCCGGACGGTTCTCTATAAATTCATAATCAAGTGAGGCATAGCCCCTTGTATTGCTTTTCAGCTTGTCATAAAAATCAAAGACGATCTCAGCCAGAGGCAGCTCATAGGTAATATCCACCCGTTTGGTATCCAGGTAAGTGGTATTCACATAAGTTCCGCGGCGCTCCTCGCAAAGCTTCATCACCGCTCCGATATATTCGGCAGGTGTAATGATCTGGGCTTTGATATAAGGCTCATAAATAGCCGCGATTTCCCCGCTATCCGGCATCTCACTGGGATTGTCTACCACCGTTTGTCCGCCATTCTCCTTATGAATGGTATAGCGAACGTTGGGAACCGTAGTAATGATATCCATATTAAACTCCCGGTCAAGCCGCTCCTGGATAATCTCCATATGCAGCATTCCCAGAAAACCTGCACGGAAACCAAACCCCAGGGCTACAGATGACTCCGGCGTAAATTTCAGTGAAGCATCATTCAACTGCAGCTTCTCAAGTGCTGCCCGCAGATTCTCAAAATCGTCTGAATTAGTGGGGTACATCCCACTGAAAACCATGGGTTTTACTTCCTTATAACCCGGAATCATATCCGAGGCCGGACGATCCACTGTGGTTATGGTATCACCTACTTTAGTATCTTCCAGCGTTTTAACCCCGCCAATCACATAGCCCACCTCTCCGGCCTTCAATGATTTCGTCACCTGATTCTTCAACCTCAGGTACCCGATCTCATCGGCTGTATGGTCCTTGCCGGTGGCCATGAAACGAATTTTATCGCCGGTCTTCAACTCACCATCCATGATCCGCACGTACACCACAGAACCGCGATAGGTATTAAATATAGAATCAAATATAAGGGCACGCAAAGGCTTGGTGACATCCCCTTTTGGGGCAGGCACCCTTTCTACGATAGCTTCCAGAAGTTCATCCACACCCTTTCCCGTTTTACCGGATACATGCAGGATCTCATCCATAGAACATCCGATCAGATCAATGATCTGCTGGGAGATTCCTTCAACATCGGCGCCCGGAAGGTCAATTTTATTCAGCACCGGGATGATTTCCAGGTTCTGGTCAATCGCCTGATACAGGTTCGATATCGTCTGAGCCTCAACCCCCTGTGAAGCATCAACAACCAACAATGCACCCTCACAAGCCTTCAGAGCCCGGGAAACTTCATAGGCAAAATCCACGTGGCCGGGGGTATCGATCAGATTAAAATCATAAGTTCGTCCACTGGACGACTTATAATCCATTTTGATGGCATGGCTCTTAATAGTGATCCCGCGCTCGCGCTCCAGGTCCATGTCATCCAGTACCTGATCATGCATCTCCCTTTCGGTAATCGCGCCGGTACGTTCCAGCAGGCGGTCAGCCAGGGTTGATTTCCCATGATCAATATGGGCGATAATACAAAAATTGCGGATGTGGTCCATAAAAAGCGAATAGATTACATAAAGGAACAAAGCTTACAAAAATAACAATTTCCACGGAGAATTATTAGGGTTTGGGGGAAAAATGTTTCTGAGAGGTGGTCACGGGCAAGGGTGGTGTGCGTAGGTCATGGGAAATGAGCGCTGAGCGCTGGGCGTGGAGCGCTGAGAGGTGGGTGTGGGAAGGTTAGAAGGAGAATTAGCTAAATGGTGATCGGGAAGTTTAGAGTTCATGCAAGAAAAATCCCCGGAAGTGAATAATAAATAACTATTAATATTGTTTATAATACAGCAGCATGAAGGCATTCCGGATCCCCTAACCGGGGTGCCTTCTTTAATTTTTGCTAATCCTTCATTGGGTAAGAAGATATAAATCCTTTCCGCCCATCCGCTCATCTTAAGGATAATAACCCGCTGTTCCGGCCGGGAAAAAAATATTCAGGCAAACTAGGGGTGTTTCATGATCTAAGTTGTATTACCAATAACAAATAACTAACTCACAGATTATGAGACCGGGATTAAATATCATACTCATCCTTATCATGTTATTCATGCTTTCCTGCTCAATGATACTAATTGGGTGCACCGTGTATAATGACTGTCAGGAATCCGGACAAAACGTAATCAAGTATAATCAAGAGATTACAACGCTGAACACAACCCCAAACCAGCCATTCTCTACCTGAATGGCAAATAAATCACCCCTTATAACAATAAGGTTATGACCTGTTTCCTTATTGTTATTACTCCGAAAAGCCCGCAGGCACCCCTAACCTGCGGGCTTTTTTTTTCTCCATTATGGATAATGCCATTTTAAATGGAATCAATCCTCCCACGCACGGAACCTCAGAATTTACCGGGAACTATAATTTACACTCAAGACCACCGACCTTCCCTCATCTCAGCGCTCCTGCATCTAGCAATCATGAACTCTAAACTTCCCATCACCATCCAGCAGCTTCTCACTCTGATCTTCCTGCAACATATATATAGAAATTGTAATTATTAATTCTTCCAAATATTTCTGTATCTTAACGCCGCACAAGCAATCACTATAAAATTTGTTACAAACGATGAAAGACAAGATTCTCAAGAATATTGAAAACCGTACATTTAAGGTAGGTATCGTAGGATTAGGCTATGTTGGATTACCCCTGATGTGGACATTTTACCAGAAAGGTTTCCCCGTTGTGGGATTTGATATTGACCAATCCAAAATGGATGCTTTCGCCAACGGGAAAACCTATATCAAGCATTTCGGGGATGATAACATCAAAGAAATGGCTGCCTCTTCCTTGTGTGATGTCACTACCGATTTCAGCCAGATTACGGATGTTGACGCCGTGCTGATGTGTGTGCCTACTCCCCTGAACAAATACCGGGAACCGGACATGACCTACGTCGAAGCCACCACCCGCGCCATAGCTCCCCATATCAAAAAAGGAGCTTTAGTCGTACTGGAATCGACCACCTATCCCGGAACCACCGAGGATCTCATCAAACCTATCTGTGAAGAGCTCAGCGGCTTGAAAGCCGGTGTGGATTTCTACCTCGGCTATAGTCCTGAACGGGAAGATCCGGGCAACCAGTCTTTCAATACGGCCACCATACCCAAAGTAGTCGGTGGCGACGGACAAGACGCCCTGGATATTGCCATGGCCATGTATGCCGCTGTCATCTCCCAGGCCGTACCGGTAAGCAATACCAAAACCGCCGAAGCCGTCAAACTCCTTGAGAACATCTTTCGCTCGGTCAATATAGCCCTGGTCAACGAACTGAAAATGGTATTCGAAGAGATGGATATCGACATCCACGAAGTTATCGATGCCGCCAAGACCAAACCCTTTGGATATATGCCATTCTATCCGGGTCCCGGCCTGGGCGGCCACTGTATTCCCATCGACCCTTTCTACCTGACCTGGAAAGCCCGGGAATACGATCTCAATACCCGATTCATAGAACTCGCCGGTGAGGTTAATACCGATATGCCCAAATACGTTCTCAAGCGCACCCAGGAAGCCCTGAACGCTCATGGAAAAGCACTCAGCACTTCTAAAGTGCTCTGTGTAGGATTATCCTACAAACCGGATGTCGATGACATGCGAGAATCACCGACCTATGTGATTATGGACCTCCTCGAAAAGCACGGAGCCAAAGTCGATTACCACGATGATTATATCCCGGTTATCCCTATCACCCGGGAACATGCCCATTGGCAAGGCCACAAATCTGTTCCCTTCGACCAAAAGACGATATCCGGGTATGACGCCGTCATCATCACCACCAACCATAAATACATCGATTATCAAAAGCTCTTCGATTGGAGCACCTGCATCATCGACACCCGTAACGCCCTGAAATTCACCGGCACGAGCGATAGGAAGAAGATATGGAAAGCGTAGTATTGTAGATCATAATTGGCAGTAAGTGGATGGTGAACGATAAGCTTGGAGTTTCCAGATGGTAGAAAGAGGAGCGTTAAGCGCTGGGCGTGGAGCGCTGAGATGAGGGAAGGTCGGTGGACTTGAGTGTAAATTATAGTTCCCGGTAAATTCTGAGGTTCCGAGCGTGGGAGGATTGATTCCATTTAATGACATTATCCATAATGTAGGGAGACCTGCGTGTCTGCCCCTACATGGTGGGCCGGAATCTAATCACAACCTCTGACCTTCCCTCTTCTCAGCGCCCAATCCCGTGGCCCCGGACACCACCCATAACCGCCTCCTCTCAGCCCCCATCGCTCATTTTGCTTAGCCCAAACTGATTCGTTAGATCCCTGTTATTAACCTTGGGAAAGGTAATCATATACCTCGTGCCTCCGTCTTTATCCAGGGTAATTGTACCACCAATCTGCTTGCCGAGTCCATAGACAAGGGATAGCCCCATTGACCCTTTCGGTTCACCTGAAATACCAATACCATTATCACTGAAAACCAGCGTATAGGAATCATCTGTCTGAACCATGTTAATCGAGATCCTGCCCTCCTTGCGGCCGGTAAAAGCATGTTTATACGCATTAGTCAGCAATTCATTGACAATCAGGGCACAGGGGACAGCCGTATCGATGCTAAAAAAGATATCATCTAATTTCAACTCCGTGGTGATGGTTTTATCCGGGTTGTCAAAATTTAAAGCAACATACTTCAGCAGCTTTTTAATATAAGCGCAGAAATTAATACTCGAAAAGAACTCCTGCTCGTACAGCAATTCATGGATCATACCCATAGACCGTATCCTCCCTTCACTTTCAGTGAGGATGCGTTTTACTTTATCACTTTCAATCGTGCCGGCCTGCATATTCAGCAAGCTGGACACAATCGCGAGATTATTTTTGACCCGGTGATGGATCTCATTCAGCAACACCTCCTTTTCTTGTAAAGAAGCTTTGACCTTCTCTTCGATCCGCAGACGTTCCGTTATATCCAGTATAATCGCCACAAAAAACCTGTAACCCTGTTGCTGAATGAGCTGCAGATGCACTTCTACATTGTAGAAACTGCCATCCTTGCGTTGATGCACCGTATTGAAAACAACTTTATCTTTGGCCCCGTTACGCAAGGGCTTGATCAACTTTATAAACTCTGAAAGAGTGAATTCAGGTTTGAAGTCTAATGGAGTCATTTTTTTAAGCTCCTCAAGGCTATAACCCAGATTTTCCCTTGCCCCGCTATTCACATCAACAAAATTCAGCGTTTTTTCATCAAAAATATAAATCTCGTTCCTGGATCTTTCCAGGACCTCAGATAAATGCATCCTCTGTACCTGTTCAGAGATGTCTGAACCCATGCCTAAAAGGAAATCTTGATCATTTAGTTTAACGATCATACCATTAAACTTAAAAGGAACGGTTCGCCCATCCTTTAAAAGAAGAGGAGCGTCAACTTCTCCGCTGCCATTTTCAAAAGTTTTCTCAATCACACATTTGACTTTTCCCACATAATCTTTGGCTATAAAATCAAGAGGGTGCATCTCATTGATTTCATCAGAAGTGTAACCGGTCAACTCTTCCAGATTTTGATTCCATTGGCATAAATTACCCTCAACATCAAACAGGTAAAAAACCCCCGGCAGACATTTAACTAACGATTCAGCAAAGTTCTTCTCTCTGATAAGCAGTTGCTGAATCCTTTTCCTCGAATGGATTTCCCTTTGAAGATTTCTATGTGCACGCTCTTCTTCCAGTTCTGCCAGTACCCTTTTGGTCACATCTACCGGTGCATAGATAACATAATCAATCTCTCTATGATCATTGATTAAAGGATATAAATGAGGTATCCAAAATTTCTTTTCAAATTTTCCCGAGTTTTGTACAGGGATGTCATATCGCAGGACTTCCAATTTTTGCGCTTTTTTCTGGTCAAAACCTTTTCCCAGAGCAACCCTGATATTTCTGGCCCCATTTCCTCCACCATCCTCATTAGGATTCTCTGGAAAAGCCTCAAAAAACGATTTTCCTGTTAAATCTTCTTTTTTAGAATGGGTAGCCTCAAGAAAAGCATCGTTCACCTCCACAATGGTATACCGTGGGGAATCCGGCTGCAACACCACCTTGGGAGTCGGCGATTCCATAAATATAGCCCACAGATTTTTAGAGCTGATTACCATATAGTTTGCATTGCTTGAAAATTTTAAAAAAAGATAAAATTAAGATAATCATATTATCCTGCTTAAAACAGACCCTTCCATACTACTTATAATACCATTAAAAACAACACCCTGACAGGTTAAATATTATATTAAAGTTCTAGAGAAAGTATAGTAGTTGTAACAGTCATTGGTAGAGTCTGAACGCTGAGCGCTGGCGTTGAGTGCCGAGAAGAAAGAAGGGGGCGTCGGTCTTGGGTGAATTACTCAATCATCAAATTATATCCATTCAATTTCTCTAATTAAGGAGATATAATTACAATGAACATATTAAATAGTATATATTATATACAACTCCTAATCACGACAACATCCATCAAGAGAAGATATGAATTACAAACCACTCGTGGGCAGCCTCTGGGCAATGCTGTTCATCATCAGCAGCGGGACAAGCTACGCCCTGGATGGTAATGACAAGGGGACCATCTCCGGATTGATTACGGCCGCTGCCTCCGGAGAAGTACTGATTGCCGCCACTATCGTGGTGAACGACCGGCCTAATAGCGGCCGGACATCCAACTCCCGTGGTTATTATGAACTCAGCCTGGAGCCGGGAACCCATACGATAACCTTTTCTTATATGGGATACGAAACCTGGCAGGAAGAAATTGAAATCATGGCCAATGAACATCAGTTTATTGATGTAAGCCTGTACCCCACTGAAACCCTGCTGGCCGACCTTCTCGTACAGGCTCCTCCCGTGTCTCGTGATGTTCCCAGTCCGGGTACGATACAGGTGCCTTTGCAGTACATGAACAGCACGGCATCCTTATTGCACTCCGACGTATTCCGATCCATTCAGCTCCTGCCTGGGGTGATGGCTTCCTCCGATTTCTCCAGCGGACTCCATATCAGGGGCGGGAGTCCTGACCAGACCCTGGTCCTGGTTGACGGGGTAACCGTATACAACCCCACCCACTTCTACGGGTTTTTCTCAACCTTTAATCCCGATATCGTGGACCGGGTGACCCTCCACAAAGGAACCTACCCGGCCTCCTATGGCGGACGGCTGGGCTCCGTGGTGGATGTGAGCAGCCGGCAGGGTTATGATTCCAACACAGGCGGATCGGTAAGCCTGGGCCTGCTGTCTTCAAGGGCCAGCATACAGGGGCCCCACGGGGCCGGGTCCTATATGGTGGCTTTCCGGAGATCGACACTGGAGCCTACACTGGCCGTGCTTCGAAACATCGAAGAAGATAATATACCCGACCACTTCCACTTCTATGATCTCAACGCTTCCATTAATTTCAACGCCGGATCTAAAGACCATATCCGCCTGAGCCTGTACAACAGCATGGATGACCTTAGCTACCCCCTTGCCGGGGAACGACAGTTTACCCTATCCTATTCCAACCAGACCGGCGCCTTCAACTGGGAACGCAACTATTCGGATCATCTTAAATCCACCATCAGCTTTTCAGCTTCGCGATATCAAAATAAACCGGCCTTCGCCTATGGCGGATCTACCCGGAATAAAAACAATGACGTGGCCGACTACACAGGCAAGGCAGACCTGGCATGGAAGCCTAACTCACGCACCCATCTGCAAAGCGGAATCAGTGCCGGGGAGATGACCTTCAATATTAATGAATTCGACGATAAGGCCAACATATTTTCATCATCCATCCCGAATACCTATGCGGCGGCTTATGTGCAGGCAGACCAAAGGCTCACTGACCAGTGGCAGGCCAGCGCCGGCATCCGGGGCAACTGGTACTCGGGGGGCGACTACCTGAGGATGGAGCCGCGTGTTTCTGTGGATTACCACCTAAGCCCGCGCTCCACCCTACAGGCGGCCGCCGGACGATACTACCAATTCGTATCTCTGATCACCAGCCAGTCATTCAGCGGTTTTGACATCTGGCTCTCCACAGCCGATCAGGTCCCTCCGTCCTATAGCAACCAATTCTCCCTGGGCTATAAGAACAAATTCTCTAAAAGCTACGAGTTCGAAATGGACGTCTACTATCGCAGTATGAAAGACCTGTTTGAAATGGATCCTTTTGCCGGCCAACTACCCGGCCAAAACTACGAAGACCTGTTCTATTACGGAGAAGGCTATGCTGCCGGACTGGAAATATTCCTATCCAAATACTCGGGCATCTTCAACGGATTCATCAGCTACACTCTGGGCACGACCCAAAAACGCATCGAAGGCGTGAACGGCAATCTATTCTACCCGCCCAAATACGACCGCCTCCATGACCTGAACCTCGTCACGAACCTCAGGCTATCGGACCACTGGAAGCTATCCTCCGTATTCAGCTACGGTTCCGGCCAGCCGTACACCCGGCCATTGGGAGGCTTATTATTTGTGGATGAACTTGAATATTCCCGACCCGCTCCCCTCGTTGTGGGGGAAGTCAACGGAGATCGTCTGCCCGCCTATCACCGCCTGGATGTTGGCGTGACACGGCGGGACAAACTTTTCAATTCCATAGAATCTGAACTCAAACTTGAAGTGATCAATGTCTATTCCCGTAAAAACATATGGTTCTATTCCTACAGCTTCGCCGATGAGGAACCCAGGGAAGCCGTCACCATGCTGCCGCTGATCCCTTCCGTCACCTATTCCGTGTCATTTTAAGTGCCCAAACCGGGCTAACGATCAAGAGAGAAATCCATGGTATTCCAAAAACCAACGCTTATCCTTCAGGCATTCGCATTCATCCTCATTATAGGAGGTTGCAACCTGTACGAGCAGGAAGATTATGAAAGTGAAGTCTTTGTTTACAGTCAGATGACCGCCCTCGACCCACTCCCCAAAGTCACCCTTCTGTCTACCTACCCCCTTGGGGAGGAATATATTGAAAACGGAAAGTTTGATGAAAGCGGCACCGTGTTCATTTATCTTTTGGATGAAGACGGAAACCGGGAAACCACCTATCCGTATAAAGAAAGCAGACAGGGAGTACATACCTACGACGGCAGCGAAAAGATTGAAGTCCTCCCGCGGCGGACCTATGAGCTGGAGGTCATACTCGGGGAATCCAATCAGACATTGTCCGCCTTCACCACCGTACCCGACACCTTTGGTATGGTCCGCCTGGTGCGTGATTCCGTCGCCTTCGAACAAAGCGAGCCCATTGAGTACCGGATCACGAAAAGCCTGTATCCGCAACGTCAGGCCCGTTACATACTCAGCGCCAGATCACTGGATCCTGAAAACGAAGAGCTCACACCCAAATACAAGGCCAGTGATGCCCACCCTGCCGGCAAAGCCCTGGTACGAACATCGGTCTTCAATCAGGCTACGTTCACCAGCCAAAGCGACGATATTGACATCCGTTATCCATGGGATTATATCGCCTATTACGGCCCCAATGAAATTCTCATCCACGCCATTGATGATAATATGCTCGATTTTTACACCACCCTCGACCAGCAAACCGGCAACGAATACCTCTCCCCCGGCGAGATCCGAAACCTTACCTATCACATGGAGGGGGGTATTGGGTTGTTTGGGAGTAAGGCTAGTTTGAAAGTTTTTGGGTATGTTAAGCAGTAGAGGGAATTGAGCGCTGAGAGGGCGCGGTCATGGGTGGTGATCTTGAGGCATGGAATTGAGCGCTCATATGTTATTTTATAACATATGAGCGCTATCTTTCAAATCCGGGGCAGACACGCAGGTCCGCCCCTACATTTATAGATAATACCTTCTCATGATAATCATAGAGTCCTTGATCTGCCCACCTAACATTTCGTACCTACGGCACGATTTTATGGGGGAGCGCACGGTTTTCTACAAACATGTAGTCCCTACAGGACATGCAGATGGGTGGTTAAACCACCATCCGTTTATCAAATAGGTTTAGAACCAATAGGGTTTACTCTGTTTTGAAGATTGACATGTGGGATATTTTGGAAGGATGATAACCACACCCGGATTATAGAACATGATTAGAACCATCGGGGATTATTTTATGTATAATATTAATATCCACCCATCACCCGAGGCTGTCCAAAAAGGGTTTGATTTAAAAAATGCATATTGAGGATTAAGTGGGTTTTTTACAAGCTAAAAGACTGTAATTTATATGGCATAAGCTACTGATATTCAGTATATTAATAGCATTATGAAACAGTCTGAAAAAGTCATCTTCAAACCCTATGATCCCAACCAGGCCACCTTTCTTCCTCCCAGCCTGGATGAACTAATTCCCGAGGATCATCAGGTTCGCTTTATCAATGCGATAATCGACCGTATCAATATTGATGAGATTCTGGGCAGCTATAAAGGCGGGGGCACTTCCAGCTACCATCCCCGGCTGATGCTTAAGATCCTTATTTATGGATATGTACAGCGCATTTATTCATGTCGTGAATTGGCCAAGGCTTCGCGTGAACACATTCATTTCATGTGGCTGTCCGGTGGGCAAGCCCCTGATTTTCGCACGATCAATCTATTTCGGAAAAGCCGGCTGCGCACCACGCTGAAAGATCTGTTTACCCAAGTCATGCAGATACTGATAGACAAACAATTGGTGGATTTGAAGCATTACTTCGTTGATGGCACGATTGTCGAGGCCAATGCCCGCAAGCACAGCGCTGTATGGGCCAAGAACGTAGGGCGCTATGAGGCTTCGCTGCGTGAACAAATCAAGGAGCTGTTTGAACAAATACAGGCCGCCGGCGATGCCGAAGACCAAGATTACGGAGATCGGGATTTTTTGGAGACGGGTGAGGATTCTCCATGGAGCAGCGATGACCTGAAAGAAGCGGTGGACCGCATAAATGACAATATGGAGCGACAGCCCAGTAAAAAAGCAGGAGCCAAAGCTACGATTAAAAAAGCCGTAGGCAAGCTGAGCAGGGACAAGTTACCTCGCCTGAGACGATATGAACAGCAAAAAAAGGTGCTTGCCGGCCGTAATAGCTTCAGTAAAACGGATCCGGACGCTACCTTCATGAAGGGCAAAGACCAACCTATTTTCTCCAAACAGCTTATCGCGGCTTACAACATTCAGTTAGGCACACAAAACCAGTTTATTGTGGGCTACAGTTTGCATCAAAAACCCTCTGATAAAACCAACCTTTGCGAGCATTTAAACCAGCTAATTAACTTACCCTCAACCATTATCGGCGATGCGGGCTACGGTACGGCCGACAACTATCAGTGGCTCAAAGCCCATGAAATCGAAGCTTATTTGAAGTATCCAGGTTATGACCGCAAGCCGGATGCTTACAGCCCTCGTCAGATGCCCTATGATCCGAGCGAGGATAGTTATGAATGTCCACAGGGGCGCAAGCTTCGTTATCAAGGAGAAATCAGGCGCAACTATGGCCAACCCATAGCACTGAAGGCCTATGAATGCGAAAGCTGTCACGGGTGTCCGGTACGTGAACAATGCCATAAGAGCGTTGGAAATCGGCGTATCCACATAAACCCCAGTCTTATGGCTTGGAAAGACTGGGTCGACCACCGCTTGTCGAAGCCGTTAGGGCAGTGGCTTAAACGGCGCAGGAGCCCTGAGGTTGAATCGGTATTTGGTCAACTCAAGTGCAACGACGGGCTGAGGCGTTTTGCTATGCGGGGAAAATCGATGGTTGAGTTGGAGATGGGCCTTAAAGCACTAGCGCATAACCTAAGGAGACTATATGCCGTGAAAGCCGGTGAAAGCCAAGCCACATGGGAAATGGAAACGGGGTAAACCTCGGGGCAGCATCATTTTTATTTTGCCGCAAGGTTTTAAGATTACTAAAAAAAATTTACCCTTTTTGGACAGCCTCGAAATGTTTGTAGAAAACGAATTGCACCCCCCTAAACCGTGCCGTAGGTACGGAATCCACACTCGGAACCTCAGAATTTACCGGAACCAGAATTTCCAATCACGACCTCTGACCTTCACCCCTCTCCACGCTCAGTGCTCAGCGCCCGGTTCCCATGCCTTCCGATCAACCCATGGCCGCACCCTCTCAGCGCCCCACGCCCAGCGCTCCAGTCTCTACCACCCAGAGATTCCAAACTTCCCTATCGCTATCCAAC
>JBBDQY010000028.1:35879-46371 GCA_040905745.1 Balneolales bacterium
CAGCGCTCCAGTCTCTACCACCCAGAGATTCCAAACTTCCCTATCGCTATCCAACACCTTCTCAATCTGATCTTCCCACCAATTGCCCATTCAACCATGCCCAAGCGATACCGAAATATTCATGGAAGGCACTGTGAGATTTCCATAGATGTTCGGGCTGCCAGGAGAAATGACTGAAATTAATGGGCTCCTCCCTGCGAAGCTGATGATCGGTGGGTGAGGGAATGACGGAGATACCTTGTCCACGAAAAAGAGCTACGGAACGAGGCATATGGGCGGCCGAAGTGACCAGGATGACAGGCCCATCGCCCACCAGCTCCCTCACGGCAATAGCCTCCTGAGCCGTATTCATCGGCTGTCTGGCCAAAATAACATTTGTTGAATCATGTCCCAGGGCTAAAGAAGCATCCAGATAAGCATCCGCTATGGTCGATTTGCCCGAAACGGGTCCGCCTGACAAGATCAGGGTAGCCTCTGGCAGAGCCCGGTGTACCCTGATCCCCTCGCTAAGGCGAATCATAGCCACGCTGCTCAGGCGGGAAGTTGCCGGAAGGCGGATGTCAGGATTATACCCGCCACCCAAAACCACAACATAAGGGGCCGGTGTCGTGGCAGGATCCAAAAGCGGATCATACATCTTCTCCAGGGGTGAGAACATCAGCCACGATCCCGGAAAGGATGAAAACCAAATCAATAGAATACCTCCTGCCACCATGAGATATAAACCTTTCCTCCGGTCCCAAAACATACGGATGGCCACTCCCGTCACAAACAGGATTACCGAAAAAGTAAAAGGGAGTATCAGAAAAGATAAAAGCGTTCTCATTCCGGAAAAATAGGAAAAATTCGACCCATTTCATGGTATGCTCTTCCAAAGGATCTTTTTGGTGTATAACAAATAAAAATATCCCTTACCTTTGGATCAAAATACTAATTCATGTTGGGCCAGGTGACAAAAACCTTAGAAATAATCAAAAAAGCGATTAAAGGTACTGAGGGTAAGAAATATTTTTTCAATACATCATGGCTGATGGGAGAAAAAGTATGGAGCATGATGCTGGTATTGGTTGTGAGTATATTTATTGCCAGGTATTTGGGCCCGGAAAACTACGGCATACTCTCTTATGCCCTTTCGTTATCTACTTTATTTGCTTCAATAACCCATATGGGTTTGAACGGGTTAACCATAAGAGAGCTGGTCAGGCATCCTGAAGAGAGCGGAAAGATATTAGGAACCGTCTTTGGATTAAAATTCCTGGGCGCATTTATTGCTTTCGCCGCATTTCTAATCTTTGCTGTTCAGTCAGAAGAGGTTGGAAGTATAGAATTCTGGATACTTTGCATAGTATCCTGGCTCATTTTACTTAAGCCATTTGAGGTAATTGATTTTTGGTTCCAGGCTAAGGTAGAGTCAAAATATTCTTCTGTGGCCAGGGGAATATCCACCTTCCTCATTTCAGGATTCAAGATCGTTTTAGTTATTATCGGTGCGTCATTCTTTAGCATCGCCTTAGCTTATACCATGCAGGCAATGCTCCTGGCCGGCCTGTTTATTTTTTTTTATTATAAAAGATCCAGGATTTCCTTCATATCCTGGCAGTTTAAATACGCAAAAGCTAAAGAACTTCTAAAGCAAGGCTGGATGATCATGCTGGGTGCATTCTTCGGAATGATGTATATGCAAATCGATCAGGTCATGCTGAAGTGGCTAGCAAATTCGCAGGAAGTTGGTATTTATTCAGTTGCTGCAAGATTATCCGAAGCCTGGTATTTTATTCCGGCGTTACTGGTAGCATCCTTGTTCCCTAAATTAATTGAATTAAAAGATAGGGATTTTCATGAATTCAAAAATCGACTACAACAGTTGTTCGACCTGTTGTTTATAATAGCTTTTACCCTGGCTGTGGTTATTACCGTGATTTCAAAACCCCTGATCAGTATGTTATATGGAGAGGCCTATGAATCCGCGGCTTTAATACTATCAATACATATATGGGCTGGGATATTCATTTTTATGAGAGCCGTTTTTAGTAAATGGATACTGGTAGAAGATGCTATTGTTTTTTCATTAGTAACACAAGGACTTGGTGCTTTATCTAATTTTTTACTTAACCTGATTTTAATACCGTATTATGAAGCCTTAGGAGCTGCGGTTGCTACCATTATTTCTTATGCAATCGCATCCTATATTTCCCTATCCCTTAACAAGAAAACACGGGTTATATTTATCATGATGACAAAATCTATGATTTCACCGTTTAGATATATTTTAAAATTCAGGTAGTATGAAAAAGGTAGTCAAACACTATATAAAAAGATTTATTAATAAAATAAACCTTTCCATTATCGGCCTGTTTATGAATAGTGGATTTTTTTCCAGTATGTATTATGTACTGTTTTCCAAAGCATTCCGACGCGAAAACCAGGCCGTACTTTATGGTAAGCATAAATATCTGAAAACAACCAGTCATCTATCTTTTAACCGGTATCAACTGGTAAGGAATATACATCGTCTGGAAAAAGGTTTAATAATGAAACCTCGTCGCCCTCTATTTGCCAAAGATTATATTAAAGAAACGGTAGAAAATTTTATTGAAGCGTGGCCTGATGCTAAGAACAGGGATGATCATCAGATCATTTGGGCTCATGATATTTTAAATCTTTATTTTGAATTAACTACGAAAGAGGATGAATTAGTTGATGGGTTAAGGAAACAATTTAACTCAGCATTAACCGGAGATCACCACCATACCAAAGTTCCGTATCGCAGGGATACTATTTCCGTCATCCCCTATGATGATTTATACAAACTTTCCAAACAGAGAAGGTCGGTCAGGTGGTTTTTAAAAAAGAAAGTACCTCGTGAGTTGATTGATAAAGCCATCCAAGTGGCCATGCAATCGCCCAGCGCATGTAATAGACAACCCTTTGAATACAGAGTCATAGATGATCAGGAAATGCTTGAGGAACTAGTCACGTATCCTATGGGGACCAAAGGCTACGGCCACAATATCCCTGTCATGATTGTGGTGATCGGAAATTTAGATGCATATTTTGATGAAAGGGACAGACACCTTATCTATATAGACGCGTCTTTAGCTAATATGGCATTCATGTATGCTTTAGAAACGTTAGGCCTTAGCAGCTGTCCGATTAACTGGCCGGATATTGAAAGCAGAGAAAGAAAAATGGAGAAGTTTTTAAAGCTGGGAAAACATCAGCGGCCCGTCATGTGTATAGGGTTAGGATACCCCGATCCGGAAGAAAAGGTGGCCTTCTCTGAAAAAAAAGATTTAGACAGCATTAGAAAATATAATTGAGATGCGGATTCAAATTGACGGAACAGGAACAGTGAATAAAGGAGCCGAATTGATGTTGTATTCCATTCTTGAGGAGATACAACGGGTTCATCCTGAATCCACAGTATATCTCAACTCCTACTCGGCTTCACCGTTTCACATTCAGTCCAAACTGCAGGTAAAAAAAAGGCCTTTACTTCGAATCACAGAATATCCCCGAATCCTTCTTAATAAATTCGGTATACCTCACAGAGTATTTACTACCTTTTATCCCTGTAAGCATGTTCATCTTGTGCTGGATGCCAGTGGTTATAAATTTGGTGATCATTGGAAATATTCAGAGAGGTATATAAAATACCAATCACAGTACCTTACGGATTTAAAAAGGAATAAGGCTAAAATCATATTCCTGCCTCAGGCTTTTGGCCCTTTTAGCCATCATGACAGCAGTCGGTTAATTGAAATATTATTTAATAATGCGGACAAGGTGTATGCCAGGGATGAATTATCTGCCCGTTACTTAATGGAAAAAGGCGGAATAAAATCAAAAATGGGAACCTGGCCTGATTTTACCATTAAATGCAAGGGGATTATACCTGAGGATCTAAACCATCTGGAGGGTAAGGTTTGTATTATCCCTAATCATAAAATGTTCACCCAAACGAAAAGCAGCATTTCAGAGTACATCGATCTTATGAGGTTGCTTTTGGCGGAGGTGAAAAAAAAGGGTAAAGAAGTTTTTTTGTTAAATCATGAGGGCGATGAGGATTTAAAGTTATGCCGCCTTATTAAACATAAAACAAACCCCTCCATTCCCATTATTTCGGGATTGAACGCAAAAGAAACAAAAGGGGTCATTGGATTGTCCTATCTGGTTATTTCATCACGCTATCATGGAATTGCCAGTGCCCTGAATCAAAGTGTGCCCTGCCTGGCAACAAGCTGGAGCCATAAATATGAAATGTTATTTAAGGACTATAATGTGAATGATGGTATCGTGGATATTACGGCAGACAAAAAGGATATCAATAATCAGATCAGTGATTGGTTAGGCCCTGAAAATAATTCAGAATTGAGAAATAAGTTATCTCAGAGGTGCAAGGCCATTGAGAGCCAGGTTGATGATATGTGGGTAACTATCTGGAATACCTTAGAAACGGTGGAAAGATGATAAGTGTCAAATAACGGTACTCAGGATACCACTCATGCCCGCAACCTTGATCATAATTTTTAATCCTGTTTTGCTTAAATTGGACAGATAATAAACAAAAAAAAACAGCAACCCATTACCTCACCCAATACACAGCACCTCGCTCCACATGCCAGCCCATCCACATTCACCATCCAACGCCCAATTCCCGAGTCCGCAGATCACCATCCATGCCCGCGACCGCTCAGCGCTCCACGCTCTACGCTCAGCGCTAAATTCCCGAGTCCGCAGATCACCAATCGTGACCACTTTTTCTCAGCGCTCAGTGCTCAGCGCCCAGCGCCCCATTCCCATGCCTCAGGATCACCACCCAAACCACGACCTCTCAGCGCCCAAATCCCATGCCCCAAAATCTCCTCTCGTGACCGCGCCCTCTCAGCGCTCCACGCCCAGCGCCCAGCGCCCCAATCCCATGCCTCAGGATCACCACCCAAACCGCGACCTCCCAGCGCTCAGCGCTCAGCGCTCATTCCCAGGTCCACAGCTCACATCACATAAACTCCCCCTTTCTTCGCTCTTTTTTATAATCATCCTCCTCATCTCTTCTCCTGCGTTTTCACAGAACAAATCATTGAATTACTCCGCGGGATTTACCGCGTTTGGTTCTACGGATGGAGAGCAACCTTTCTGGAACAGGGCCAATCGCAACGGATTGATCCGTGATGATCAGGCCTCGGGTTTCTTCAGGATGTCCGCCCACACACCTTTGCGAGAGACTCAATGGGTTGATTATGAAGCCGGAGTTGACCTGGTGGGATACCCGGCCGGCGGCAGCGAATTATATCTCAACCAGCTATATGCAAAAATTAAGCTGGGTCCCATCCAGGCCTATGGCGGACGTATGATCGAAACCCACGGCATTCACGAGGCATCTTTGTCCAGCGGGTCTATGGGATGGAGCACCAATGCCCGTCCTATGCCCAAAATCGGAGTCGCCCTGCCCGACTGGGTGGCACTGCCCTGGTCACGGGATTTTCTCCACATTAGAGGCCACGTCGCCCACGGGTGGTTCGAAGAAAGCCGGTATACCCAAAACGCCTATCTCCACGAAAAAACCTTCTATGGAAAAATAGGCCGTGAAGAGGCCGTATTCAGCATGTACGGGGGGATTATGCATTATGTCGTTTGGGGAGGACATAACCCTACTTACGGACAGCTCCCCAGTTCTTTCGATGACCTGCTAAAAGTCATGTTCGCCACGAGCGGGGATGAAGATGCCCCTCCCGGCGATCAGGATTATATGCTTGGCGACCATCTGGGTGCCTGGGATATGGGTTTCTTCCTTAATATTAATAATTACCGCATGAAGGTTTACCGGCACATGCCTCTGGAAACCAAGGATAATCTGAAACTTAAAAGTCCGCAGGACGGACTTCTGGGCATCCACCTCTCCCTGCCCGGCAATGGATTCATCACCGGCATCCTCTACGAAAACCTGTACACCATGTGGCAGGATGGCCCGCGGGTCATGGATCCCGGAAACTGGAGGGATGGGCAAAAAGGCAAGGAAAACTATTATAACCACGGTTTTTATCGCAGCGGATGGACCTATATGGGCCGCACCCTGGGCAATCCCCTCCTTCTGGCCCGTGATAACACAGCCGATGGCTACCAGGCCATCGAGAATAACCGGGTAATCGCCCACCATGTCGGCCTTGAAGGCCGGCTGAATGCCACCACGACCTGGAGGTCCCTCCTCACCCACAGCCAAAATCACGGCCAGTGGGGCAGTGTAGAAAACCCCCTGTGGGACGAGGATTATAAGTATTACGGAGGATTGAACCAGTTCTCCTTCCTCACAGAAATCGCCACCCGCCTCCCCTGGCACGAACAGCTCTACCTGAATGCATCCGTTGCCGGGGATATGGGGGAGTTGTATGACAGGAGGTTTGGTGCGATGATGGGGGTGAGATTTGGGCGCTGAGGGCGCGCGCGGTCACGAGAGGAGATCTTGGGGCATGGGAATTGGGCGCTGAGCGCTGAGATGAGGGAAGGTCTGACGGGCATGAAACGATGTTCCGGCAAGTGAAAGTTTACGGTCCCGATATGAGAGAGCTGAGAATCCCTGGTGCCGTCTCTGTTCATTTTCAATGATGCTTTTATGTGTAAAATAGATTTTTTTCAGGATTAAATTTATCAGCCTATATTTCTCAAAACCTAAGCCTTTCCCACCTCTCACACGCCCGGAACCTTTGAATTATCAAGACCCCGGAATCTCTAACCACTACCTTTGAACTTCCCACCTCTCAGTGCCCAGCGCTCAGCGCTTCTTCTACGCCCCACATGTGTATAATCAGGGCAAACCAACGTGTTTGCCCCTACATTAGACCCCAAATCTCTAATCACGGCCACAAAGAAAAAATATAAACTTAAAGGTAAACCCCGTACATTTATATACTTTAATTAAGATAACAGCGTTGCACGCATCATTACGATATTGTAATCTTATATATCGGGTTCAAAATTCTAAATTAGAAAATCATGACAGCCTATCTTTTGTCATTACTTATTTGGGGACTCACTTTACCGATATGGGGAGTCATAGATAATGGCATGGATTCCAGGAACCCGGAGGAGATCGAAGCTTACCTCTATGACCGTACAACAGGGCATTTCTGGTTTGTGCCCAATACAGTCGAAGGTATAGACAGCCTGTTGAGCATCAGTATGGAGGCAAGAGATGGGCAGCCTGAAAAATCGGCTTATGCCGCCTACCAGGCTCTTGAAATGGCAGAGTTCTTAAACTATGAAATCGGCGTAGCCACTGCCCATTTCGCACTGGCTGAGATGTACGAACTTTTCCTCGATTACCCCCAGGCCCTCCTCGAATACCAGTCCGCCCTGGATGTAGAAAAACGTTTGGACAGAAACGTCCATATCGCCCAACTCCTGAATCGTATTGGGTTGGTGCATATCCAACAGAAGGGATATGCGTCATCCAGAACCTATTTTGACCAGGCTATTCAGCTCATAGAGGATACCGGCAATGAAGCTATCATCGCCGAGGCTCTTTCATCCATCGGATTCAGTTACTGCCACACCCATAATTACCGAAATGCGCTGACGTATTTTGAGCGGGTCAAAAGCATACAGGCATCGGATCCCCAGGTAGATAAAATTAAACTGAGTACACTGATGTACGAAGCGAATACAAGAGTGGAATTATCCGAATACGAAAAGGCTGAAGAACTTTTACTTCAGGCCGTCCAGGCTTTCGGAGAGCATGAATATATAGGCGAACAAAGCGAGGGTTACCTATATCTGGCCGCCCTGTATCGCCGGTGGGATCAACCAGAAACTGCCCTCGACCATACTCGCGCGGGAATGGAATTGGCAGAATCGGTTGATTATAAACCTTCTGTCATTAAAGGTTACCTGCTTTTGGCTGATATCTATGAAGATATGGACTCACCCCGCCGGTCCCTGTATTATCACAAGCTATCTCATGAACTGCAAAACCAGGTGCTGGATGGCAGCCATCAGGCCAGATTGAAACAAAGGCAAATCCAGCATAAGGAAAACCATCAGAGAAGAGAAATACGCTTGTTACAGCAACAGGCGGCTTTGCAGGAGGCGGAACTTAATAATCAGAAGCTTTTACGGATATTCCTGCTGGGTGGCCTCGGACTGACCATCATCATTGTAACTCTGTTATACCGGAATATACGGATCGCGAAATCAGCCTATGCCCTGAGGATGAACTTATCGCAGATCCTGGAAAAGTCAAGGAATGAGATCTATATGTTCGATGAAATCTCCCTGAAATTTATTGATGTCAATGTCGGAGCCAGGGAAAACCTGGGTTACAGCCTGGAAGAGCTCAAAAATATGACGCCTTTGGATATAGAGCCTGAATTCGACCCGGCCAAATTCAGGGATCTCATTCAGCCTCTGACCGACCAGACGAAGAATAAAATCGTTTACCAAACTTTTCACCAGCGGTTTGACGGGAGCCTGTATACCGTTGAAGTTCACCTGCAGCTTATCCCTCAAAACGGTAATAATGTCTTTGTTGCCTTTGTCATCGACATCACTGAACGGCTGCTGCTGGAAGATCAGCTTAAGATTTCCCTTAAAGAAAAAGAGATCCTGCTAAATGAAGTCCACCATCGGGTAAAAAACAACCTGGCCATCATCTGCAGTTTGCTTACCCTGCAGGCCAGCAACGTTAAGGATGAACAGTTCCGCATCCTCCTGATGGAAAGCGAAGGAAGGGTCAAGACGATGAGCACCATCCATGAAATGCTGTATCAGCAGGAAGATTTCTCCAGGATCGCCTTCGGGCCCTATTTGAAAAGGCTGTTCAGTCATATTTCCAAAAGCTTTAAAAATCCGGATATGGACATTGAGTTTGAAGTCAATGCCAGGGATATCAACCTCGATCTCAGCGTGGCCATACCCTGCGGACTCATCGTCAATGAACTGCTGACCAATGCCTATAAACATGCCTTCACCGGCCGTGATCAAGGAAAGATCACCGTAAATTTCACCTACGAAGAGGGGGATTACATCCTGCGCATCAAAGATAACGGCAAAGGATACCATTACGATGAAGCCGAAGTAAACGCATCCATGGGCATGTCGCTCATCCACGGCCTGACCAAGCAGATTAATGGGTGCATTTCTATTTTCAATGACAATGGGACGGTTGTGACGATTTCTTTTAAACCCAAAGTTTCTGAACCGGCGGGTGGGTATAAGGTTGAGAGGCCGGGGGATGTGGCGTTATCTTCTTAAAAATGCTTTTAAATTTTTGGAGTAAAGGTTTATTACTCATTTGTCAGATAAAGTTGATTTTGGATAGGTTATGATATTGTTTCTTTTAGCTTTGTACCTTTGCCTTGATGCAATAGGGTCCCTCACAAAATCAAGCCAATTTGAACTCGCTCTCGACCGAATACCGTCCTGGGGCCATCTTACAGGGCAGACGGTCGGCTCGAACAGAAATTGGCAGCTTTCTGCCATGGGTGCTAATGCAGCATGTCTACCGCCATGAGAAGCTACGGGCTTGGTGATTGTTGTTCATATTAACCATATTGGTGGTGTATTTAGGTCATGAAATGGATTGCCGGATCTTCTGGTGGGTTTAATCCACGCATACGTGTGTTTAAGCCGGGGCAGACACGCAGGCCTGCCCCTACATGGTGGGCCGTAATTCTAATTACGACCGCCGGCCTTCCCACCTTCTCAGCGCCCAATGCTCAGTGCTCAGTGCTCAACGCTATGTTTCCGACACGCAGGCTTGTCTCTACATTTATGGATATTGCTATTAAATGCACCCTCATCTCCCCGCCCATAGCCAAGGCACTTAACATATCTAAAATTTGCAACAAAGTTAAAACTTTCTAAATTACCCATAGTAAAATACCTACCACAGTGGATCCCATGCCAGGACCAGTAAAATTATTGTTCGTGACCGACCATGACCGGGCCGCTTTGCAGCAGCGGGTGGCTTTGGCTGATGCGGCGAGGAAGGCAGGATGCGAGGTCTGGATAGCGGCGCCGGATGCCAGGCAGGCAACCATCATCAAAAACTTCGGATTTAATTACTCCCGGTACCCTCTGAGCCTGCCGGGGTCGAATGTGGCCGGGCTCTATAAACTATACCATGAGGTCAAACCCGACCTGGTACATCATTTCTCGGTGCCCTCCATCTTCCCCGCTTCGCTGGTCCCACGACTGCATAAAAACATGGCGGTGGTGACCACCGTCACCGGCAAAGGGATAGCTTTTTTGGACCAAAAACAAGCACGTTTCCTCGACAAGCTTCCTTCCTGCCGCGCCATATTTCATACACCCGAAGCAAGGCAACTATTTGTTGAATCCGGAGTGGTCACGTCCGAGCAGGCCCGGCTGATCAGGGGTACAGGCGTGGATTGTACATGGTTTAAGCCATCCGATGTGCAGGGGGATCCCGATAAGCCTGTTATCCTTCTGGCATCCAATATGGACTGGGACCAGGGCATCAAGGAATTTGTGGGCG
>JBBDQY010000029.1:0-1460 GCA_040905745.1 Balneolales bacterium
AATCTATCATTGATCGCTGTGCGGGCTGTATTGAAATTCCACAGATTGGCAGCAAGCACTCGCTGAACATTGCTGTGAGTAGCGGAATTGTACTTTGGGAATGCTTCAAATCATTAAGGCCAGAATAAAACCCATTTGCAGGGGGGCTTAATCTGCCCTAAACTAAAAAACGACCGGGCCGGGTTAATATCTATTAACCTTAGTTCGATAATTATTTAAGAGCTCAGAAATTCACTAAAACGCAATAGGCAAGGCGCATTTGTGAAGGTCTATCGGGATAAACCAAACAAATGCAACGCAGCAAATTGTGTTTTATGGATTTCAAATGCCAGAAAACAGCAATCTTCTTCCTGGAAATATCTCAAAATAGCCCGCTATTCCATCAATATTTCCAGTCGAATCTCACTATTTTCTGGCATTCTGAGCAATAAATAATTTCCGAATTCAGGTTATTATGTTTAGAGTGTTATTTCAATCTTTAATCTATTATATTTGAGGGCTTAAAAAAGCAGAAACCCTCAAAATGAAGAAATTTTTAATCCTTATATTATCAGTTTTTGTATTTATTCAGGTCAATGCTCAAAACACTGAAGCTGACACTGGACAATCATTAGATGAAAAAATAAACGAAGCCGTAGGTCCGGTCACCGATTTTATTTTTCACTATATTTTTTATCCCATTCCCCTGAAAGCTCCCGCAACAGCAGATACGGAAGGTGTTGTTACCCTGCGCAGCGAATTAAGATCTGGATTTACCAAATATACCATCAAGACAACAGATGGTGAGTTGGAATATTTGGAAATCCCCACTGCGCGAAGAACCGCTTTGAAAAAAGGAGATCAAATCTCAGAAAGCACTCCCGTTACCCAAGGTTTATCAATACCCTTTGTGGTAGTCTGGCTGGTATTGGGCGCTATTGTTTTTACATTTTATTTTGGTTTTGTCAATGTCAGGAAATTCAAACTGGCCATAGATGTAGTGCGCGGCCGCTATACCGATCCTAATGAAGAAGGTGAAGTAAGCCACTTTCAGGCATTGACAGCAGCACTTTCAGCGACAGTGGGACTGGGGAATATTGCCGGAGTGGCCATTGCAATTTCGCTGGGAGGCCCCGGAGCTACACTGTGGATGATCTTGGCAGGATTGCTAGGGATGTCTTCAAAGTTTGTAGAATGTACCCTCGGTGTTCGCTACCGTGAAATTGATGAAGACGGGACTGTACATGGCGGTCCAATGTATTATCTGAAAACCGGGCTCAAGAAAAGGGGAATGGGTTTTCTGGGAAAAGTATTGGCCATATTTTTTGCCATCATGTGTATTGGCGCTTCCTTTGGAGGAGGAAATATGTTCCAGGTCAACCAGGCCTATCAACAGTTTGCAGGAATAGTTCCCGGAGCTGTTCCAGGTTGGCTTTTTGGTGTCTTTATGGCCTTTTTTGTGGGTATAGTGATTATAGGAG
>JBBDQY010000030.1:0-46246 GCA_040905745.1 Balneolales bacterium
ATCCTTCTGGCATCCAATATGGACTGGGACCAGGGCATCAAGGAATTTGTGGGCGCGGCCAGAAGGGTACGGGCCAAGAAACCAAATGCGCGTTTCGTGCTGGCCAATACGGAGGAAGCCGGGCCCGAAGCCGTCCCCATTTCCCAAATGAAAGCGTGGACCCGTGAAGGGTTTGTGGAATGGTGGGGATATATCAAAAACAAGGCCCAGGTGATGCAGGAAGCCACCATCGTAACCTTGCCGGCCTATGAACCGCGGGGAGTGCCCCGTGAACTGCTCGAGGGTGCGGCCTCAGGCAGGCCCCTCATCGCCACCGACCGGCCCGGCTGCCAGGAAATTGTCCGTAATGGCATTACGGGAACGCTCATCCCCCCTTACGACAGCCAGGCCCTGGCCAATGCCATATTAGGCCTCTTGAATGATCCCGAGACCGCCGAACGCTACGGCCAGGCCGGCAGAACCCTCGCCGTCAATCAATTCTCACAAGAGCTGGTTTTTAATGAGACCATTGGCCTTTATAAAGAGCTTTTGATGGAAAGATTTCCCGAGAAGGTAGAACAGGTATAATTCTCTTATTCATTTTTTTCGTAACAGGCACGGATGAGTTTTACTTAGCATATATACTTTTGTTTACCAAATTAGGAATAGGTTTCGTTTCAAGAGCGGCAAATACATTTTCTAATGCTATCATCCCCATCCTGGTTCTTGTCGCCACAGTTGCACTCGCTATATGAGGCAAAATTACAACATTATCCATTTTAAATAGTTCGGGTTCTATTTGAGGTTCATTCTCAAAAACATCCAAACCTGCACCGGATAACTTACCAGACTTCAAAGCTTCGACGAGTTCCTTCTCATTAATTACAGGGCCTCTTGATGTGTTAATGATATAAGCTCTTTTATTCATTAATTCAAACTCACTTTTCCCTACAAGGTGATGAGTATCATTATTATATGTGACATTAACAGATACAAAATCTGATTTTTCAAAAACTCTTTCAAAGCTGCTATATGTAACACCTAATTCTTTCTCTTCCTCTGCGGGCAACCTTGTGCGGTTCCAATAAAGTATGTCCATTTTAAACCCGCTACCTCTTTTAGCCAATGCTTTGCCAATCCTGCCAAATCCAATTATACCCAGTGTAGAACCAGAAATATCCTGGCCCAGAAACTGAAGAGGCCCCCATCCTTGCCATTTTCCGGTTCGTAAATATTTATCAGCTTCAACCACTCTCCTACCTACAGACATTACAAGAGCAAATGCGAGGTCTGCAGAGGTATCGGTGAGCACACCGGGTGTATTGCTGACAGGTATATTTCTTTCATTAGCTGCTTTTATATCAACATTATTAAAACCAACAGCATAATTAGCAATTATTTTCAACTCAAGGTTAGCATCCATAATCTCACTGTCTATTTGATCCGTCAGCAGACACAATAAGGCATCTTTTCCTTTTATCCCATCAATGATCTCTTGTTTTGTTAGCACACGATCTTCAGTATTCATTTCAAGGTCAGTATGGATTTTCAGCTTTTCCATTACCTTATCGGGTAATTCACGAGTTAAAAAGACTTTAGGCTTCATATCATCTTGTTAGTTATAATGGAGGCGAAAAACCTGATACGTTTTGGTAACTTTAATCAACGGAAAAGAGTGTTTCAATGAGCCCATGCCCAAATTAAATTAAAGATTGAAAAAGTCCGTATAGTTTATTCTTTAACTCAAATCCGATTCCCGGCGCATCAGGAATCATGACGTAACCATCCTGAACTTTAGCTGAATCATGAAAACCTCCAAAAGGTTGAAATATACCTGGATAAGACTCATTACCAAAGAGTCCAAAAGCAGCGGCGATATGCAGGGTAATCTGATGGCCACCATGGGGTATACACCGATACGGTGACCATCCCTGATTATGTAAAAGATCAAGTATGCGTAAATACTCCACAACACCATAACTAAGAACCGGGTCAATTTGTAAAAAATCTCTCTGCGGATTCAACCCTGCATATCTTAGCAAATTACGGGTATCAGTCATTGAAAAGATATTTTCTCCGGTTGCCATGGGCAAATCAGACAACTCGCCAAGGGTAGCCTGGAGCATATAATCCAGCGGGTCGCCGGCTTCCTCAAACCATTTTAAATTCAAAACCTCAAGTGCACGATTGTATTCAAGCGCCTTCAATAAATCAAACCGGCCGTTAGCATCCACAGCTACCTTATTGCCATTCCCAGTAACGTTAATAACAGCTTCAACTCGCTTTAAATCCTCTGCTAACCCGGCACCCCCTATTTTTATCTTTACAGTATCATATCCCATATCCAAATAACCGAGTACTTCTGTTTTAAGGTTATCAATGCCTTTATGAGGATAATAATACCCACCCGCAGCGTAAACGTAAATCCGGGGATTCGCTAAACCATCACTATATCGATCGGATAAATATTTGTATAATGGCACATCCTCGATCTTCGACGCCAAATCCCATAATGCCATATCAATTGTACCTACCGCTACAGAACGTTCTCCATGGCCACCTGGTTTCTCATTCTTCATCATAATATCCCAGCATCGGTGAGGATCAACATTATTTTCTTCCTCATTTAGAAGGTCTTCATCTTTGGCATTTTGCAACCGGGGAATAAGGCGATCTTCAATTATGCCACGCTGGGCGTATCGGCCATTTGAACAAAAACCAAAACCAACAACTGGTTTACCATTTCGTATTTGATCAGAGATTACAGCAACAGTTGAAGTCGTCATTTCAGAAAAATCAATAAAAGCATTACTGATTTCAGAATGAAGTGGTTTTGTAGCATGACGTATTTCAACTATCTTCATAGGGTAGCATTCCTTAGGGTACAGATGGTTTTTGCAGTCCTGGCCCTTGTGTATTTAGAAGATTCATTTCTGATCGGACATATGCGCGTTCCGGATCATATAAGGGATTTCGCATCATTTCTTGGGCATGAACTGAATCTCTCCACTCATACAATTGTCTCCTCATGCTATTGGCAAGCTCGGGAAATTCATTGGAAATGTCTGTCGTTTCTCCAATATCCTTACGAATATTAAATAAACTAATCTGATTAGGAGCACTCCATAAAGTCTCTTCATACCACTCAATTAACTTGTAATCTCCTCTTCTGATTGCACCTGATGGTTGGTATCCCTGGTGATGGTAATGTGGATAATGCCAATATAAAGCCTCACGATCCACCCCGCCCTTACCTTGTAACAAAGGAGTAAAACTCAGGCCATCAAAGTCATCTTTATGAAGGGGTGAACCAACCATTTCAAGTATTGTCGGAAGGAAATCATCAGATACCACCGGAGTAGAACTCTTAGTTCCTGGTTCAATAACACCGGGCCAGCGAATACTCAGTGGCACCCGAATCCCTCCTTCGAATACCATAGATTTACCTCCCCTGAGCGGATCTTGAGCCTGAAGAGTCGCCAGGCCTCCATTATCAGAGAAAAATATCACGACTGTATTTTCCCTCAGGTTTAGTTCGTCAAGTTTATCTAAAATACGCCCTATGCCATCATCCATCCTTTCAACCATGGCACCCATTATCGGATTGTTCCTCTCAAGTTCTGCCCCCTGTTTGTTCTCGTATTTTTTAATCAATTCCGGCTCTTCGATAAGCGGCCTGTGCACAACATGATGAGACACATAAAGGAAAAAAGGATTGGTTTGATTTTGCTCAATAAAGTCAATTGATCCCTGGGTGATTGTTTCAACGTGATGAGGATCATCAAATGGATCATGATCAGCTTCTGGCTTGATGTTGAGCAAAACATCATCAAATCCACGAAATTGCGGCTCATAAAATCGTCCCGGTTCATCAAAAAGTCTATCAGGACTCAAATGCCACTTCCCAAAATGGCCGGTGACATAACCAAGGTCTTTCAAGTATTGCGGAAGTATTTTCTCGTTTAGTGGAAGAGCACGTTTCATAGGAGGTCCAACTATTGGTGCATAAGGATAAGTTCCACCTGGAATGTAGTTGGTTAGATGCAAACGAGCAGGATTTTTACCCGTCATAATACTGGCACGGGCAGGAGAGCATACAGGTGAGGCAGAATAAGCATCGGTAAAATGGATCCCTTCATTGGCTATGCGATCAATATTGGGTGTCTCATAAAAATCAGTTATACCTAAATATCCCATATGATTCCAGGCCTGGTCATCAGACAATATGAAAACAATATTCAACGGTTTCTCTGTTTCCCCGGCTTTCATAGCACACCCTTGTATAAAAAGGATCATAAAACAGGTTCCTAGTATACCGAAAAAGAATTTTTCAATTTTTTTATTGAAATTCTTACAGAAATAAATTTCCATACTGACTTCTCCTTAGCTATAAATTTAAATTATGCTGAATATTATTTATTCAATTAGCTTAAGATCACTTTTATTTATTGACAGCGATTCTACTTCCTCATCGTCAATACTAATAATTTTATAGGTTAATTCCGGATCAGAACCAGACATTTGAAAATGAAGAATTCCAACTGACTGCTTATCGTTATATCCGAAAAGTGCTCCTGGCATCAGTGAATGACGATGATCGTTAGTCAGCCGGCCGCTAGTGAATTCGTATAATGGATAATCTGAGAGGCGTTCAATTTTCCAGGCATCGGAGCGGTGACGATCAGCCGATAAAAGCACAACCCCTTCGATGCTGTTTTTTGTAAGAAAGCTGAAAACCTCTTCTCTCTCTTCACTATAGCCATACCAGGTATCCACGGTACCCGGATTCGCCTCGTAGGACCAGGGTACGGGTGAAGCTATAACCTTAAATTCAGCTTCTGATTTCTTTAACTCATCGAATAACCATTGTTTCTGTACGGGACCTAACATAGTCGGGTATTCGGCAAAATCATTAACTTTTGAGGGTTCATTAGCATAAGGATTCGTGCGGTAAAATCGGCCATCTAGCATAAAAAAATCAACATCACCAATAGAGAATTTATGCCAGACTCCAGGGTATTCCTCCGTTCCATAAGAGGGGTTAATCCAATTTTCCTGAAAGTTCTTAAGCAAAGGTAACTTCCAAAAGGGTTTGTTGACATAAGGGCCGAGCCATACATCATCCGTGAATTCGTGATCATCCCAAATTGCATAAAATGATGATGAAGAAGTGAGGGATCTGAACTCCGGCCGTGATTGCCTTCTGTAATAAGAATAATGTTGCATTGCAAGTGGGTGGTTTGCATGGTTGATCATATTAATGTATTTATTATCGCCCATCGCTAAAAATGCGAGGGGCTCTTTGTCACTGATCACATTCCAAATCCTTTCATTATCAGGTACGTAACCTGCACACCCACCAAAAGCAACCACAAAATCTGTTTTGCTGCCTAGTGAAGGGAATGTTTTAAATGACAATTCTTTCAGGTCATTTACTTTTTCTCCATTAACTAGTACTTCATAATAATATCTCGTATCCGGCAACAGGTTATCGACAGTAACGATAACTGTATAATCATCTGCGGCTTTAGATTGACCGCCAGACGCTGATATTACATTGCTGATAGATTTATTATTTCCAATCCTTACATGTACTTCAGACTCTTCAGCTGTTCTGAACCAAAATGAAGCACTATTTTCAGTTACCTGACCAACCATCGGTCCATGCAAGAGTGGGAAATTAAATTTAGATGCATATGTTTGAAATAAGTCCGTATCAGTAAGGGGCTTAAGTATGTTTCTCGGACCGGCAAGATATCGCCTGAATGGAAGGCCACGGTCAATAGCCTGCTCAACAATCTGCATAGCCTCTTCCAGCTTGTTTTGATGTGCCAGAGCAACAGAAAGATTAAAATAGGCTTCCAGATTTTCGGGATCCCTCTTTAAAACATCACGGGCATAAAATTCAGCATCTTCGAATTTATTGTCCATCATATCAAGCATCATCCTTTGGCCGCGACGCTTTTCCCAATCGTCAAAGTATCCATAAAAATATCTAAGGTTCCATGGATTATCCGACCCGTAATAGGCATACACCTCTTCACCATGGAAAAAGGCATCTTCCGGGGCATCTTGTCCCACAGGGGGGTTCCAAATACTGCTTTCGGGTTGAGGGTTATCATCCCGTACATCGCTTACACAACCATGTGTTATAAACAGTAATCCGAACAAGACGATAATCTGAGTAATTTTATTCTGCATTTATTTCCATTATGTATAGTAGTATTTCTTTATTACTTCATCTGAGATCTTTCAACATCTGAAGCTGACCTGTTTGTTGGGCGATATCTTCAATTCCCTCAATTAAACCTATTTCATTTTTATTGAAATCCCGGAGCAAGGAAGTCACCGATTCAATCCATTTTATATCAATATCCCTAACATCAGGCATTCGGCTTAATGGTGATATTCCAGGCCACTCCTCTGGATTACTTTCAACACGACTATGAAGTTTTTGGAACCTTTGCCGCCATTCAAGCTCTGGCATTACAACCGTATAAAGCTTTTGCTTGTCAAGGTCACTGGTAAAAACTCCATCCTCAAAGGTTCCATAAAAACCAGACCAATTTGTTGGATACCAGTCATTCATAGGCAAACCCTGTATATAATTATTGATCTCTGAACCAGACAAATCAACCTCCACCAAAAACTCGCCCCGTTCGCCACCCGTTCTGTAGAATGCATTTACATCAAGAATTCCTTTTGGCAGAGTAGCACGCACTATATGTGCAGTTTTATGAAGAGCGATATCTGCATTTGAACCCTTTCTCAGTGCCTCGGCTGCCAATATACCAACTTCAATCCGGCTGATTTCACGGGGTGCCCAGCTTATTATCTCTAAAGCTTCAGGTGCTAACTCCAATTCTTCTAATCTGATCCATTCCATCATTTCTAAATCAGGAGACACTTCTGAGTGACTCATTTCAACGAGTTTGTAATCAAAAGACTCAATCTTCCTGTTATTCAGATCCAAATCCAGTTCAAGCCATCCAACGTTTTCAGCGTAACTTCCAGACTGGACGATAAGTGCACCTGTTTCCGGAACAATTACCGGCTGCGGTGTTTTTTGGTGGGAATGCCCGGATATTATAACATCGATATCAGGAGCATTTTTCGATATGTACACAGAGTTATTGATGGATATATGAACAAGGCCGATGATTATATCCGTTGATGATTTTAATCGACGAGCTTCTTCGGCCATAGCTAAAGCAGTGCCATCTAAATCTAATGAGCGTTCATCTCTTGGCCTTATCGCTCCTATAACCCCGACTTGTATACCATTAATCTCGTAGATTTTTGAAGGGGGAAACTCTGGTGTACCATTTTCTTTTAAAAGATTGATGCATACAATATCCATATTGCCCAGGTCTGTAAAGCGATACAACGCATCGATTCCGAAGTCATGATCATGATTACCCGGAGCCCATACCTTATACCCTATCCGTGCCATGGCCTTAAAAGTTAAATCACTGGTAGTTTTTCTTGCAACCAACTCCCCTTTTTCAGCAACATCACCGGCATCCATAACAATTACATCATCCCTGTCTAATCTTACACCCCGAATAAATCCGGAAACAAAAGGCAGGCCTCCACCACCGTCATAATCTGCTCTCAGGTGATCGTGTATATCATTGGTATGTAAAATTAAAAGTGATTTGCTATTATTTACAGAGTCCGCCTGGGCATACCCTGTCTGGTGAATAAATAATGTAATAACAAAAATTGCCAGGTAACCGAAAACATATCTTTGATTAATTTTCTGCATCGTATTCCTTTATTTTGTTATAAAATCATCCAGGTTAAATATCACCATTGGAGATTTTTGTTCAGAACCAGGAAGATCATCGCTAAAGAAGTTTGCCTGTGCAGCCATCCCATGTTCTTTATATACCGATCTTACCAGATTTCGGTAAGGCCCGGTTCGAAATACGATCCGCTCAACATTGTCTGTTGGGTTCCTATCATTTAACGGAATTTCCACATCGTATAATTCACCGTTAAATGTCACTTTATAAGTATTGTTGATACAATCAATCTTCAGTTTTACATGATTCCATTCTTTGGGGTTGATATCTATGGGATCTACTCTTACTGTCTCTATATCAAATGATAGCCAGCGATTATCAATGGCCAGTTTCAATGCCCTATTTCCGGCTTGATCCTGAACTTCAATTTCCACAGCAGAACCCTGAGGTATTCTTTTCCCCTGGAATTTGAATTCTATTGTTTTTTTGGAATCTTTGGGAAAGATTCGCGTGATTGAAGCATAATCGTGGGGTTCTTCATCTCGTAATTCAATGTATTTGTTATTCGCATCAGTGTCCATTTTAACTGAGACAGGTGCCCAATAGGGCGCATATATATTCCATAATTCCATATCCTCTACTGAATTAGTAGTTTCAAAATCATCATTCACTTCCTCAGTCACGAATCCGGTTATGGGTACACGAGTTCGGGATATCCAGATATCTTCTTTGTTCACACTATAGGTTACCCACATGTGATCACCCGGAGGATTACCATTCCCAGAGTAAATACCTCTGAAATACTGAACTCCCGGGTTTTTCCATAGGCCTTTATATCTTCTAGGCGGTACTTCTCCTCGTAAACTATACATCCGATCAAATACATGTCCATCATCACCGATAATAGCAGCCATCGGAAATCGATTTCTCATAGTTGCCGATTGATTATGAATAATAGCATACCTACCGTCAGAAGTTCTTTCTCCCCATGTTTTTGCACCGGAGGTAAGCAACGTTGTATTTTGAGCGATGGGAGTCCAGGTTTTACCGTTGTCATCACTAAGTGATGAATACTGGTTTTTCCAGATACCAACGATAACATCATCCGGACGCCGATAATAATTAAATGCTTTACCGGAACCTGCCGAAGTTGTTATTTCACTCGAAAAATAATCGCTTCCTGCCACTTCTGAAGGATCAATGGGGTAAAAACCATCATCACCCCTGTCTTCTTCCCACCATTGCATAATTACAAGCGGATCAGATAACAACGCTTCACAGGCATCAAGGAACGCCTGATCATCACTGGCTGTGTATAAGGGATAATTTGTATTTGATTCATCCCATCCGGCATGACGATTAAATCGAATAAAATATACGGGGCCGAAAGTTCCATCTTCTTTGACTTCCCGAATCACTCTCCCTACTCCATTGCCCGCATTAGGTGAACGCCGGGGTGTGGCACTATATCCATAAAAACCTGACACCAGAAGTTTTCCATTTGGAGCTACATAAAATCCCATCCGCTGGTGCATCACGGCATTGGTTCCAGCCGGAACAATTTGTCCATTATAATCAATTTCCGGCAAGTCATATTCCGGAAATGCTACCACCGGATCATCCCATTGGCTGCCATTTGTAGAAGAAATCATTAAGATGCGAGTTGGGGGCTCATGTTCCTGAACTAAACCCGATAAGAATTGCAGATAGAACTTGCCGTTCCAATGTGCCAAATAGGGCTGATGATTATAGGTCCAACCCGAAAAGCCCGGATCAGAAGGATCCTTTCGATTCGCCCTGAACGTTTGATAATGATGAGAGCCTACGGCATGCGGCAAGCCGCCGTCATAAAATTGTATATCGGTATTAATCTCACCGACATACCGAATGGGTTCATCGGCCGTCTGGCCCATTGGGGATGGCATTTTGTTTATTTGTGCATATAATGAAAATGTAACAGACACAAACATCAAATAACTTAAGGCTATAAAAAACTTTTGATTGAATCGATGCATCATTTGGGTCAGGTTTTTATTGAATGAATTCATAATTTTTAATCAGGATAATTTTCAGATTGGCTCATTTTTAATCTAATATCTAATTAGAATTAGGACGCAATAATATATACTTATTGAGATTTCGTGGACCGACTTCTGCAGCATAAATATTGCCCATTTTATCAACTCCAATATATTCCGCTCCACTGGTCCCTGCTTCATCAGGAAATGGTTCTGGATCGGGTATAAAATTTCTGACCCAACCATCTTTTGTATTTCCTATTCTAATCCCCCGTTCCCAGCCTGGGTTTCTTGCATAATTAGATTCTGAATCAGCAACATAAATATTATCTTTATCGTCTATGAATATCCCACTGGGCCTGCTGAATTGAGTCCATATTTCCAGAAATTCCCCGTCCTGGGTAAAAATCTGAATTCGGTTATTCATCCGGTCACCTACAAATAATCTTCCCTGAGAATCAATGGCAAGAGCATGAGGATCTCGAAACTCTTCGGGCTCCATTCCTAATTTACCCCATTCTTTTATGAAGGTACCGTCAGACGAGAATTTTACTATACGGCTATTTCCCCGCAACTGATGCCCATCAGCAACAAAGATATCTCCATTGTCGCCGATCACAACATCAGATGGCAAATTAAAATGCCTGGAATCATTTCCAGGAATGCCGGGCTCACCAAGTGTAAGCAGAACCTCTCCTTCAGGATTGAATTTTATAACTGTATGACCTTTTTTAATCTTCTGATCCAGGAATGGTTGGGCATCTGGCAGCCAAAGCCCCGCGGCATCTGTCACCCATATATTATCATCTTCATCGATGTAAAACCCATGTGGCCAGGCCAACATTCCACGGCCAAAGCTTTCTATGAGATCACCTTCTTCATTGAATTTAAGGATGGGATCCAGATCGGATCCAAGACAGGTATTACTGCCGCAACGTTCTAGTACCCATAAATTACCATCGCTGTCTGTATTTACACCGATGACAGCACCCCAAGTTCTCCCATCCGGCAAATTACCCCAGGTTCCCACAGAGCGATAAGGAGTTGCAGAAATGATATCTGTTTTCATTTCATGCTCATTAAATAAATTGCCTTCCTCCAAAGTTATGTTGTACTGGCTGCCTGCATAGCCCAGGATGGCCAATAAAAGGGTAAGTATAACCCAGGTATTGTTTTTAATGGAATCCATAATAATCCTTATTACTGTTATTATTTACCGGCGAGGCCCACTTTTTCTCCATAATGATCAGAGATTGTATTCATTCGGAAAGTAGTTAAAACCTCAATTTGCCGGCCTTTGCTGTGATCTCCCCATACCGTGATAGATCTCTGATCATTTGTGTAAATCACACTCCAGGAATCGTCAATTTTAACTACACGGTTCTTTAATTCAACTACTTCAGAAATGGGCTTTGCAAGCCTTATTTTTGTCACATATTTGTCAGAATCATAAACACCATTGCGTGCAACCAAACTCAGTTGATCGTCGATAAAGATATTATTGAATTGATCATCATAGGGGGTAGTTATCTTTTCTTCGACCTGATTATTGACCTGTTCCACAGGAGCATCAATGACCAGGCTTCCAAGGATAAGGTTATCATGCAGATAAGTAGTGTAATCTGATTCCCTAATGGTTACAATATCCATCATAATGTTGTTCCTGGCTTTCACCATGCTTTTTCGGAAATCGAGCCCACCATCATTGAGATAACTTATATTTCTATCGTACTCTACCCGGGTATCGTTCGTAAACCTGAATGCACCCGGAGGGGCATCTGAGTCAATGCTATTCCCTATTAAATAGTTGCCTTTCAATTTATTCAGATAGCGTTCTTCAGGGTAGACAGGATCTGGTTTCGTAACATAATGATGGGTCTGTCCGGACAAATAAATTCCACCACCATCATCAGAAGAAAAGTTATCAACCAATAGATTGCCGCCAATATGCAATGATGACCATTTTTCCGTAAATATCCCTCCGCCATCATTTTTATTTTCAGCACGATTGCCCAAAATGACGTTATAATATATATCTGAAGAGGAATGGTAGGCTGATGATATGGCCCCACCATCACTGCTACGCATAGAGTCATTAATGCCTGACGTATTATTTAGAAACACATTGTAGGCAATAAGCGGAGTTGACCTATTATGAGCGGCGATTCCGGCACCACGGCCTGTTTCAGTTTGATTATTGACGAATAGATTATTAGTTATATGGGGTCCAGCACCATTCAATGCCGCGATAGAGCCCCCGTCATTAGCTAGTTCATGTATAAATTCGGGCTCCCAGTTATCAGGAGTTAAAGTTTTATTATTTGAAATGATATTATTGGAGATCACCGGAGAGGTTCCGTCACACAGAATTCCACCGCCTTTACCTCTGTACAGACCGTTCCGGATCACAAATCCATCGACTTTAGCATTGTCAGCCCCGATCATGGCCCGGCCCTTCTTATTACCATCAACTACTGTTGAGTAGGATTCAATATCCCTCTTCCAGTTATCGGAATTAAATCCACCGTAAAGATGTATAAACTCCTTCATATATACAGTGCCGCCCCCATACACGCCTTCAGCTACAAGGACAGCATAACGTTTTGTGAGACTGGCATCATTAATATGATCAAGTGCATATCGAATATCAGCCCAGGGCTTCGATTGAGACCCATCGCCATCATCAGAACCATTATTAACAGAAACATACCTTATTTCATGATAATCTTCGGTATCGACATAACCGGTCATTTTTACAGGTGTGGTAGATGGACCTACGTTTTTTTCGAATATATCATAGGGAATGATTTCTGATGATTGAAATGGTGACTGGGCATTCAATGATAAGTTTCCGTAACCGGCAATTAGTAATAAAATAATGGCCGCCTTTATATACTGCAGATAGTTCAGCATGATAATTTAATTTAGTTTGTGTTAACTATTCCTGGAACTGAATAGAATAGAGTTTAGAACCGCGCATTTTAATGGCCACACGAATATTTTGGCCTTGCAGGCTACTTACGTCCTTACCTTTATCCAGCCATTCAGCCTCGATATCAAGAAAATCACCGTTGATATATACCGCATCATCAAATGAATAACCGGGTATAGGATTATAATCCTCATCCAGCAAGCCCACCGTGGCATATCCGTGAGCATCGGTATCAATATTGAGCACCAACCGGTTGCCATCGAACTTAATGGGGCGGGTCACAATTTCTCCGTATTTTTCATAGGGAGCCTCAGCCGAAACAAAACCATCGTAGCGTTGAACAAGACGATAAACACTGCGCTCATGCGTTCGAGGCTGTGCAGCAGAATGATAGTCAGAATCAAGGAAAACGTACTGCCAAATCTCTTCACCTCGATGGATCATTCCCCTGGCTATGAAGTTTTGTACCATATCCAAATCTCCAAAACGTCCGATACCCAGATAAGCCGGACGGGGATATCGTGTCCAGTTTTTGCCATCGCGGCTGACTGCAAACTGACTTTCTGCAGGGCCGCCCCCGCGCTCCTCAATGTGATACTGCCGGCCTTCAGGTTCTTCATAATAATGAAAATAATAAACAGGAAAGGCTACATAGGTATCCGGCGCCCATGGATACTTTATGGCTTTTGGATTATAAACACCAGCCGATGGGGGATCATAACCATCTTCAGGCTTGAAAATAGTAGGGAATTCAATTCCAAATTTTCCAGGTGTCAATGGCCCATTATCCATATACCAGGGGATAACCGTGGAAAGACGTTTGGTTTTTGCAACCTCATGAGTTTCTTCTGCCGTAACAGAAGTATAGGGTAAAGGGGGAATTAAGTTTTCTGTTTCCGACATCGTAAATTCCCTCTGGGTAGCATTGGCTGGTGTTCGGGGAAAACCGGTGCGCCAATAGCCTATATATAGCTGCCTCTGATCATCGTAAAAAACATCATTTTGCGTAGCCGCACGAAATGGAAATAACGCCTGCTTTTGTCTGGTAAAATTAAATCCATCAGGAGATGTGTATAAATACACGCCTCTGCGCTGATAACCTGTAATATAATTCCAACGCCGATCTTGCGGAGCATTTTCATCATAAAGTATGGAACCCGTTCCCACCTCATCAGGTATGACTATATTTTTCCGTCCTTTATGTTCTATTCCTGTAGGATATTCTTCAAAATTTATCCCATCTTCAGAAATCCAAACACCAAGGTAATCATCACCTAGTGCATTATATATTCGGATACGTCCATCTTCATCCTCTACCACATCCAGGTGCTTGCGAAATGCACCAAAGTCACCTCCTACCGGTATAACTTCTTCCGCAACCCTGGGGGGGTTTACATGGAATGTAATATTCTCCATCCGTTCTACAATGGCATCATCAATAAACAGATGTTTACGGCCACCTAACTCTACAACCGGATCGTTTTGACTCTTTTCGTCAAACAAAAGAGGCGGACCTTTCTTGTAATTATATTGCGGCTCATCATTAAGATATTTCGCTCTAAAACTGCCCGGTGTTTCAAACTCAGCATTGTAAATTTGCCCATGAGATAACCGCAGCTCGTCAAGCGTTCCCGGAAGAGGACGTTCCCAAATCCCGTCAGTACCTATGGTGAAATAATCTTCGTCTCCCGTATCCAAAGATTTTATAGTTGGGGTTTCTGTCCGTGACTGAAGTTTTCCATTCACATAATGCCTGATGTGATTCTCGTCACTATCATAAACAAAAGCTAAATGCGACCAATTTGCGTTTTGATGATCCAGAGCAACCCTGTCACTTGGAATATTTAAGTTTACATCTCCGGAAAAATTAAACAACGTAAAGCCTTCTCGATTGGAGTTTAACATAAGCCGGGTTACGTGATTATTTTCACCTCTTGGACCTTCGCCAATTTCAAAAATCACCCCATCTTCATCCGATCTTCTAAGCGGTTTGTACCAAAACTCTACCGTCCAATCATCAGAGCCAAGATTTAAACCTGTTTGAGTAGCCTGAGGGAAACCGATCTCTTTTCTCATCTGGTTTTCTCCACTGGTCATTAAAGAGGCAAAAAAAGCATTTTGCCATCTCATAGGTTCCACAGTTCTACCCTCGGGTATCTCATAATATTCCATTCCAATTTTTTCCGGAAGATCTTCCTCATTTGGATAGTCGATGTAGCGCGGTTCATTTACTTCAAGAGCATTACCAAATTTACCTTCTACAATATATCCTGCCCGGCCTAATACTAATACATTATCCTCCGGCCCCACATCATGCAAAACCTTACTTGGGTATAAACCAGGCTGTTCATCAAAAAGCCAAATCGCAATGGTTGAATCTGAATCGGATTGATCTTCCATGGCTTTTTGATTTGCACACCCAAAAATGAGCATTATCATTAAGGCCATTAACATAGATTTCTTCATATTATCCTCTATTTATTTTTTGAATTGCATAGAATAAAGTTTTGCCCCGCGCATTTTAATGACCACGCGGATATTTTGGTCCTGCAGACTGCTTAAATCGTTTCCTTTATCCAGCCATTGGGCATCAATTTCAATAAAATCACCGTTTATATAAATTGCGTCGTCATGCGAATATCCTGGAATGGGATTATGGTCTTCGTCAATCAAGCCTACCGTGGCATAACCATGGGCATCAGTGTCAATATTGAGTACCAAACGATTGCCTTCGAATTTAAGCGGCCGTGTCACTATTTCTCCATATTCTTCGTAGGGGGCTTCCGCCGAAACAAATCCATCAAAACGCTGAACAAGACGGTAAACTCTTCGTTCTCCGCTTCTATCCAATGCGCTATGATAGTCGCTGTCCAGGAACACATATTGCCAAAGCTCTTCACCTCGTTTAACAAGCCCCTGAGCGATAAAAGTCTGGGTAATATCTAAACCATCATACCTTCCGATCCCTGAATAAACCGGGCGCGGGTATCGCTTCCAGTTAACGGCATCTCGGCTGGCAGCAAACTGAGTTTCAGTCGGGCCGCCACCAAACCGTTTACTTAATATTTGCCTGCCTTCAGGTCCTTCGTAATAATGAAAATACCAGACAGGGAAAGCCACATATGTGTCAGGTGCCCATGGATACTTCAGCGCTTTGGGATTATATACCCCCATAGTAAGAGGGTCAATTTCCGGATCTACAGCGAATATTGTTGGGTATTCAATTCCCCATCCCCCAGGGGTCAACGGACCATTATCCAGATACCATGGAGTGATTTCATGTAATGTTTTAAACTTCTCGGCTTCTTTAACTTTCTCTTTGGTAGCAGGTGAAAATGGCCACGGCTCCAGTAAATCTTTAACTTCCGTCATCACAAAATCCCTAAGAGTTTGTCCTGCGGGTGTTCGTGAATAATCACTTCTGTGATATCCCACATAGCTTTGCCGTTGATCATCGTAAAAGAAATCATTTTGTGATCCTGATCGAAAAGGGGCGACTGCCTGTCTGTGACGAGTAAAATCTATTCCATCAGGAGATGTATAAATGTAAAGTCCACGCCGGTTGTAGTCGCTTATATATTTATATTTCGTTTCAGGCGGTGCATTTGGATCGATAAAAACAGTACCCGTTCCTACCCGTTCCGGAATAACTATGTTTTTATGTCCCTTGTGTTCAATGCCCGTATCTACCGCTTCAAAATTAATGCCATCTTCTGATATAAATACCCCCAAATAGTCATCGGCAAGAGCCGTATAAAGTCGTATATAGCCATCAAGATCTTCCAGAATAGTGACATGTTTCCGAAATGAACCTTCAACTTCAAGAACCTGCCGGTCAATTCTGGGTGGATTAACCTTATACGTTATATTTTCCTGCTGGTCAACAATGGAATCATCTATAAAGAGGTATTTTCTGCTACCTATTTCAACTAATGGTTCATCATGCTTATCCCCAGTGAATAGCAATGGCAACCCTGTTTTAAGATCGTGATTAGGGCTGACCGTCAAATACTCTTTTTTAAAGCTAGAGGGAGGATTAAAATCCCGCGTATAAACCTGTCCTTTTGAGAACCGGAGTTCATCAATACTTCCAGGCAAGGAACGGCCCCACAAACCATCCCGGCCTATTACAAAATAATCCTCTTCTCCTTCGGGTATTTTTTGAAGGTTAGCCTGATCTGCCTGTGACTGAGCACGGCCATTCACGTAATGTTTAACCTGATTTTCTGAAGCATTGTAAACAAAAGCATAATGGGCCCAGCCTTTTTGGGCACTGCCCTGAACCGTTGGGATTTGAAGAGACAGGTTGGCTGGTTGATTATATAGGATAAAAGCCGATTGCTCCGGATTCAAAGAGAGCCTTGTAATGGAATTATTGCCTCTTGGACCTGTGCCTATCTCAAAAATAACACCTTCATTTTTGCTTTGTTCATGGGTATTTAACCAGAACTCTACTGACCAGTCAAAATTCCCAATATTCAAATCGGTTTTTGTTGGTGAACTAAATCCAACCTGATTTCGAAGATGGCGTTCACCGTTAGTAATCAATGCCGGGAATGAAGCATTGTACCAGGTCATTGGTTCCATAGATTGCCCATCAGGTTTCCCCATATCATTCAATCCAAATCGATCTGAAAAATCACCCTGGGGAATATCCAGTGGTTCAGGATCTATTACTTTGAGCGCCCGCCCGAACTTGCCATCAACAATCTTTCCACCCCGTCCAAGTACCATTACATACTCATTCGGACCTACATCATGAAGAACAGAACTGGGATATAGGCCATATTGTTCATCGAACAGCCAAACTCCAATGGTTTCGGAACGATCCTGACCATATATAGAAGATCCTATTAAGATTATTGTCAGAGATAAAATTATTACTTTTAAAGTACTTTTAAACATCCTTCCTCCGGTATTCGGTTAATAAAACATTTGTTGATTCATAAAAAGAAAGCGCTTTTACCTTCATTTAATAAATACCTTTATACATCAGCATTCGCTATCTCCTCTTTAATTTTTTTTCTTTCTTTCCAGTACCCATAAAATGTCAGTTTATCATCGGCCATGTGGTCAGGAAACATAAAACTTGCCAGATAACCTACACCAAATAAAACCAGGTGGGTATAGACACCCAGCATCATACTGTGATGCGTATAATTGAAAAGACCTAAATCAAGGAGGGGTTGATTGGCTATTCCTATGGGTTTGGAGGTCAGCATTGCCCATCCCGTAAATAAAATACAGGCGACAATTCCTACATATAACCCCTGTTTATTAGTCCTTTTGGTGAATATCCCCAGGAGAAACAAACCTGCAATACCCCCGGAAAATATAGCGTATAATGAGAATACAACACCCAGCACAGCTTCATCTTCAGCAATTACATAGATGAATGCTATGGCAAGAGCACCTATGCCGCAACCGACTACTATTAATTTACTGACCCATAAGTAATGTTTGTCCTCCTTGTCGGGAAATATGCGCTTATAATAATCCTCTACACCAACAGCTGACAAGCTATTCAGGTCAGAATCGAGGCTTGAAAAAGCTGCGGCCACCAGCCCGGCGAGAATAAGCCCTGTCACCCCGACCGGAAGCTCATTTAAAATAAAGTGGGGGAAAACGGCATCTGACCTCAATCCTTCAATTTGGGAAAGGTCGGTGAGGTTATAAAAAGAAAACAGCATGGAACCCACAAACATAAAAAGCATCCATACCGGAACACAGAGCAGTACACCCATGAGGGAGGCTCTTATCGCCTCTTTATGAGACCTGGCTGTCAGATAACGCTGTACAATAGTTTGATCCGTTCCATATTTTTGAATGGCATAAAACACACCATTAAGCGCCATCACAATAAACGTGAGCCTGGTCAAGTCCCAATCGTAAGGGCCAAACCCGATTTTATCATGTTGCCTTGCGAACTCTATCATATCAAACGGAGAGCCCGGTGCAGCCGTAAACATGACGATAATACACAGTACCCCCCCTGCAAGTAACATAATGCCTTGCAATACATCCAACCAGATAACGGCCTCAATTCCACCCACCAGGGTATACAGAATTACTACTAAACCAAGAACAAGAATTACAGTATAAATGTTAATGTTCATCATGCTGGAGATAGCCAGGGAGAGGAGGAAAAAAACCGATCCCATTTTTGTAAAGTGAGCTATAGAAAAGGCAAGGGAGGTATAAAGCCTGGCAATATAACCAAAACGTCTTTCGAAATATTCATACGCGCTGATGCCAACCACCCTGCGATAGAAGGGAACAATAAAAAACACTAAGAAGACCAATACGATTGGAATCATTAATCCCTGTACCAATAAGATCCAATTAGACTCAAATCCAGCTCCGGGATAAGCCAGAAAAGTTATGCTGCTTATCAAAGTAGCCAGTATGGATAATCCGATAGCCCAGGATGGCAAAGTGCCACTGGCGGTAAAATAATGCCCGGTAGTATACTGACGATTGGAAAATGATAAACCTATGACAACAAATATGATGATAAAGAATAAAACTACCAGGTAATCGATGATATGTAATGTGGTTTCCATACTTACTTATTAATTGATTAATATTTCCTTTATGGGTGAGTACTCAATCTTTCATTCCACAGGTTCACCGGCCATTTATAGCTGCCTGGTTTAACCGTTAGAAAATGAGAGGGACTGTTCACGATGCGCATCCTGATAATTCCCTGACTTAGCTGATTTACAGGTTTAAATCGATTCCATCCAATTTTACGGACAATTTCAGAGGAGGTCGTTCCTCCTTCAATGAAAAGGTCTCTTAGGTCTGTTTTCTCCAAAACCATGGCTGTGATGGCAGCCAGGCATTTGGGAATATTTTGCGTAGAATATTTTCCAGGCGTTTTGGATGCTTTGACAAATAGGATTACGGTATTTGTAATCTGTAAATGATTGATTACTGACTGCGCAATATTCTCAGATACGGCAGACTCACCATCCATACATATTTGATCTTCAGTGACTTCAACAACTTTAGGATTTTCCGAGAAAAGCTCCTCTTCAAGATTTACAACCCTGCTTAAGCTGCTGCCACAGATAAAAAGAGATTTATAATCCAGTTCGTTGTTTCCATTAAGCGAATAACCTCGGTTAATTAGAATAGCCTCAAAAAAATCAGCAGCACCGGCAGGAATTATACCGTCACCTATTTTATGAGCCCAGCTTTTGATTTCTTCAGACGAGGCAGCCTCACCTAAATAAACCTGCCCGTGGTTGCCAGGGATTTCGTCAGTGGATTTTAGTATTCGAAAACCATCATTTTTCCCAACTTTAATAATAGAATATAGATCAGAATGCAAGGCCGGTGCTTCCGGGTCTTCCGAAAATAACGTTTCATGTAAAGGCAGGCCATCAATAAAATAGTTGCCATCAGAGATGGTACGGCCCCTCGAAGGATTGGATGGAGCGAGTAATACAGATTTGTTTGTAGAATGATCTAAAATAACAGAAATCTCATCATAAACATGGCCGCGTAATACGGAATCTATTTTCTTGAAAACAAGGTCATATGTATTCAGGTTTAACATCTTCATAAGCCGGGTGATATACTGCTTTGCTTCTGCCGCTGATTTTGACCTTGTGTTGGTATCAATGACGATGAGATCTGCTTTGACTTTAGCATTGAATGAGGTTTGGATTTCAGTTTTTAAGCCATAGTTCATTGCAATTCCGGCTATTTCTGCGGCTCCGGTAAAATCATCTGCGATCACGATTATCATTTTATTTTCTCCCTTTATCTGTGGAAGCCACACCTGTTGTGTCAGATTCGTTTTTATTTGCACTCATCCTGATAGCGTATTCAATCGCATGGATCATGCTATCACAACTTGCAATACCTTTTCCTGCTATATCAAAAGCCGTGCCGTGATCAACAGAAACACGGATAATCGGAATCCCGAGAGTTATATTAACACCGTGTATTTTACCCCAGTCGTTTTTCTCCCTGTCCCATACAAAACCTTTAACTTTAAAAGGGATATGCCCCTGATCATGATACATAGCTACACAACCGTCATAAAACCCTCCCACAACTTTTGACATAATAGTATCAGCGGCATATGGGCCTTCCGCATTGATTCCATTGCTGAAAGCTTCCTTAATGGCCGGGATGATTTCTTCCTGTTCTTCGTGACCGAAAAGGCCCCCATCACTGGCATGCGGATTTAACCCACATACGGCGATTTTGGGATTAACAATTCCGAATTTTATACAAGCATCATTCATCAATGATATGACATGCAATATCCTGTCTTTTTTTACCAAATCGCATGCTTTTCGTAAAGCGACATGTGTGGACACATGGATTATCCGAAAATCTCCATCTACGAGGAGCATAGCCACTTTAGGGGTATTGGTAAATTCTGCGTAAATCTCTGTATGGCCCGCATAATTGTGCCCCGCCAGATTTATTGATTCTTTATGAATGGGAGCCGTGACCGTTGCATCAATTTCTCCATCCATAGCCATTTCAATGACTTTCTTAACAGCATGAAAAGCCAGACTGCCAGCTTCAGCTGTTATTTGACCATATTCTATTACTTTATCGTCCCTTATTTTGAGGTCAACAACATTAATAGCTTCGCCACTGAAATTCGCTTCATCAATCTTATTGATGACATTAACCTGTTTATCAACATCAAGTACCCTCATCGCTTTACGTATGATCGATGCATTACCCACTACCACCGGATTACATTTCTCCAAAACCCCCCTGTCAAAAGCAGCCTTAACACAAATTTCCGGCCCAATCCCTGATGGATCACCCATTGATATCCCTATTACTGGTTTCTTCATTTTTTATCCTTTATGTAATATTTGCTAATTGCTGTACCTTTAATTCTCTCATCTGTAAGAGGATTTGCTGTTCATCTTCCCTAGACAGCTGCATTAATGGAGGCAGAACCTTTTTCATACATAATCCAAGTTCATTTAACAGAACTTTCATGGCAGCTAAAGAGTTACTCAGATTGCGATTCTTTTGATAAATAGATGAAACAGAATCGGTCTCGATTTGCAAATCATTTGCTAAGGTTACATCGCCACTCACTGCAGCATCGTATAATTCCTTGTATTTTCCCGGAACAATATTACCCGTACTGGGTACCAAACCGTTAGAGCCTAAGATTAAAGCATCGGTCATCAGAGCGCCCCAGCCTGTGAGATGAAAAAAATCTTTTTCATCATTACAAAAAACAATAGTCTTTTTTTGCCGCTCAACATCCCTTTCAGAATCTTTGATCCCAATGATATTAGGATGGCCACTCAGTTCAAATACTACGTCAAGTGGAATAGAAATATGAGTTGTAGCCGGAATGTTATATAAGATCAATGGAATTGATATCTCATCAGCGAGTTTTATATAGTATTCTTTCAAGTATGCGGGGCTAAGGGGGTAAAAATAGGGCGGGTGAGCTACAGCATAATCAGCGCCGGCAGAGCTATAATTCTCAGCCATTTGAACAGATTCTTCGAAACATGTTGATGAAATACCCACATAAAGTGGTGTCCGTCCTTTTATACTTTCGGCGACCTTTTCCACAAATCGTTGCTTTTGAATACCGGATATAGAAGCAGCTTCACCCGTAGTTCCAAGCAAAAACGGAAAGCAGCCATGATCAACAAGATGATTTGTAATATGTTCAGCAGCATTCAGATCGATCTGGCTGTCGTTGGCAAATGGAGTTATCATAGGTACAATTACCCCTCTTGAATTATCCTGTTTTTTCATGGATTATCCTCAATATGCATTTTGATAAATTTGAATGGCATCATCATAGGTTACCTCACGAATATTATTTTTTAGCAGGCGTGTAACTTTTATAGCACCATTAGCCAAATCGGAGAAGGATTCTTTCGGTATGTTCAGTTCAGCCAGATGAGTTACAATTCCACATTCTTTCATTAATTTCTTTACTTCTTTAACCCCATTTCTAGCCGTTTCTTCGGGCATATTCCCTTCCTGAGCACCAAAAGCCAGAGCTACGTCGGCGTATCTTTCCGGCGCTTTTATCAGATTAAATTCCATTACATGCGGCAGCAGGATGGCATTAGACAAACCGTGGGCAATATGAAACATACCTCCTAGGGGGTACGACAAGGCATGAACAGCCGCCGTGTTCACCGGCCCAAGACAAAATCCACCATACAGGCTTCCAAGAGATAGTTTCGATCTTGCAGCTCTGTCATTTCCGTTCTTTATGGCCTTCGTCAGATTTCTGCTAATCAAACGAATACCTTCCAAAGCATACATATCAACTATAGGATGAGCAAAAATATTGGTATATGCTTCCAGGCAATGGGTTAATGCATCCAAACCCGTCGCTGCGGTAACCTGTGCCGGAACAGAACAACTCAGCAAAGGATCAACATAGGTGGCATCGGGAACAAGAAAAGGACTTACAATGCCTTTCTTTAGGTTATCGTTCTGATCAAGAAGGATGGCATTAGGGGAAACTTCACTGCCGGTGCCCGATGTGGTAGGCAGACAAGACAGGTGAACGGTACGTTCTGCGAGTTTTCCGATACCAATGGTATCATATATATCCTGATCATTGTTTAAAAATGCAGCCAATAATTTTGCGATATCCAGAACACTTCCGCCACCGATTCCCGCAACTGCATCGGCTTTAAAAAGCCTGGCTTGTTTTAGAATATCCTCAAAAACATTGAAATCCGGTTCGATTACGATTCTACTGTCAATATAAATGTCAATCCCGGCCGATTTTAGTTTATCTGAATTCCGGTTCAACTGGTCTGTAAAAGCATCGATAGTAACAATATACAGACGCTTTTTACCTAATGTTATAAAGTCATCGATGAAAGTATCGAAAGCTCCTTCGCCAAATACTAACCTTTGAGGATTAAGTATGGTAATCTGATTCATGTATGGTTTTCCTTTAAATTATAAGCTTACTGGATATTTCCAGGTTTCTACATAGCTCCCAATCGTACATCAGCCCGTTCCGGATCATAATGTGGATTACGCCTCATCTCCTGAGCATCAATATCAAGTCGCCATTCGTGCAACATTCGTCTCATTTTGACAGCCAGTTCGGGATGCTTATCAGAAAGGTCAACCGTTTCACCTACATCATCCCGCAAATTATAAAGGCTGATCTGATTCCCAAGCCCCCATGCGGTTTCCTCATACCACTCAATTAACTTATAATCACCCATTCGGATAGCGCCTCCGGGTTTATATCCCAGGTGATGGTAATGAGGATAATGCCAGTAAAGAGCCTCCCGACCAAGATCCTCAGACTCCTGCTTTAATAAAGGCATCATGCTGATGCCATCAAGTTCAGGGGCATCATAACGGATACTAGCCAAATCTAATAAGGTTGGGAACAAATCATCGGATATAACCGGTTCATGGCTCACCGATCCCGGCTCAATCTCGCCCGTCCATTTTACAATCATGGGAACTCTTATCCCGCCTTCGAATACCATTGCTTTCCCACCTCGCAAAGGTTCCTGGGATTGAAGAAGTTCCAGCCCACCATTGTCAGAAAAGAAGACAATAATGGTATTTTCAGTCAGGTTAAGCTCATCTAATTTATCGAGGATACGGCCTATGCCATGATCCATTCTTTCAATCATAGCACCCATAATTGGATTATTGATATCCAATTCAGAGCCCGGTTTTTCCTCATATTTACGTATCAATTCCGGTTCTTCAATCAGTGGGCGGTGCACAACATGATGTGAAGTCATCATAAAGAACGGTTTATCCTGGTTCCTTTCTAAAAAATCAAGGGAATGCTGAGTGATATCTTCCACATGATGCGGATCGTCAAAAGGGTCATGATCGGCTGGCGGTTTCGCATTATGCAATACTTCATCAAAACCACGATGCATAGCGTCAAAGAACCGTCCCGGCTCACCGAACCTGCGATCAGGGCTTAGGTGCCATTTCCCAAAAAGGGCTGTTGCATAACCGTTTTCCTTTAGGAGTTGCGGAAGTACCTTTTGGTCTATAGGCAAATACTGCTTAATAGGATCAGAAGCCAGGGGTTTATATGGAAAAAGCCCCCCAGGAATATAATCCGTAAGATGCAGACGAGCGGGATTTTTACCCGTCATAACACTGACCCTGGCCGGTGAACATATAGACGAAGCGGAATAAGCTTCCCTGAAGTGCATACCTTCCTGTGCAATCCTGTCAATATTCGGGGTCTCATAAAATTGATCAAACCCATGATATCCAACCTGGTTCCATCCCTGATCATCGGTCATGATAAATACGATGTTAGGTTGTTTATCAGCCTCTACCGGTGCACAGGCTTGCATCAAGGGTAAAAGCAAGAACATGCTTGCTAAACCTGCGATACCCAACCACCCATTTTTTAGATAAGGCCTGCATAAGTCATTTTTTGGTTCTTCAAACGGCGTCTGTTTATAGTTCTTCATAATTTCACCTTTTATTATATAGAGTTCGATATAACAGTACATATTATTTATAAAATCACTCCGCTTATTCATTGCCGGCCAGTTTACTTCCACATGACTGACGAATCATAAGTTTTGTATTCAAGACGATTCTTCGGGGTTCACGGCCCGGTTCTTCTAATCGTTCAAACAGCATATTAGCTGCCTGGCGCCCAATTTCATAGCCCGGTTGGGACACTGCCGTGAGGGGTGGGTTTAAGGAGATTGACCAGTACATGTCGTCAAAACCTACAATAGCGACATCATCAGGGATATTTAATCCTTTGGAATGAATGCTTTCCAATGCACCCAGCGTGATCACATTATTTCCTGTAAAAAGCGCAGTCGGTGGCTCACTCATGTTTAGAAACTCCAGAGCCAGATTCTTGCCGCTCTCATGTTTTGAATCACCAAATTTAACCAGAGAATCATCTATTGGAATGCCGCTCTCCTCCAAAGCCCGAATATAGCCATCTTTCCTTTTGCGGCTAGTCGGTATAGATTGCAAACCCCCGACATAACCAATTCGCTTATGGCCCAAACCAATCAGATGCTTTACAGCCTTATAGGCCCCAGCATCATTGTCAACGGTAACCAGATCAACCTCAATATCACCTAATCCCCTGTCCACACAGACAATTGGAAAGCCATCCCGAACAAGCGAGATGACCATCTTATCTTCTTCGTGGTAAGGAGCAACTATTAGTCCGTCTATTGACTCTGATTTAAGGTTATTTAAATAGGTTTTTTCTTTTTCATAATCCTGTGCGAAATTACAGATATATACGGCATACCCCTTTGAAAAAACCAATTCCTCTACACCACGGACCACATCAACATAAAATGGATTTTGAATATCAGGTATCAATAATCCCAATAATTTTCGATCACCATCTTTAACCCTTAGCCGGCGAGCAACCCGATTTGGACTATAATTCAAATCCTTCATTGCTTTTTCAACCCGGGTCCGGACCGAATGACTGACGTAATTAAGATTATTCAAAACACGGGATACCGTGGCCGTGGAAACTCCCGCTTTTTTTGCAACATCTTGTAAAGAGGCAGCCTTATCGTTCATTTTCATAAATATATGTAATCGTTTACAGATGCTAAGTTCATGATTTATATCATATTGAAATAAATATAGATTGACTATATGTAATCGTTATTAGTATTTTAATCAAAATAGCTCATGTTGTCAACACTTTTTTACAATTTTAAAAAGTAAGTGTAGTTAGAATTAGCCTGATTCAATTATTTCTCACAATTTTTAATTTTACTGTTTCTTTATAGCCAGATTATGAAAATCACCTGCTGAAATTGCTATGAAATGATCACCAACGGGAACATCCCGGGTCTGTCCGGCATCGCCGCGATCCCAACCCCAGGCGATAATCCTACCGGTTTTATGCAGAGCGAGGCTGTGTGAGTATCCAGCTGCTATAGCTATAAAACCACTATCGGTAGGCGTGTCACTCACTTCATTTCGCATATCCCAGCCCCAGGCTGCTATGGTACCATCTTCCTTTAGTGCTAAGCTATGCCTCGCCCCTGCCGCAACCGAGATAAAGCCATCATCCGACGGAGTTTTTTTTACCGAACCCAACAAATCACGGCCCCAGGCATAAACCGTCCCATCTCTTCGAAGGGCCAGATTATGATTCTGATTGGCAGATATGGTGATATAGCTCGCTTCCTTAGGGGTGTCGCTTAACTGAGCAAGTTGTAGCTCGCCTTCGAAATTATTACCCCATGCAGATATTTCACCATTTATATGATGGACAAGAGCATGATGGTACCCGGCTGCAATATCAATAAAATCACCTTCAGGTGCATTTCTGTCTTTCAATTGATGCTCTACCCAACCCCATGCTTCAACAGTCCCGTTCGACCGTAACGCAAGACTGTAATCATAGCCCGCCGCTATGTCAACAAAATCATTTCCTTCAGGCGTATCACTTACCTGACCGCCACTGTCACGGCCCCAACTAACCAAACTGCCATCCTTCCGCAGTGCCAGACTATGCCGGTTTCCCACACTCACAGCAATAAAATCTTCTCCTTCGGGAAGATTGCTTACCTGACCATCATCATCTAACCCCCATGCGACAAGGCTGCCTGAGGGTATATCATTGTAAAAATCGTTTTCACCGCTACAACCCACTCCTGCCAAAATGATTATAGAATATAAAGCGAGGTATTTTAAGTAATTCCCAGTATATAATTCCCATACCCAATTAATTTTTATTCTGTGCATGTTTTGTCTACTGTTAATCTATGTTAACTGTTATTATTGAGGGCCCTAATGCCGGCATATCCGGATCCGAAATTTCCCCCGGGTCCGGATATGCCAACAATGGTTTCCCTGGCCTTTACAGGCCATCACCTTATTTGACCGCCACAACATTACTATTCTTAGTAGTAGTTGTAGTGATGTATTTGACCAACCATCATTTGATCAGCATCATGGTGCGGGTCATAACTTTATTACCTGTCGTCAAACGATACAGATAAGTACCGCTGGATAACGAATGGGCATCAAATACAACCTCATGTATTCCGGCCGGTTTTACCTCATTGATCAATGTGGCCACTTCCTGGCCAAGTACATTGAATACACTCAGCTTAACATGACTTTCCGTAGGGATCTGATAGGATAATGTAGTTGTCGGATTGAATGGATTCGGATAATTGGCATTCAACCTGTGTACCAGTGGCCTATCTGGATATCCAACAGAAACCGGCCCCCCTGTAAGTCCGCTGGTCTGGACATCTACATATAGTTCAGGGAAAGAATTGGTAGCATTCGCGGGGATGCCATTTTCCAGCCAATCACTGAACTCAGTGTTATCAGGAGCCCATAAGCCTGTATCGTTGTAACGAAATACCCGCATAAGGGATGCCTCTGATAAACGTTCAGGTATTTCACCGCTCAACCCTTCGTTACCTGACAAGTCAACATTATTGAGTGTATAAAAACCATCCAAAAAGCCGGTATCAACAAAAGATGCCGGTAATTCACCGGTCAACTCATTTTTGGCAAGATTCAATGAGACCAGTAAATTCAAATTGCCAACCTCGGATGGGATGGCTCCCGTCAAGTTGTTATCTGAAAGGTCCAGCCCCTGAAGCTGGCTGAAATCACCCAAAAAGGTTGGGATCGATCCACCCATATCTAAACCGGCTAAACCGAGATTATTAAGGGTTAAATCATATTCACTGAGCCCAGATGGTATTTCGGTTACATTCAACCCTGTATAGGAGACATTCAATAAGGAAATTGGCAAATCAAAAATACCACTAGGTAATTCTCCAGTCAATTCGGGATTGTTTGAAAGGTCAAGTTCCTCTAATCCTGTATTGTTTAAAAGTTCCGTTGGAATAGATCCTGTAAGGCCGACATGATTTAGCTTGATATCATCTGCAGACCAACTGCCTACAAAAGCAGGGATATCACCAACCTGCATTTGGGGATCACGGTAGTATTCCGCCGCTTCCTCACCAAACCTGTCATATCGATTATTCCAGCTATCTGACATAGTCAGCACAAAAGTGCCGCCTGAGTATAACTCAAATTCAGCTGGAATCCCTCCGGTCACCTCCGGACAATGCTGTATACTTACAATACCTCCAGTATTTGCATAAGATCCCGGAATATCACCACTAAATGAACAATAAAAAAAGTACGCTCTGTTCATCTCTTTTTCACCGATCCAGGCCGGCAAACTCCCTTCCCAATGTGGGCCATATATGTGGATTTCATCCAGTTCAACAAGTGCGGTCATATCAGGAAATTCACCACCGAGGGCATCATCCAGATCCCAAGCTTGTTCACCAAGGGTTATTTCTCCCAGGTCAAACATCTCTGTGGCTAGCCAATCTGGAACCGTACCAGTACGATTGGTATTATCAATTCTTAGCTGTCTTAGTGTTTCCGCCCATTCTTGCAGCCAAGGCCAGATTGGACCCGAATTAAATGGATTTCCATTGATATGAAATTGTTGAATTTCCTCCAAATGCCCCAAATCCGGGACATCACCTTCTAAAAGATTTCCTTGAAGCCGGAATCGTTGAAGGTTTTCCAGGAGGGTAATTGACGAAGGTATATTGCCAGATATATACTGCTCACTAATCTCCAGTCGCTGCAATTGAGTCATATCAGCGAAAATTTGATCCGGGATTTGACCACGGTGTTGAGCACTTTGAAGCCTGATCCTTCTGATGGGTGTATTAGCGAACTCCGCCCATGGAATATCGCCGGACATATTTGTGTCTTGTGTCCGAATTTCATTAAGATATTGAAGATTTTCAACTTCTTTAGGCCATTCACCATATAACGAGGGATCACCCCGTAGCACTAAATCAGAAAGGTATTCAAGGTCGCCAATTTCAGCTGGAATAGTGCCGGGTGCGGTCATATTGTTTTCCAGTTCAATTTCAACGACCCGCCATTCCGGTTCTTCTTCAGAACCGATATTTTCCGTTGAGACCCCATACCAGGTATCAACCCTGTCTTCCAGCCAGCCGCCCTTATTAATCCAATCGTCACCACTCATGGAATTATAGAAAGCAACCAAAGCCAACGAATCTGATTCAGGAACATAGATTTCCTGTGCCATTGTCTTACGAACCGACAACGATATCATCAACAGCGCTAAACAAAGCACAGTCAGATGCTTACGGGATAAATACCCCCGATTCATTCTATTTAAGGTAGAATCATTTGTGTTCATGTTTTTACTCCTACTTTTTTTATTTAAATGTATACCTGAACTTTATTATCCAGGATACACAGTTATGATGATTGCCTATTTACTCAATCTTTTGACAAGTATTAATAGCGTTCATCGTTTTGGTACTACAGCATTAATTATATTAAAAGTGTTTTAAGGATTATGATTAAATGCACGATTAAAGTGTAAACCGAAAACCTGTGGTAATCCTTAACCCGGACTGCAGATCGGTTTCAAAGGGATATATGTTTTTGGTGTTCCCATACCGGATCCGTTCCATGGGCATAAGATTGGAAGCATGAGCCCAGAATCGGAATCTTTCAGATAACCGGAATCCGAATGATGCCGACAAGTCCCTCCAGCCATCTTCGTACAAATCGAGATAAATTTGTTCAGTGGGATTGAGAGAAGGTGCCCATTGAACTTCCGGGGCTCCCTGGTATAGAGAAGCAGCGCTCCAATGCCAGGCCACTTCACTACTAAACCGGCCATGATTATAATCAATAGCCGCGTTTACTATATGAGGACTCTGAAAACGCAGAGCTACATTCCTGCTGTTATCTTTTGCTGACTCAGACCAGGTATAATTGGCATTCAAGCCAAAATTACCTAAAAACCCAGGCAGAAATTGAAGATGCTGCTGCCAGGAGACCTCAAGTCCGTATATAGAGGCTTTTTGTTGATCGTTTATGTATCTCAGTTCCGTAATTTCAACGGTTTCACCGTCAGGGACAGTAAGAAAGGGAAACTCTGCACTGGTAACCGCTTGTTCCTGTAACACCACACTATTGGAAAACTCCTTGTAATATAAACCAATAGAAATAGCACCAATCCCACTCAGATAATGTTCATACATCAGGTCCAGATTATCTGAAATTATAGGCTTCAGATCAGGATTGCCTGAAAAACGAGTGGTATCGGCAGCGTTTAACAGTTCAAAGGGGGCCACAACATGGTAGTCAGGACGTTTCATAGCCCTGGACAATGCAAGCTTTAACGACGAATCATTGCCCGGAGAATACATCAACCGGGCATTTGGAAACAGATTCAAATAACTGACTGACCGGCTGGTATCCGTTGCAGAATCAAATGTATCAAAATGGTTAAGCTTCACATTTTGTCCATTATAGGTAGCATCCGTTTGTTCCACTCTAACGCCCCCCATGAATCTGAAACGATTCAATTTCAGAGTAGCCATTCCATAACCACCATAGATATTTTCAGAAGCTAAGAAAATTCCAGGCTCGGATCTTTTGATCATATCATCCTCATCCAGACGCATGTCAGGGCGACTCGTGTCAACATATCTCGCAGCATCTCCCGTTTCGATTACATACGGAAGAAAGTATTGATCAAATATGTCATAGTTGCTTCTGGAAACTTTACTGAAGCGCAATAAATTATAAGTCCTTAAAGTAGAGAGGTCTGCTTCTTCATAACTTCTTCCTACTTCAGTAAAAACTCCGTTCGAGCCAAATTCAAGTAAAGCAGGGCCAACAGGCACCTCAAAATCCAGTCGGACCGAATACCGATCCTCTTCCTGCTCATCCCTGATCCTTTCAGTTGATGTGAAATCCATAGATCGCTGGTCCACAGTTCCATCCTCCATCAACCGGATATTGGTAATAACCATTTCCGGCCTGGTACGGTCTTCCATATTTACCTGGTAATCCAAATCATTCGTGGAAAAGAGAAAATCAAAATTGTTCAATGTGCTATAGCTGTGCGACCAACCAGCTTTATAGTCAATCGTCAGTAACTTTAACAGATGCCGGCCTCCGGCTTGTACCATATAATTATTATTATTAACACGCTGTAACATAGGATTGTATGCGAATAACCCCTCTTCACCCTGACTGCCTGTCGTAGTCTGGTCCAGCCAATCATTATTTGCCGTACTAACATGGCTGTGCCGCTCTTGTTGACCTTTTCCTGAATTCAACAAACCTTGAATATAATATGAGGATTGTTCATCCGGCTGATAGCTCATTTGCAATTTGCCCCCCACCCGATTTCTCTTTTCACTATTTAAAGCCGGAGAAATCTGTTCTATAACATCCAACCATTCTGACCCAATATTAGCGGCATCATAATTAATTCCGATACTTTCATAACCCCAGTTATCCTGCTGATAAGAGAGGTCTACTGCCAGGGATAAGGCATCATTATACTTTTCAGAATACTGAATAGACCCCATATTCCCCAGACCGGTATAGCGAGTATATTGGGGGTTAGCCAGCCCTCCGGCACGTACATGTATTTCCCTTTCCCCAACCGGTTGCCAGGTATTAAGGCGGACCACCCCACTAACCCCTTCCGCATCCATTTCTGGTGTCAGCACTTTGATTATCTCGACATTATGGGTCAAATCAGCGGAAATAGTGTTTAAATCAACACTGCGCCCACCCGGTACGGTAGATGCCATTCTTTGGCCATCAACTGATACCTCATGTAAATTCCTGCCAACACCACGAATATTAATTTCACCATGACGTCCAGCCTGGACTCCAGGCATTCTGATCAACCCGCGTTGAACACTAATATCTCCAGATTTCTCCATTTCGGCCGCTGATATGGCATGCCCCATACCGGGAGAATTTATAGTTCCGGCAAGTATTTGAGAACTTTTTATTTTGCTGTTTCTGAAAAAGAAGCGATCACCCCCATTCAATTCAAATTCAAGTTCAACAGATTTATTCAATTTAGCCCCGGACTCCACTGATACCGGAATATCACGGGGTACAAATCCGGGAGCCTCAAATTGCAGCGTATGGCTTCCTGCGGGGACATGAGTCAGTCGATAGCGTCCGAATTTGTCAGTGACGGCACTCAGATTAATACCCTCTACAGATACCTTAACTGACGAAAGCGCTTTTTCCGAATCCCTGTCAGTCACAATTCCCTTAATACTTCCGGATTGCCCTTCCGATTTGCTAGCCGTAAATATCAGGAGCAACAATCCAAGCGTCACAATAAACCGGAAATATGACGACCCGGATTTATTACCTTTCATTTTTTGTATCATCGTTAAATTTTTCATCATGTTTTCATGCGTAATTTTTTGGGTCAGAAGGTATAGCGCAACCCCATATTCATGGTGCGTCCTGATAGGTTTTGTGTTCTTGGATAAACCTCCCGGTTATAGATATAATCGATGCTTTTGTGATTCAATATATTGTCAGCATCAGCCCATATCCTGAATTCATCGGTCAACCGGTACTGTATGGTCATCGATAGGTTATTAGCTGCATCCCTGTAATGATCCATATACACCCTTTTACTATCTCCATAAAGAGATGAAGCAAAATCAAGGCTTCCGTAAGAAGATATGGAGGGAGATCCCCACGCATAGGAAATCTGGCCGGAAAACTTGTTTTGGGTATAATCCAGGCCGGCATTCACTACATGAGGGCGCTGGCCTTGCAATCTTACCGTTTCACCGGGCCTGTTAATATCAGCATCTGACATGGAATAAGAGTAATTGGAATAAATCCCCATATTACTCAGAAAAAATGGCAGGAAAGTCAGATTCTGCTGCCAGGATACTTCAGCACCATAAACATCAGCGTCATCACCGTTTAACAGGGTGGAACGTCTCCACCTTGCATAAAGTCCATCACCGTCAACCCCTTCAGGACCAATAATCTCGGTATAGTTAAAAATAAAATCATTCATGAATTTGTAAAATAGACCCACCGTAAACTGACCCACATTCATGAAATAATGTTCGAAGAGCATATCCAGGTTATCTGATATCATAGGATTAAGTTTCGGATTCCCCTCCGAAATCCTCTCACTGGAATGATCCCATAAAACATACGGTGACAACTGGGTCAATGTGGGCCGGCCAATAGACCGTGACCATGCCAGACGTATATTGGTCAGCTTACCCAATGAATATATCAGCTGGGCATTGGGAAAAAAATGAGTGTAGTTATTTGAAGCCAGAGTATCTACCGCTCCTTGAAAATTTTGTTCCTCACTAATGACACCGGCACGGCCGGCATATCTTGAACTAGAATGTTCCACGCGCATTCCACCCAATAATTGAAAGCGCCAAAGATCAAAGGCTCCCATACCATAACCAGCGTAGGTTTGTTCCTGCGCATCATAATAGCCCGTCTCAGCCGTGACGGCCCAGGCTTCCAAATCCATCTCAAAATGAGGACGATAGGTCTTGTTAAATTCACGCATCCTGTGAACATCCATAATAAAGGGCATGCGATAGGTCTCATGAGGCCGGTCAAATACCTGGAAGTCCCTTCCCAGGTAAGGATCAAAGTTATCTAAATATACTTGCCGTTGGTAACGCAGCAAAAACCGCTCGCTAGTCCCTTCCATGAAGGCCATCATTGCACTTGAACCGAACTTTAGTGTGCCCATACTCAAAGGAATATTAAAATCCAGAGTCCCACTGAAGTCATTATTTTTATGAAAATTCCAACTTATTTCTTCATTGAAGGTACGGTTGTAATAATCTGATCTCTCGGGAAAATCCTTAATCAGGCTGGTTGGGAGAATCTCAAGTGTTGGGTAATGATTGCCTCTCTCAAATGAAATCAGATTCTCAAATGCCTTTAAAGTACTGTATTCAGGGGCAAACAACTCAGTGTTGTTCAGTCCGTAACCCCATCCGACTTTGTATTCCATTTCAAATTCATTAAACAAATGGCGGGCCCCCACTCTTGCCGTATACTGATGAATATCAGACTCATTCAGGCTTGCTTCATACAGCATGTCTCCTGCCCTGCCGGGATCATCAAATCCCCTGGTTTCAACAGGGCTGAAAAACTCCCTGAAACTCCACCGGTTTATATGCTGCTCCTCTAACCGATGTTCATAATTGACATTGGTCATGACATAAAAGGTAGTGCGATCATTCGGCTGCAGTGTTAATTGAAATCCGCCGGCGAGCCTGTCACGAGGATCATACGTGATTCCATTTCGAAGCCCTGTCAGAATATCACTTGGACCCTCAATTTGAGCAAAATTGGACCAGCCCCAATCCGTTCGTACATGTTCCGAAGCATTAGCGGAACGCTGATAGCTCAGGTTCACGCCATAGGAGAATTTATCTGTTGGAGAATCACCATAACTGAAAGAAACCCGACCACTCGAGCCCACGTCATCTACGAACCGGGGATTATATCCGCCACCCAAACGAACATTCATCGTCCTCTGGCCTCCAACCGGCCTTCTGGTGCTGATATTAATGGTACCGCTCAGGGCATCAGCGTCCATATCCGGAGTGATAACCTTTATAACTTCAAGCTGCTGGACCATATCGGAAGAAATAGTGCTCACATCAACGCTGCGGTCAGCGCCTGTACTTCCCATGCGTTGGCCATCCATGGTGATATTAGCGGAACCCGCGCCAACTCCACGGATATTAGTACCCCCATGGCCCATTCCCGCGATTCGCTGCAGAGCGGCCGCTACATTAACATCTGCGAATTGATCCATTTGTTCAGACGAGACTACAGACCGGATATTCACCGATTGCCGCTGAATAGTAAGAGCCCTTGACTGGCCACGTTGTTGTGCGGTAATAGACAGCTCACCACCTTCAACGAAAGCGCTTTCAAGGTCAACATTGATTTCATGCCTTAAATTCTCTTCAACACTGACTTCAACCTCCTTAGAAACATATCCCAAATATGAAAATTCAACCGTAATATTACCAACAGGAACCCTCCTCAACGTATACCGTCCATCAACATCGGTAGCGACTCCAATGGTAGTCCCTTCTACGATAACATTAGCCCCAGGAAGTACCTCTCCCGTAGATAAATCATTTACTTCACCATATACAGTTCCATATGACGTAGCCTGGCCAAGGGCCATATGAGACAATGGAAAAAGAATACCCCATGCAATGAAAGAGAATATCGGAATCCATTTAAATCTGTCCCGTATTAGCGATCTGGAGATTTGATCCATAAAATAAATTATGATTTTCATAATAATATGCAATCGATTACATACCATAAGACATTGTTAAAACGATGATTATATCATTTATGTAATTGGTAATTGTAATCGTTATTAGTATTGTAGAAAATTTTTATTCTCATGTCAACATTTTTTTACACTATTTGATAAAATTTTGTTAGTGGCTTTACATGGTCATATGCCCTTCACCCAATCGCTATGGAGTCCAGATAGATGCCGCGATATGTGAATGAGGGCGTTCTTCCGTGGCAATATAATACATGGCAACTATTTTGCCTTCAGCATTTTGTGTGATTTGAGGATAGCCGATATCGTAATTCAATGGGTTCTCACGAACCACGATTTCCCCTCCCCAGTTTTTACCCTCATCGGCGCTGTAGCGGACCAGGATTTGCCGAACAGAGCGGTTTCCATAAATACATACCAGCCGGCCATCCCTTAATGCAGTTAGCCCCGGAGGGTTGCCATTATTTACACCGGTCTCCCCTACTTTACTAAGAAATGACCAACTACGGCCTTCATCTGAGGATACAAAGCTATCTATCCAGTTGGATTGGTCTACACGCGGATTCCGGCGTCTCGCGGCAAGCACAAGATTTCCATTCCTGGTCCGTACGGTGGATGGCATTACAGCCCGGTACTGATCGGTCCAGGGGACCACCCAGGAAATAAACTGGAAGGACTTACCGCCATCTGTGGTTTCAACAACAAAAGGCTTATCCAGCCTGCTGGCAAATTCCAGTTCTGGATTACGGGCAGTCATAAAGATACGGCAGGATTCAGGGCCGGTAACCATATAATTGGTCCTTGCCGTAATTTCCAGGCCTTCCAGTTCCGGATCCTTATGGAGTTCGTTAAAGCGATAAGAGCCTTCCCATGTTTTGCCCCGGTCGTATGATATAAAAAACCGGCCGATGGGATCATCTGTGCCATGATAGCCCCTGGCTGCCACCCTTAAGGCAAATCCACGGTGATTGAAATCAATATTACCGGGTGAGGGAACCGGGTCGCCATCCTCCCCCACATAATTATCGGGATCTTCACTCCCCCAGGTCAAACCTCCATCAGTGCTTCGAGCCAGTTTGGATAACTGGGGATGGCCAATATTATGGCCCTCCTGTTCTACCCAGGGGCCATCGGTATGGCCAACCAGGATTTCCTTGCCGTTATCCCATTTCCACATTCCATTATTGGCAGGCCAGGCATAGAAACGGCCTTTTTTACCGGCTACAACGACATGCTGCAATCCTGATAAATGTGACAAGTCATGAGATGACTGGCTACAACCATTGGTTAACGATGCAAGGGGACTAATGAATAAGGTTCCGATTGCAGCGGAACCGGTATGACTTAGAAATTTTCTACGGCTATAGTGATTTGTATTTTTCATGATAGTTGATGATATGATGTGTGAATATGTTTTAACCCCTGCCATTAACCATAGAACGAAGTTTTATCAGGGACTCATGAAGTGCTTCTTTGAAAAAATTGGCATCATAACTGTAAGTAACAAAACGCATGCCGGCATTAATCCATTTACGGACATCTTCTAAATTTTGAAGGTGGATGCCCGGTGCAACCCCATGGTTATTACAGCTCTCCATTATTATATGATAGGCTTCAGATACTTTGGGGTGATTAAATTGCCCGGGTATCCCCATATCCATAGTAAGGTCGGCGGGGCCAATCATGATCGCGTCAATACCGTCCACGCTTACGATATCATCAATATTCCTGACCCCTTCCATGCTTTCAATCTGAATGACCGTCAGATTTTCACGGTTGGCCCATTCATAATAATCAAGATTGCCATAATTCCTGAACAGAGTCACATTGGTGGGCTTACTTACCCCCCGTTGGCCTATGGGCCCATATTTGGTGGAACGGATGATATGCTCTGCTTCCTCTGCCTTCTTAACCTGAGGCAATACCAAGCCTTCGACACCTAAATCCAGCACCCTGGCCATTTGATGATAAAGTTTATCGGGGACCCTGACCAATAAGGCCAGCTTTTCATATTTGGCGATCAATGAAAAATTGCTCAAGGTTTCATGATCATAATCATTATGTTCGGTATCAAGTATTACATAATCCCAATCCTCTGAAGCACACAAGGAAATAGCATCCGGCGATTTCAATATCCGGAGCATGGTGCCGAAAACCACACCGCCTTCTTTCAGGCGTTGTTTAACATGATTGGTTTTTAACTTCATCATAGGACTTATCGTTTAATTTTTTCGATAAACGGCTTTAATTTGTGTATAAAAATCTCGTGCATAATGCCCGCATTCAGGAATTCCACGTCCCGATTCTTTCCACCCGCTAATGGGAAGAGCAGGGTGACGATATCCCGTGTGCAGGTTGTGATGGGCCATACCGCAATCAGCACCATTGAGAAAACGAAGGGCTTTATCAGAATCAGCGGTATATACTGAAAAACTTAACCCATATGGTGAACGATTGACTAACCGCAGGGCATCCTTTTCATCTTTAGCCCGGGTTATTCCGATAACAGGCCCGAAAATCTCTTCATTAAAGAGCGGCATCGTTTCTGTGACATCACCAAAAACGGTGGGCTCTATATAATTGCCAGGTTTGCCATTGACGAATAGGGGAGCATCTCCACCGCATAATAATCGGGCACCATCTTTTTTTGCCTGCGTAATTGCTTGTACGGCTATTTCTTTTTGACTGCCTGAAGCTACAGGCCCAAAAGCCACATCAGGGTCCAGCCCGGGTCCCATGCAAAGCCTGGTAGTTGATTCTACAAGCAAACGGCAAAACATTTCATAAACGCCATCTTCCACTATAATCCGGCTTGTTGAGGTACACCATTGGCCGCTGCAAGTAAAAGCAGCCGTGACAGCGGCACGAACCGATACCTTTAAATCGGCGTCATTTAAAATAACAAGGGCATTTTTACCCCCCATCTCCATCTGTAAACGCACATTTCTTCCTGCCACCCGCCGGCAAATACGCGTACCTACCTCCGTAGATCCGGTAAAAGATATACCTTTTAATACGGGATCATCCACAAGTACATCGCCAATATCTGACCCTTTCCCCAGTATCAAATGAGCAACCCCATCGGGCAGGCCTGCCCGTTTAAGGCAATTGAAAAAAAGGCTTACCGCCAGGGGAGTTTGTTGAGCGGATTTTATAATAACTGTATTACCCCATATCAAGGCCGGGACCACTTTACGAATCACCGTAGCCAGAGGAAAATTCCAGGGCGTAATCACGAGAAACACACCCAAGGGAGCATGCCAAATCTCACCCAAAACATCCCCTTCCAGTACGAACGGCTGATCATTGCTAGGTGGATGCAGGGCAGAACCCGACAATTGAAAGCGTCCGTCGCGAAGGGCAGCTTTAACCTCAGCTTGCGCTTCTTTAATGGGCTTTCCATTTTCAAGGGTGATGCAATGAGCCACCTCCCGGCTTTCGCCCTCTAAAAGTTCAAGGGCTTTGCTCAGTATCTGAAACCGCTTTTCTAAAGGTTCGGAAGGCCATCCCCTAAAAGCCCTGTGGGATGATTCCATTGCAGCTCTGGCTGTATCCGGGCCCGCTAAAGCTACCTCCCCTATTACCTCATCCAAATTACCGGGATTAAACAGCCTCAACCGTTCTCCATCAGTTGAGGAAGATATGCTGGAGCACAAATTCAAGAATGCTTTATCCTTAATCGAAACCATTTCCGGTAATATTTTCTGTTTTTATGCAGAGCCAATATTTTATCTGTAATCGATTACAGACTATAACTAATTGAATACCATTGTTATTTTAATTATAATAAAACATTTACTGTAATCGATATTACATATTAGTAAATTTTATTTAAATGTCAAAATAAAATAAAAAGATAAGAGAGTGTAAAAATTAGTGTTCCATGCCCAGCGTATCTTCTATGATACAAGCCTCGCCATTAATCTGATATTTACTTCTCTGATGAATTCATAATCCTGAATGCAGGTTATCCCCATAATTTCACAGACATTTGGTATTTTTACCTTTTTGGAATCAGGGATCAAAATCTTTTCCTCTTTGGTAACTACGGTTGCCTGTTCCGCTAATGCGTGAGCGATAACCCAGGGATCAGCCATTGACCGATTGCGTGAGGTATCTGTTAATTTTATATTCCTGGGGTCTGCGGCATATATGCTTTTTAAAGCAGATTGAACATGTATTGTTCCCTGAAGAATTGGGATCGAAGACTGATCCAGCCATTTGAATAAGGTATCCTCTGTTTTGGCAATTTCACGTTTAACCATTTCGGGGATGCCAATTACACGCATATCCCCTAATTTCTCAAGAGATTGGAAATAGCCGGTACAGAAAGAAGGGGCATAGTATTTCAACCATGGTTCAATCAGAACATTGGCATCAAGGATATATGTAATGCCATTCATAATGTTAAAGGAATCTTTCCAATTTTGAAAAGTTGTTTACCTTCACATCGAGCAGGGAGCTTGCTTCCAGGGGGGATATTCTGCCACTTTTGTAGCTGCCCAGGATGATGTTGGATAAACTATACCCGCATTTTCTAACTTTCATGAGATTAGGATCAGCAAATCCTTTCTTTTCTACAGGGGTTTCCGAAAACCGGCTTCTCAATGCTTCGTTGCGATTGTCAATGCGATTCCAAAAACTGTAAAAAACCTGGCGGACTATTTTGCCGGAATTTAAAAGATAAACGATTACCGCCTTGCTGCTTAATTGAAGCTGTTTAGCGGCATCATCGATTACTTCCAGTGATATTTTGGATCCTGATGGAAAAACCTCATTGAACCAATCATCCGGCATAAGCAGTTTTGCGGAAACCCGGTTACAAAACACCTCTACAGGATCCAGGACATCTGACTCTGTTTCACGGAAGGCCGGAGCTATCTCCCTGGATACCCCACTGGCATTTATCCAAAGATGAACCAATTCATGGACCAGGGTAAACAGCTGAGCCTGCCGGGCATCTTTGGTATTGATAAAAATAAAAGGACACATTGGATCACTGACAGCAAATCCCCGGAACTCATCCACATCAAAAACCATTCGGGAATGGATATTACTGCCCAATGAAACAAAAATACGCTTTGATTCCACTTTATGAATCCAGTATTTCAAACGATCGGAGGAGGTTATGTCATCCTTTATTTGAAGTGTTGAGGCTATATCAGACGCAACTACGTCTACCTGATCATTCACGGAAAACTTACCAATGAATGGAAGTGGATCTTCCTCTTCTTCATGAAGGACTTCTTTTATCCAATTCTGCCGGAACTGTACCTCTCGAAGAATAAATGTTAGCGCAGGGGAATACTCCCGGGCATGATCAGTTCTTCTGAAATCCCGAAGAGTCTGAAAATCTTTAGGTGGCTCAGGCAAGAAAAAAACAGATAAAGAGCGACGATAGACACGGCTCATCTTTAAAGCCTGGTTCATAGTTGGTGAAGCCTCGTTGGTTTCCCAGGATAATAGAATCGCCGGTTTCACACCCAGCTTTTTCGCAGCTTCCACCAGGCTGAAACGGGCTGTTTCCCTGGCCCACTGGATGACTGATGGCGTTATGAGGGCTTTATCTGACATGACAATAAATTACAAAACTTTTTTATTATAAATGCCTCGCTCTTACGAGCATCAACCTACCCGCCACCTATGAACGCGATCTTTGAGCGCCTGTTTCTGGAGCCGGGGCAGCCACGTGGGAAGTTTGTGTAGTCATGGGTGCAATCAGGGCAGACACGCAGGTCTGCCCCTACATTGGCCCCGGAATTCTATTCTCGACAACCGACCTTCCCTCCTCTCAGCGCCCAGCGCCCAATGCTCAGCGCCCTGTTTTCTATCTCTCAGAAACTCCAATCTTATCAACCACCATCCAGCTAATTCTCCCTCTGACCTTCTCACCCCTCTCAGCGCCCAATGCTCAGCGCTCCTTAAACCAGCACTCATAAGTTCTGATCTTACCGATCATCATCCAACTGCTTCTCTCTCTGAACTTCTCGATACCCCTCTCTCTCGTTATAATCGAGCTCTCTTAGCTTTACATTGACGTCGTGCAGGGTTTTGAGAACCAGTCCGACGATCAACGAGACGAGTATCAGAATAAAGTATATCATAATCTTAATTATAATAGATTTAACTTTGATTCACAACAGAAATTCACCGCTCGTTCAGGGGTCAATTGTCCTAAGGGGGCACCTTGCACGGAGGGTTTGTCAGGTTCTTTGCATTCTGCATTCTTGCGTCAAAATTAAACGCATTATGAGTGGATATATTTTTTTCACTATTCCCTGAAGATTACCCGATGTTGCCTGGATTTCCCGTACTCCTACCTATTTGTAGAAAACGGCATGAATACAATCAATCGTGCCGTAGGTACGAAATGTTTGTTAGATGGATCATGGAGGGCATTATCATTTCAAAATTTTTTACCCAAGCAAGAAGCAAAAATAATTTATTCCTCTTCAAGAACAAGGTATTCGATGTTTAAATCTTTGATTCCAGAATAATTGACTACCAAATATTCACCCCTAATAAAATAAAACCTGCTATCACCATCTTGAATAGGTTCCATATCGTCTCTATTGACATTTTCTGTAATACTTCTATCATCAGAGAGTCTCCTTCTGGATACTTCTGTAAGGATTAATTTATCAAGTTGGCCTTTTTTGTCAAAATAGTATTCGTAAAGCAAACCCCAATACAAATACTCTTCTGAGTTTTTACTCAATGTAAATGACAAATAAACGCCATCAATAGGTTGCTTCAAAAAGCTCTTAACATCCCGGTACGTTGGTTTCTCCATCGCAAAAACCCTGGCCTCTCCCGAAAAATAATAATGCCATTCATTACTGAACTTAAAATCCTGAAATACTAAATCGGTGCGAGTTTTTCTAATTAATATAAATAGTAAAATACCCGCCAAGATTGCAATAATATATGATAGCAGAAAATAGCCCAGAATGTTATAAACATTCGTATAGACTTCCTTCATTTCAGAATCACTTAATTCGGAAAATGATTCAAAGAATACTTGAAATAATATTTCGTATCGGATAGAACAGAAGTAATCTATTAATCCAAGCAAGAATAAATGGATGGCAATGGAATAGAGTACACCTATTGCCAATTCATTTTGAAAAGAACGAAGAATTACCGGACTTTTCCAGGTACCTTTTCTTAAATAGTAATTAAAAAGAATTCCTGGTAGAATGAGGGCTGTTGCAAAAATTAGAGAAATTGCAATGCCCACAGCAAAAGTTAATTAGAAACAGGTTCAGTTGAGGGTTTAGGTAGGCTAGGAGCGCTCTTTATTCTGTATGTTTTGCCTTCATGAGTAATTGTACCACTCATTCTTGGAAGTGCGGAACGAAGTTGCCTGGCCGAACTTTTATCTGACCTTATGGAATTCATTTTATGTGATCTTGGAGCTTTCATGCTAATATATACGCAAAATAATCTATTAAATCAATATAAGAAGCCCTTATTGCTTTTCATCCGAGGTGGCGATGTGAGCCTCTTCCACCCATTTCAATACGCTGTCACGCGTAAAAGATTCCTTTTTTTGAATATCCGTTTGCCATATTAATATAGGGATGTTTTCTTTTTTCATTAACCCATTGGATGCGGACCAAAGAGCTGACCTTAGCCGAAAATGCGTCCCATTTTAGTTTTCAATTTTAGTGATATCCAATTGCTTTTTTCGAATTTTTAAAAATAATTGCCGATGGAAGCGTTCCCTAAATTGAATTTTGAATATATGTTATTTAAAAAATATTATTTTATGTAAAAAACATTATGGAATTATAAAGATATGACTTTTTCGTAGGACTAAAAACTAGCCCATAGTGCAAATACCTCATCCCTGATTTTCTGAATGTGATGATGGGGCTTCTTTGCCAGGATAGTCAATAAAAGCATGACAACCGGCTTCCACGAGGATAATTTTGATTCTAATGGAATGTCTTCCGGAATGTACATTATCGAATTGGAGTAGATATTTTTTTTACAAACCCGCTAAATGATGCTTTATAAAAAATATGCCTTTAGCACACAACCATTCTCTAAAAGCACCTGCTTGAAACGATTGCTCTGATCGAGGAAATCATTTTGAGCAGTGGCATACAGAGATTTACTAAAACAATAACGAATAAAACTCTTATGAAAAAACTACAAAGATTTATCCAAACCATAACGAATAAAGCTCTCATGAAAAAACTCTACAAAATAACATACTTTTTAATTCTGGCGATGTTTCTTTTGCCTGAGTTAACCTATTCGCAACATAACCGAATCGATGTGGATGGTAACGATCTCTTTCTAAGCGGAACAAATGTGGCCTGGGTAAGCTTTGCCCATGATATAGGCCCGGGAACCACATCCCTTAGTGCATTTGAAGATATGTTCCAAGCCCTTAATGCAAATGGCGGCAATACCATGCGTCTTTGGCTACATGTCGATGGATCCAACACTCCTGAATGGGATGGCATGGATGTCATAGGGCCAGGTGTAGGTGCAATTGATGATCTAAGGGATATTTTAGATCTCGCTCATAATTATGACGTCAGCTTAATGTTGTGCCTTTGGAGCTTTGACATGCTGAGTCAAAACTCGTCTCAGCCGCATATTCCTCAACGTGCACGCGGCATACTGACCGATCAGAATAAAACGGACCTGTATATACAAAATGCTTTGATCCCTATGGTTGATGCCCTTGAAGGCCATCCTGCTATCGGCTCCTGGGAAATATTTAATGAACCTGAAGGTATGAGCGAGGAGTTTGGCTGGAGTGCTCAACAACCTCATGTGCCCATGACAGATATACAGAGGTTTATCAATAAAGCTGCCGCAGCCATAAAAAATACCGATCCTGACGCTCTGGTAACCAACGGAGCCTGGAGCTTTACAGCTCTAAGCGATAATGTTGGGGGCTCCAATGCTAAAAACTATTATAGTGATGCAGAGCTGATTGCCCAGGGTGGAGAGCAAAACGGTACGCTTGATTTCTATAGCGTACATTATTACCCCATACACTTTGGCACTGCATATTCACCTTTTCATCATGACGCTTCTTACTGGGGGTTGGACAAACCGATTGTAGTCGGCGAATTTTACAATCAGGATTCCCATGGTGTACCTTATCAGGATCTTTACACGACTCTTTATGATCGCGGCTATGCGGGGGCTTTGTCCTGGCAATATGCAAATCGCAATTCAAGCGGATGCCAAAGTGACGGCTATTGCTATAACCTTGATTGGCCCAGAACTATTGATAGAATGAATGAGTTACAGAATTTGTATCCGAACGCTGTTAATCTGGATTATAACGGACAAGGAGAGGAAGAAGTGAACGATGACTTTGACGGAAGCCTCGATGATGCCGATGCTCTTGGCAGCTGGTTAACATCAGGCAGTTCGATGGCCAAAACTACCAATGAAACAGATTTTGTGGAAGGAACGGGTTCTGTTGAACTGGATTACTCGTTGGTTGTGGATACACAGGCCACCCCTTGGGGAGCAGCTATTGATATTTCTACTGAGTTTGCAATTACCGACCTTTCGGGTTATGACAGCCTAGGCCTTGATTATAAGGTGCTGGAGCAAGCCGATCCTTCGGATATGGCACGTTTTGTCGTTAAAATTGGAACTGAAAGCGGAAATTTGGAGTCAGAAACTACTCTTGACCTGTCCGATGATTCTGCAAATTGGCAAACCGCTTTTTTCCCTTTTGATAACTTTACCGGAACCGGGAATTTGGCTGAAGTTACCGGAATCACTCTCCAGATCGTAAGCGGCAGTGAGAATAATGGTAATACCATTGAAGGCATTATTCTGTTTGACAACCTTGCAGCATATCCTGTAGAGGAGGAAGAGGAAGAGGAAGAACAGATCGGTGACTTTGACGGAAGCCTCGATGATGCCGATGCCCTTGGCAGCTGGTTAACATCAGGCAGTTCGATGGCCAAAACTACCAATGAAACAGATTTTGTGGAAGGAACGGGTTCTGTTGAACTGGATTACTCGTTGGTTGTGGATACACAGGCCACCCCTTGGGGAGCAGCTATTGATATTTCTACTGAGTTTGCAATTACCGACCTTTCGGGTTATGACAGCCTAGGCCTTGATTATAAGGTGCTGGAGCAAGCCGATCCTTCGGGTATGGCACGTTTTGTCGTTAAAATAGGAACTGAAAGCGGAAATATGCAGTCAGAAACTACTCTTGACCTGTCCGATGGTTCTGCAAATTGGCAAACCGCTTTTTTCCCTTTTGATAACTTTACCGGAACCGGGAATTTGGCTGAAGTTACCGGAATCACTCTCCAGATCGTAAGCGGCAGTGAGAATAATGGTAATACCATTGAAGGCATTATACTGTTTGACAACCTTGCAGCATATCCTGTAGAGGAGGAAGAGGAAGAGGAAGAAC
>JBBDQY010000031.1:0-44973 GCA_040905745.1 Balneolales bacterium
CTGCCGCCATGGAATTTGAATACAAGCGAGAGGGCTCCATTATTGTAATTGCTTAACAATGAAAAAAAAAATAAAAATAATACTTGTCAGTACTTTAATATTTTGTGGCACTGTCATCTTTACAAACAGTACCAGATCACAACCCAAATCCGGTAGTGAGTTCCCAAATATCTTGATAATTCTGTCAGACCAGCATGCAGGATGGGCTTTGAGTAGTACCGGTGCAAAGCATGTTGAGACACCGAGTTTGGATCGATTGGCAGATGACGGCGTTATGTTCACTAATGCCTATACTACTAGCCCCGTTTGCATGCCAGCCCGTGTTAGTTTGATGACCGGACGCATGCCTGGGGAGTTAGGTATGAATTATAATGGGGCAGTAGATAACTTTTATATACGTCCCACATTTGGTGATCTAATGAAGAATACCGGTTATGATACCGGATGGGTGGGAAAAACTCATTTACGACCATCTGCTGATCATGGATTGGATACAGTTGTGGATTTCAATCATGATGATGCCCGATCGATCATGGAAAGCTTAAACTTCATAAAAAAGGAGCGTGATAAACCATTCTTTTTAGTTACAAACTTTATGCGCTCCCACGATATTGCGCAATATGCTCGAAAATTGGCAAATTATCCCGTTGAACGATTGCAAAAATTGCCACAGGGAGAATTAGAAGATCCACCGCCAGAAGATCAATTACCGCCCTTGCCGGAAAATTTTCAGATTCCGGAACATGAACCGTCTGTATTACGCGAAAAGGTTGTGCCGGCCCATCCAAGAGTTTATCCCCTTGTTGATGCAGATGAGCGTACCTGGCGTGAGTTTCGCTGGGCCTATGGGAGGCTTGTCGAACAGATGGATGCAGATATTGGGGAATTGCTACAGGCCTTGCGAGATGCAGCCCTGTATGACGATATGCTTATCATTTACCTAAGTGAACATGGTGATGGGGCGGGTGAACATCAGTGGAATCAAAAACAGGTGCTGTATGAGGCATCAGTCAGGGTACCCCTCATCATCAAACCTCCTAAAAACCGTGGTGATAAACATATTGGCAGGGTTGATCGCAATAACGTGGTATCGGCTATTCTGGATTTGATGCCGACTGTTGCGGATTATGCACAAGTAAGGGCACCGTCTATGTTGCACGGACGTAGCATTCGACCGCTCGTTGAAAGCGCAGACAGTGAGGCTGTGCATGAGTACATTGTATCAGAAACAACATTCGGCAGCTTTGCAGAAGGGCATCATGGGGTAACTGGCCGTATGGTGAGAACCCCCCAATATAAATATATCGTCTACGATCAGGGCGATAACCGTGAACAACTTTTTGATATGCTTGATGATCCCGGGGAAACAACCGACTTGACTGTTCGTCCTCAATATGTTCAGGTGCTTCAGGAACATAGAGCGTACTTGCGTCAGTGGATCCAAAAAACAGATGATTTTTTTGACCGTGTTCCTGCTGATTCGAAGTAAACTATGTGTTAGTAATCATAGCCGAACGTTAATTATTATATAATGCAACGTAGAGAGTTTATAGCCAAAACAACAGCAGGATACGGTGCCTTATGGCTTTTACCGAATATATGGTCGGTACAGATTCATAAACCGAAAAAAAAAGCCTTTGCTTTTAGACAATACCGAAAGGATAAAACCCTGGCACCGGTTATACAAGTAACACCGGATGATGGATACTATATTCACACCTTTTACGATGTAACCCCTTGGAGCCCCAGTCAAAGATACCTTGCACTAACCCAATTTCCCTATCAGCAAAAAAAGCCCATTCGGGGAGATAAGGTAACGATTTGTGTTGTAGACTTGCAGGAGCAAACTATAGAAAAAGTATATGAATCTAAAGGATGGGGGTTTCAAGTGGGGGCTAACGTTCAATGGGGTAATTCAGGGGATCGTTATCTTTATGCCAACGATATTATTGCCGGTAAAACCGTATGCGTTCGTATTGATTTAGAAAACTATGAAGCCAGGGCTTATGCCGGTCCGAAGTATGATATTTCACCCGATGAGCGCTATGTAATTAGTGCCAATTTGAACAACATGGATCTACATCAATATGGTTATTCTGTTCCTGGGTTGCCAGGAAAAGCTTTAGAGCCATTTACCAGGAAAGATATGCCACACGAAGGCCTCTGGAGAACGGAACTAAAAACCAATAAAAAAGAACTCTTGGTCCCTCTAACAAGCTTTTATGAAGCCTCATCGGATCAGGCGTTTTACAATTGGGGAATATGGTATCTCTTCCACTCTAAATACAATAAACAAAATACACGTATCATGCAGGTTTTCCGTTGTCAGATTAATGGAAATGGTCGGTATGCGTCTCTGTTTACTATGGATATGGACGGTGGGAACCTTACAGAAGCATTAAGTAGGGAAAAATGGAGCCAGCAGGCACGGCTTGGAGGATCGGGAAATCATCCCAATTGGCATCCAGATGGTGAACATATAATTATGAACTGCATTCCCACATGGATGGGGCTAGATGATATGTTGTTCTGCCAATTTCGTTATGATGGTTCAGATTTCAAAGTCTTGACAGAAAAACATATCGGGAGTGGACACCCTTCAATTGAAGCATCCTCAAGATTCCTAGTTACAGATGCATATGTCAAGCAAGAATATGTTGTAACCAATGATGAGGTCCCTATTAGATTAATTGATTTGCTTACCGACGAGGAGTACATTTTGTGTACTATTTCCAATGACGTAGGAGGGAATGGCGAAATGTATACAAACGAAGACCGGATAATCGGGGGAAGCCAGCATAAGCTCGATCCCCATCCGGCCTGGAGCAGGGATTATAAAAAGGTTTGTATAAACGGAGCCCCCGATGGAGCCCGACAGGTTTTTGTCATAGATGTGAGTGAATGGATAAAGGATATTTGAGCTGTTCATCCAATATAGGCCTACCTAATATCAATCATAAAAGTAAATTCTATATGACACGTATATTGACTCTTTTTTTTCTTGTTTTCTTGGGAAACCAGCAATTGGCTCGTGAATCTTCAATGTTAAATAGCGAAAGTAGTGATCACCAAAGTCCTAATATTTTGATTGCAGTTAGTGATGATCAATCTTATCCTCACGCTGGAATCTATGGGTTGGACACCTATCAGACCCCCGCATTCGACAGGGTTGCCAGAGAGGGCATTTTATTCCATAATGCCTTTGCAGCAGCACCAGGTTGTGCTCCGTCCAGGTCATCCATTCATACAGGACGTTTTCAGTGGCAAAATGAAGAAGCAGGTGGCCACATGACTATTTTTCCTAAAAAATATGTCACTTATCCAGATGTCCTGGAACAAAACGGCTACTTTATAGGATATACCGGAAAAGGTGTGATTCCTTTTAATATGGAACATAGCGGTAGGGATCGCAATCCGGCTGGTACTGCGTATAATAAGATATACTATGAGGAAAATGAATACGAACAGCTGGCATCTGATCAGTTTCAAAATAACTATGCAGCTAATTTTGAAAATTTTTTAGCGGATCGCCCTGATGATCGACCCTTTTATTTTTTTTATGGATCTTATGAGCCGCATCGGGCTTATGATAAAGGTTCCGGCAAGCGCTTTGGCATGAATACAGAGAATGTGCTCGTACCTGGGTTTTTACCAGACACAGATGAAGTTCGAAGCGATATATTGGATTACGCTTTGGAAATTAATTGGTTTGACCATCATTTGATGAAAATCATACAACAGATTGAGGATGCGGGAGAACTTGAGAATACTATTATCATTGTAACCTCCGATCAAGGGATGCCATTTCCAAGGGCAAAAACGAATCTGTATGATTATGGACTGCGTGTGCCATTAGCGGTATCTTGGCCTTCGATGATTAAGCCGGGTAGGGAAGTACAGGATTTGATAAGCCTTGCCGATATTGCTCCAACGCTAATAGATATAACCGGTGTGGAATCAGATTCAATGCAACCTATGTCTGCTAAAAGTTTTACTGATATACTTTATTCTGATGAATCTGGCATAATTGATGTCACAAGAGAAGCAGTTTATGCCGGTATGGAACGCCACTCATCCGCACGTTGGGCCAATCTAGGTTATCCGAAGCGAGCTATTAGAACACATGATTTTCTATATATACACAATTTTGCACCTGAACGTTGGCCAGCCGGCGCACCACAAACGCTCAGCCCTGAAAATCCAAACCATAAAAATATTATGCATGGCCTGGATGATAATGGCAATTTCACCGGTGATGCTTACTTTGATATAGACGATTCTCCCACCAAATCATTACTGATTGAAAGGATGAATGATCCTGAAATTCGTCCATTTTATAAGCTTGCCATGGACAAGCGTTCAGCGGATGAATTGTATGATGTAAAAAAAGATCCTTACAATTTGCATAATTTGGCAGATGATCCGAGATATTCAGAAAAACTTAATTTGATGAAGGAAAACCTTTTTGATTTTTTACGGGAAACCGGTGATCCGAGGGTAGTTGGCCCTGTTTATGATGTCTTTGAAAACTACCAGCGATTTGGTCAACTTCGCCCCTTTCCCAAACCAGATTGGTTAAGAGAATACGGGACCAAAAAGTAATTTTATACATAGGCTCAATTATTAAAGCTAATTCGAAACTAAGTCTTCATACGCAAACACATATTTGGACGCCTTTGCAGTTCGGACTCGCATCTCTGCTTAGCATCGTCGGGTAATACAAGGTCTTGGTAAAGGGAATTGGTAATGGATTTGAACTTTGGTTCGTTCATTCCGAATTTTAATTATAATAGAAAAGCTACCATCATGAACAGAATGATATGAGATAATTTTTCACGCAGTAACTTAAAAGCTCTGCTCATTTGTGATTCTACTGTTTTATGAGAAATATCCATTATTTCTGCAATTTCGGGATATGTTAACCCATCATTTCTATGTAACTTATAGATCATCTTACAACGATGCGGTAATTGTTCAACGGCTCTATTCAATGATTGTACAAATTGCTTTAATTGCTCATCTATTTCGATATCTCTTGAAGATAAAGTTTCAGCTTTTCTTTCTTCCATCCATTGGCTGTCATATGTGCGTTTGACTTTTTGATGCTTTAGATAATTCAGACATTTTCCTTTTATGATTTTGTATAAACAAGGCCGTAATTTGCCGAATGGTTTCCAGGTTTTTCTTCTTTCCCAAATTTCTAGAAATAAATCCTGAACCAGTTCCTCTGCAATAGCTTCAGACTCAGTATACCTCCAAGCAAACCGCGCTAATGAGAAGTAATACTCATTAAATAGTTTTTCAAATGTCTGTTCATCCCCTTTATTAAGTAAATCAATCAATTCCTGCTCATCATATTTCTTGTTGTCTTGTATCATAAGGATGAAAAAAATTGATAAGATGGTATAAATGAGTCAGACAATTATAATATAGTTCTAAGTTGTATTCCTGAGGTATATAACAATGAAGTTTTTCATCACCTGTCTGGCACTAAGAACCTTTGAATAGAATTAAAAATTATAATTATAAAAGCAAATTTAATGATGTAAAGGCTGTCAACTTGGCGCACAGTCTTCAACAGCCAAGTCACCTGTAGAAGGTCGGGAATATTTGCCTAAAATAGGTTGATTTGAACATCGATGGGTTTACAAATTACTGAATAATGTATTAAATTATGCCGGAAGGTTTTAATCGCAATTTGCAGACGAATACGTTTTTTTCTGATCATCTGGAATCCGAATTCCTGGTTTAGCAATTTTTTTATCAGCATGTATTCCGTATTGCCTCATTTACATGAGACGATGAAGAAGCCTTGATATGCTAATCGTTGGAAGTCGGTATAGCTCATGTCGTATGTATGTTAGCCAGCCCCAGGTACTTGAAAAGAAGCTGGTTATGCTGTTCGGCCGGTCGATCGGAGTTGTAACAGGTGGGGAATAACCTCAGAGAACTGATCATACAATGAATCTCAATACCGTAACTAATGTCATAACTAACAAGAGAAGTGACTTTAGGGAACTAATCGGGAATAATCTTATATGCAAGGGAAGTTACTGTGCCTTTGTTGGTATGCCGACAGAGCCCTGTAAGGGCGCAATCAGCATTACCGGTACAAATTCAGATAATAATCTTATGCTTAATTATTTAATCGTTTTTTAATAATTGCCATGCCTGCTTCAGTAGCTTTTGGCCGATCATAAATCAGACCGTGGTAAACCATAGCCAACCCAACCTCCCGGGTGTTGATACTTTTGGGTCCACCAGTACCACCACGAGTGAGTTCTCCATCCGGACCAGTACGGGTATTACCGGCGGCGAGTACTTCTCCATCCGGCATTATTCGTGTTAACTGCCATTCAGCAGCTTGTTGCATTGCTTCATCAAGTTTGGGATCTGGAAGATAGATAGCGATAATTTGGGCAAATAACATGGAAACAGCATTGTAGCTGGAATCCCTTCCACCACGTTCAAGGAATACACCTTGTTCATCCCGAAGGTTTAATGCAATTGAAACAAGCCGTTTGGCCTCATTAATATATTCCTCGTTATTCACATACACCCCCGCCAAACCCAGAGCCTTGGCAGCAATAAATAATCGATTGGCAGTATGGCCTACCTTATCGACAATACCTTCACGACCTGACATTATGAACTGTGCTGCGAGATCGACTTTAGGTTTCAACTCCATTACCCGATCTTCAAATAAGTGTGCGTGTGGTGAGTCTTGCAGTACCAATAGTCCGTGCACTACTGCTTGTAAATAAAAATAGTTGGTTTCTATTCTTGCATCAAAGGATTGAGGTTCATCTTCCCAAGGGCGTGGTACTGCCTTGAAATCGCCGTTGTCGAGCTGACGAGAAAAAGTGGCTTCGAGAGATCTCCAACCATCCTCCATTCGCTCAACATCTCCGGCAATCACTCCGCCCAGAAAATGTCGTGCTCCTCCCCGTTGATATCCCGCCTGATACCACTTACCCTCTTGCTGATGAAAACGAATGAACCCTTTTTTATCAGGTTTTGACACCGTCTGTGAGGCGTAAATGCCCTCCGGTAGAGTCATGAGCATTTTATATTCGCTAAGCCTCTCCTCAGGCTCTGGTGTCTGACTTCCAAGAATATTATTTATGAATGCATTAGCTTCAGATGTTGTCTGATGGTCAGGTATTCTTTCATCACTATAAGTAATTATAGAATTAATATTATCAGCCGTACATAGCATTAGACCTATAATTGTAATAAGAAACGTTTTCATTTTTTAGAATGGTGTTTTGTCCTTTTTGTAATTCTGTACATAGGGTTTTTGTTTACATTTGAGGCCTTCCTTTATATCGCAATGATTTGGCTACCTATAATAACCCAATTAATAAAACGACTACCCCTAAAGAATAAATAATTAATATCAATATGCTAATGAAATGATCTTGAAGCAGTAAAAACAGATGCTTTTTTTAAAACGTAGTATACTGGGATTCTTGATGTGGTGATTAAAAAAACAGATATACCTGGTTGAAGATAATTTGCTCATCCTCGATGACTTTAGCCTGACCCATTTATAGCAGTAGTAACGGGGAAGACATTTTGGTAGGTTTAAACTGGTAGTTCCTATTACGTCCCCGATCATAATCACCCCAATAACAAAAAAGGGACAACCACCATAAGTAGTTGTCCCTCTGGGCGATCCGGAAGGGACTCGAACCCTCGACCTCCTGCGTGACAGGCAGGCGTTCTAACCAACTGAACTACCGGACCAGAATCTAAAATATAAGCACAATTACTCTTAGTTGTCAAAGATATTTAAACTTTCTAAATCGGAGTCTCTCCGGTAACTTAGAGAGGTGTCGAAGAATGTAAGTCTAATTAACTGCGAGATTTTCAATTGCTTGTGTAATTTCATCACCCATAGGCTGTACTTTGGGTCGGAAACGCCTTGCCAGCTTTCCATCCGGGCTGATAAGAAATTTCTCAAAATTCCAGTCTATGTCACCGGTGAAATCAGGGTTCTCTGCATTAGTTAACCACTTAAACAATGGGTCCTGATCCTGACCTTTCACTGATATTTTTGAGAACATGGGAAAAGATACATTGAAATTTAACGTGCAGAATTCTAATATCTCTTCATCTGTACCGGGTTCCTGTCCACCAAAGTTATCAGCAGGAAACCCTAAAATTACCAATCCATTTTCTTTGTACTTATTATAAAGTTCCTGTAATTGAGCATATTGCTTCGTATTTCCACACTTCGAGGCTGTATTCACTATCAGCAAGGTTTTGCCTTCGAATTGGCTCAAAGGAGTGGTTTCACCCTGGATATTGTTAGGGGTAAACGTATATATGACTGATGTATCTTTTGTATCTTTTTCAGTCAGGCTTGATATCATAAACAACAGTAAGAGTGCTATTATTTTCATGGTTTTATGATTTGTGGTAATCAGTAGGTTATATTAATGTTTATTATTTGAATTAGGTTCCCTTATGAAAATCAGAGTACGACTTATATATTCAACATTATTTTGCATAATAATCAATTTTTTTGTGTTTGGCACTGCTGAAGCCCAGATGTTTTCCGTTCAGGCAGAAGAAAGTGGGCGGATGGATATACCAGCAAATAATGTTATTTTGGGATATGAACCCACCACCTTTACCTTTCGGCACAGCGATAATGATGCATATTCAGATTATAGTTTTACCGACCCGGTATACCGGGTAAGACTTGAACTCGAAGGTTTTCAGGCTTATGCAGGTGTGGGTTACAATTTAGGTATAAACGGTGATATTAATTATCTAAATGCCGGAGCAAAACTGGAAGGCGAATTTCGTTTCGCAGGTAATCAAAGTTATTTTCTAGGCATCCCCCTCATATTAAGTACGGATTATCTTCAGATTGGATCACGGGATGAGACGGCAAGGGCAAGTGAGTTCCGGCAAAGTGCTGCTATGGTGGGTATAGGCTTAAGTTTTGGTGCCAGGTATAACCGGTATCGAGTAGAATCAAGGATAGTTCCCATGTATGGATTTTCAGTTACCTCTTTTGGCGCTACGGGAGGATCCCGCTCTTCAATAACCACTCAAAACAGGTTATATATTGATCGGTTGTTTAATCAAATTGGTATTACCGCAGGCTATGATTACCGAACATCCAGGTATTCTTTAGATGACGATCGTTTTGATTACGACCTTACCTCACATAGCATAGTACTGGGATTAACTTTCTGATGAAACCTGATAAGTTATTAGCAGAACTCGAAGAGATAATTGAGAAATTAAACTATCGTATCCGTTGGGAACGTGGCCGTTTCAAAGGTGATTCTTGTGTATTAGAGGGCGATCGTATTGTCATGCTCAACAAAAATCATCCCACTGAGTTAAATGTAAGTATGCTCTCACGTTTTTTGATACGCCAGGATCTTGATTCACTGCATATAAAACCTGCAGTAAGAAAAGAATTGGAAGTAATCTGGGCTAAGAACAAGTTGATCAGTTCTGATGAACAGCAAAACCTGGATGTCTGATGGAACTAGTTTTTTTAGGTACTGGAACTTCAATGGGTGTGCCTGTGGCCGGTGGATTCGGACGTGAGATTTCAACCGGTGATCCGCGTGATGATCGATATAGATGTTCTGCATGGGTGAAAACTGAACAGGCATCCATTTTGATTGATATTGGTCCGGAGTTTCGGTTGCAAACACTCCGATCCGGACTTAAACGCATTGATTTGCTGCTCATTACTCACGAGCATACGGATCATATAGGGGGCCTGGATGATATGAGGCCTTTTAATTATGAGCAAAAAGAAAGCATACCGGTGTTAACTACTCAGGCATGCAGTGATTCCATCCGGAGCCGGTATCCCTATATGTTTGGTCCCAATCAAACGCCTGGATCAGTTGATATTGATATACAAGTCCCATCAGGCCCCTTCAAATTTAAGGATTGCATAATCACCCCGTTACCTGTAAAACATGGAGTCATGGATGTAATGGGTTTCAGGATTAATGATCTTTCTTATATCTCGGATGTGAATAAAATACCTGAGCAAACGACAAAGCTTATCAAAGGTTCTAAGGTTCTGGTTTTGGATGGCCTCCGTTGGACTCCAGATCATCCTACCCACTTTACGATCCCACAGGCGGTAGAAGTGGCGACCCGATTAGGTGTCGAGAAAACATATCTGATTCATATGGCTTCACAAGTGATTCATCAGGAAACAAACATGCGTCTTCCTGATAATATTCAACTGGCTTATGATCAACTTTCCATAACTATTTGATGTAAAGGTTTACAGACTGTTCACTTCACATTTTTTTATTACATCTAGATGAACTGAATAAAGAAAATCAATCAAGATGTAGAATCACCAATCCATTTTAAATATTCAGGATTACCAGTTTCTATAGGCATAGCGACGACGCAGGGGCAGTCATAACTGTGAAGTTCCTTCACCCGGTTAGTTAAGGTAGTTATGTGTTCTTCAGTTGTCTTAGCGATGAGAATAGATTCCTGATCTTCTTGAATTTCGCCTTCCCACCAATAAATAGATTTCATCGAATCGATAATGTTAACGCAAGCTGCTAACTTCTCTTCGACCAGAAGGCTGCCAATGGTTCTGGCTTCATCAGTATTCGATGTTGTTATGTATACAAAATAGTTTCTCATAAGAAGAAGGTTGCATTTTAGTTGTTGATAAACAATTTAATGTGTCTTATTGATGTTATTCATAATGAAACTCTCATAAATAACTTTTAACGGTTTTGATTTTCAAACAGTGAATTTGAGTATTGTACAAGAAACTTCATGTGTTGGTTCGTCAGAATAACCGGGGAAGTTTGAAAATAGAAGATAATTATAGTATTTTGCCCTGCTAAATTAATTCTAAGCGAGAGTGGTGAAATGGTAGACACGCTAGATTTAGGATCTAGTGCCTTAAACGGCTTGGGGGTTCGAGTCCCCCCTCTCGTACCAAATATTAAATAGCGTTCGTTCCGACGGAGGCCTGTCCTCATCCATCATATAAAATTACTTATTAAGTGAAGATTAGTGTAGAAGATATTTCAACGGTCGACAAAAAGATAACTGTTGAAGCCGACCGAAGTGATCTGGAACCCAAGTTCGATAAAGCCATTCGTGAATACCGCAAGAAGATGAACTTACCCGGATTTAGGCCCGGACAGGTTCCTTTAGGTTTGGTTAAAAAACGGTTCGGCAAGGAAATTGAAGCTGAAGAGATCAATAACTACATTCAGGAAATCTATACCAAAGAAATAGTTCCGAATCATAAGCCAGTTGGTGAGCCACAAATTGATGATTTCAAATGGGAAAATGATCAACTGCACGTGAAATTTAAAATCGGTACGATGCCTGTATTCGAGCTAACCAAGCTGGAAGAGGTGGCCGTAGATAAAATGGTGCATGATGTGACCGAGGATGAAGTTGATAAGGAGGTTGAAAATGCTCGTGAGCGTGCAGCTAATTGGGTGGAAACAAAAGATGCCATCACTGAGAATTCACGGGTTACTGTCGATGCAACAACGTTAGACAAAAAAGGCAAGCCTGTTGAGGGTGATGTGGATAAAGACAAAGAACTTGACTTGCAAGATGAGGAGAACAGCTCTTTCAGGGAAGCCTTAAAAGGCAAGAAAATTGGTGATACTGCTAAAGTTGAACTGGGCGATGGTGACGATAAAGAAACTTATGAACTTGCAATTACGAAGGTTCTCAAAAAAGAGAAACCAGAATTGAATGAAGAATTCGTTATGGAAGCTACAAATGATCAGGTGGATTCTGTCGAGAATTTCCGAAGCCAGATCAAGAGCCAGATTCAGAATTATTATGATGAATCAGCAGATGGTATGGCCAAACAACAGCTTATGGAAAAGCTGATTGAAGTCCATGATATGGAAGTGCCCGAGGTAAGCCTGAAAGGTGTTCTGGATTTCTATGTTAAACGGTTCCGTGAAGAACAAGGCGAGTATATGCCGGCTGATTTTAATGAAGAGGAATACCGTGAGAGCATGAAGGGTAAAGCAAGAGAAGAAAGTAAATGGGCATTTATTCTTCCTAAACTTGAGGAAAAGTATCCGGATATAGAAATTACCGCTGAAGACATTGATGCGGAACTTGGTAAGCAAGCGGCACGTTACGGATTAACAACGGAAATGATTAAAGGTTTCTATGCCCAATCGAATGAACAAATGGAGAACTTAAGGCAAACAATACGTACTGAAAAGTTATTCAATAAGTTATTTGATGAGGTTAAAGTTAATGACCTGGATAAAGAAGCATATAACAAAAAACATTCAAAAAATGATGGGTAAGGATATATGAGCATGCAGAACCAACCTTTATTTGATTCGGAGAGTCTGAAAAACATGGCTCCGCAAAACCAGCTAGTTCCAATGGTTATTGAGACTACCAGCCGGGGTGAACGTGCTTATGATATTTATTCAAGACTTCTCAAAGACCGGATCGTAATTCTTGGTACACCCATTAATGATGCTGTTGCCAGTAATCTGGTTGCTCAGTTCTTATTCTTAGAATCAGAAGATCCGGGAAAAGACATTAACTTTTATATCAATAGCCCAGGCGGCGTGGTATCCGCTGGGATGGCTATTTATGATACAATGCAGTACATTCGTTGTGACGTATCAACTACCTGTATTGGAATGGCTGCTTCTATGGGGGCAGTATTACTTACTGCAGGCGCGGCCGGTAAACGCTCTGCCTTGCCTAATGCCCGTGTGATGATTCACCAACCATTGGGCGGTGTTCAGGGCCAGGCCAGTGATATTGAGATCGAAGCTCGTGAAATTCTGCGTATCAAAAACAGCCTTAGTTCTATAATCGGTAAGCACTGTGGAAAAACACTTGAGGAAATTGTGAGAGATTCAGACCGTAACAAATGGATGGATGCTGAAGAATCTAAAAAATATGGTCTGATAGATAAAATATTAGAACGAACTGACAGGAAACCTAAATCAGAATAATTACCTGATATGAGCAAGCATAACATTAAATGTACTTTTTGCGGCCGTACCAACGAAGAAGTTGAAAGTATGGTCGCAGGACCGGATGTCTATATCTGCGACCGTTGTGTGGCTGATGCTTCCGGCATCGTTAAGAGTGATCTTTCTAACCGGACCGGACGAAAAAAGGTTCGCCAAAAAGATTTGATGAAGCCCATCGAGATCAAGGGCAAATTGGACGAATATGTAATTGGTCAGGAAGAAGCTAAAAAAACGCTGGCTGTAGCGGTTTATAATCATTATAAGCGTGTAAACAACGATCCTGAAAATGGTAGTGATGATGATTCTCCAGAGATTGAGAAAAGCAATATCGTGCTGCTTGGCCCGACGGGATCAGGGAAAACTTTACTTGCCAAAACACTGGCAAAGGTTGTGGATGTGCCTTTTTGTATCGCCGATGCTACGGCTCTTACTGAGGCCGGGTATGTAGGTGAGGATGTTGAAAGTATCTTATCCAATTTGCTTCAGGCTTCAGATTATGATGTTGAGCGGGCTGAAAGAGGTATTGTATATATTGATGAAGTAGACAAAGTGGCTCGAAAAGGAGATAATCCTTCTATTACCCGCGACGTATCCGGTGAGGGTGTCCAACAGGCTCTGTTGAAGATTCTGGAAGGTACCGTTGCTAACGTTCCACCTAAAGGGGGACGAAAACATCCAGAACAAAGTTTCATCAATATTGATACCAAAAATATCTTATTTGTTTGTGGAGGAGCTTTTGAAGGACTGTCTGAGATCATTTCACGTCGTCTTTCTACTAGCAATATGGGCTTTGATGCATCCCAGTCTGTCAAGTTTGACAAAAATGATCCCGATATCTTTACGTATGTAGAGCCTGAGGATCTTCAAAAATTTGGTCTCATACCTGAACTAATTGGACGGATGCCTATAATATCCGGATTGAGAGAGCTATCGGAAGAGGCCATGGTTGAGATCTTATTGACCCCTAAAAACGCATTAGTAAAGCAATATAAAAAACTGTTTGAAATGGAAGGGGTTGAGCTAGTAATCAACGATGACGCATTGAAACTTATCGTAACACAAGCTTTAAAGCGCAAAACAGGTGCCCGCGGATTAAGGTCTATCATGGAGCGTTGTATGCTTGATATTATGTTTACTTTGCCAACTATGCGCAATATTCAACGTTGTATCATTACTAAAGAAACTGTTGAATCCAACTCTCCCCCCGTTTATGAGAAAAGAAAAGCCTCTGCATAAGTAAATTGTGAGGCAATAATGGCAGGGTTGGATAAACTGCAGGCTAATTAGTTTAAGGTAGCTGGACTTATAAAATGCAATGCTATCGGTGTGCAATATTCCTAATATGAATAGCACTGTGTAACGGTGCTTGTTTGTATTTTTAATTCCATCCCAGACTTTAATACCATGTTTTTTTCTTCGATAAAGATTAAAATCATACTTATCTTTCTGTTAATGATCACAGCAATAGGATCGGTGATCTATACTCAATTTCTTATTGAAAGCATTCGTGAAAAAGAAAGATCGAGTGTCGAGCTCTGGGCGAAAGCAATGGATTACATAAGTATACCCCATTACAGTGAGACCCGTGCTGAAATTAATGAGCTTAAAGCAGAGATAGAAGCAAATCCAAATCTAGGCAGAGTTCAGAAGCTTCGATATATCAGGATTCTTAACCGAGCTGAGTCTGATCTTTCCAATTCAGCACTCGACTTCGTAGCCGCCGAATTGATCATTAAAAACCGTTTTGCAATACCCTCTATTGTTGTAGATGAACAAGAGAATATATTGCATCACCGGAATGCAGAAAATAAAGATCTTGATGGATCACTAATTGAAGAGTTCAGGTCACTAAATCCTCCAATTTACATCACTGTTGGTTTACCGAATTTTAATCAACAACACCGCATCTATTATGGTGAGAGTGGAATCGTTCGTACCCTTAGGTATTTTCCATTTATTCAGTTTGGTTTGCTAGCGCTGTTTTTAGGTATTGCCTATTTAGCCATGAGTACTATTAAAAAGAATGAACAATCGAACCTGTGGGTGGGCATGGCAAAAGAGGCTGCTCATCAGCTAGGTACTCCCCTATCCAGTTTGTATGGATGGGTAGAACTGCTTAAAGATCAGACTACCGATGATGACACGCTTCGAATAATTCATGAATTGAATAATGATATCAAAAGGGTTGAAAATGTTGCTGATAGGTTCAGCCAAATTGGATCTGAACCAAAGCTCAAAACGAAGCGAGTCGCATCAACTCTTGAAGAAGTTGTTTCATATCTGCAACTTCGGTTGCCACAATTAGGAAACGAGGTGCAGCTTAAGTTAAATGTTCAATCTGATGTCAGGGCTGACTTGAATTCTGTGCTATTCGCCTGGTCAATAGAGAACCTGATAAAAAATGCAATGGATGCTATTGAACATAATCAAGAGAATGCCAGCGTCACTATAGTCTCAAAACAAGTTGAAGAATATGCTATTATTGAAATTACAGATACAGGAAGGGGGATAGAAAAAAAATATCATAAAGAAATTTTCAATCCGGGTTTCAGTACCAAGAAGCGTGGATGGGGGCTTGGATTGACGCTGACAAAAAGGATTATTGAAGATTATCATAATGGCAGGGTGTATATACTCAAATCAACCCCGGGGAAAGGAACTACCTTCAGGATTGAATTGCCGATATCTCCAACGTAGGCAATCATGTGGCATTGACTGGCATTATAAATAAAACTTTACCGTTATCAAATCAAATTATACCAGTTTAATATCATGAAATACCACTGGGTTATAGTTGTTCTATTCATGTTAACAAATGTTGCCTCATCCGGTGATCCATTAAGAGAAAGATATAATGAAGCTGAGGGTAATCATACAAACCTGAATCCTGATCATGCCATGTCCGACACGGAACCAATTTATGCTATCGCCATCCACGGAGGGGCGGGCGTAATCTCAGAAGACCTACCAGAAAACATTAAAAATGAATACTTAGAATCTCTATCCGATGCGCTGCGGGCCGGTGAAGAAATCCTCAAAGATGGAGGAAGCAGTCTCGATGCTGTAGAAGCCTCGGTTCGGTTAATGGAAGATAATCCCCTCTTCAATGCAGGTAAAGGAGCTGTCTACACTAGCGATGGGGAGCATGAACTGGATGCATCTATCATGGATGGCAGTAATTTGGCTATCGGTGCAGTAGCTGGTGTTAAAACCATAAAAAATCCTATTGTATTAGCTCGTAAAGTTATGGAGGAATCAAACCATGTTCTTTTTGCAACCGAAGGCGCTGAGTCATTTGCCGATGGCACTGATGTAGAACGCGTGGATCCGTCTTATTTTGATACGGAACGTCGGTACCAACAGCTAGAACGGGCACGTGAGCAAGGAGCTGTGTATCTGGATCATTCAAATGAAAGCTTTACAGAAGGTAATCGTGATTTTGACGAAGATAAAAGGGGAACTGTGGGTGCAGTTGCTCTTGACCAGCATGGAAATTTAGCTGCGGCAACCTCAACCGGAGGGATGACAAATAAACAAAGAGGCCGTATTGGCGACTCTCCGATAGTGGGGGCAGGAACCTATGCAGATAATAACACTGCAGCTATTTCCGCTACCGGTGTAGGGGAAGAATTTATCCGTCATGTGGTAGCCTATCAGATTACGGCTTTGATGGAATACAAGGGAGTAACTCTTGACGAAGCCGCTAGGCATGTCATATTTAATAAACTGCAACCTGGTGATGGTGGGGTCATTGCCGTAGGAAAAGACGGTTCAATTTCTATGCCTTTTAGCTCTACTGGAATGTTTCGCGGATCAGCTAATTCTAAGGGTATGTTTGATGTGAGAATTTGGAAATAGTCTTACTGGAATTCTGATATAGTTCCTGAAGGTGTGTTTCTAATATCCTCTGAACGGGTTATGAATCGGTCTATTAAATGCACGATTATCTTCCCGCCTTTACTATTCTTGTGAAATAAATCATGACTTAGTAAAAAGCCATGCTCATCAGATATATCATCCCAGCTTTTCCCAAATAAATAATGTTTCACAATGGCATGACGAATAAGCTTTCTGCTTTTTTTATAGGAACATCGCGACCTGTATCCAAGCGATTGGACTAATTCACGCTCTCGTTCATTTAATGCCAGGTAAGAAATGCCATTTTCATTGGCAACTCTTTTGATTATTTCTGAATAGGCGGCTGACCAATAATTACTCTCTTCATCTAGATCATCTCCTACCAAAGGTGGTGATATTAAAGCAATACCAGCATTAGTATTACTTATAAGACGCTGAATAATTCCTATCAAACTTTCTTCAAACAATTCCTGTGATGGCCTTTGAGGAAGCTTGTTGGATTTCATATACCTCTTCTCATTCTTCTTGCTAAGTGTTGCATCAATATCATAAGAACCAATGAGAATAGTGATAAAATCGGGTTGAATGGCGATTATAGGGTCAAGCCTTTGCAGTATATTCCAGGCAAGATCTTTACCGTTACCTGCATTTATGAAATCAATATTATGACACTGTTTTAGCTGTGTCAGGAAATCTACATAACCATAACTTTTTTTACCCTCGGTGATGCTATCTCCAATACAAACGACACGCTTGTTGCTTCTGTTTACGGGATAGGTCTCCGGACGATAGCCGGACTGTTCCCTTAACCGTGTTCTTAAATAAATAAAAACACCTGATGCTGTAAATAGAAATAAGGATAAAAGCCCAATAAAAATATATAATGCCGTAAACAATAGTATTTTCTTAAATATTAATAAATCTTAACTAAGTTAAACAGGGATCGGTTAAGATCATAAAGGAATTAGATTTATTTTGCATTTATACCTTGAATATTTGGTCTTCGGCAATAGCATATACTTGGTCAAGTTCTCCTATTTTAAGGGCTTTAAAACCTGTAAACGCCCCAAAAGCCGGCAAAATGGAATAATGATCTCCGAAATAAAAACAGGGAAGCGTGATACTTTGCCGACCTTTACCTTTGAGCTTAATACCAGGATGAAGGTGACCGCACAAACCGTATTTGCCTGATTTATTATCAAAATCAGTAGGATCATGAACGAGATAAAATGGGTCTTCAACCAAAAAGTTCTGATGTAATATCATGCCGGCATCTATGTAGATTTCTTCTTGAAGGATGTCATGGTTTCCAATAACCAATTCAAATGTGATGCCGGGATATAAGTTGATCCAGTTTTTGAACAGATTCCACTGTCCATTTAGCTTACTATGAAATAAATCACCAAGTATAATGCAGCGCTCTACGTCTAAAACCTTTAATAATGCAGTAAGCTGCGACAGGTCACGATCTGCCAATTGAATTGGAATTGCAATTCCTGCTTCCCTGAATGTGCCGACCTTTCCGATGTGGATGTCAGCAAGCAATAGCGTTTTCTTGCGTGACCAGTAGATAGCCTTTTGAGGTAATAAATCGAGCTGTTCTCCTTTTATGCTAACTGGTTTATGTAAAATCATTTTGGATCTATAAATAGCATTTTGTAATCAATTATTTTAACAATTGTCGCTGCAGGTTCCGGATGCGATCATGAAGCTTTTCCGATGTTAGTTTTTCTCTAAGTCTATCGACCATTATAGGAAATGCAAATGGAGTGATTTTGCTGGGCTTTCTAATCAGCATGCGTCCCTGATTTATGCGATCCAGGGCTTTTCGCAGATTAGCCTCTTTATGTTGATATTGCATGATTTCATGGAATGATTGGTTTAAGAGCAGGTTATTAGGATCATATCGCTGGAAAACCTCAAATAGCATTTGTGACGAGGCTTGTAAATGTTTTCCCGATTGCAGTTTTCCAGGAAAACCCTGGAAGATGAGGCCTGAAATACGAGCAATTTCACGAAAATGCCTCTTTGCCATTTCAGTAGAATTGATGCTTGCTGGTATATCTTCAGCCAGGTTATTCGTTGAAAATAAGCCTCCTTCAATAGCCTCATCAAGCTTTGGTTTCTTATCTGATAGTAATTCAAATCCATAGTCATTCATAGCCAGAGAGAATGATATGGGTTGAAGCTGAGACATACGCCAGGCAAGTAAGGCAGCCAGACCTTCATGGACAAGCCTCCCCTCGAATGGGAAAAAATATAAATGATACCCTTCCCTGGATTTTATGCATTCAATCAATAGCTCGTCATGGTCCGGTAGAGCTGAGTATTGTTTCTGAACATCTAATAGAGGCTGAAGGGACAAGATTTCTTCAGAAGTTTCCAATCCTCTTTTTGCTTTAGCTATGGTATGTCGGATCGTCTCGGATAATTGGCTGCTCAATGACATACGTCCACCCATCCATCTGCTGATTGCCCCTTTTGTACTTTTGGATCGTCTCACATAAACTGTCAGATCCTTCATTTTCACAAATTCAAGATATCTGCCTGAAAACAGGAATACATCCCCTGCTCTCATTTTTGAAATAAAGCCTTCTTCGATGGATCCCAGATAACCGCCTGTCATATATTTGACCTTCAGGGAAGGATCACCTACTATTGTACCAATTGATAATCGATGCCTCCTGGCCTGGCGGGCGTCTGCAATTTTTAATAGCCCTGATTCTGAGTATACCCTTGAGTAGTCATCATATCGTTTTAGGGCATTTCCACCGGTGATGATAAATTGTAACACCCATTGCCATTCTATTGTTGTTAAGTCCTTATAAGCAAATGTCTGTCGGATCTCTTCCAATGTATCTTCAGAACGGAATCCATCACCTGTAGCCAAAGTAACCAAATACTGAACCAATACATCGAGGGGTTTAATGACAGGGTCCCGGCTTTCTATATATTCATCTGCTATGGCGGCTTTCAGTGCTGCGCCTTCGAGTAACTCGAGAGCATGTGTAGGCACAAACCAAATCTTGCTAACGGCTCCCGGTTGATGCCCACTCCGTCCGGCTCTCTGTAAAAAACGATCGACACCTTTAGGACTCCCGATCTGGATTACGGTTTCAACGGGACTAAAATCAACGCCCAGGTCAAGGCTAGAGGTGCAGATTACCAATTTGAGTGATCCTGCACGCAAGGCTTCTTCTACCCAGGATCTGATATCCGGACTGATGGAACCATGATGTATGGCCATCCTTCCGGCAAGTTGAGGGTACGTTTCCAGGATCATGTTATACCAGGTCTCTGTTTGTGACCGTGTATTGGTAAATAACAGTGTAGATCTACTTGCTTTAATGATGGGATATACTTTATCCAGTAATTTGATTCCAAGGTGTCCGGCCCAGGGCAATGTTTTTATATCATCAGGTAATACTGAGTTTACTTCAATCCTTTTCTTTATACCGGATCGGATAATTTTGTATGGGCTATTGGCAGTCGCTGTTAAGACCTCAGTGGCCGTATCAAGATTACCAATGGTGGCCGACAACCCCCATATCTTTATATCATTCTTTATCTGGCTAATGCGGGATAACCCCAGTTCTACCTGAACACCTCGTTTGCTACCCAGCAGTTCATGCCATTCATCAATCACTACCGCATCGAGGTTCGTAAATATTCGTGCATGGTGTTTTTGTGCCAGCATCAAATGCAGGCTTTCAGGTGTGGTGATCAGAATTTCAGGTGGCCGTCTACGTATACTTTGTTTAACCGATGCAGAAGTATCCCCGGTTTTTCGTAGAACCTGCCAGGGTATATCCAGCTCTTTCAACACAGTAGAAATGGTATGTTCCGTATCTTTTGCCAGTGCGCGAAGCGGGGTAATCCAAAGAACCTGTAATCCGTTATTCTTTTTTTGCCGGTAGTTGGGGTTAATATTCATCCAGTTCATCAGAGCCGGCAGAATGACGGCCAGGGTCTTTCCCGTTCCGGTAGGTGCGTTTAGTATTCCGGAATAACCGTCAAGGTAAGCCTGCCACATTTCTTTTTGAAAGGGAAAAGGTTTCCACCCCCGGTGGCCAAACCATTTCAATATAGCCTGATAGGGTTTATCGCTTTCAGATAGGGTAATAATAACTGGGTTCATATGCCCTTTTTATACCACCTGACCAGACTTCTCCAGTTCTTCTTTCAGAAACCTTCCGGTATGGCTGCTTGTTACATCGGCTACTTGTTCAGGAGTTCCCTCTGCTATGATCTTACCGCCTTCATCGCCACCTTCCGGACCCATATCAATTACCCAGTCAGAAGCCTTAATGAGGTCCAGGTTATGCTCTATAACGATCACTGTATTTCCCTTATCAACAAGCTGACGAATTACATTAACGAGCATCTTGACATCGTCAAAATGTAATCCTGTGGTTGGCTCATCCATGATGTACAAGGTGTCACCGGTGCCGATTTTGGATAATTCACGGGCCAGCTTGATTCGCTGCGCCTCTCCACCCGAAAGAGTGACACTGGACTGCCCGATCGTAAGATAACCCAGGCCTACGGCATCGAGGGTCTCCAACACCCGTTTAATTCGAGGTACAGCATCAAAAAATTCAAGGCCTTCACTGACCGGCATTTTCAACACGTCAGAAATATTCTTTCCCTTATAGTGAACTTCAAGTGTATCCCGGTTATATCGGTTTCCTTTACAGGTTTCGCAGGTTACATAGACATCAGGTAAGAAGTTCATTTCTATTTTACGTACACCATCACCTTTGCATTCTTCGCATCGCCCCCCTTTCACATTAAATGAAAAACGTCCGCCCCCATACCCACGAATTTTAGCTTCCGGCAGTTCAGCGAACAACACACGGATATAATCAAAGACTTTAGTATAGGTACCGGGATTCGACCGGGGGGTACGGCCTATGGGGCTCTGATCGATGGATATGATCTTGTCTAAATGATTCAGTCCTTCAATTGTATCATAAGGCAAGGGTACCGTTTTAGCTTTATGAAAGTAAGAGCTCAAGATGGGTACCAGTGTCTGATTGATAAGGGAACTCTTGCCCCCTCCACTTACCCCTGTAACGCAGGTAAAAGTACCCAAGGGTATAGAGACATCGACTGACTGAAGATTGTGGCCGCGAGCGCCTTTGACGATCAGATGCTTGCCTTTGCCTTTTAACCGGGTTTCAGGCATCGGAATGCTATTGGTATAATTCAGGTATTTAGCAGTTGCTGATTCAGGATCAAGGTCCTGTGGTTTTCCATAGGTAACAATGTGACCACCATTGATACCGGCTCCCGGACCCATATCAATAACGAAATCCGAATGTTCAATGGTCTCCCGGTCATGTTCCACCACGATCACACTGTTTCCCAAATCTCGTAACATTTCCAATGATTTTATAAGCTTGATATTATCACGTTGGTGCAACCCGATGCTGGGTTCGTCAAGCACATAAAGTACACCCACCAGTTGGGTACCAATCTGGGTAGCCAGGCGGATACGCTGAGCCTCACCGCCGCTTAGAGTTCGTGCTTCCCGATTTAGATTCAGATAGGTAAGTCCCACATTCATTAAGAAGTCGATGCGGTCCCGAATTTCTTTGATTACCTGATGTCCAATTAAAAGCTGCCTTTCTGTTAACTCCAGATTGTACATGGCATGACGGAGAGTTTTGATGTCCATTTTAACCAGTTCATCAATGGTATATCCTCCAACTTTATAGGATAAAGCTTCTTTTTTAAGTCTCCCGCCCTTGCACGCCGGGCACTCCGTTTGATACATAAACGCTTTTGCTCCATCCTGACGTTTACCTGACTTGCTCTCTGTAAACTGATCCCGGACCATAGCCTTGAGGCCGGGAAAAACATGCTTATACTTCACACTGGTGTCACGAAAATCATAGCTAACATCAAATAACCGATCTCCGCTGCCATTCATTAGAATATCCATCAGCCCGGAGGGGAATTCATTTACAGGGGTTTCGAAATTAACCTTGTAATCATCAAGTACGGCCTGTATTTGCTTGAAGATAAATATATCACGAGGTTTTCCGGTAAAGCGAATGGCGCCAGTGTTAATACTCAGTGAGTGATTGGGTATAATCAGGTCAGGATCAGCATCATAACTATAACCTAAACCCGCGCAAGACGGGCAAGCACCGTATGGTGAATTAAAGGAGAACATGTTGGGTGCAGGATCATCATAGGCTAAGCCACTTTCAGCATCAAACAATTTTTGAGAATACAGCGTATCCTTATACTCACCCGGCGGGTCAGTCTCAGAACTAAGGATTACGGTACCGTCGGCCATTTCAAGTGCCATCTCAACACTTTGGGTAATACGGCCACGACTTTTCTCGCTAATTATAAACCGATCAATAACAACTTCAATATCGTGTGTTTTGTACCGGTCTATCTGCATGTTTTTTTCGATTTCCTGAAACACGCCGTCAACTCTCACTCTTATAAACCCTTGTTTAAGCGTTTGCTCAAACAGTTCCCGGTAATGGCCTTTACGGCCTCTTACTACGGGAGCCAAACAGTAGGCTCTAGTTCCGTCACCCAGCTTGAGGATGGATTCAACAACTTCCTCAACGCTCTGTTTCTTCATCGGTTCACCTGACTTATAGGAATAGGGAATTCCTACCCGGGCATAAAGCAACCGCAGGTAATCATATATTTCTGTAGCAGTACCTACTGTTGATCGTGGATTTCGGTTTGTCGTTTTCTGATCAATGGAAATGACGGGTGATAATCCATCAATAAAATCGACATCCGGCCGCTCCATCATGCCCATAAATTGACGGGCATAGGCTGAAAGTGACTCCATGAAACGCCGCTGGCCTTCTGCGAAAATAGTATCAAAAGCCAATGAGGATTTACCCGACCCCGAAAGTCCTGTTAGTACAACAAACTGATCTCTTGGAATATCAATGTCTATGTTTTTTAAGTTATGCTCCCTTGCTCCTCGGATGGTAATATTAGATCGCAATGTATTTAGAAACGTTTATATGGATGAGGGGTAAATTGAAAAGCCATGAAGACTTAAATCAAGCTAATTAAGTTTAACGAAGAAATGTAAGGTTCCTTGCATTGAATTTGAGACATAAATTCAAATCAGATTGTTAGAAGTAACTATATCCACCTAAGCTTAAATATATTTTTATTACCACTGTAAAGCCTTAATAATCAAAAATATACTTGATTAAATTGCTATTTTTACATAAATTAGAAACTCATTAAGAAATACTAATATTACATACTAGCCCCTAAGCTTTCTGATGAAAGGCACCAATAAGATTTTATTAGGTTTTATTGTTATCACCGTTGCATCTTTATTTATTCAAGGTTATAACAATATAGAAGCAAATAGCTGGCTTAAAACCAGTGGTATGTTTGGTGGTTCGGTATGGGCACTAACGGTTACGGATGACGGACATATTTTGGCCGGAAGTCTAAATAGTGGTGTGTATAGTTCTGCAGATAGCGGACAAACATGGGTTCAAACCAATTTAGGCAATGTGGCTGTGTATGATTTTGCTAAATCAAAAAATTACATTTTTGCCGCTACCCAAAGGGGAGTATACCGTTCTATGGACAATGGAAATAACTGGTCCCTTTCAAACTCCGGGCTCAATGAAACCAGAGTTCAGGCAATAACGTTTTTAGAGGGTAATATTTTTGCTTCCACCCTTGTGGGTGGTTTATATCGTTCTACCAATAACGGTGATACGTGGACCAGTATCAATGAAGGGCTACCTCTTACTCATGCCTATGCCCTTACTTCAGATAACAGGGGTAATTTATATGTAGGTGACACCAATGGCATTTTTCGGTCTTCCAACGGCGGGAATAGCTGGGAACGTTTGGGTGCAAAATTTCCAAACGTTCGCACTAACGCCATCATAGCCAATGCAAACGGTATTTATGCCGCTACCCAGAACGGAATATATCATGCACGGTCTAAAGGAGAAATCTGGAGGGATGTTAGTGCCGGGCTGGATAACAGGTATGTTTATGACATTGCTTATCACGCCGGAATCATGTATGCCGGAACGGGAGAAGGAATTTATATCAGCACTAACATGGGTCGTAACTGGCGATTGTCCGGAGGGGACGATTTTGCTGTTTATACCGTTCTATCTAATAACGGTTCCATTTATATAGGTGGAAACCCAGGTGTCTATTTCTTAAATTAGACCCTTCTATACACATTTTTCAGGCTATTCAACGTGTTTGATCAGCCTTCATTTACCCTAATTTTCAATTTACCCATATATAGAGCTTTGGTTCCAAATATCACGACAATGAAAACAGCATCAAAAACTGAAACCTGGTCCCCTACATCCTGGCAACAACACCCTATTAATCAGCTTCCGGAATATGCTGATCAGAATAAATTAGAAAGAATTTACCAGGAACTGAAATCATATCCACCGCTTATTACATCGTGGGAAGTTGAAGATCTGAAAAGTAAACTGGCAGCAGCTTCTCGAGGAGAGGCTTTTCTGATTCAGGGAGGCGACTGTGCCGAGACTTTTGATAGCTGCAACTCACCACAAATTGTGGGGCTGATCAAGGTTCTTTTACAAACAAGTTTCATACTGATTCATGAAATGGGAATACCGGTGATCCGGGTGGGCCGGATTGCAGGTCAATATGCAAAACCCCGATCCAATAATTTAGAACGCATTGGTGAACTGGAACTCCCTACATACCGTGGTGATTTAATAAATGGATTTGATGCCGATGGAGAGGCCAGACAGCCTGATGCCTCCAGGTTGCTCGAAGGGTATCATAAATCAGCGATGACCCTCAATTTCATACGCTCTCTAACAGAAGGCGGAGGATTTGCGGATCTGCATCACCCTGAGTTCTGGGAACTTGATTTCATGCGCAAGAATAAATATTACAAAGAGTATGAAACCATGGTTAAATCCATTACTAATGCAGTGAGGTTTGTCGAGAGTATTTCTGAAAGCTCCATGCCTATGCTGCAGCGAGTACAGATGTTTACTTCTCATGAGGCATTGAACCTATACTACGATTCTGCCCAAACCAGGAAAGTACCTCATCACCAGGGTTGGTATAATCTAAGTACCCATATGCCTTGGCTTGGAAACCGGACGCGTGATATCAACGGTGCGCATGTAGAATACTTTAAAGGCATCGAAAACCCAGTTGGTTTAAAAGTAGGTCCTCCTTACGATATCGATGAAGTTATCAAGCTCATTGATCTTATCAATCCTAACCATATCGAGGGTAAGGTCACCATTATAACCCGCATGGGCAAAGGTAATGTAGATCAGTATCTGCCTGAACTCATTCAAAGAGTGAAGGCTGCAGGAAATTCAGTGGTTTGGAGTTGTGATCCAATGCATGGTAACACTTTCTCTACAGATGATAAAATCAAAACCCGTAATTTTGATGATATACTTGATGAAATTAAGCAAACCTTTGCCATTCATCGTTCAGAAGGAACCAATCTGGGTGGGGTTCACCTTGAACTCACTGGCGACAATGTCACGGAATGTATTGGGGGAGCCAAAGGACTGAATGCCGCCGGACTCAAAACCAATTACAAAAGCTACTGTGATCCTCGCCTGAACTACCAGCAAAGCCTTGAAATGGCCTTCCTGATAGCCAGGGAATGGAAAAAAAGCAAAGAGGTTCAGAAGGCATAAAATCATCAGTATTGGACGTGCAAGCTTGCTGCTTTAGCTAATATAACAACTAGGATCAATCTCACCTTTTGACTATTGCTCCTCAGTATGAAAGCAAAGTAGTATCATTGCCCATTAGTAAATCAATATTTGCCTGCTCATCATATTGTACTGTAAAATTGACAAATCTATCGTCAATTTGTGCAGAGATCATGACATTTTTTCAAGAGAAAAATAGCCTTAAATGTCGTTTAGACAGATATATCTCTGATTTCAGGCTTTGGCATAGGAATTGCATTACTAATAAGTAAACAGCAACCTATAACCAAAACATTAAGAGGTAAAAAAATGGCTTTGATAAAATTTAGACCCGATATGGATTATCCATCAATTCCACGACGATTCAGCGATATGATGGATGAATTTTTCAATGATTCCATGACATTAGGAGATCGCAGTGGCTTTGTTCCCGGCATTGATATTACCGAGGATGATAATCAATACAATATCCATGTAACGCTGCCTGGAATGAAAAAAGAAGATATTAAAATTGATCTTGAAGACAGAACCCTAACGATTAGCGGGGAACGCAAGCAGGAAAAAGAAGATAAAAATGTTAAATATCATATAATAGAGAGTCGATACGGTCAATTCGAACGTAGTTTTACTTTGCCCAGTAATGTTGACCTTGATTCTCTGAATGCTAAATATAAGGATGGGATGCTCAATCTTACGATTCAGAAAGTCCAGAAGAAAATGAGCAAGCAAATCGATATTAAGTAAACTTTACATCTGAAGGGTCGCCATAAGGGCGACCCTTTTTTGTCATAATTTTGTTGAAATCATTTGATGTCGCAATACCATAACAATAAATGCAGGCTATAAAACGATTTAATGGTGGCCTTTTACTTATGACAATAAAACATTTTAGTTCATGTTTTTAAGAACAAGAGGCCATTCCACATGGATTTCATAATTATTTATTAAGTTTTGGAGGATTTATGCATCACCACTATCCGAAGTTCATGACAGTTTTATCTGTTGTGTTGTTATTTTTCTTGCTAGGCTATCCGGGAGGATTGATAAGTAGCAATGATACCTATGTATACGAGAATTCTAACCCTGTCGCAGAAAAGAAAAGTGCACAGGAACGCCCTATCAATAACTTAAGGGATTTCAATAATGCTCTTGTAGAGATTGCTTCAGCAACCACACCCGCGGTAGTTACCGTCAGAACAGAGCAAACCGTTAGAATGCAGTCAAGAACTCCTCAGGATTTTTTCAGGGAATTTTTTGGTGACCCTCGGGGAAATGGTGGCAATGAAGGGCAACAAAGAGAATACAGGCAGCAAGGCATGGGATCGGGTGTCATAGTTTCGGAAGATGGTTATATCCTTACGAATAACCATGTGGTTGCCAGTGCTGATACCATCTATGTAGGCCTGGAAAACGGCGATGAATTAACAGCTGAGATTGTTGGCACTGATCCTGATTCAGATATTGCCGTACTGCGTGTTGATGCTCAAAATCTTCCTTTCATGACCTTCGGGAACAGCGATGAACTTAAGACTGGTGAAATGGTACTTGCAGTAGGCAGCCCTTTAAATCCGGGTTTGGCTCACTCAGTTAGCCAGGGGATTGTCAGTTCTACAGGTCGTTCTCTTGGCTTGATGACTTTCGAAAATTTTATCCAAACCGATGCTGCCATTAATCGGGGTAATTCAGGCGGTCCACTAGTTAATATGGATGGCAATATCATTGGCATCAATACTGCCATAGCTTCTCAATCGGGAGGGTTTCAGGGAATTGGATTCGCCATCCCCAGCAATATTGCCAGCTCTATAATGGAATCTATTATAGAGCACGGTTCAGTGATCAGAGGTTTTATAGGTATTTCGTTTGAGCCTGTTAGCGAAAATATAGCCCGGGCCTTTGGCCTTGAAAGAACCCGTGGAATTCTTGTAAACGATATAGTTCCGGATAGCCCCGCTGAAGAAGCAGGTATGCAAAGTGGTGATGTAATCATTGAAGTTAACGGTGAAACTATACGAGAACCCAGAGAATTTCAGTTTGAAATCGCTAATATGAAGCCTGGTGATGAAGTAAGCCTTACTATCATTCGCAATGGTGAAGAAGAATCGGTTGATATAACATTAACACAGCGCCCTCAAGATGATGAAATGGCTGCCGATGATGGCGGTTCTGTTGAGGATATCACTGGTTTTGCAGTCAGAAACCTCAGTGATGAAATAACTGAGCAACTGCGAATTCCACCTAATGTCGAGGGAGTGGTAGTTGAAAGTATTGATCAGAACAGCCAGGCATACCGAAATAACCTGCGCCAGGGCGATGTAATTATAGCGGTTAACCAAAACCCTGTTATATCGGTATCTGAATTCAATAGCATTGTTTCTGCAGGGGCATCCAGAGATGTTATTCTGCTACAGGTTATTCGACAAAACCAGAGGTTCTTTGTAGCATTTGAACCTCGAACCTAATGCATAGCTGGTTTACCCTGGGTAAACTGGAACATTAATTTCATGATTAAATGAAAGGGTAAAAAGGCTATCTTGCTTTTTTGCCCTTTCGTATTTAAAGTCATAGCTTAAACGTTATCTGCTTCTGATGGAATATAAAGATTACTATAAAACTCTTGGCGTCACCAAAAAAGCCAGTCAGGATGAAATTAAGAAAGCTTACCGCAAACTCGCTGCTAAGTATCACCCCGATGTTAATCCTGATAACAAAGAGGCTGAAATAAAATTTAAAGAAGTCAGTGAAGCTTATGAGGTATTGAAAAACCCCGAAGACCGGAAAATGTACGATCAGATGGGTTCCGACTGGAAACAATATAAACGTTCAGGCGGTCAGGCTCAGGATTTCAATTGGCAGGAATGGCAGCAGCGTAGCAGAGGGCCAAACCAGAGAACCTATTCCTATCAAGGCAGCCCCGGATTTGAAAATCAATTCGGTGGGGAAAGCCCCTTTTCTGATTTTTTTGAATCTTTCTTCGGGGGTAGAACAGGTGGTTTCGGCACAGATCCCCGAACAGGGCAAAGACAAGGTCCAATTCAGGTTAAAGGTCGTGACCTGAATGCCGAACTCGATATCACTCTCGATGATGCCTATCATGGTAGCCATAAATCTTTTATGATAAATGGCCAGCGAATTAAAATCAAAATTCCGCCCGGTATCGAAAATGGAAAGCGCCTCAAGCTAAAAGGAAAGGGAGAGCCCTCTCACGGCGGTGGACCCGCAGGTGATCTTTTCATTAAGATCAGAATTACATCACATGAACTTTTCAGGAGAGATGGTGAAAATCTTCATATAGAACTTCCGATTAGCCTGTATACTGCGGTATTTGGGGGAAAGGCCAATGTGCCAACTCCAGGGGGTGAATTAAAGATTAAAATTCCGCCTGAGACCCAGCCGGGTAAAACGTTAAGGCTTACCGGCCGGGGTATGCCTAAAGCCGATAATTCGAAAGAACGCGGGAATCTTTACGTGAAGCTAATGGTGAAAATCCCTGAAAATTTGACCTCAAAGGAAATGGAATTATTTAAAAAGCTGGCAGAGCTTCGGCCTTAATTATGAAGGTAAAAACCAGATTTTGCCTTTTATCAAAAAAGGTGGGCAGAGTATATGTTGTGTAAATTATCATGAATTATCGCTGATCAACCAACTTATAAACCCTGATTATCTCATGGGTTTTGTCCTGACCTCGTCCTAGGCAAGGCTTACAAAACTGTTACAAAACCCCCGCTGGCACAAGACATGTCTGGGACCAGGTCAGGACGATATATACAAGAGGAACTAGTTTAGAGGCAAAAAGTCACAACTTTAAGTATTTAGGTTAAAAGTATAATTAACCTTTTTTATGATAAAAGGTTTTACACCAAATTATCGGTGATAAGTTAACTACCTATTACATCATCAGGTATAAATTCAAGTCCATGATCTAACAAATAAAATCTTCAGCTTTTTTTATACTTTATGATTAGCGACTTTAATGAATTTATTTATCACATGTTTATGAAGCATCTAATTCTGTTTCTATTTTTAGGGACTCTATTTGGGTCGTTATCTGCGCAACCACTGCCAATTGTGGATCCGGCTGATGCAGGAATGGATCCAGGTCATTTATGGAGGGTGGATGGCCTCATTCATGAAGCCATCAAAGATAAGGAAACCCCGGGGGCTGTACTCGCTATAGTTCGTGACGGTAAAATAGTTTACCGTAAAGCATATGGTATGATGAGGCTCGAACCTTCTCATAGAAGGATGCGGGAGAATACCATCTTTGATATGGCCTCCATTACAAAACCAGTCGCTACAGCTACAGCGCTGATGATATTGGTTGATCGGGGAATAATCAGGCTGGATGACCCAGTTTCTCATTTTATTCCCGGTTTTATGTCTTATTCCGAGAAGGATTATTTTGAAGATGCCCGTATAATCCACTTGTTGACACATTCAGCCGGCCTTCCTGCCTATGCCCCTGTTGATGAATTATCAAAACGTTTTGGGAGGGTTTCTCCTGATTCCCTTATGAATTATTTTTCAACGGCCACCAGAATCACCGCACCGGGGAATACGTTTTTGTATAGCGGCCCTTCGTATATAACCCTACAAATGATTATTGAATCTATAACAGGAGAATCATTGCATTCTTTTACTCAAAAGAACATCTTTGAGCCATTAGGAATGATAAATACCACCTTTATGCCGGGTGTTGATAAGCTGGCGTCTATTGCTCCTACCATAAAATCAGAGGATGGCCTAATCTCCGGTGCTGTTCATGATCCATTGGCTAATACGCTAATGGGAGGTATTTCCGGAAACGCCGGGTTATTTTCTACAGCCGATGATTTGGCAATATTTGCGACCATGATGATGAACGAAGGCGTCTTTAATAATACCAGGATACTAAGCCCTGCGTCCGTAAAGAAGATGACCCAAGAACCTGTGTTGGGAGCATATCATGGACGTGGATTAGGCTGGGACCTCAATTCAAACTTTTCATCAAACCAGGGTAATCTGTTTGGACGGAATACCTATGGTCATACAGGGTATACGGGAACATCTATAATGATTGACCCCGATACAAAAACGGCTGTAATTTTATTAACAAACCGGGTGTATCCAGACGATACGGGTAGCGTAGTTCGCTTGCGCGGCCTAATCGCTAATGTTGTTGCTGCCTCCATTATTAATTAACAGAATAGGATGAAAAATACAAAGTTTGTTTGGCTGTATATATTCTCACTGGCATTTCTACTTCAGCTGTTTCTTCCCTGGTGGTCTATAGCTTTAGTATCCATCACTCTTGGAGCATGGTTATGTCAAAAAAGCTTGCATGCATTCTTGTCTGGTTTTACAGGAATCGGTCTGCTATGGTTATTTGCCTCTACCTATATTCATCTTGCCAATAATGGAATTCTGGCTGGTCGGGTGGCTGAAATGATGAGCCTGCCCAATGCCCTTTCTATCATACTTGTCACTGCCTTTATAGGAGGTTTAGTCGGGGGTATTTCAGCGATGACAGGTTTTTTGATCAAAGATGCTGTGGCACCAAAACTAAACATTACAGAAACCAGCCACACCCTATCTGAGAAGTGAAACTGGTATGACATGAATCTCTTCTAACCTATTTGTATTGATAAATCCCTATCTTGATGAGGAAAATTATATTGACCAAAGATGGTAAAAAATGCATGATGTAGTATTGATGTCAGGAGATGGAATCGGTCCGGAGATTACGGAATCGGTTATTGAAGTATTGGAAGCCTCTGGAGTTAGTATCAATTGGATTCCTGCAAAGGCAGGTATGAGCGCATTTGAGGAAACCGGTGATCCTTTACCACAAGAAACGGTAAGGCTGTTTGACCGGTATAGAGTTGCATTAAAAGGTCCGTTAGCGACTCCGGTTGGCAAGGGGTTCCGTTCTGTGAATGTAGCCCTTAGACAGCAATTTAACCTTTATGCCAATATTCGCCCGGCCAAAACTTTACCGGGGATCAAAAGTCCGTTTTCTGGGGTTAATTTAATCATCTTCAGAGAAAACACTCAGGGAATGTACATCGGGCAGGAACGCCATGTAGGTATCGGAGAAGATCATGCAGAGACCATTGGTGTAATCACACGAAAAGCCAGTGAGCTAATCATTCGTGCAGCATTTGATTATGCCGTAAAGAATGATCGGAAGAAAATAACCCTTGTCCACAAAGCGAATATCATGAAACTTACAACGGGCCTGTTTCTGGATATCGGGAAGGAAATATCAAAAGCATATCCCATGATCGAATTTCAAGATATGATCGTGGATAATACGGCCATGCAAATGGTGCTCAATCCACATCAGTTTGATATTATTGTTACAACGAACCTTTTCGGTGATATACTTTCCGATCTGGCATCAGGTTTGGTTGGCGGTCTTGGTGTTACAGGTTCGGCAAATATAGGAACTACTCATGCCATGTTTGAAGCGGTGCATGGTTCAGCTCCTGATATCGCGGGAAAAGGGATTGCTAATCCAACAGCCTTATTATTCTCAGCCATCATGATGCTACGGTATCTGGATGAAAATGTTATAGCAGACAAAATTACAAATGCTGTTCATGAAGTAATCAAGGATGATGATGTACGCACAGGGGATTTAGGCGGGCGGGGTAACACCACAACCTATACTAAGGCCTTGTGCGAGGCTTTGTAGGTTATATACCTTAAGATATTCTAATTATATATTCTGATGAAATCTGTCGTATTTGATATTTCCATACTATCAATCGTTGATTTATGTCAAATTCGGATATTTCTTGTAAAATTTACTGCATTGCACTGTTAACGACCGTATTGTTGTGCCTTCCGGCAATACAGCAAACCCTGAGAGCCCAGCAATTTGAAGGTTCCATTTCTTATACATTGGAAGCTGATGGTGAGGAGCATGATTTTGTCTATTTTATGAAAGATGATCATGCCAGGGTTGAGTTTTCATCCCAGGAATTAGGGGGTGATTTGGCCATACTGATCAATTCGGCACCTGAAAATTTGACTATATTGATGGATCAGCTAAGCCTCTACATGAATATTCCAATTCCCAAAGATGAGGAATCGGAAGGAGCCGGGGATGCTGAAAATTTCCATCTTACTGGTGAAAAAAGCACCATCTCCGGATATGAATGTCAGCAGTATATCTACACTGATGATGACGGTTCTGAGACAGAAATATGGACTCCTGTTAATGCTGATTTTGGCAACTTTATTTTTCCAAAGATGGCGGGTAACAGTATAGGTTCATTGAAACAGCCCAATATACCGGCCGTCTCATTTTTCCCTTTTCTCATGGTAACCGGGACCGGTAAAGATCGCATACACATGGAAGTAATTTTTGTTGAGGAAAAAAGATTAAACAATAGTCTTTTTAGTATTCCGGCTAATTACAGAGAAATGAATATGCCAATGTTCGGGAATTAGGCTCGTTATTAACTAAAAGAAAATTTCTTTAATTACATGTCATTTTTAACAATCTGTTTCGCATGAAATTATTAACAAAGGGTTTTGTGGGCGTAATAACCCTATTGTTGTTGTTCTCATCAGTTGAGATTATGGCTCAGTCAGATAATGATATTAATGAGCTCATCAGAAATGCCGAAAGCCATTATAAAAATAAAAGAAACAATAAGGCTCTTGAATCTTTTCTTCACGTTCTTGAACTTGATTCTACAAATTATACGGCTCTGCACAGGGTAAGCTTATTATACAATATGATTGGCTTTCAATTTGAGGATGAAGACCAGCAGATGGATCATTATATAAAAGCAAAGGATTATGCTGAAAAAGCACTGCAATATCATGAAGGAAAACCCGAAGCACATTACGTGTATAGTATTGCGACGGGCAGGATATCCAAAAAAAGCCGGCCACGTACCAGAGTTGGCTATGCAAATGAAATTAAAAAACATGCCGAAAAGGCACTGGAACTGAATCCTGACCATGCAGGTGCCTGGCATGTTTTAGGAGTATGGCATCACGAAGCCTCTACATTGAATTTTGCCGAACGGACCGCTGTCAGGATGTTCGGGGGTTTACCTGAAGCCAGTAAAGAGAAAGCTGAGGAAGCTTTTAATAAAGCTATTTCGCTGGATAATAATAATATTTTATTTTATCTGGATTTCGCTAAGTTTTATGAAGAGATGGGCAGTGATGAACAAGCTATAAACATGCTTGAAAAGGCTGTAGCCTTAGAGCCTCAAAGAGACGGGGATGAAAAGCATCTGGAAATATCTAAAAATTTCTTAGCATCCTTGAAATAGGTAGTCTAAATAATGCCTATACGTTTGAGTTCCCAGAAGCATTTAGCCGTGGCTGCAATATCAGCGGAAGCATTGTGAGCTTCCTCAAAATCCATATTAAATAATATCTGGTGCAACTCTTCTAGCTTAGGCCATTTGAAGCCATAAGGACCACTGATTGCACAGAAATCGGTGGCGCTTTGCATGGTACATATCTTAGGCTTTGAATCGAGACTGTTTATCATGCCGGCTCTCAGCAACTCAGAGCCCATGACCTTTTCATCGAAGCTTATATTATGGGCAACCAGATAATTGCTTTTTATGATCAACTGATGAAAATTCTTCAAAACCGGTACTAAAGCTACACCTTCCTTCAATGCACGTTCTGTAGTAATGCCATGGACATCAGACGATTTAGACGGTATTGAAAAACCATCAGGTTTAATGATGAAATCGGCAGAACTAAGCATGTTGCCTTGATCATCAAAAAGGGAATAAGCCAGTTGAACAAGCCGCGGCCAGTTATTCAGATGGTTGACCGGGGCCTTCCAATTTTTGGGAAGACCGGTAGTTTCGGTGTCGAAAAAAAGGTACATGGGGTAAAAGGATCATATCCAAAGTTTGCAAATCAGCTAACTTAAAATAAGACTTTGGCTTACAATACCAAGCAAAACCCAGTAGGCAATGAGGGATTATTTATCCGGGTACCTAATTCATTCATGACCGAACTTATAGGACTAGTCAATTCCATCCAGCTAGAGATATTCATTAGGGAACAAACCGCGTTTATCTTACTCCCTGCACCTCTATTATTACGTTGTAAGCTTTTATTCAATTCTAAAGCAGAGAATGCTTAAACGTGTATCCCAACTGTTTTTTCAGCTTTTCACTGCTGATAATTTTAGATGCCGGTACAGATTGTTCCTCATACCTAAATACCGGTGGTTCGAGGCCCAATTTGGCTGCCGCTTCAGGATAGAAATCTTTACGAAGCGGATGATCATCACAACAAGCATTGAAAATCTCATTTCTTACATCCTGCTTTATGATTTCAACTAAAATCTCAATACAGTCATCCCGGTGAACCAGGTTGACGGGTACTGAACCGTTGGGCACTTCTTTACGACCGGCCAGGAACCGCCCCGAAGGACGTTCAGGACCAAATAACCCTCCGAAACGGACAATAGTAGCATCAAAGTGAGTATTATTCATCAACATTTGTTCTACTTCCAATAGAGCTTTTCCGGAATCACTTTCCGGATTGCCTGCGTCATTTTCCGTGACTACCTTATTCGTTTTTGGGTACACGGAGGTAGAGCTTACAAATACAACGAAATTCACGGGAGACTTCTCGATATGCTCAATCAGGTTTCTGATTTGGGCGGTATGAAATGCATATACATCATCCCTACTTCGGCCAGGGGGGATATTTACAATCAAAGTTTCTGAATTCAGGAATGCCTGCATATCATCACCCGTTGCCTCCGGTTTCAGTGTAATCCAAAACGGTATTATGCCGGAGGGTTCAAGCAAGGCTATTTTGTCTTTGGTAACGGTAGACCCATGAACCCGGTAATCTTCAGAAACAAACCGTTCGGCAAGGGGGAATCCCAGCCAACCACATCCCAGTATACTTATTCTCATTGTTTAGCTATTGGTTTTAATTTTTTTTGTGAAAGTAGATCACTTTCGATACGGTCACCTAAATCGACCGTACTGCTGATGCAATCAGCAATGGCAATGCCAGTGCGGTAGTTGCCCGCCAAATAAAAGCCTGGGTTTTCCCTTTCAATAGTATCCATTGCATCCATATATCGTCCATAACCCACTTCATACTGCGGAATGGCTTTAGGCCACCGGGCGATATTTACAAAGTCAGCATCACCCTCCAATCCTAACAGGCGATTTAAGTCGTCAGTTATGACCTTGAGAAGCTCATTATCATCCAGGTGTATCGCCTCAGGGAAACGGGTACCGCCTATGAAAGTAGTTAGCAAAACGTGATTTTTATCAGGAGTGCGGTCAGTGAATACCGTTGAGTTAAATTGCGTGCCTAATATGCGGTAACCTTCATCGGGGGGTATTAGCACACCGAACCCATCCAGTGGATGTTTAATCTGTTCCTTACGGAAACCAAGAGCTACAGAACAAACCGCAGGATACGTAATATCAGCAAGAACTTCGGGGTTTGTTTTTCCATTGCCGGTGAATTTAATTTTATTGAGCCCGTGTGCAGCTCCTGCATAAACCACAGCATCATGATGTTTCATTTCAGGTACATTTTGAGTTCCATCCGTTTCAAGCTGGAAGGTTCCGTTCTGGTTAGTGACCGAAAGCACCCGGGTATTGAGTATAACATCTTTATCCAGTTTTCTTGAGATTGCTTCCGGCAATGACTGGAGTCCTTCACGAAATGAAATGGAAAGGGCTTTATTCTTCGCTATTTCATGGCTTTCCCTTTCTTTGGAAGCCTTTAACTGACCCAGAATAATTGATCCATATTTCTTTTCAATTTTATAAAAGTTCTTAAAAGCATATTTGACGGAAAGCTTTTCAGGATCACCCGCATAAATGCCTCCCACCAGTGGGTAAATAAAGCAATCAAGAATCTCCTTTCCTAATCTACGACGTACAAAATCGGCCAGGCTTTCGTCATCGTCACCTGGTTTAGGTTTGATAAGGGGTTCCTTCATGATCATGAACTTACCCTTGGTACTCAGTAATTTGCTTTTAATAAAAGCCATGGCTGATCCGGGTACAGCCTCAGGTTTTCCATTTAAAACTACATAGCGTTTTTCAGCTGCTTTGTTAGTGTAGATGATATCTTTGGTAAGGTTGAGATCATCTATCAGATCGCCAATACGGGTTGAGGATTTGAGAATGGAATTAGGACCAAGTTCAACAAGCCAGTTTTTATCTCTGTAGGTTTTAATAACCCCGCCGACCTGATCAGATGATTCATAGACTTTTACCTCAATACCTCTTTTTCTAAGTTCTAAAGCTAACGATAAACCTGAAATACCGGCTCCTATAATTGCAACAGACATATTATATGGGTTATGTTCGATGAAAAAGTATCCCTGTTAATGTAAAGTTAAGGCCGGTATATTGAAAGGGATATATTGCAAAGAAACCTAGAAGTTTAATGAATTCAATAAAGGTTCATTGATTATAAATGTTGTGATTTCCTAATGAAAATGGCTACATTTACCCTCAATATAACGTAACATATTTGTGAAGTCACGTTTCAGATTTTCATCAATAAAATGTCTAATAAGTATCAAAAACAACGTTTCGAGCATAAGTATGTAGTACATGAACACGTAGCGTTGGCTATTCGCGATTTTGTAAAATCCTATCTTATACTTGACCAATTCGGTGCGAAGCAACCTGGTTACTCATATCCGGTGCACAGCCTATATCTCGACTCCCCTGATCTTATCTTATATAAGAATACTATTAACGGGGATAAAAACAGATTTAAGCTTAGGCTGAGGTATTATGAAAAGTCGGAGGATAGTGCTGTTTTTTTTGAAATAAAAAGAAGAATTAACAATATAATTCAGAAAAAACGGGCTACTGTGCCACGACATCTGGTACCTTTGATTATTTCAGGTTATTATCCCGATTCCACTGATCTCGTTGATTTTACTCCACAAAATATGGAGGCATTGGATAGCTTTTTAACCTTATTAAATCAGTTGCAAGCTGTTCCTCAGGTACATGTCTCATATCTGCGTGAGGCTTGGATGGCAGAAGGTTCTAATACTGTCAGGGTTACGATGGATCGTATGGTCAAGACAGAACCCCATAAGCAATTATCCCTCAGCAAATATATGGAAAACCCAACACATGTATTTAAGGGTAAAGTAGTACTTGAACTTAAGTTCACCGATAAATATCCCTATTGGTTTAAGGATCTGGTCCAGGTATTTGGTTTGAGGCAGGGATCTGCAGCTAAGTATGTTGATGGGGTATATAATATGGGTGAACGTGGATTGATAAGTGCGTATATTTAATTAATATAAAATTTTAACATTCGGCATTATTAATCATGAACGACTGGATTTATCTTGGGGATGCGACACCCTTCCCAACCGATATTACCACACTGGTGCTAGCTTTGTTATTGGCATTTTTGTCAGGGCAGACTATGGCTTGGGTGTATATGTTTACACATACCGGCCTATCCTATTCCCGTACATTTGTCAGTTCACTGATCCTCATCCCGATGACGGTGGCCATGGTAATGATGGTATTGGATAATAACCTGGTAACTGCTTTTAGTTTAATGGCTGTTTTCGCAATAGTACGATTTCGTAATATCGTTAGAGACACACTCGACACCGTTTATATATTATCATTAATCGTGATTGGCATGGCCTGTGGTACCCAAAAATTCTCTACGGCGCTTATAGGTACTTTACTGGCAGCATTAGTTTTAACATATCTTTGGTTTACATCCTTCGGAAGCCGGCATCGATATGATCTGATTGTAAATCTGAATTGGAAGGATGGCGGTGAAGGACTAACCCCTTTGCAACTTTTATTGGAAAGACACAGCATGAAAGCACATTGCGCCAGCCAGCGTTCCAGCCACAATGGAGAAGGAACCGATCTTTCGTACAGGTTATTACTCCGTGATCCTGGGCGTGTGGATGATTTGCTTACAGAATTAAGAAATAAAACAGAAGTATCAAGGCTTACTAGCCTTAAAGCCGAAGAGGAGTCTGAAGTATAATATGGAACCCTATTCCAAAATACCCATACCCCTTTCACAGAGATGGAAAGAAGTACGAATCAGGTTATTACCTGCCTTAGTTTTTTTGATAACCGGCCTGATTGTATTTAACCTCTGGAACCATCGTATATCATCTGCCAATATGACCGGCAAAGTGATTGGAGCCCATGCAGAACTTAGAAGTTCTGAGGGTGGATATCTCACTCAATTAAAGATTCAAAGATTCCAGCGTGTTAAAGCAGGGGATGTCATAGCCGAAGTAGTGCATATAGACCCAAAAGTATTAGAGGCCAACCTCGCTCTGATACTGGCAGAAGTAGAGATGATCAGGATGGGCATGGGCACTATGGATAGCAAACAGCGGAATATGCTCAATCAGGAAGAATTACAAATGGATTTAATGAATCAACGAATTGAACTTGCTACATCAGGTATACATCAGCAGAGGGCTGAGCGGGAGTATAATCGTGTAAAAAAGCTCTTCGATGCTGATATGATAACGGAAGTAGAGTATGATCTGGCTAAATCAGAACGCGATGCCATCAACATGGAAATTGAGCAAAAGACACTGATGCTTGAAACCATGGAGGAAAGATTCAAGCATCTTAGTTTGAATGATTCTGATGATGAACTTACATCAGGAAGTTCTGTAGCGGCTGCTATCAAACTTGAGGAAGAACGATTGAAGCTGATTGAGGCTGAAATGAAACCCATCCCACTTGTAGCCCCTATTGATGGCATGGTCAATCAAATATACCGTACAGGCGGAGAACAAATCATAGATGGAGAAATTATACTAACTATCCAGTCACCTAAACCGGATTATATAGTTGGTTATCTGCCCCATCCAATGCGCATGGAGCCTGAAATAGGTATGCCGGTTATTGTGAGATCACGTTCTAATGACCGTCAGGAATATGACGGTAAGGTATTGGATGTTGGTGTACAGGTGGGGGATATGGTGGAGGTAACGAATATGGTATCACAAGTTATTCAGACCGGGTTGCCCATTAAAATAACTCTGGGCGAAGATACAAATTTACGGCCAGGAGAGATTGTCGATTTAACCTTGCGTCCACTTTAACATTTAGATCATCTCATTGATAAAGAAAATCTGCATCCGCCTGTCATGGGTTATTTTTTATGTTAACCTAAGCGCGGGACTCTCCATTGCCCAAGGTGTGGCTGAGGAACCAGGTTTCTCACATCAGGCTGGTTTTTATAATACCGGCTTTGATTTAGAGATAGCCAGCTCCGTAGAAAACTCCACGATATATTATACCACAGATGGCTCTATGCCTACAGAATCTTCTTCAGTATATACCGTGCCCATCCCAATAACTGATCGCGTCGGAGAACCTAATGGCATTTCAATGATCCGTACTAATCCGATTGAAACCGATGATTTATGGTTTGGCTGGAAAGAACCGGGGAATGAAATTTTCAAAATTACAGTGATCAGGGCTAGAGTATTTACAGAAGATTCCGATCCTTCTCAAACAATCACTCGGACTTATTTAGTTGATGAAAACATCAACCAACGATATACTTTGCCTATAGTTTCTATAGCGGCAGATTCAGTCGACCTATTCAGTGACGATAAAGGAATTTATGTACCGGGGGATATTTATAAAGAAAACGGTTATGGAGATAACAGATGGGGAGAACCAAATGCTAATTATCATCAGCGTGGTTCGGAATGGGAAAGAGAAGTTAATGTCGAGTTCTTTGATGAAGCTGGTAATCCTGTTTTATCACAAAAAGCGGGTTTAAGGATACATGGTGGCGGAACCCGCGCAATGGCCAATAAATCATTACGATTATATGCCCGAAGCGAGTACGGTGTTAACAGGTTTAATTACAAATTCTTTGATGAGGTACCCCATTCAAGTTATAACAGGTTGCTGCTGCGGAACTCCGGTCAGGATGGATATAATTATCCAACCCTTTTCAGAGATGCTCTCATGCAAAAACTGGTAGGACATCTTCGTTTTGACACCCAGGCTTACCAACCTTATATCGTTTTTATTAACGGAGAATACTGGGGCATTCATAACCTGAGAGAACGATACGACAAACATTATCTTGAGCGAAATTATGGAGTAGATGAAGAACAAATTGATCTGCTGGAAAAGAATCGTGCCGTAGTTGAAGGTAGTTCTGATCACTATGACTCGATGATTGAATTCATTGAAAACCATACGATGGCCGATCCGGATAATTTTCAATATATCAAGACGCAGATGGATGTTGATAACTTTATGGATTACAGCATCAGCCAGATATACTTCAGAAATGACGACTGGCCCGGGAACAATATTGATTACTGGAGGAGCAAGTCCTCTGATCCTGATGCTCCACCCGGGCTCGATGGACGGTGGAGATGGTTATTATATGACACTGATTTTGGCTATGGTTTTGGAGGTACGGAACAATACACTCACAACACTCTGGATATGGCCACTGAAGCAGGTAATGATAGTTGGCCTAATCAAGACTGGGCTACCTTTCTGCTGCGAAACCTTTTACAGAACGATGAGTTCAAAAATGCATTTATTAATCGATTTGCTGAGCTATTAAACACAGCTTTTAAACCGGAGCGTGTTGTTCAGCTTATAAGTGATATGCAGGATGTACTGGAGCCTGAAATACAAGATCATGTAGCAAGATGGAGTTACCCTGTTTCCATTGATAATTGGGAAGCTAATATCGGGGGAATGCGTAAATTTGCTCAAAATAGGCCTGATTATCAGCGTAATCACATTATAAGTCATTTCAATATTGATGGAATGTCTACAATTACTGTTGATGTCTCCAATTCAAATGGAGGCTCAATACAAATTAATGAACTGGATCTTGCTGGTGATAACCCGGGTGTTAATGCTAACCCCTATCCATGGAAGGGAACATACTTCAGGGACATACCGGTCACTATTATCGCACGACCATATCCAGGTTATAGGTTTTTACACTGGGAAGGAATAGCTGGTCAGGAATCTACATTAACTCTTACTCTGGATGAGGATGTTCAGGTTACTGCCGTATTCGAAATTGACGAAGATTATGAGTTTGTTGATCAGACGATAGTTCCTCATCCATTAAATGATGGTAACTACGTGTTTACTTCATGGGAAGATATTGAACCCGCTGGTACTTATCCTCCAAATATGGCTTTTCTATACATGGACCGAAATGATCCCGGGATGAATGCTAATACCGGAGGAGTGACTGAAGGTGGTTATAATCTGGATTCACGCACACGCATCAACGGGCTTGGCGAAGATGGTTTTTCCTTTATCAACACCGGTAATGAGGATGGTAATCCCGGGTATCCGGGTACCAGATTAGGAGGCGCGCTCCTGGCAGTAGACACACGAGGAGTCGATGATCTATACATTACCTGGACAGGCGGAACCATTCAACCAAATTCTCGTATATATAACCTCAGGCTGCAGTATCGTGTAGGTAATGAAGCTGATTTTATTGATCTGAAAGATCAGTATGGTAAGCTAGTAGAATATAAACCGAATGATGAGGCGGGACATTCGGAAATAATCGGACCCGTAAGATTGCCTGAATGGACTAGGAACAAGCCATATGTTCAATTTCGCTGGAGATACTACTACACAGAACAAAGAATTGATCAGGAAATCGGACAGCGATCCCAATTAAGGATTGATGATATACGTGTGGAAACGGAACCAATGGGATTAAAAACTCATCCCCTCAAACCAATAAATGGTGAAAAGGTAGGATTTGAAGACATACATCTTATGTGGGAAGGCTCTGATGCTGCAAACTCCTATGCTATTCAAATATCTAAAACAACGGATTTTGAGAATGCAGAAATTATGGAATTCGAAACTATCAACGATACTACTCTGGCTGTTTTGCAGCTAAACCCTTCTACAAGGTATTATTGGAGAGTCAAGGGTGAAAATAACTATGGTTATGGGATCTGGTCAGAGCCTCAACAATTTGAAACTACAGATTCGAGTCAACCCTCTCTGCCTACTGAGGTAAAATTGTTGATGAATTATCCTAATCCATTCAACAACAGCACAACCATTAGCTTTGGGCTACCTGACGAAGCGCAGGTTCAGCTTGATGTATATGATCTTATTGGCCGGCAGGTGACGGTACTGACTAATAATACTTATACAGAAGGGTATCATCAGGTGGCTTTTGATGCCGATGGGTTATCAAGTGGTATTTACTTCTACAGGCTTCAAACTGAGAGTAAAAATATTACCAGAAAGATGCTGCTCATTAAGTAAGGTTGAAAGCTAAAAAGTTTTCAGGCTTTCCTGACGGTTCCGATTACATGCACCGTTTCATTTAAGTTCTTTGCCTTATCCAGGATCTCATGAAGGTTCTGCTTTTCAGCAACAACCACCAGGCCTATTCCCAGGTTCAGGCTTTCCCGAAGATCATCATCGGGTACATTACCCAGTTTTTGTATGAGTCGAAACAGTGGTGGCTGTTCCCAGGCATCCCAATCAACATTGATAGTAAAGCCCTCTGGGATGATACGGGAAGTATTACCGGGTATACCCCCTCCTGTGATGTGGGCAAAGCCATGAATGCTCTCAAAACTCTTTAATTCACGGATCAATGGTAAATAGGATCTGTGTATTTTAAGTAATGCCTCGCCCAGTGTTTCACCCAGCTCTTCAACGTAATCAGTTGCTTCATAATGACTAAATAATACATTACGGGCCAGAGAATAACCATTGGTATGCAAACCTGTACTGGGAAAACCCAATAGAATGTCGCCCTCTTTTACTTTGCTGCCATCATAGATATTGCTTTGGTCAACCACACCCACAATCGTGCCTGCAAGATCAAATTCACCTTCAGCATAGATATCGGGCATCTCTGCCGTTTCACCCCCGATCAATGCGCAACCATTTTGTTGACAGGCAATGGAAAAGCCTTTCACCACATCATAAGCCATATCCTGCTCGAGCTTGCCGGTTGAGAAGTAATCAAGAAAAAATAATGGTTCTGCACCGCATACGGCTATATCATTTACACAATGGTTGACAAGATCTTGCCCTACAGTGTCATATTTTTTCATCCTGAAGGCGACCTTCAGCTTGGTGCCCACTCCATCAACGCTGCTTACCAGCACAGGTTCTTTAAAGTCTTTGAAGTCGGCCTTGAAGAAGCCACCAAATCCACCAATCTGATTTAATACCTGTGGCGTGTGTGTTTGTTGGGTCAGTCCCTTAATAGAATTGACCATTTTTTCACCGGCTTTAACATCAACGCCGGAATCTTTGTATGTGTGAATTTTAGCAGCCATAATAGATTTAATTAGTTTGGTTCCAAGGTACGGCTTTAAGAAATACAGATAAAGAATGAGGGTTAAATTATAGTACAACGTTTGAAGCAAACAGCCGGCTTTTTAATAATTTTAT
>JBBDQY010000032.1:0-1395 GCA_040905745.1 Balneolales bacterium
TATGGCGTTGACTTTGGGAGTCGAAATCGGGAATAGGTCAAAAATCCCGAGGTGTCAGACACCGGTATTACAATTACCGGGATCCTGTTATCAGGAGCACCAATAATTACTGAAGCAACGCCTTTTTATTTTTAGGTATGCCCCCCAAAGGACGTTGGTGTTCCTGATCCTAATTCTGGGGCGATAATTTCACAGGACAGGAATAAGTAATTGAAATAATCACTCAAATACTTTTGACAAGAGCTGCTGTTCTTGAAAGCAACGTCCTTTTCTATTCAGAAGGGATGATCCTGTTTACACAGATTTAGACGATAGATCAGCGTCCCCGGCCTCGCATCCAATCTTTGCGGTGATCTGTCATGTCTGTGCAGCTTTAAGAGGTTCAATATGTTTTTCCGGGCGATTTGAAGACAAATCATACATGGACTGAAGATTTAACCAAATTTCAGGACTTGAATTTAATGCTTTCGAAAGCAACCAGGCCGTATCAGGGGAGATTCCTCGTTTTCCTCGTACAATTCATTTACTCGCTGAATAGGTATTTCCAGATGATTCGCTAATTCTTTCTGTGTTAATCCCATGGGCTCAAGATATTCTTTAAGCAGGATCATTCCGGGATGGGTGGATAGTCTTTTATCTGGTATCATGATAAAACTTTACTGCTCGAAATCCCGTGAAACAAATCTAAGGGTTGCTTTATCTCTGAATGATTTGATCATTCTTTAATTTAATGGATTAACGGTATCCCTGCAACGGTTTGAATTTTTTAAAAAATTATTAGGAAAGCTTAATTACTTTATGTTATATTATAAATAGGTATTAAAGAAAAGATTTTAAATAATATAACGTCTGTTACCTTCCCCGTAACAAATAGCATCTCATAGCGGCTATTACCCCATTTGCTCTTTAATAAGAACCCAAGAGCATCCCTCTCTTTTGAATTAGTGCAAAAAAAAAAGAGCACTCACCCTATCCAGGTGGAAGTGCTCTGTAACATCTATAGACGGCTATTACCCCATTTGCTGTTTATAACTTACGTGGGTTTGGGATGTGATACAATCCGTGCTTTCCGGCATTTTTTTGTAGGTAGTATTACGTAGTTATTATTTGAACTCATTGTTAATATAGTTTGATTTTGGGCATTTGAAGATATGGTTTCTTTTAGCTTTGTACCTTTTGACTTAATGTAAAAGGGGTGCATATAGATTTGCTGCAGGTTTTATTAAATTCAAAGGTTTGTTTACTCATTTGAATAAGTTCAGATAAAGTTGATTATGGGTAGGTTAAGATATGGTTTCTTTTAGCTTTGTACCTTTTGCCTTGATGCAAAAGGTACCCAAAAAATCAAGCCAATTTGAACTCGCTCTCGACCGAATACCGTCCTGGGGCCATCTT